>NZ_SDIF01000249.1 GCF_004122735.1 Streptomyces sioyaensis | reverse complement strand
AGCGGCACCGAATCCACCACACCCGCCGCATGAACCACCGCATCCACCGCACACCCCGACAACAACTCCTCGACGGCATCCCGATCCGCGACATCGCAAGCCGCCACCGTCACCCGTACACCCAGAGCCGACAGCTCCGCCTCCAACTCCACCGCACCAGGAGCCTCCAGACCACGACGGCTCGTCAGGATCAGATGCTCCGCACCGCGCTCGGCCACCCAACGCGCCACACGAGCACCCAACGCGCCCGTACCACCCGTGATCAACACCGTCCCGCGCGGCCGCCAACCGTCGGCAGTGCTGCCCCCACCATGAGCGTGGACCAGCCTCCGGCCAAAGACACCAGACGCCCGCACAGCTACCTGATCCTCAGAACCATCGGCCAGAACAGCCACGAGCCGATCCAGCACGCCACGGTCCACGGCCTCCGGAAGGTCCACCAGACCACCCCAACGATCCGGCAACTCCAAAGCCGCGACCCGACCCAAACCCCACACCGCAGCCGCCGCAGGATCGGGGCCACCATCCGACTGACCGATCGCAACAGCCCCCTGCGTCACCACCCACACACGCCCACCCACACCCGCATCCCCCAACGCCTGCACCAACACGGCCGTCCACCACACACCCGCCGGGACCCCGCCAGCGGATTCACCCTCCACGCCGACCGGCAGCACCAACACACCCGCGACGGCTTCACCCGCGATCCCCGCACACCGTTCAGCCAGCGCAGCCCGATCCACGTCCAGGCCGCACTTCACCCGCTCAACCCGCACACCACTCGCCGCCAGCTTCTCCACCACGGAAGAGGTCACACTCGACTCCGCCGCCCCCTCGGGCGTCACCACCAGCCAACGCCCGGACAACGCCTCGCCGGTTCCCACGCCAACCGGCTTCCACTGCACCCGATACCGCCAGCCGTCCACCGTCGACCGCTCACGCTGCTGCCGCCGCCATGACGACAATGCGCTCAGGGCCTCATCCCACGAGGCATCCCCGGCGATCGCCAGTTCCCCGGCCAGGGCGGTCGGATCCTCGCGCTCCACGGCCTCCCAGAACCACGCGGCCCCGTCGTCCGCCGGCTGAGCCACGGCGTCCCTGGCCGCAGTCCCCGAGTTGCTCGGCCAGAAACGCTCACGCTGGAACGGGTACGTGGGCAGATCGACCCGCCGGGCCCCGGGGAAGAGCGCCTGCCACTGCACCTCCGCACCGTTGGCGAACATGCCACTGACTGCAGTCAAAAGGGCGTCCGACTCCAGCCGGTCCTTCCGCAGCGCGGGCAACAGCAGCAGGTCCGCGCTGTCTGTGCAGCCCTGCGCCATGGCGGTCAGGGTGCCGTCCGGCCCGATCTCCAGGAACCGGGTCACCCCTTGCTCCTCCAACCACCGCACACCGTCAGCAAAACGCACGGCCTCACGGACATGCCGCACCCAGTAATCAGGGGACGCCAATTCCTCCGCCCCAGCGAGTACGCCGGTCACATTCGAGACCACCGGGATACGCGGCTCCGCATACCCGACGCTCTCCGCAACCGCCCGGAACTCGTCCAGCATCGGCTCCATCAGCGGTGAGTGGAAGGCGTGACTCACCTGGAGCCGCTTCACCTTCCGGCCGTCCGACTCGAAACGCCCGGCAATCTCCACCACCGCGGATTCCGCACCGGAGATCACGACCGACTTCGGGCCGTTCACCGCGGCAATACTCACCCGCTGCTCCTGGCCCTCCAGCAGCGGCAACACCTCATCCTCAGCGGCCTGAACGGCGACCATCGCCCCACCCGCCGGCAACGCCTGCATCAACCGGCCACGCGCCGCCACCAGCCGACACGCATCCTCCAGCGACAGCACCCCCGCCACATGCGCAGCCGCCAACTCACCAATGGAATGGCCGACCAGGAAATCCGGCCGCACACCGAACGACTCCACCAACCGGAACAGCGCCACCTCCACCGCAAACAACGCCGGCTGAGTGAATTCCGTCCGATTCAACGCCTCCGCATTCTCACCGAACACCACACCCCGCAGTGACGACTCCAACTCACCGTCAAAGCAGGCGCATACGGCGTCAAACGTGTCCGCAAAAACCGGGAAGGTGTCGTACAGCTCCCAGCCCATGCCCAAACGCTGCGCCCCCTGCCCGGTGAACAGGAATGCAGACCGCCCCTGTCCCTTGGTACCGCGCACCACACCCGCAGCCTTTCGGCCCTCGGCGAGTGCGGTCAGCCCCTGTACGGCCGTCTCGTGCTCATCGACGAGCAGCACGGCGCGGTGGTCGAATACCTCCCTTGACGTGGCCAAGGAGAAGCCGACATCGGCGGCGTCGGGCCGGAACTCGTCGAGGTGCGTCAGGAGCCGGCGCGCCTGTGCCGTCAAGCCGGCTTCGTCCCGTCCGGAGATGACCCAGGGCACTGAGGGCAGCTTGAGCGACGCTTCGCGCTCCGCTGTCTCGTCGGTTGCCGGTGCCTCTTCGATGATGGTGTGGGCGTTCGTGCCGCTGATGCCGAACGAGGACACACCGGCCCGCCGCGGCCGATCCGTCTGAGGCCACTCCACCGGCTCCGTCAGCAGCCGCACGTCTCCCGCCGACCAGTCCACATGCGAAGAAGGCTCATCGACGTGCAGCGTCTGCGGCAGGACGCCGTGCTGCAACGCCAGCACCATCTTGATCACACCGGCCACACCCGCAGCCGCCTGCGTGTGCCCGATATTCGACTTCACCGACCCCAGCCACAACGGCCGGTCCTCATCCCGGCCCTGACCGTACGTCGCGAGCAGGGCCTGCGCCTCGATCGGATCACCCAGCGACGTCCCCGTACCGTGCGCCTCGACCACATCCACATCCGACGCCGACAGCCCCGCACCCGCCAGCGCCTGCCGAATCACCCGCTGCTGCGAAGGACCATTCGGCGCCGTCAAACCATTCGACGCACCGTCCTGGTTCACCGCACTGCCGCGCACGACCGCCAACACCTGATGCCCATTCCGCCGGGCATCCGACAACCGCTCCACCACCAACACACCCAC
>NZ_SDIF01000248.1 GCF_004122735.1 Streptomyces sioyaensis | reverse complement strand
CAGGGGGATGTGTGCCCGGCGGGCGGGGCGCCGGCGGCCGGGGACTCGCAAACGTACGCCGAGGCGCGGGCGCTCGTGGACGCCGTGCTGAACAGCCATCCGGACGTGGGTCATGCGCTGCTGCTCGCCTTCAAGCGCGGCTACCTGGACATCCCGTACTGCGTGCATCCGGACAACGCGGGCCGCAGCCGCAGCTACATCGACGGCGACGGCTGGCTGCGCTGGGCCGACACCGGCTCGCTGCCCCTCACGGATCTGGTGGACGGCCGCCGGTCCCGTCCCGTCACCTCATCGGACCTGCTCGAAGCGCTGTCCTACGTGCAGCGCAGCTACGACGAGCCGTCCCTGTGGCGCGATTCGCCGCACACCGCGGGCACGCCGACAGCCCCGCCCGTAGCCCCGCCCGTAGCCCCGTTCGTAGCCCCGTCCGAGAAGGGCCCGCCCTTGCCTTGACCGATCACGGTGACCGATCACGGTGATCGATCGCGCCGACCGATCGCGCCGACCGATCGCACTGACCGATTTCCGGTCACACACCGCCGACTGCATCGCCGACTGCACGGCCGCCTGCCTGCCTCTTCGCCCGCGGAATTTTTTTGGAGTGCACCACATGACAGAGTCTGCGAACGTTCCTTCCGAGTCCGGTGCCGCGTCTGCCGGGACAGCGGGCGAGCCCGGGGGCGCATCGAGGTCCGAGCCGACCGCACTGCGGTCCGTTCTGGCAGAGCGGCTCACCGGACTGACCGCGGCCGAGCAGGAGCGCGCCGTACTTGAGCTCGTGCACGAGCAGACCGTCGCCGCGCTGCGCCGCGCCCGCCCGGACACCAAGGATGTGGTCGACACCGCCCGTCCCTTCCTTGAGCTGGGCTTCGACTCGCTGGCCGCTGTGGACATGCACGCCCGGCTGTCCGCGGCCACCGGCCTGGAACTGCCCATCACCGCGGTCTACGACCACCCCACGCCGGTCGCGCTGAGCCACTTCGTGCGCATCCGGGCCCTCGGTCTGGCGGCGGAGCCGGTCGCCGCGGCCGTCCGGCAGACCTCGGGGGACGACGAGGATCCGGTCGCGATCATCGGAATCGGCTGCCACTACCCGGGCGGGGTCGACTCCCCCGAGGAATTCTGGGCGCTGATGGCCGACGGCCGGGAAGTGCTCTCGGACTTCCCCACCGACCGCGGCTGGGACGTCCCCGGCATGTTCGACCCGGACCCCGACCAGCCCGGCACGTCCTACGTCGACCAGGGCGGCTTCCTGGCGCGCGCCGCCGACTTCGACGCGGACTTCTTCAAGATCAGCCCGCGCGAGGCGCTGGCGATGGACCCGCAGCAGCGGCTGGTCCTGGAGACCTCCTGGGAGGCGCTGGAGCGTGCGGGCATCGACCCGGTCTCGCTCCGCGGCAGCCGGACCGGTGTCTTCTTCGGCGCCGAGGTGCACGAATACGGCACCCGGGTGCACCAGGCTCCCGTGGGCCTCGACGGCTATCTGATGACCGGCAACGCGCCGAGTGTCGCCTCCGGCCGGGTCTCCTACACCCTCGGCCTGGAAGGCCCCGCCGTCACGGTGGACACGGCGTGCTCCGGCTCGCTGGTCTCCCTGCACCTGGCGGCCCAGTCGCTGCGCAACGGTGAGTGCTCGCTGGCCCTGGTCGGCGGTGTCGCCGTGATGGGCAGCCCCGGCATGTTCACCGCGTTCAGCCGGCAGCGCGGTCTGGCCGCCGACGGCCGCTGCAAGGCCTTCGCCGAGGCCGCGGACGGCACCGGATTCGCCGAGGGCGTCGGCGTCTTCGTGGTCGAGCGGCTGTCGGACGCACGGCGCAACGGACACCGGGTGCTGGCGGTGGTACGCGGCAGCGCGGTGAACCAGGACGGCGCCAGCAACGGCCTGACCGCCCCCAACGGCCCGTCGCAGCAACGGCTGATCCTCCAGGCGCTGGCCAACGCGGGCCTGCAACCGGCCGAGGTGGACGCCGTCGATGCGCACGGCACGGGTACGAAGCTCGGCGACCCCATCGAGGCCCAGGCGATCCTGGCGACTTACGGCCAGGAGCGTCCCGCCGACCGGCCGCTGCGGCTGGGCTCGGCAAAGTCCAACCTCGGACACACCCAGGCCGCTGGCGGCGCCGCCAGCGTGATCAAGATGGTGCTGGCCATGCAGCACCGCGTACTGCCCAAGACCCTGCACGTGGACGCACCGTCCTCGCATGTCGACTGGTCGGCGGGCGAGGTGGAACTCCTCACCGAGGCGATGCCGTGGGAGACCCCGGACGGCCGCCCGCGTCGCGCCGGCGTCTCCGCGTTCGGGATCAGCGGGACGAACGCGCACGTGATCATCGAGGAGGCTCCGGCCCCTGCCCCGGCGACGGACCCGGTTGAGGAGGGGGCAGGGCTTCCGGAGTCCCGTGAATCCTCGGGGCCGGTGCCGCCGTTGGTGCTCAGCGCCCGCTCGGCTGAGGCGCTGAGCGCCCAGGCGGCCGCGCTGTTGGGCCTGCTGGAGCGTGCGGATGCTCCGGATCCGGCGGATGTGGGGTATGCGCTGGCGACGACGCGGGCGCAGCTGGAACATCGCGCGGTGGTAGCGGGTGCGGGCCGTGGTGAGTTGGTGGCTGGGTTGACCGCGCTTGCTGCTGGTGAGGATGCGGTGGGCGTTGTCCGGGGTGTGGCGGCTGAGGGGCGGCTGGCGTTCCTGTTCACCGGGCAGGGTGCGCAGCGGGCGGGGATGGGGCGTGAGTTGTATGAGGCGTTCCCGGTGTTCGCGCGGGCGCTGGACGAGGCCTGCGGCCATCTCGACCTACAGCTTGAACGGCCTTTGAAGGAAGTGCTGTTCGCGGAGGATGACGGGTCGGCGGAGAGTGCTCTGCTCGACCGTACCGAGTACGCGCAGCCCGCCCTGTTCGCCGTGGAGACGGCACTGTTCCGGCTCGTCGAGTCGTGGGGCGTACGCCCTGACGTGGTCGCCGGGCATTCCATCGGTGAGATCACGGCGGCTCATGTGGCCGGGGTGCTGTCGTTGGCGGATGCGTGTGCGCTGGT
>NZ_SDIF01000247.1 GCF_004122735.1 Streptomyces sioyaensis | reverse complement strand
CGGCGTGATCACTACTTTAGCGGAATTCCTCGCTGACGCATAATCACGTCACGGTCCGAATTTCGGCATGCCGAAATGGGTCCCGTTGAGGGGCCGTGCAGTAGTGGTGTGCCGCGAGGCGGCGGGATGGCTGCTGGTGCCTGTCGGCTCCGGGGCAACTCGGAGAACACTACACGAGGGGGTGAGGGGCTTCAAACCCGTGCGAGGGAAGGGTCGGCGCGGTAGCTTGGCCGCATGACTACGCATGCGCTCGTACAGCAGTGGTGGCTCGCCTGACGGCGGCCGACCAGTAGCGCATGCATGACCACGGCCGCCGCTTCGGCGGCCGTTCGCGTTTCTCCCTTTCGCAGCCGGCCGGTGAGGTCGGCGGTCCCGAGGCGCCCGGCAGGGCGCGGAAGACAAGGACGGACGGGATGGCGATGGCGGAGCGAGCGCGGATCTTCAGTGGTGTGAAGCCGACGGGGCATCTGACGCTGGGGAACTACCTCGGGGCGATGCGGCGGTGGGTCGAGGAGGACCAGCACCGGGCGGATGCGCTGTTCTGTGTGGTGGATCTGCATGCGCTGACCGTGGAGCACGAGCCGGCGCGGGTGCGGCGGCTCACTCGGCAGGCGGCGACGCTGTTGCTGGCCGCGGGGCTGGATCCGGAGCGGTGCACCCTGTTCGTGCAGAGCCAGGTGGATGAGCATCTGCGGCTGTCGTACCTGATGGAGTGCACGGCCTCCGACGGAGAGATGCGGCGCATGATCCAGTACAAGGAGAAGGCGGCGCGGGAGCAGGCGCGGGGTGGGAGCGTGCGGCTGTCGCTGCTGACGTATCCGGCGCTGATGGCGGCGGACATCCTGGCGTACGGGACGCATGAGGTGCCCGTCGGGGAGGACCAGGCGCAGCACCTGGAGCTGACGCGGGATCTGGCGGGGCGGTTCAACGAGCGGTACGGGGCGACGTTCGTGATGCCGAAGGTGACGTATCCGGCGGTGGCGGCGCGGGTGATGGATCTGCAGGAGCCGACGTCGAAGATGGGGAAGTCGCACGCCAGGACTGCCGGGATCGTCTATCTGCTGGACGAGCCGGAGGTGGTGCGGAAGAAGGTGATCCGGGCCGTGACGGATACGGCGAGCGATGTCGTGTACGAGCGGGGCGAGCGGCCGGGGGTGGCGAACCTGCTGGATGTGCTGGCCGCGTGTACGGGTGGCGATCCGGAGCGGCTGGCCGAGGGGTACGCCTCGTACGGCGCGTTGAAGAGGGACGTGGCGGAGGCCGTGGTGGAGCTGCTGCGGCCGGCGCGGAAGCGGCATGCGGAGCTGGCCGCCGACCCCGCGTATGTCGATGGGGTGCTGCGCGACGGGGCCGAGCGGGCGCGAGCGCTGGCCAGGCCGCGGGTGGATGCGGCCTATCGGGCGGTCGGGCTGATGGCCTAGGGAACGTCCAGAGGGCCAGTAGGGGCGTTCTTGGGGAGCGCCGGCGAGGGAGCGGGGCGCGGTGGCCGGTGGCTGGGCGCCGCGGGCCGGGGTGAGGGGAAGTGCCCTCGCCCCGGGCCGTGGGGTGTGGGGTGTGGCTCCCGGCGTCGGGTCAGCCGTTGCCGGTGGCCAGTTCGCGGCTGCGGTCGCGGGCGGCTTCCAGGGCGGCGATGAGGGCGGCGCGGACGCCGTGGTTCTCCAGTTCGCGGATGGCGTTGATGGTGGTGCCGGCCGGGGAGGTCACGTTCTCCCGGAGGGTGACGGGGTGTTCGCCGCTGTCGCGGAGCATCACCGCGGCGCCGATGGCGGCCTGGACGATGAGGTCGTGGGCCTTGTCGCGGGGCAGGCCGAGCAGGATGCCGGCGTCGGTCATGGCCTCGACGAGGAAGTAGAAGTACGCCGGGCCGGAGCCGGAGAGTGCGGTGCAGGCGTCCTGCTGGGACTCCGGGACGCGGAGGGTCTTGCCGACGCCGGAGAAGATCTCCTCGGCGCGGGTGAGGTGGGCGCCGGTGGCGTGGGTGCCGGCGGAGATGACGGACATCGCCTCGTCAACGAGGGCGGGGGTGTTCGTCATGACCCGTACGACCGGGGTGCCGGCGGCCAGGCGCTCCTCGAAGTAGGACGTGGGGATGCCGGCGGCGCCGCTGATGACCAGGCGGTCGGCGGGGACGTGCGGGGCCAGCTCCGTCAGAAGGGTGCCCATGTCCTGGGGCTTGACGGTGAGGATGAGGGTGTCGGCGGCCTTGGCGGCCTCCGGGTTGCTGACCGCTTCGACGCCATAGCGGGCGCGGAGTTGTTCGGCGCGTTCGGAACGGCGGGCGGTGACCAGGAGGTCGGACGGCGCCCAACCGCCCCGGATCATGCCGCTGAGCAGGGCTTCGCCGATTTTTCCGGTGCCGAGTACGGCGACCTTCTGGGTCATGCTGCGGTTCACCTCGCCGGTGGTGCCCGGGCGGTGGCCCGAGGGCCGGCCCGTTGAGCGGTCGGTTACGCCGTCATCCTCGCACCTGGCGGGTGTACGGCGCGGCGGCGTTCCGCGGGCCGGGACGGCGTCAGGCCGTACGGCGGCGAAGGGTGGCGGCGCCGAGGGCGAGGACCAGGAGGGCGCAGCCGGTCACGATGACGGCGTCGCGGACGAAGTCGCCGGTGATGTCGGGGTGCCGGAGGACTTCGTTCATGCCGTCGACGGCGTAGGACATCGGGAGGACGTCGGAGAGCGCCTTGAGGGCGGGCTGCATGGTGTCGCGCGGGGTGAACAGGCCGCAGAGCAGCAGCTGGGGCATCAGGACGGCGGGCATGAACTGGACGGCCTGGAATTCGGAGGCGGCGAAGGCCGAGACGAAGAGTCCGAGGGCGGTGCCCAGCAGGGCGTCGAGGACGGCCACCAGGAGCAGGAGCCAGGGGGAGCCGATGACGTCCAGGCCGAGGACCCAGACGGACAGGCCGGTGGCGAGGGCGGACTGCAGGACGGCGAGCAGGCCGAAGGCGAGGGCGTAGCCGCTGATCAGGTCGGCCTTGCCGAGGGTCATCGCGAGCAGGCGTTCCAGGGTGCCGGAGGTGCGTTCGCGCAGGGTGGCGATGGAGGTCACCAGGAACATCGTGATCATCGGGAAGATGCCGAGGAGAGAGGCGCCGATGGCGTCGAAGGTCTGCGGGCGGGCGTCGAAGACGTAGCGCAGCAGGGCGATCATCACGCAGGGGACGACCAGCATCAGTGCGATGGTGCGCGGGTCGTGGCGCAGCTGGTGCAGGACCCGGGCGGCGGTGGCCAGGGCGCGGGACGGGGACCAGGGGGC
>NZ_SDIF01000246.1 GCF_004122735.1 Streptomyces sioyaensis | reverse complement strand
GTGGGGCCGTCGGGGGTGGTGGCCCAGCCGGTCTGGCGTACGCGGGTGCCGGGGGCGGCGCCGGTGACCCGGTGGGCGCGGAGTTCGGCGCGGCCGTGGACGAGGGTGGCGGACAGGATCCGGATGCCGGCGAGTTCGGTGCCGTCGGCATGGCGCGGTGTGTGGAGGGAGGAAGCCCGGTCGGGCCCGGCGGCATGCGGGGTGGCGGGGCCGCGGGTGGTGGGGCGGCCGTCGAGGAGCAGGGCGAAGTGGTTGTCGGGCAGGGCCGGGTCCTCGGCGGCGGGCGCCGTGGGCCCGGTGCGGGTGGAGTAGGCGAAGCGGGCGTAATAGGGGTCGGGGGTGCTGCGGACGGAATTGCTGCCGTGGTTGTGGAGGCGGACCAGGCCGTCGGAGACGGTGGACTGGAGCAGCAGGCCTGTGGGACCCAACGGCCCGGCGGCGTCGGCGGTTTCGGCGGGGAGCGCCTCCTCGGGAGCGGTCCAGGCGGGATGGTCGGCGGGGAGCAGCAGGCCGAGGAAGCCCTTGGCCGCCCAGTAGGGCGAGGCCGGGCCGGAGTAACTCTGGAGCATCGGTGCGTACGGGCCGTACCAGCCGAGCGGTAACAGGCCGTCCCGGGTGAGGGCGCCGTGGTCGAGGAAGTGCCGCAGGGTCCCGGAGGCGAGGCGGCGGGTGGCGCCGGGGGTGAGCGGGGTGTGTCCGGTGAGGGCGCCCAGCCACGGGGCGGCCGCGGCGGCGAAGCGGTAGGTGAGAGAGCGGCCGAAGGGCAGCGGTGCCCCGTTGGTGTCGAAGAGGCGGGTGCAGGCGTCCAGTTGGGCGTGCAGGCGGGGGCCGTAGGTGGCCAGGAGGGTCCGGTCGGCGCCGAGATGGGCGTGCAGGACCGGGTAGAAATGCAGCGCCCAGGCGTTGTAGTGGTCGAAGGCGCGGTTGTCGCCGTCCGCATACCAGCCGTCTCCCCGGTACCAGTCCTCGATGCGGGTCAGCGCACGGTCGATGGCCGCGCCGGCGCGGTCGGTCTCGATGCCCGCCTCGCGCAGGAAGCCGCCGACGGTGAGGCCGAAGAGCCACCAGTTGTTGTCGACGGGGGACGGGCCCAAGGCGGGCAGCAGCCACTCGGCGACGCGGGCGCGGATGCCCTCGTCGAGGGTGTCCCACAGCCGGCGCCGGGTCAGGCGCAGCCCGAGGGCGATTGAGGCGGCCTCGACACGGGCCTGGCGGACGGCGTCGATACGGGGCCAGGAATCCGGGTCGGCCGAGGTCAGCTCACGTACGGCGGTGGGCCTGCGGGTGCCCGCGGCGAGACCTTCGGCGTAACGGGGAAGGTAGCCGTGCGGGTCGCGGCCGTCGGCGCCGGCCACGCGGAGCGCCGCGAGCAGGAACGTACGGGCGAAGCCTTCGAGGCCGTCCGAGCGGGGGCCGGAGGAGCTGGGGCGGGCTCCGGGGAGGACGATCAGACCGTGGCACGGGGAGGCACAGGGGGCGGTGGCCCGCAGCAGGCCGTCGGCCGTCGCCTCCCAGTGGGCGCGGGTCCAGCCGGTGTACGGGCTGCGGCGGCGGTCCTCGGGCGGCAGCGTGAAGGGCGGGTGACACGGAGGACGCCGACGGCGTACGGCAGCAGGCTCGGAGTGCGGCTCGGACATGGCTCCCCCTGTGGCGGTGGGCGGCGGCCGGGTGACGAAATCCTTCAGCCGTGCCTGACCGCACGTCAATCGGGCATACCGGCCAGCGGCTTCCGTGTCTCCCGCACCCTTCCTGCCCGCTCCCCTCACACCCGCCCCCTTCATGCCCGCTCCCCTCATTGCCCGCTCCCTTCTCCTCGTCACCGGTCGGCTCCTCATCACCGGTCGGCTCCTCATCACCGGTCGGCTCCTCGCGCCGTCCGCTCGCCGGCGGTCGCCACCCCGGCCCTGCGGCGACACACTGGAGGCGCCGCTCCCGCCACCGGTGGCGGCAGGTGACGCGCACTGACGGGCGACCGCGAAGGAGCACGTTCCTCACTATGCACCCGACCTCTGACACCGCCGCCGGACCTGTGGAAAAGCCCCCTGCCCGGCCCGCGTTGCTGCTCTCGATGGCACCCGGCATCGCCGGCCGGCTGCTCGATGCCCGGCATCGCACCCGCCTGGTGGCGCTGGCCCGTACCGACCCGCACCTCGTCGCACACGACCTGGCCGACCCCACCCCCGCGGTCGCCACCGCCCTCGCCGACGCCGAGGTTCTCCTCACCTGCTGGGGCGCCCCGCCGCTCACCGGCGCCGTCCTGGAGGCGGCGCCCCGGCTGCGCGCCGTCATCCACGCCGCCGGCTCGGTCCGGCACCACCTCACCGACGCCTGCTGGGAGCGCGGTATCGCGGTCAGCTCGGCCGCCGTCGCCAACGCGCTCCCGGTGGCCGAGTACACGCTCGCCGCGATCCTCTTCGCCAACAAGCGGGTCCTGCACTCCGCCCACCGCTATCGGAGCCTGCGCGCACCGCACGACTGGCAGGACGAACTCGCCGGCGCCGGCAACCACCACCGCACCGTCGGCGTCCTCGGCGCCTCCCGTATCGGCCGCCGCGTCATCGAGCTGCTGCGCCCGTTCGACCTGCGCGTTCTGCTGTACGACCCGTACGTGGACGCCGCCGAGGCCGCCCGGCTCGGCGTGACGCCGGTCCCGCTCGACGCGCTCTGCGCCGACAGCGACATCGTCACCGTGCACGCCCCGCAGTTGCCCGCCACCCACCATCTGCTCGGCGCACACGAACTGGCTCTGATGCCCGACGGCGCCACCCTGATCAACACCGCCCGTGGCTCCCTGGTCGACCCGGCGGCGCTGCTCCCCGAGCTGCTCAGCGGCCGCCTGCACGCCGTCCTCGACGTCACCGAGCCCGAACTCCCGCCGCCCGGCTCGCCGTTGTGGGACCTCCCGAACGTGCTGCTGACCCCCCACGTGGCGGGATCGCTGGGCACCGAGCTCCACCGCCTGGCCGACCACGCCCTGGACGAACTCGAACGCTACGCACACGGCCGCCCCTTCAGCGCCCCCGTACTGCCGGAGCACCTGCGCCATTCGGCGTGAGCGCGCCTTGGGGGGGCCGGGCGGCGGGCACTCGCGCGAGGTGGCCGAAACGCCTGCCGGCCGTCACGCCAGGTGCCGCGGGCTCTCAGGCGAAGTGCCCCTCCACACCCGCCCACCCCCCGAAGGGGGGTGGGCGGCGGGGAAAAAACCAAAGACCCGGCAGGGGGGCGCCGTCGGGCATCAGAGCCAGTTCGTGTGCGCCGAGCAG
>NZ_SDIF01000245.1 GCF_004122735.1 Streptomyces sioyaensis | reverse complement strand
GGGGTTTGGGGCGGTGGATCCAGGCGCGTGACTCTTCCGACTTTCCCCCCACCCCCCGAGGATCAGATCAACCCCTGGTCCAGCATCGCGTCCGCCACCCGCTCGAAGCCCGCGATGTTGGCGCCCGCGACATAGTCACCGGGCAGCCCGAAGCGCTCCGCGGTCTCGTAGCAGCGCCGGTGGATCCCGCGCATGATCGTCGCGAGTTCGCCCTCCGTACGCTCGAAGGACCACGCATCCCGCGAGGAGTTCTGCCGCATCTCCAGCGCACTGGTCGCGACACCGCCCGCATTGGCGGCCTTACCGGGACCGAAGGCCACCCCGGCCGCCTTCAGGAGCGAGACCGCCTCCGGCGTCGTCGGCATGTTGGCGCCCTCGGAGACCGCCTTGACGCCGTTGCGGACCAGGATCCGGGCGGCGTCCTCGTCCAGCTCGTTCTGGGTCGCCGACGGGAGCGCCACATCGCACGCCACGTCCCACACCCGCCCGCCGGGCACATAGGTGGCCGACACCCCGCGCCGCTCGGCGTACGCACTGATCCGGCCGCGCTCGACCTCCTTGATCTGCCGCAGCAGCGCCAGATCGATGCCCTTCTCGTCGACGACATAGCCGCCGGAGTCCGAGCAGGTCAGCACGTTGGCGCCGAGCGCCTGCGCCTTCTCGATGGTGTAGATCGCGACATTTCCGGATCCGGAGACCACCACCTGCTGCCCGTCCAGCTCCTCACCGCGCTGCTTGAGCATCTCCTCGGTGAAAAGCACGTTCCCGTAACCGGTGGCCTCGGTACGGGCCTTGGAGCCGCCCCAGGCCAGCCCCTTGCCGGTGAGCACACCGGCCTCCCAGCGGTTGGTGATCCGCCGGTACTGCCCGAAGAGATAGCCGATCTCGCGGCCGCCGACGCCGATGTCGCCCGCCGGTACGTCGGTGTGCTCGCCGAGATGGCGGTGCAGCTCCGTCATGAACGACTGGCAGAAGCGCATGACTTCGGCGTCCGACTTCCCGTGCGGGTCGAAGTCGCTGCCGCCCTTGCCGCCGCCGATGTTCAGCCCGGTAAGAGAGTTCTTGAAAATCTGTTCGAAGCCGAGGAACTTCACGATCCCCAGATTCACCGACGAGTGGAAGCGCAGACCGCCCTTGTACGGGCCGAGCGCGCTGTTGAATTCCACCCGGAAGCCCCGGTTGACATGAACCGTCCCGGAATCGTCCTGCCAGGGGACGCGGAACATGATCTGCCGCTCCGGCTCACAGATCCGCTCCAGGACCTTCGCCTCGGCGAGCTCCGGACGGGCCGCCAGCACGGGGGCCAGCGTCTCCAGCACCTCAAGAGCCGCCTGATGGAACTCGGGCTCCCCGGGATTGCGCCGGACCAGCTCGGCGTACAGGGCCGCCGGCCCGGCCGGATGAACGCCGGGCTTGACGTCAGATTGAACAGTCGACATGACTTCCGTTCCCTTCGTGGCCGCGGAGAGGCCGTCTGCGGTCCGGACCTGACGACCCCTCACGCGCACGGAAACTCCTGGCGCACGCGGGTCACCACCACTCCTGGCCCGGCAGTGCCGACGTCCTGTCGCACCGCCGACACTATTCAGCAACATCGCACCGATCGACTGTGGCATGCGCGACACGTCGATCATGTACGCCCGCGCCCCACTCCTCCGCCGCACCCCTGCCCCGCTGCATGCCCGCAGGTCAACGCCCTGACCTCGGCCAACGGGCACCGCACAGCACCCCGCCCGCTGTGCGGCACCTCACAGTTGACCGCCCCCCACTCGGCCGACCCCGCACCGGTTGACGAGGGCGGTCACCGGACCCCTGGGCCGCTCAGCCCGCGGCCCCGACCGCCGTAGCGGCGGAGGCGGAGGCGGAGACGGCCGTTCCCGTGTCAGCAGCCGCAGTGTCCGCCACCCGCTCCACCTCGGCCTTGACCATCTTCTCCATCGGGTCCGCGCAGCTTCCGCCCGCGACGACCATCGAGAGCAGGACGGCCACCAGCGTCAGCACGGTCCCCAGCCAGACCATCGTGTGCACCGGAATCGTGTACGCGCCGATCGCCTTCACCACACACTCGGTCAGCAGCACGGTCCCCCAGATCAGCGAGAACCTCCGCTCGGCGCGACGGAACGGTGCGGACCCGGCCATCAGACGGTCCCAGGCCGCCTCGCCGTCCGGGCCGCCCTTCGTCACGAACGGCTTGAGCCCGGCGGTCATCAGCGGCTTCCCCAGGAACACGGAGACGATCATCGAGATCCCGATGACGCTGCTGGTCACGCTGTCCTTGGCGAGCATCAGCCGCGGATCACCGGTCACCGTGCTGGTGGCCAGACCCACGGCGTTGACGACGAGGATCAGCAGCGCGAGGCCGTTGACGCCGGTGCGCCGCACCAGGCTCCAGACCGTACGCAGCGCCGGCACCACACTGCTCCACCCCAGCGCGGCCACCTCGCTCAGCCCGAAACCGTCGCTGAGGATGAAGTACATGGCCATGGGAACGCCCGCGTCCAGGACCAGCGGCAGCAGGCTCTGCACCAGCGGATTGGGCTGCTTGCCGCCACCGGCGACCGCACTACGGCCCCGGCTCTCACCCTGACTCTTGCCCTGGCTCCGGCTCCGGCTCTGGCTCTCGCTCTGGCTCACGGTGGCTCCCCCGATGTTCTCTGCACTGCGTCATTCCTCAACGCTTTCAGCTTCGGGCACCGCCGCACGCCGCAACAGTCTCGACTGTCCTGGCTTCCCCATGACATTTGTCAGTTGTCAGTTCCGAGCGACGGTCAGTTCCGAACGACGCGCAGACAGCGGTCTCCCCCACCTCCTGGACGCCCTTCACCTCCTGGACGCCTTCCTCGCATACGCCCAGGTCGCGCCGGAAGTCGGCTGACCGGACACCGGTGGGGCGGCACCAGGTTCCGCCCCACCGACCGCCGGTGATCCGGCCGACCAACCAAAGAACCCGGGCAGAGAACCCCACCCACCTACCGCCGCCCCAACTCCTCACCGCATCGGGTGACTTGAGCGCGAGCGCGTCCGGAATGCGGTTACGCTCACCGCAGTTCCACTGCGACCTCAGCACCACCACCGCACACAGAACGGCCCCCGGCGGGACTGCAATCCCGATCCGAGGGCCTGATCACCAGGAAGACGAGACCTTCCCCATGACTTCCGCGCATTCTAACGCGCCCTCATCCGCACACGCTCGCCCTTCCAGTGGCGTCATCCACATCCGTACGCGTCAGACCTCCCGCTTCACCGTCCTCCAACCACCTTGCGCAGCGGGCAGGTAGCGCGGTCACGGTCGGCGTCGCGGCGTACATCCTGTCCCTCCCGGACGGTGCGCCCATCACCATCGCCGCCCTCTGCGCGCACTTCTCCGACCCGGAAGCAGCCCCTAAGACGCCCCCGGCGGCCGCCGAAGCACGCGGCCCCGAGCCCACCACCGAGCCGGAGAACCCGCCGCCGTCAGAGCCCGTACCAGCCATCGCCCCGCCCGCACCGCAAGCCGCCGATCTCCTCGCCGCCCTCCCCCACCGCGACCGCCGGCTGTTCCTCTCCGAGCGGGAGATCACGGCACTCGCCCCGGCCGTCACGGACTGGCTCGACCGCGGGGCGGCCCCGCAGGAGATCACCGATGCCCTGACCATCGGCCTCCCTGCGCACATCAACCGCCGCCCGGCCCGCCTCCTCGCCCACCG
>NZ_SDIF01000244.1 GCF_004122735.1 Streptomyces sioyaensis | reverse complement strand
CAAACCCACCGCATGCAACGCCGCATCCAACACCGCAGGATGCACACCAAACCCCTCAACCCCCACACCCTCAGGCAACACCACCTCAGCGAAAACATCCTCACCCAACCGCCACGCAGCCCTCAGCCCCCGAAACACAGGGCCGTACGACAACCCCGCCTCCGCATACCGCTCGTACACACCCTCCACCGACACCGGAACCGCCCCGACCGGAGGCCACACACCGAAATCGACATCATCCGCACCACCACCGCGCACCCCACCACTACGCGCCCCAGCACCAAGCAGACCCGTCGCATGCCGCAACCACGACCCGTCACCCGCCGCATCCTCAGCACGCGAGAACACGCGGACCGAACGCGTCCCAGCAGCACCCTCCGGTGCCCCCACCACCACCTGGACCTGCACACCACCACGCGCCGGCAGCACCAACGGCGCCTCCAACGTCAACTCCTCCACCACACCGCACCCGACCTGATCCCCCGCCCGAATCGCCAACTCGACGAACCCGGTGCCAGGGAAGAAGATCGAGCCGCCCACGACGTGGTCGGCAAGCCAGGGCTGTGTCCGGGCAGAGAGCCGACCGGTGAAAAGGAACCCCTCGGAGTCGGCGAGCGCGACAGCCGCACCCAACAGCGGGTGATCGGTGGCGCCCAAGCCGATGGCCGCCGGGTCGCCGTGATCGGTCGGCGTCTGCGACCAGTAACGACGGCGCTGGAACGCGTACGTGGGGAGGTCGACCGCGCGGGCGCCGCTGCCCTCGAACACGGCGGGCCAGCCCACCTCGCCACCTGCGGCGTACAGACGGCCCAGCCCGGACAGCAGCGACCGCGCCTCCGGCCGCCCCTTGCGGAGCAGCGCCACGCACACCGCCCGCTCCGACTCCTCGGTCTCGGCCAGGCAGGTCTGCGCGAGGCCCGTCAGCACACCGTCGGGGCCCACTTCCACGAACCGTGTCACGCCGCGGTCGACCGCGCTGCGCACCCCCTCGGCAAAGCGCACCGGCTCGCTGACATGCCGCAGCCAGTACTCCACGGAGCGCAGCTGCTGCGGGTCGGCGACGTCGCCGGTCACGTTGGACACCACCGTTATCTGCGGATCGGCGAACGTCAGCCCCTCCAGGACCTGTCGGAAGTCAGCCAGCATCGGCTCCATCAGCGAGGAGTGGAAGGCGTGCGACACCCGCAGCCGGGACGTCTTGCGGCCCTGGGCCCGCAGCCGCTCCGCGACCTCTTCCACCGCCGCCTCGGGACCGGACAGGACGACCGACCGCGGGCCGTTGACCGCGCCCAGGCCGACCCCCGCGGCCTCCGCGAGCAACGGCAGGGTCTCTTCCTCCGTCGCTTCGACCGCGACCATCGCGCCGCCGGCCGGCAGCGCCTGCATCAGCCGGCCACGGGCGGCGACCAGCTCGCATGCGTCGGCCAGGGACAGCATCCCGGCGATGTGTACGGCGGCGATTTCGCCGATCGAATGGCCCAGCACGAAGTCCGGGCGCACACCCCAGGCACTCAGCAGGCGGTAGAGGCTCACCTCGACCGCGAACAGGGCGGGCTGGGCGTACGCCGTACGTCCCAGCAGATCCGCCGCGTCCGTCCCCTCCTGATCCTGTGGCTCCTCGGCCGCGAACAGCACGTCCTTCAGAGGCCGTTCCAGCAGACCGTCGAGCCGGTCGCAGATCTCGTCCAGCGACCGGGCGAAGACGGGGTACGTCTCGTACAGCTCACGGCCCATCCCGACCCGCTGCGCGCCCTGCCCGGTGAACAGGAACGCGGTCTTGCCCCCGGTACGCGCCGGGCCCGGTGCGGTGGTGCCCTCCGCCAGGGCACGCAGGCCGGCCACCAGCTCGGCCTTGTCCGCGCCCAGCACGGTCGCACGCTGCTCCAGCGCGCCGCGCAGTGCGGCCAGCGACCAGCCCACGTCCACCGGACGGAGCTCGTCGTGCTCCGTCACATACGACGCGAGCCGCGCCGCCTGGGCCCGCAGCCCGCCCTCCCCGCGGGCGGACACGACCCATGGCACGACGACGTCACTCGACGGACGGACCGCGGACGGGTCGGCGGCCGGCTCCTCGGCATCCGCCGCCTGCTCGATGATGACGTGGGCGTTGGTGCCGCTGATGCCGAAGGACGAGACGCCCGCGCGGCGCGGCCGGTCGTCCGCGTTCCAAGTGACGTCGTCGGTCAGCAGCCGCATCGCGCCCGCCGTCCAGTCGATGTGGGCGGACGGCTCGTCCACGTGCAGGGTGCGGGGCAGCACGCCGTGGCGCATCGCCATGACCATCTTGATGATCCCGGCGACACCCGCGGCGCCCTGGGTGTGGCCGATGTTGGACTTGACCGATCCCAGCCACAGCGGCCGGTCGGCGGCGCGCTCCTGGCCGTACGTCGCGAGCAGCGCCTGTGCCTCGATCGGGTCACCGAGGACGGTGCCGGTGCCGTGGGCCTCGACGGCGTCCACCTCGGCCGGGGTCAGCCCGGCGTTGGCCAGCGCCTGGCGGATGACGCGCTGCTGGGCAGGGCCGTTCGGCGCGGTGAGGCCGTTGCTCGCACCGTCCTGGTTCACGGCGGAGCCGCGTACGTGCGCGAGCACCCGGTGCCCCTTACGCCGCGCGTCCGAGAGCCGCTCCACCACCAGGATCCCTACGCCCTCGCCCCAGCCGGTGCCGTCCGCCGCGGCGGCGAAGGCCTTGCAGCGACCGTCGCGGGAGAGGCCGCGCTGGCGGCTGAACTCCACGAAGGCGGCAGGTGAGGCCATGATCGTCACACCGCCCGCGAGGGCGAGATCGCACTCGCCGTTGCGCAGCGCCTGACTCGCCAGATGCAGCGCCACCAGGGACGAGGAGCATGCCGTGTCCACCGTCACCGCCGGGCCCTCCAGGCCATAGGTGTAGGCGATCCGGCCGGAGACGATGCTGCCGGAGCTGCTGCTGCCGGTGTAGTCGTGGTACACCACGCCGGCGAAGACACCGGTGGAGCTGCCCTTGAGCGTCGCGGGGTCGATCCCCGACCGCTCCAGCGCCTCCCAGGACGTTTCCAGCAGCAGTCGCTGCTGCGGATCGGTGATGAGGGCTTCGTTGGGACTGATGCCGAAGAAGTCCGCGTCGAAGTCCGCCGCGTCGTGCAGGAAGCCGCCCTTGTTCACATAGGTGGTGTCCGGGCGGGACTCGGTGGGATCGTAGAGCCGGTCGATGTTCCAGCCCCGGTTCTCCGGGAAGTCGGTGATGGCGTCGTCGCCGGCAGAGACCAGTTTCCACAGGTCTTCGGGCGATCCGATGCCTCCGGGGAAGCGGCAGGACATGCCGACGATGACGATCGGGTCGTCGGCGAGCAGGGCAGTCGACGGCAGGACGGTGGCGGCGGCCACGTCACCGGAAACCTCGGACAGCAGATGGTCGGCGAGGTCGCCGGCGGTCGGGTAGTCGAAGACGAGCGTGGCGGGCAGTCGCAGGCCGGTCGCGGTGTTGAGGCCGTTGCGCAGTTCGACCGCGGTCAGCGAGTCGAAGCCCAGATCGTTGAAGGCTCGGTCGGGCGCGATGGCAGCCGGGGTTGCGTGCCCCAGCACCGCGGCCACCTGCCCGCGCACCAGGTCCAGGACCGCTTCGTGACGGTCGCCTTCGGCGAGCGCGGCGAGCCGTTCGCCGAGCGAGCCGGCCGCGGCAATCGAGGTGCGTGCGGTCGCCTGTCGCCGCGTCGGACGTCCGGTGAGACGGTGGAAGAGGGGTGGCAGTGCTGTGCCCTGCGCCCGCAGCGCATCCACATCAAGCCGAACCGGCACCAACGCCGCATCAGCC
>NZ_SDIF01000243.1 GCF_004122735.1 Streptomyces sioyaensis | reverse complement strand
GCCGGTTCCCAGCCGGTCTTTTGACCGGAGTGCGGCGGCGGGAGGTCCTAGGACCAACGTCCTGGACCCTCCCCCGAAGGGAGAGGGTCCAGGACGTTGGTCCTAGGACCTCCCGCCGCCGCACTCCGGTCAAAAGACCGGCTGGGAACCGGCCGTGAGCCGTCCGGTGCGTGCCACCATGGTGCAGCCCCTCGATGACCCGTGGAGACCTTCATGACGGAGCCCGGCCCCGGTACGGCCGAGACCACAGACCAGCCCGCCATAACCGGGCGGGCCGCGCCGGCAGCACCCGCCGCGGCCCGCCGCACCAGCCTCCTCGTCACCCTCGTTCTCGGCGGGCTCACGGCGGTCCCGCCACTCTCCATGGACATGTATCTGCCGGCGCTGCCGCAGGTGACCGCCGCCCTGCACAGCCCGGCCGCCACCGTCCAGCTCACCCTCACCACCTGCCTGGCGGGCATGGCCCTGGGGCAGATGATCGTCGGCCCGATGAGCGACAAGTGGGGACGCCGCCGCCCGCTGCTGGCCGGCATGGTGATCTACATCCTGGCGACCGCCCTGTGCGCCCTCGCCACCGACGCCGAAGTCCTCATCGCCTTCCGCCTGTTGCAGGGCCTGGCCGGCGCGGCGGGCATCGTCATCGCCCGGGCCGTGGTCCGCGACCTGTACGACGGCGTCGCGATGGCCCGCTTCTTCTCCACCCTGATGCTGATCTCCGGCGTGGCGCCGGTCGTCGCGCCCCTCATCGGCGGCCAGATCCTCCGGATCACCGACTGGCGCGGCGTCTTCGTCGTCCTCACCGCCGTCGGGGTGGCGCTCACCCTCCTCGTCTGGCGCACGCTGAAGGAGACCCTCCCGCCGGAGCGCCGGCACCCCGGCGGTCTCGGCGCGGCCCTGCGCACCATGCGCGATCTGCTCGCCGACCGGGTCTTCTCCGGCTATCTCCTGGTCGGCGCCTTCGCCTTCGCCGCGCTCTTCGCCTACATCTCCGCCTCGCCGTTCGTCGTCCAGGAGATCTACGGGGCCTCCCCGCAGACCTTCAGCCTGCTCTTCGGCCTCAACTCCGTCGGCCTGGTGACGGTCGGCCAGATCAACGGCAAGCTGCTGGTCGGCCGGGTCGGTCTCGACAAGGTGCTGGGCACCGGGCTGGCCGTGGTCGCGCTCGCCGCGGGTGCGCTGCTCGCGATGTCCTCGGGGGTCTTCGGCCACGTGGGCCTGGTACCGGTGGCCGCCGGCCTCTTCGTCCTCATGGCCGCGATGGGTCTGGTGATGCCGAGCACCAACACCCTGGCGCTGCTGCGCACCCCGCACGCGGCCGGCTCCGCCTCCGCGCTGCTGGGCACCTCCACCTTCCTCCTGGGCTCGGTGGCCTCCCCGCTGGTGGGCATCGCGGGGGAGCGGACGGCCGTACCGATGGCGCTCGTACAGCTTTCCTGCGCCGTATTGGCGCTCGTCAGCTTCCTGGGACTGTGCCGCCCGTGGCAGCGTAGGGGGGAGAGCACCGCGAGCACGGCCGGCGAGAGGACCAGGCTCTGAACGCACCGAGACTCACCTACGGCACACCGGCCCGGGCAGGGCTCGACACCGCCTGGGTCGAACGGCTGGTCCGCGGCGTGCGAGCGCTTCCCGAGGGCCGCCCGCCCTGGTGCCCGGGCGTCGTGGTGCTGGCCGGCCGCGGCCCGGTCGTCGTCGCCGAGGCCGCCGCGGGCTGGGCGCTGCGCTACCGGGCCTACGACCCCGAGCGGGACCGCGGCCTCGATCTGCCGCGCGACCGGTGGGAGCCGATGCGGGTCGGCACCGTCTTCGACCTGGCCTCGGTCAGCAAGCTCTTCACCGCCGTCGCCGCGGTCCAGCAGATCGAACGCGGCCGGCTGGCCCTGGACGACGAGGTACGGACCGATCTGCCGGCCTTCGCCCCCGGCATCACCGTCCGGCAGCTCCTGACCCACACCTCGGGACTCGCCCCCGAGCTGCCCTTCCACGACCTCCGGGACCGCGCCGCCCAACTGGCGCTCCTGTGGGCGGAGGCAGCGGCCCCCAGCGGCGGCCCCGCCGGCGCCCCCCGCTACTCCGACCTCAACCTCATCGCCCTCCAGCTCGTCCTGGAGCACCGCACCGGTCAGCGGCTGGACACCCTGGTCCGCGACGGCATCACCGGCCCGCTGGGCATGTCCAGCACCTCCTACGGCCCGCTGGCACCGCAGGGCGTGGCGGCCACCGAGGACCAGCGGCGGCCCTGGGCCAAGGCGGACCGCGGGATGGTCCGCGGCGAGGTGCACGACGAGAACGCCTGGGCACTGGGCGGCGTGGCCGGCCATGCGGGCCTCTTCGCCACCGCCCAGGACCTGGCCGTGCTGTGCCGCACCCTGCTCAACGGCGGCGTCTACGGCACCACCCGGATCCTCGGCCCGGACGCGGTCGCCGCCCTGCTCGACCCGCCCGGCCTCGGCTTCGGCGTCGACCAGCCGTATTTCATGGGTGAGTTGGCGGGCCGCGGCGCGGCCGGCCACACCGGCTTCACCGGCACCAGCCTGGTCCTCGACCGCGCCACCGATACCTTCCTGATCCTCCTCGCCAACACCGTCCACCCCCGCCGGCGCAACGGCGGCAGCGCACCGCGGGCCGCGGCCGCCACCCGCCTGGCCCGCGCGGTGGCCTGCGGCGCCTGACCGGCCGGGGCAGGCGGGGGCGCCCCGTAGAATTTCCGCCATGCACGAGGAACTGCGCGCCGCGCTGGCGGGCCTGCTCGACGGCCTGCCGCCCACGCAGGCCGCGCAGGCGGTCGACCGCCTGATCAGCAATTACCGGGGCCGCACCCCCACCGACGCCCCGGTCCTGCGGGACCGCGCCGATGTCGCCGCGTACGCCGCCTACCGCATGCCGGCCACCTTCGAAGCCGTCCGCGCCGCGCTGGCCGCCTTCGCCGCCCGGGTCCCCGACTGGTCCCCGGCCACCCACCTGGACATCGGCGGCGGCACCGGCGCCGCCACCTGGGCCACCGCCGCCACCTGGGACGGCCCGCGCAGCACCGTCCTGGACTGGGCCCAGCCCGCCCTCGACCTCGGCCGCGAACTGGCCGAGGGGGTCCTGCCCGACACCCGGTGGCAGCGCCGGACCATCGGCGAGGGCCTCACCGTCCCGCCCGGCACGGACCTGGTCACCGTCTCGTACGTCCTGGGCGAACTCCGCCCCGAGGACCGCCGCGCCGTCGTCGCCGCCGCGGCCACCGCCCGCGCCGTCGTCCTCATCGAACCCGGCACCCCCGACGGCTACCTCCGCATCCGCGAGGCCCGCACCCAGCTCACCGCCGCCGGCCTGCGCATCGTCGCGCCCTGCCCGCACAGCGACACCTGCCCCATCGTCCCGGGGGAGGACTGGTGCCACTTCTCCGCCCGGGTCAGCCGCTCCTCCCTCCACCGCCAGGTCAAGGGCGGCTCCCTGCCGTACGAGGACGAAAAGTTCAGCTACGTCGCCGCCACCACCCTCGACGCCACCCCCGCCCCCGCCCGCGTCACCCGCAAGCCCCAACTCCGCAAGGGCCAGGTCCTCCTGGACCTGTGCACCACAACCGACGGCCTCCAACGCACCACCATCACCAAACGCCACACCCCCGAATACCGCCAGGCCCGCAACACCTCCTGGGGCGACCCCTGGCCCCCGAACTCCTGACCCACCCAGCACCCCCACGGCCCCGCACCCCGAACGACTCCCGCACAACCACGGCGGCTCCGTCCCCCCTCACCCCCACCGGGCTGTGGCCCGTCACGAAACGCGAGGTGCCGGGGGCGGAGGGGTGGGTTGCCGGACGTAAAGCGAAGCAGTCCGGCAACCCACCCCGGAGCCCCCGGCACCGC
>NZ_SDIF01000242.1 GCF_004122735.1 Streptomyces sioyaensis | reverse complement strand
TGGGACGACCTGGTCCGCGGCGCCATCGGCGCCGTCGTCCTGGTCGACACCCGACGCCTCGCCGACTGCTTCCCCGCGGTCGACTACTTCGAGAACAGCGGACTGCCGTTCGTCATCGCCCTCAACGGCTTCGAGGGGTACCAGCCCTACACGCCCGACGAGGTGCGCGAGGCGCTGCAGATCGGTCCCGGGACCCCGATCATCACCACCGACGCCCGGCACCGCAGCGAGGCCAAGAGCGCCCTGATCACGCTCGTGGAGCACGCGCTGATGGCCCGCCTGCAGTAGCGCGCCCGACGGCCCGCCCGGCATCCGGCGCGGGCCGTACGGCAGTTGTCCCCACCCGGGGTGTTCCGCCCTGCCACGGGGCAGGTTCCCGGGATGCCCTGAGTCGATCTGTGTCCTTCGACACGCATACAAATTTGCTTCATAACGTTTCGACAGTGAATCACCGGGGTTTCGACACCCCGCGCGCATGCCCGGCTTCGCTGCGCTCACATTCCTCCTGCATTTTGCCGCGGCTCGCCCTTAACGCCCCTTTTATCTAAGGCACTTCGGCGCCCGCTCCGCCTTTGTCCAGTGTTTGGAACGCACCGCCCTGACGTGCTGAAATTCGCTGAAACTCCGGAGTAGGAACGCCCAGAAGAAACGGCACAGCAAGTCAGTGCCGGCGCCGAGAGGTTGTTGGTCGAGTGAGGCGAAGCAAGGAGAGCCCCGAGCCGCAGGAACCGCGGCGGGGCAACTTCACCCCGCCACCCAGAGGTGGCGTACCGGCTTCCGACGCGCCCGAAAACACGGTCGCGAAGCCTCCGGTCAGTGGCGGGAAGTACTCCCCGCGCAACTGGCGCGTGGCGACCCGTCTGAACGCCATTCTGCTGATTCCGGTGCTGCTCGCCCTGGTATTCGGCGGCCTGCGGGTGAACAGTTCGTTCGCCACCTGGCAGGAGGCACAGGACGCGGAGAACACCGCGAAGCTCGTGCGTGCCGCGCTCTCCTACAGCACCGCCATGATCGACGAGCGGGACCGCACCGCGGCGCCGCTGTTGGAAGGCAAGAAGGACGACCCGGTCGTGCAGGAGGCGCGGGACGCCACCGACGCCGCCGCCGCCAAGTTCCACGAGGCCGCCAAGGCCATGCCGGACAAGCCCGGCCTCAAGCGCCGGCTCACCTCCTTCGAGAAGGTCGAGCCCAAGCTCCAGAAGCTGCGCCAGGTCGCCTACACCTCCAAGCTGCACGGTGTGCAGACCGAAGAGGGCTATGTCGAGGTCCAGCACCCCCTGATGGAGTTCGCCAACGAACTCGGCCTGGGCACCGGCAACATCACGTCCTACGGCCGTACCGTCTACGCCATCGCGCTGGCCAAGGCCGCCGAGTCGCTGGAACGGTCCATCGGCACCCACCTCCTGGTCGACCCGGCCACCCCGCAGGGCGGCAAGGAGCACAAGCTCCAGCTGACCGCCTTCGCGTCGTACCGCTACCTGGAGGGCATCGCCATCGGCGAGTTCACCTCCGGCGGCACGCCCGAGGACGTCGCCCGGCTGAACAAGGACGCCGCCGCGCTCAAGCAGACCGCGCAGCACAAGATCGCCCAGGCGAAGGCGCAGGCACAGGCCGCCGGCCGGCCGTTCCGCACCCCGCCGACGATCGACCAGATGTCGACGCTGATCGCCACCGGCGCGGCGCCGGAGTCACTGAGCACCCGCGGCATCACCTCCGACAGCTACTTCGCCTCGGCGACCGGCAAGTTCAGCATGTACCGGTCCATCGAGAAGGACCTGGCGGACAAGGCCGTGAACGAGGCGGCGCAGATCTCCGACGACGCCCGCCAGTCCACCTTCGTCGACTCCGGCATCGTGCTGGCCGCGCTGATCATCGCCTTCGTCGTGGCCGGTCTGATGGCCCGCCGGATGAGCCGCAACATGCGCCAGCTGCGCACCGCCGCCTTCGGCATCGCCGAGCAGCGGCTGCCGATGCTGGTCGACCAGCTCTCCCGGACGGACCCGGGCCGGGTCGACACCCGCGTGACGCCCATCCCGATCGCCACCACCGACGAGATCGGCGAGGTCGCCCGGGCCTTCGACCAGGTCCACCGCGAGGCCGTCCGGCTCGCCGCCGAGCAGGCACTGCTGCGGGGCAACGTCAACGCGATCTTCACCAACCTCTCCAGCCGCAACCAGGGCCTGATCGAGCGCCAGCTGGAGCTGATCACCGACCTGGAGAACAACGAGGCGGACCCGGACCAGCTGGAGAGCCTCTTCCGGCTCGACCACCTCGCCACCCGCATGCGGCGCAACGGCGAGAACCTCCTCATCCTCGCGGGCGAGGAGCCCGGCCGCCGCTGGAACCAGCCGGTGCCGCTGGTCGACGTCCTGCGGGCGGCGATCAGTGAGGTCGAGTCGTACGAGCGCATCGACCTCACCGGCGTCCCCGAGAGCGAGATCCACGGCACCGCCGTGACCGACCTCGTGCACCTGCTGTCCGAGCTGCTGGAGAACGCCACCACGTTCTCCTCGCCGCAGACCAAGGTGCGGGTGGCCGCGACCCGGCTGCCCGACGGCCGGGTGATGATCGAGATCCACGACAAGGGCATCGGGCTCACCCCCGAGGACTTCGCGGACATCAACCACAAGCTGGCCAACCCGCCCAGCGTGGATGCCGCGATCTCCCAGCGCATGGGCCTGTTCGTGGTCGGCCGGCTGGCCGACCGGCACGGGATCCGGGTGCAGCTGCGCCCCTCCGGCGAGCAGGCGGGCACCACGTCCCTGGTCATGCTGCCCGAGGCGATCACCCACGGCGGTGGCGGCGAGGAGCGGTTCGACGACGACTTCACGGTCTCCCGGATCGTTCCGGAGCACCAGCAGGCGTCGCACGACGGTCAGAGCCGCCAGCGCACCGCCGCCGAGCTGGGCTTCGACGACAGCCGCTACGGCCGCCAGGACGCCGCGGACATGGACATGGTGGGCCGCTCGCTGATCCGCGAGGAGCGCCGGGCCGCCCTGGAGGCCCAGGCCTCCGGTGAGCAGCCGGTCGGCGGTGACCGACCGCTCTTCCGTGACGAGGTGCCGTCCGCCGACGCCTACCAGGACTTCCCCGGCCAGGCGCAGGACTTCCCCGGCGGCCAGGCGCAGGACTTCCCCGGCCAGGCATATGCGGAAGCCGATCAACCGCTCTACGACGACCGGTCCCACGGCAGCCAGGCGTTCGCCGATCCGGGCTTCGCGGAGACCACCGGCCAGCACCCATACGTGTCCCACGAGACGGCGCAGCCGGACGAGTGGAACGAACGGCCTGCCTTCGAGGGCTACTTCGGGACCGAAGCGGAATCTGACCGGAATGCATCTGCCGCTCCCGCTGACGGCCCTGAGCGCGTACCATTCCAGCGTCCGGGCCCCACACCGAGCGACGCCCAGCCGCTGACGGACGCCGGCCTTCCGCGCCGCGGAGGCCGCGACCAGCAGGCACCGCAGGTGCAGCAGCAGCGGAGCGCGCCGGAGACCGGCCAGGACGGCTCCGACTGGCGCAGTTCCAACGACGCGCGCTGGGAACGGGCGGGGGGACTGCGCGAGCCGAAGGCGGGCGGAGTCACCTCCTCCGGTCTCCCCCGGCGGGTGCCCAAGGCCAACCTGGTCGAAGGTGCCGCGGAGCAGACCCCACAGGGCGGCCCCCAGGTCTCCCGCGCCCCGGAGGACGTCCGCGGCAGGCTGAGTAACCTGCGCCGCGGTGTCCAGCAGGGACGCAGCGTCGGCACGGATCCCTCCGGGGTCCCCCAGAATGACCAACAGGGCTACGGCCCCGGCAGCACCTACGATCAGGAGCGTTAGTGTGAGCCCGATGAGCCAGGCGGCGCAGAATCTGAACTGGTTGATCACCAACTTCGTGGACAACACCCCCGGGGTGTCCCACACGGTCGTGGTCTCCGCGGACGGTCTCCTCCTCGCCATGTCCGAGGGCTTCCCTCGTGACAGAGCCGATCAGTTGGCGGCGGTGGCCTCCGGCCTGACCTCGCTGACCTCCGGCGCGTCCCGCATCTTCGAGGGCGGGAGCGTCAACCAGACCGTGGTGGAGATGGAGCGCGGCTTCCTCTTCATCATGTCCGTCTCCGACGGATCGTCGCTGGC
>NZ_SDIF01000241.1 GCF_004122735.1 Streptomyces sioyaensis | reverse complement strand
GGGCGTACGTCCTGCGCCCGCCCCGCAATGGCATCCTGGAGCAACCGGGCCGCGACCGGCCGGGGCGAGGGAGGACGGCGATGGCGACCGAAACGGCAGGGCAGGGGCCGGTGGCGTCCGCACCGGGGCGGGCGCAGGACGTACGCCCCATGCGGGCCGATGCGCGCCGCAACTACGAGCGGCTGCTGGCCGAGGCCCGTACGGCGTTCACCGCGCACGGCACGGACACCTCGCTGGAGGACATCGCGCGCCGCGCCGGCGTCGGCATCGGCACGCTCTACCGGCACTTCCCCAACCGGACCGCCCTGATGGGCGCCGTCTTCCAGGGCGAGGTGGACGCGCTGCTGGCCTACGCCAGGGAGCTGGCCGACGCGCCGCAGCCGTGCGCCGCGCTGGTCGCCTGGCTGCGCGCGATCATCACCCACGCCAGCACCTACCGCGGGCTGTCCCGTGCCCTGATGACGGCATCGTCGGACGAGAACTCGGGGATGGCACGGTGCTGCGTGCCGATGCGGGAGGCCGGCGGCGCGCTGCTGACCCGCGCCCAGCAGGCCGGGGCCGTACGCCCCGATGTGAGCATCGGCGACCTGATGCAGCTGACCAACGGCATCGCGCTGGCCGTCGAGGAATCCCCGGACGACCCCCAGCTCGCCGACCGGCTGCTGACGCTCACCCTCAGCGGGCTGAAGGGCGAGAAGCGCTGACGGTGCCGGGTGCGGCGCGCCCGGCGGGCGCGCCCCCGGCTCCCGCGTTCAGCGCCGCCGTGGGGCGAGATCGGCGACCCGGCCGCCCGCGGCCTCGCTCAGTGAGGGGGCCGAGCGGAGCTGTGGCCCCCCGCCCCCGGCACCCGGAGCATGGCTCCGGCGCTGCCCCGGCAGCGGGACGTCCCGCCGGGGGCCTCTTCGGTCTCCCGCGCCGCCCTCCATGCCCGGCTGCCCCGGCCCGTGACCGGTGGCGCCCGAGCCGTTGGCGACCGCGATCTGTACGCCCTGATCGGCCAGCGCCTGGAGCTCCGTGGCGGCACGGTCGTCATGCCCCGGCGGCTCGTCGGTGACGAGCCGCGTGATCACATCCGTCGGCACGGTCTGGAACATCGTGTCGGAGCCGAGCTTGGTGTGGTCGGCGAGCACCACCACCTCCCCCGCCGCCTGCACCAGCGCCCGGTCGACGCTGGCGGAGAGCATGTTGGACGTGGACAGCCCGCGCTCGGCGGTCAGACCACTGCCCGACAGAAAGGCGCGGGACACCCGCAGCCCCTGGAGGGACTGTTCGGCACCGCTGCCGACCAGCGCATAGTTGGAGCCGCGCAGGGTGCCGCCGGTCATCACGACCTCGACGCGGTTGGCATGGGCCAACGCCTGGGCAACGAGCAGGGAATTGGTGACGACGGTCAGGCCGGGGACCCGGGCGAGCCGGCGGGCCAGCTCCTGGGTGGTCGTTCCCGCCCCGACCACGATGGCCTCGCCCTCTTCGACGAAGCCGGCCGCGAGATCGGCAATGGCCGTCTTCTCCGCGGTCGCTAGATGGGATTTCTGTGGGAATCCGGATTCGCGGGTAAAGCCTCCCGGCAGGACCGCACCGCCGTGCCGGCGGTCCAGCAGTCCTTCTGCCTCCAGCGCCCGCACATCCCGCCGTACGGTTACTTCGGAGGTCTGGACGACGCGGGCGAGCTCCCGGAGCGATACGGCTCCGTTGGCGCGCACCATTTCAAGGATCAATTGGCGACGTTCTGCAGCGAACACGAAACTGACAGTAACGCCAACGACCGTCTGTTTTCAGCAGGTTGCACCAATTAACGGAAGTTGTTCACACCGCGGAGCGTGACGTGGTATGCGGTATGCATATGTCGTGCGGATGTCGAACTGCCGGGCGGCACGACCCGCTTGCCGCCTGGTCAGCCGCCCTGCCGGCCCCCACGACGGCGGGCGGCCCGGAACGGACGGGTCGCGGCCGCTGCAGGGACGTTTCATCCCCAGTACGCACCGGGGGCACAAACATTCCAATCGGCCGCCCTCACCCGCCTGCCGCCAGACCGCGTCCCGCTACTCGGTGCCCGCCTTACGGGTGTGCAGCTGGCGGGCGACCTCGGCGATCGAGCCGGACAGCGACGGGTAGACCGTGAAGGCGCTGGCGATCTGCTCGACGGTCAGATTGTTGTCGACCGCGATCGAGATCGGGTGGATCAGCTCACTGGCGCGCGGGGAGACGACCACACCGCCGACCACGATGCCGGTGCCGGGGCGGCAGAACAGCTTCACGAAGCCGTCGCGGATGCCCTGCATCTTGGCGCGCGGGTTGCGCAGCAGCGGGAGCTTGACGACCCGGGCGTCGATCTTGCCGCTGTCGACATCCGCCTGGGAGTAACCGACGGTGGCGATCTCCGGGTCGGTGAAGACGTTCGCGGAGACCGTCTTGAGGTTCAGCGGCGTGACCGCGTCGCCGAGGAAGTGGTACATCGCGATCCGGCCCTGCATCGCGGCGACGGACGCCAGCGCGAAGACACCGGTGCAGTCACCGGCCGCGTACACGCCCGGGGCGGTGGTGCGGGAGACCTTGTCCGTCCAGACGTGGCCGGATTCCCTGAGCTTGACGCCGGCCGCCTCCAGACCGATGTCCGCGGTGTTGGGGATCGAGCCGACCGCCATCAGACAGTGCGTACCGGAGATCGTGCGGCCGTCGGCGAGGGTGACCTCGACGCGGTCGCCGACCCGTTTGGCGGACTGGGCCCGCGAGCGCGACATGACGTTCATGCCGCGGCGGCGGAAGACGTCCTCCAGCACGGCGGCGGCGTCCGGGTCCTCGCCCGGCAGCACGCGGTCACGGGAGGAGACGAGGGTGACGCGGGAGCCGAGCGCCTGGTAGGCGCCGGCGAACTCGGCGCCGGTGACACCCGAACCGACCACGATCAGCTCTTCGGGCAGCTCGTCGAGGTCGTAGACCTGCGTCCAGTTCAGGATCCGCTCGCCGTCGGGGAGCGCGTCGGGGATCTCGCGGGGGTGCGCGCCGGTGGCGATCAGCACCGCGTCCGCGATCAGGCCCTCCGAGGTGCCGTCGGCGGCGGTGACGGTCACCTTGCGGGAACCGTCCGGCGCCTGACCCGGCTCCAGCCGGCCGCGGCCGCGCATGACCCGGCCGCCGGCGCGGGTCACCGAGGCGGTGATGTCATGCGACTGGGCGAGCGCGAGACGCTTGACCCGTCGGTTGACCTTGCCGAGGTCCACGCCCACCACCCGGGCGGGCCGCTCGTTGTGCGGGGTGTCGTCCTCGACGATGATGCCGAGTTCCTCGTACGACGAATCGAAGGTGGTCATCACCTCGGCCGTGGCGATAAGGGTCTTCGACGGCACGCAGTCGGTCAGCACCGACGCCCCGCCCAGACCGTCGCAGTCGACGACGGTCACCTCCGCGCCGAGGGAGGCGGCCACCAGGGCCGCTTCGTATCCGCCGGGTCCGCCACCGATGATCACGATCCGAGTCACGTACTCCATTGTCCCGCACGCCCGTACGCCACTCACGCCGGGGGCACACTGCCGCACTGACCGGCAGCGGGGCACGCCGACCGGGCACGTGGTGCGAACCTCCGGTACCACGGGTCCGGCGGGCAACCTCCCGTACCCTCGGAACCATGTCGCTCTACGCCGCCTACGCCGGCAACCTCGACGCGCGGCTGATGTCCCGCCGCGCACCGCACTCGCCGCTGCGCGGCACGGGCTGGCTCAACGGCTGGCGGCTGACCTTCGGTGGCGAGCAGATGGGCTGGGAAGGCGCACTGGCGACGATCGTCGAGGCCCCCGCCTCCCAGGTCTTCGTCGCGCTCTACGACATCGCGCCCATGGACGAGGAGTCCATGGACCGCTGGGAAGGCGTCGGCATGGACGTCTACCGCCGGATGCGGGTGCGGGTGCACACCCTCGACGGCGACGAGGCGGCGTGGCTCTATGTCCTCAACGGCTACGAGGGCGGCCTCCCGTCGGCCCGCTACCTGGGCGAGATCGCCGACGCCGCAGAATCGGCCGGCGCCCCGCACGACTATGTGATGGAGCTGCGGAAGCGGCCTTGTTGAAGGGTGGGGGGCTTCGGCGTCGGCGATCTCGCCCAGGTAGCGGGCCGACGGGAGGCCGCCCTCGTAGCCGTTGAGG
>NZ_SDIF01000240.1 GCF_004122735.1 Streptomyces sioyaensis | reverse complement strand
GCGGAAGCCGGGGGAGGGGGCGCCGGTGGGGGCTGCTGCCGGGAGGGCGTGACGACGGGGTCCCCATGGCCGGGCCGACGGCCGGTGGCCCGGGGCTCGCATTTGGAACGGTCCAATCACCGCTCACCGGCACCCTGCATGTCCTGATGTCCGCATGTCAACCGTTCTGCAGGGGGCTTGTCCCGGAGCATTGACGCTCTCCTGGCCCGGTGGAAGGATTTCCGTTCATGGAACGGTCCAACAAGCGCGCCGACGTGTCGCCCGGTGAACGGTCCGGAGCCCGGCCGGGAGCGGACCGGGCCCCGACGATCCGCGGTGTCGCCGAGCGCGCGGGCGTCTCCAAATCACTGGTCTCGCTCGTGCTCCAGGGCTCACCGCGGGTCAGCGACACCAAGCGGCAGGCCGTGCTGGCAGCCATCGACGAACTGGGCTACCGGCCCAACGCCGCGGCACGCAGTCTCGTCGCGCGCCGTACCCACACCGTCGGCGTGCTGCTGAACGACATGCGCAACCCCTGGTTCGTCGAGGTGCTCGACGGCCTCAACTCCCTGCTCCAGGCGCACGGTCTGCGGATGCTGATGGCCGACGGACGGCTGGACCGGCGGGCCGGCCACGGCTTCGCCCGGACCTTCCAGGAACTACGGGTCGACGGCCTCGTCGTCGTCGGCACCCTGCCGGACACCGCGGGCCTGGCCGAGGTCGCCGAGCGGCTGCCGACCGTCATCGCGGGCAACCACGAACCCCGGCTGCCGCACACCGACCTCGTCGCCAACGACGACGAACGCGGCGCCCGGCTCGCCACCGAACACCTCATCGGCCTCGGCCACCGGCGGATCGCCCACATCGCCGGGCAGGGGCCGGTCGGCGCACTGCGCCGGCGCGGCTTCGAGGCCGCCGTCCGCTCCCACGGCCTGGCGGCGCACGCCGTCGTGGAGAGCGGCGACGGAACCGAGGAGGGCGGCTACCGCGCAGCCGTTCGCCTGCTCGGCCCCACGCGAACCGCCCGCAACACCGGCACCGAACGCCCCACCGCCGTCTTCGCGTTCAACGACATCTCCTGCGTCGGCGCGCTGTCCGCCGCCCAGGAACTGGGCCTGGACGTACCCGCCGACCTCTCCCTCGTCGGCTACGACAACACCTACCTCGCCCGTATCCGCCACCTCTGGCTGAACTCCGTGAACAACGCCAGCCATGAGGTCGGCCGTCGCGCGGCACGCTGCCTCCTGGACCGGATGGAACGCCCGCACGCCCCCGCAGGACACCAACTCGTGGCCCCGGAACTGGAGATCAGAGGATCGACGGCACCGCCCCGGCCCGCCTGACCCTCCGCACGCTCGTTCCGGGGTGCCGTTCCGGTGGCTCTCAGCGCCGGCCGCGTTGGCCGGGCCGCTGGGCCACCCACGCTCTGACGGTATCGGCGAACCAGTACGGTTTTCCGCCCTCCACCAGATCCGGTTCGGGCAGCAGCCCGTGCTTGCGGTACGAGCGCACCGTGTCCGGCTGCACCTGGATGTGCGCGGCGATCTCCTTGTACGACCAGAGCCTGCGGTCGGTCATCTCTGCCACCTCCTCGGCGCCGTACGCAGGCGCGGCCCGGGGGAGCCGGCAGGGGCCGCGTACGGCCTGGTGATCACTCACCCTGTGCCTGGACAACGACACGGAGTAACCGCCGGGGAGGGGCTGTTGAACGGCTGTGACGGAAGCCCCGCGTGATGGTGACAGCCGTGACGCGGGGCGGACGGCTGTGACGCGGGCGGGACGAGGGAGGGACGTGAGGGGGAGCGAGGGGGACGCGAGGGGAGAGCGCCGGCTCGGCGGCCGGAGCGGCGCGGCCCGGCGCGGCCCGGCGGCAGGAGCTTCGCGGGCCGGCAGTTGGGTGTGGACGGTCGTGTGAAGGGCGCTGAACGGTCGTGTGGCGGGCGCGAACGGCCGTGTGGTGCGGCGGGGACGGTCGTGCGGCGGGTGCGGACGGCCGTGCGGCGGGTGTGGACGGCCGTGTGTCTGCCCGTGAACGGTCGTACGGCGGGCCGATTCCCGGGAGGGGGAGTCGGCCCGCCGCATGTGAGCCTCAGGCAGACCCGCCGGGCCGCCGGTCAGGCGTAGTAGAGCGCGTGCCAGGTCTTCTTGTCGACCTTGCCGTTGGCGGTCAGATGGTGCCGGGACTGGAACTTCTTCACCGCGGCCAGGGTCTTGGGACCGAAGTACCCGGTCACGTCTCCCCAGCGGAGATAGCGGCGGTTCGCCAGCAGGCACTGCACCTGCGAGACGCGGTCGCCGCGCTGACCGTGGACGGTGAGCGCGCGGCCGTTGTAGTAGGCGCAGGCCGCCAGCGTGTCGGCCCGCCCGGCGACCGGTCCGGCGGTCGGTCCGGCGGCGGACGCCGGACCGGTCAGCAGCCCCGCGGTGAGCAGACCCGCGGACGCGGCCAGGACGGCAGTACGGGTGAGGGCGCGACTGAGTGCGTTGGTATTCACGTTTTCCACCGTTTCCCCCGTTGGATGTGATTCCACCCGAGATGACGCCGGGGAAGCGCGCCGTGGTTCCCGGTGATGTTCCGTCAATTTCCTTGCACGGTCACCGTCTTGCGCAGTACGTGCTCCAGGTCCTCCAGCGCCAGACCCTTCGTCTCCGGCGCGTACCGCCGGCAGAACACCAGGGACAGCACACACATCGCGCCGAAGAACCAGAAGGTGGTGCCCGCGCCGACCGCATCGAGCAGCAGCGGAAAGGCCAGCGCCACACCGAAGTTGACCAGCCACATCACGAACACCGCGGCCCCCATGGCCAGTCCGCGGACCTGCAACGGGAACATCTCCGCGAGCAGCAGCCAGACCCCGGTGTTCAAGGTGCCCTGCATGAAGGCCATGTAGAGCACCATCAGCGCGAGCACCAGGGCGCTGACCGCGGGGGAGTGCGGAAGGCGGAACGAGGCGCCGAGCAGGGCGAGCGAGACGGTCATCCCGGCCAGACCGGTGAGCAGCATGGGCCGCCGGCCGACCCGGTCGATCAGCGACATCCCGACCGCGGTGGCGACGACCGAGATGACGCCGACCGCGATGGTGGCCGTGATCGAGGCACCGGTGCCCAGCCCCGTCGACGCCAGGATCTTGGGCGCGAAATACACCACCGCGTTGACGCCGGTGATCTGCTGCACGGCCGCCAGCCCGATGCCGATCAGCAGCAGCCGCCGCAGCCACGGGGTCCGCAGCTGCCGCCAGGCGCCGCGCCGGGCGTCGTCCTCCAGGGCGCGGGCGTGATCGATACGGGCCAGCTCGGCGGGGACGGCGTCGGCCGGCAGCGTACGGCCCAGCACCCGGGCCGCCTCGTCCCGGCGGCCCTTGCTGATGTACCAGCGCGGGGTGTCCGGCAGGAAGAGGAGCCCGGCGGACAGCGCCACCGCCGGCAGCGCGGCCAGCCCCAGCATCCAGCGCCAGGCCGCCCAGTGCGCCAGTACGGCATTGAGCAGATAGGCGAGCAGCTGACCACTGACGATCATCAGCGAGTTGAAGGAGACCAGCCGGCCGCGGAGGTGCGCAGGCGCGATCTCGGAGAGATAGAGCGGGGTGATCACGGAGGCGCTGCCGACGGCGAGACCGAGCACGAACCGCGCCACGGTCATGGCCGCAACGCTCGGCGAGAGCGCAACGGCCAGGGCGCCGCCGAGGAACACGGCGCCCGCCCACAGCAGGGAGTTGCGCCGCCCCAGCGCGTCGGACATCCGGCCGCCGATCAGCGAACCGAAGGCCGCGCCGATCAGCAGCGCGCTGGTGATGACGCCCTCCCCCAGCGACGTGAGGCCGAAGTGGGCCTCCATGAAGGGGAGGGCGCCGGAGATCACTCCGGTGTCGTAGCCGAAGAGGGCGCCGCCCAGGGCGGCGACGGCGGCGATGCCGACGAGGAAGCGCCGTGCGCTGCGGGCCCGCGCGGCCGCGGACGGCCCGGCGGGCGCCACCTGGCCGGTCGGAACGGCCATCGTCAGCTCCCGCTCGTCCTGCGCGTCCTACGCGTCCTGCTGGCCGGGCCGGACGCACCGGCGGCCGGGCCGGACGACCCGGTGACCGGGGCGGAGCAGGCGGCGGCCAGGGCGGAGGGTGCGGGCAGTGCTATGGAGCGGCGCCGGGCGGCGCCATGAGCGAGGTGCACGGTGCGGGGCCTTTCGGTGGGGCGGGGGTCGGCG
>NZ_SDIF01000024.1 GCF_004122735.1 Streptomyces sioyaensis | reverse complement strand
CCCGAACCGGCCGGGCGGGAAGGGTGCTGCTGGGCCGGGCTGGAGGGGTGCTGCCCGGCCGGTTCGGGAACGTGCGCGCTCATACCGGACAGTTTGGCCCCTGCGCGGGGGCGGGCCGCGCGCGGGGGGCGATCAACGGTCAGATACGCGGCGGGCGGGCCTCGTAGGGCGTGGAGAGCACGACGGTGGTGCGGGTGGAGACGCCGGCCAGGGTGCGGATGCGGGTGAGCAGATGCTCCAGCTCCAGCGGGGTGGCCACCCGGACCTTGAGGATGTAGTTCTCGTCGCCGGCGACGCTGTGGCAGGCCTCCAGCTCGGGCACCTCGGCGAGGCGGTCGGCGATGTCGTCCGGCGCGCTGGGGTCGAAGGGTTTGACCGAGATGAAGGCCGTGAGCGGCAGGCCCACGGCTTCGGGGTCCACGATGGCGGCATAGCCCCGTATGACACCGCGCTGTTCCAGGCGGCGCACCCGCTGGTGCACCGCCGAGGTGGACAGGCCGGTGGCCTTGCCCAGGTCGGTGTAGCTCATCCGCCCGTCCTTGACGAGCAGCTCCACGATTTGTCGGTCCAACTCCTCCACCCGTTCAACCTACTGTGCGCGGGCGCGGATGCGCATCGCGCGCCGGCTCGTGGACACCCTCGCGCCGGGTTGTGTGACCAATGCCACATGGGTGAACCGGTGTCCGCCGGGCGCCCGCGATTATGCGCGCGGCATGAAGGGAATTGCTGGTGGTGGCCAGGACCGCCCGTCACAGGAAGTCAGCGATCCGATCGGCCCACCCGAGGGGGATGGACATCATGCGACGCCTTAAGCAGGACTCCGCTGCCGCGAACGCCGGCGCCCAGGAGGGCGACAGTCTCGGCGCCGTGAGCGAGGACGACCCGTTCGACACCTATGAGATCTACCGTGTGACCTGCCCCGACTGCCGCCAGCCGATCGCTCTGCTGGCGGACGAGGACATCCTCCCGGAGCACGCCCGGTGCCCCTCGCCGTGGAACCCGTTCGGCCTGACGGTGTGCCAGGGCTCCGGCCGGGCGGTGTCCGAGGCCCCGGAGACCGAGGACACCCTGGACACCCCTCAGGAGCAGGACGCGGCCGTGCTGCTGACCCTGCCGGCCGGCCTGGACTGGCGCCGCCAGCCGTTCTCGCACGTCGGCGGCCCGGGCACCCGGCCGGTGCGGGTGCCGCGGATGCGTCCGCGCGCCTGAGTGCCGCTCCGCGCCCGTCCGTACGGGCGCTCCGGCCTCACCAGTAGCGGCCCTCGATCATTGCCTCCAGAGTGTCCCGGTGGAGGATCAGCGCATCGGCGTCGGCCGGAGCCGGCGCCTCGCCGAAGTGGATCCGGCGGTAGGCCACGCGCAGCATGACGATGGCGTGCCGCAGGGCCGCGTAGAGAGTGTGGAATTCCATGTTGCGGGGCCGGTGCCCGGTGAGCTCGGCATAGCGGCTCTCGACGCGGTCACGGCACAGGAAGCCGGGCAGTCCCCGCTGTCCGCCGGCTTCGGCCAGGTCCTGGAAGAAGCGGTGGAGATAGACCATCCAGCCCAGGTCGAGTTCGCGCGGGCCCAGGGCCGCCATTTCCCAGTCGAGGACGCCGGCCGGCTCGAAGCCGTCGTAGACGATGTTGCCGATTCTGGCGTCTCCCCAGCTCAGTACGGTCTCACCGGGATCCGGCGGCCAGTGGTCGGCGAGCCGGGCGAAGCCTCGCTCGATCAGCGGGGAGCGCGGCCGGCCGTCAACCACCCATGCGTAGTAGGCCCGTTGGGACTCGACATGGCGGTGCAGCGCGCTGCCGGTGCCCGGCGTGGCGAGGAAGTCGGCCGCGGCGAGCGGGACTTGGTCGTGCAGCCGGGCGAGCACCGAGACGCTGGTGGCTTCCAGCCGGTCGCGCTGGGCGTCGGTGGCGTCATGGAGCCAATTCCCCTCGTACGTATAGGGCATGACGTCCGGCGGGACCCGGCCGGCGGCGCGGGACATGACGAAGAAGGGTGCACCGAGGTGCGCCGGGTCCTCTTCGAGCCAGAGGGTGCGGGGCACGGGGACGTCCGTATGGGCGGCGACCAGGCGCATGGTGCGGTACTGCCGTGCCATGTCGTACCGCGGGAAGATGCAGTACGCGGCGGGGTCGGCGGCGAGGCGCAGCGCGCAGGCGGTCTCCGGCGGCTCGGGGTGGTCGATGTCGAAGAGCAGGGTCTCGCTGGACATCCCGTTGGCGTCCGGGACGGTCGCGGCCAGGGCGCGGGCGCCGGGGAGCCGGGTGCCGAGCCAGACGGTGAGACGGCGGGTGAGCACCTCGGGGTCGCGGGTGGTGGTGCGGGGGCGCGCCGCGGCCGGGGCGGCGGCGCGGCCGGGGTCCGAGCCGGCGGGCAGCGGGTGGTCCGTCATCGCCCGGCCTCCCCCGCGACGGAGTCATAGCCGGTGAAGCAGCTGGGATCGTGCCGGCCGAAGCTGCCGTGTTCGAAGATGCCGTGACCGGTCCGGCCGTCCAGGGTGAAGCGGGCGGCGTGGTCGGTGACGCCGTATGCGGCGAGCGGGTGTGCGGCCGGGTCGGAGAGGTCGTAGCTGCGGCGGTCGGTCCAGCCGCGGCCGCGCCAGGTGCCGTGCTGCCAGTCGTCGGCGGGGAGGTAGCCGGCGCCCACGGCAAGCGGTGAGGAGGTGAGGATCTCGGCGGTCAGTTCGTGGGGCGTGCGGTCGGGACCGGTGAGGTGGATGACGGCGCGTTCGGGGCGCCGGGTGCCGGGGCGGTAGCTGATGTCGGTGTGCGGCCAGCCGAGTTGGACGTCGCGGGCGCCGTCGCCGCGGACCGAGACCGCCTCGTTCAGGGTGCGGTGCCCGTCGGCGTCCTCCTGGACGATGACCATCACGAAGCGGTCGTCGAAGCGCACCGGGCACCAGATCCAGTGGAAGCCCTCGGGCCGCCATTCCTCGGCGGCCCGCCCGCCGTCCTCGCCCGGTATCGGGCGCACCCCCCAGCTGCGGTCGCGGGTGCCGGTCCACTCCCCCGCCGTGACGGCGAGCTCCTCACCCGCGACGCGGATACGCCCGGTGCAGGTGCCGGCCTGGACGAACCGCCGGCCTTCGAGCGTCAGCCGGTCGCCGCGGTACTGGGTGTGGTGCGGCTCCCACGTGGCCGGGAACGCCGCGGACCAGGTCAGGTCGTACTCCAGGCCGTCCGGATCGTCGGGGTCCGCGGCGCAGGTCAGCCGGAGGCGGGCCAGCGGCTCCTCGACGGTGATGGTGAGCGGGCCGACGGTGAGCGCGAGGCGGTCGTCGGTGAGCGCGTCGGAGGCCCGTACGGCGTGCAGCCGGTCGCCGAGGCGAAGGGTGGCGTAGGCGTCGATGACGCCGGCGTTGGGATAGACCCCGAGGCCGGCGATCAGCAGGGCGCGGCCGGAGTGATCCATGACGTGGAAGATGCAACGGTCGTAGGCGTTGCGGTCACCGGTGGCGACATGCCGCATGGACAGCGGGACCTGGTGGATCGGGTACTCGTCGAGCGCGATCGGGCGGTCGGGCACGGTCTCCTCCTGGGCGCGCGGTCGGCGGAACGCCGCAGGAACGTCAGCCCCCGCAGCGGGAGTTGACGGTACGTCAGGTAGGAGCGGACGGCCAGGCCCCCGGAAGGGTGCGGGTGCGGTGCAGATCGCGGGACGCGGGGGCGGGCCGGGGTCACCCCCGGCCCGCCCCCGGCTCCCCCTCAGCGCGTTTCCGGCCCCGCGAGATGCCTGGCGATGACCATCCGCTGGATCTGGTTGGTGCCCTCGACGATCTGCAGGACCTTGGCCTCGCGCATATAGCGCTCGGCCGGGAAGTCGAGGGTGTAGCCGTAGCCGCCGAGGAGCTGGACGGCGTCGGTGGTCACCCGCATCGCGGTGTCCGTGCAGAACAGCTTGGCCATCGCCGCCTCCTTGGAGAACGGCAGACCGGCGTCGCGCAGCCGGGCGGCGGTGAGGTAGAGCGCGCGGCCCGCCTCGATCTGGGTGGCCATGTCGGCGAGCATGAAGCGCAGACCCTGGAAGTCGAGGATCGGGCGCCCGAATTGCTGCCGTTCGGCGGTGTACGCGAGCGCCTCGTCCAGCGCCGCCTGGGCGACGCCGACGGCACAGGCCGCGATGCCCAGGCGCCCGGAATCCAGGGCGGACAGCGCGATGGCGAACCCCTGGCCCTCGTCCCCGAGGCGGCGGGCGTCGGGGACGCGGACGGCGTCGAAGTGCAGCTGGGCCGTCGGGGAGCCCTTCATGCCCATCTTGCGCTCGGGCGCCGCGGCGCTCAGCCCCTCGGCGTCGCCGGGGACCAGGAAGGCGGTGATGCCATGGGCGCCGCTGCCGCCGGTACGGGCCAGCACGGTGTAGAAGTCGGCCACACCGCCGTGGGTGGTCCAGGCCTTGGTGCCCTCCAGGGTCCAGGTGTCCCCGTCCCGGGTGGCCCGGGTGGTCAGGGACGCGGCGTCGGAGCCCGAGGAGGGCTCGGAGAGGCAGTACGCCCCGAGGAGGCCGCCGCCGAGCATGTCCGGAAGGTGCTCGGCGCGCTGCTCCTTGGTGCCGAATCCGGCCAGGGCATGACACGCGAGGGTGTGCACGCTGACGCCGAGGCCGACGGTGAGCCGGGCGGCGGCGAGTTCCTCCACGACCTGGAGGTAGACCTCGTAGGGCTGGCCACCGCCGCCGAATTCCTCGTCGTAGGGCAGCGAGAGCAGACCGGACTCCGACAGCAGGGTGAAGGTCTCGCGCGGGAAGCGGCCGGCCTCCTCTTCCTCGCCCGCCGTGGGCCTGATCTCGCGCTCGGCGAGCTCGCGTACGAGTGTCAGCAGATCGCGGGCTTCCTCCGTGGGCAACCTGCGGTCCACCGGCCGGGGGCCGTACTCGGTCATGGCGGCGCTCTCCTCCCTGTCGGGCGCTGCGGCGACACGCGCGCGGGGTGGGCGGCGGCGCCGGTTTCCATAATGCCGGTCCGATGATCGCTTTCCGGGTCTCGGAAGGCGATGACCTGCGACTGTGGCGCTAGGAGTATGCCCGATCGGAGGCTCCGCGTCACGGGTTGATCATCACCGGCCGCGGGGATCGGGCCTCGTTCCCCGCGGCCGGGAAATTGGTCCGAACCATTGACGCACTGGTCTAGTCCTTCTACCTTTCCTGCCATGTTCAACGCGTTCATGCCAATTCGGAACGCAGGTCAGGTCAGGCACCATCCCTCGCCCCCTCCGAGGAGAGACGACATGCTCAGACCGCCCCGGACGCACTCCCCACACAGACTGATCGCCCCACGCAGACTGATCGCCGCCGCCACCGCGCTGTGTACGGCGGCGCTGTCCGGCACCCTGCTCGCCGGACCCGCCTCCGCCGTCCCCACCGGCGCCCGCACCGCGCACCACCCGTCCACGGCCGCGGCGACCGGGACGGCACCGGCCGCCGCGGGCAACAAGGTCGTCGGATACTTCACCAACTGGGGTGTCTACGACCGCAATTACCACGTCAAGAACATCGAGACCTCGGGGTCGGCGGCCAAGCTGACCCACATCAACTACGCCTTCGGCAATGTCCAGGGCGGCAAGTGCGCCATCGGTGACTCCTACGCCGACTACGACAAGGCGTACACCGCCGACCAGAGCGTCGACGGCACCGCGGACACCTGGGACAACGGCGCCCTGCGCGGCAACTTCAACCAGCTGCGCAAGCTCAAGAAGCTGCACCCGGGCCTGAAGGTGATCTGGTCGTTCGGCGGCTGGACCTGGTCGGGCGGCTTCACCGAGGCCGCCAAGAACCCCGACGCGTTCGCCCAGTCCTGCCTGGACCTGGTCGAGGACAAGCGCTGGTCGGATGTCTTCGACGGCATCGACATCGACTGGGAATATCCCAACGCCTGCGGCCTGACCTGCGACACCAGCGGCAAGGACGCCTTCACCGGGGTCATGCGGGCGCTGCGGTCGAAGTTCGGCCGGAACGATCTGGTGACCGCGGCGATCACCGCGGACGCCTCGGCCGGCGGGAAGATGGACGCCGCCGACTACGCGGGCGCGGCCCAGTACGTCGACTGGTACAACCCGATGACCTACGACTACTTCGGCGCCTGGGACGCCAAGGGCCCGACGGCCCCGCACTCCCCGCTCACCTCGTACCACGGCATTCCGAAGGCCGGCTTCAACACCACCGACACCGTCACCAAGCTCAAGAGCCTCGGCGTGCCGGCGGCCAAGCTGCTGCTGGGCATCGGCTTCTACGGCCGCGGCTGGTCAGGCGTCACCCAGGACGCTCCGGGCGGCACGGCGACCGGTGCGGCACCGGGCAAGTACGAGGCCGGCATCGACGACTACAAGGTGCTCAAGACCCGCTGCCCGGCCACCGGCACGGTGGGCGGCACCGCCTACGCCAAGTGCGGCGACCAGTGGTGGAGCTATGACACCCCGCAGACCATCGGCAGCAAGATGGCCTTCAAGGACGCCCAGGGCCTGGGCGGCACGTTCTTCTGGGAACTGAGCGGCGACACCGCGAGCGGCGAGCTGATCAAGGCGATCAGGTAGCACGGAGACGACACGAACCGGCCGGGCGGGAGGCGGTGTCTCCCGCCCGGCCGCCGTATCCGCCCGGCCGCCGCGTACGGAACGGCCGCGCGGCGGCGCCCCGGAGGGAGCCCAGCGCGGGCCGGGAGAAGGGCGGTGGGGCGGCACCGGCCACCGGCCACCGGCCACCGGCCACCGACCACCACGACAGGCGCCCGGGCGATCACCGACGGGCGGTGCGCGAGCCCGGCGTGCGCGCCCCCGTGGGGTTTACGGCTGGGCTCCGTACGAGCACCATCGGCCCAAGGACCTGTCGTTGCCGGGCGCCGCGCGGCAGGCGGGAGTTCGACGACAGATCCTGGGAGCAGGAGCCGCATCGGAGAGGTGTCACGTGGTCAACCCTTGGCTGGCGATGGAGGCCGGTGCCGATCCGGTGGAGCGCACCCGCACGGTGCGCCGGGCCCATGCGGCCTTCCTGGCCGACGGCACCGTCGCACCGCCGGTGCGCCGAGTGGTCGCCGACTCCTGGCGCCGCTCCGCGGACGCCCACGCCGCAGCGGACGGCGCCGCACCCATCGAGCTGGACGAGCCCGCGCTGGGCGCCTACCGGGACGGGCATCCGCTCGCCCGCGCCATGCCCGTCTTCCGGGAGCTGCTGGGGAGCTTCGCGCAGGACGGCGCCCATCTGCTGGCCGTCTGCGATCCGCAGGGACGGCTGCTGTGGGTGGAGGGGCACCGCGGGGTGCGGCGCAGCGCCGAGCGGATGAACTTCGTCGTCGGCGCCCGCTGGGACGAGCGGCACGCCGGCACCAACGCCCCGGGCACCGCCCTCGCCGCCGATCACGCCGTCCAGATCTTCGCCGCCGAACACTACAACCGGCAGGTGCAGCGCTGGACCTGCGCGGCCGCTCCCCTGCACGATCCGCGGACCGGGCGGCTGCTGGGCGCGGTGGACATCACCGGCGGCGACCATCTGGCGAGCCCGCACAGCCTGGCCCTGGTGCAGGCCACCGCACGCGCCGCGGAGGCTCATCTCGCCGCCGGCGTACCGGAGTGGGGCGTGTGTCTGTCGGCGCTCGGCCGGGACGAGGCGCTGCTGGTCGTGGACGGCGAGCGGCTGCGGCTCGGCCGGCGGCACAGCGAGATCCTGGTGCTGCTGGCCGAGCACCCCGAGGGGCTCACGGGCGATCAGCTCTCGGTGCTGCTGTACGGCGAGCGCGCGGTGCGCCCGGTGACGCTGCGGGCCGAGCTGTCCCGGCTGCGGCAGCTCGTCGGCACCCTGCTGCACTCCCGTCCGTACCGGCTCAGCCGGCCCGTCGAGACCGATGTGCGCACGGTCGAGGAGGCGTTGGCGGCCGACGAGGTGCACTCCGCGCTGGCCGCTTACCGCGGTCCGCTGCTGCCGCTGTCGGAGGCACCGGGCATCCAGCGGCTGCGCGGCGCGCTGGAGGACCGGACACGGTGCGCGGTGCTCGGCGCGCACGACCCCGGTCTGCTCCGCGAGTGGTCACGCACCCCCTGGGGCGAGGACGACCTGACGATCTGGGAAGCCCTGGTGGACGCCCTGCCGGAGCGCTCCCCGGCCCGCGCCGCACCGATGGCCGCGGCCGACCGGCTGCGCGCCGCATACGGCCTGACCGGCGATTCCCGGGCCGGAGCAAAGGCCCCCGTTCCCGTGCGCGTCGCAACCTTCCCGCAACCTCCGCGGCCCTAGCCTGCGCACATCGCCCGTCGCAGGGAGTGGCGGGCACCGCGCCGAGAGCGATTGGGAGGCCGCCCCATGGCCCGTTACGCCAGCCCGGGTTCCGCCGACGCCGTCATGAGCTACCTGCCCCGCTACGACCACTGGATCGGCGGCGAGTTCGTCGCGCCGGCGCTGGGCCGGTACTTCGAGAATCCGACGCCGGTCAACGGGCAGCCGTTCACGGAGGTCGCCCGGGGCACGGCCGAGGACGTCGAGCGGGCCCTCGACGCCGCCCACGCGGCCGCGCCCGGCTGGGCCCGCACCCCCGCCGCCGAACGCGCCGCCGTCCTCAACAAGATCGCCGACCGGATGGAGCAGAACCTGGAGCAGCTGGCGGTCGCGGAGAGCTGGGAGAACGGCAAGCCCGTACGGGAGTCCCTGGCCGCCGACATCCCGCTCGCCATCGACCACTTCCGCTACTTCGCGGGCGCCATCCGCGCGCAGGAAGGCTCCCTGTCGGAGATCGACGGGGACACCGTGGCCTACCACTTCCACGAACCGCTCGGGGTGGTCGCCCAGATCATCCCCTGGAACTTCCCGATCCTGATGGCGACCTGGAAGCTCGCCCCCGCGCTGGCCGCCGGCAACGCCGTGGTCCTCAAGCCGGCCGAACAGACCCCCGTTTCGGTGCACTTCTGGATGAGCCTGATCGCCGATCTGCTGCCGCCGGGCGTGGTCAACATCGTCAACGGCTTCGGCGCGGAGGCCGGAAAGCCGCTGGCCTCCAGTCCCCGGGTCGCGAAGGTCGCCTTCACCGGCGAGACCACCACCGGCCGCCTCATCATGCAGTACGCGTCCGAGCATCTGCGGCCGGTGACGCTCGAACTGGGCGGCAAGAGCCCCAACATCTTCTTCGACGACGTCTCGTCGAAGGCGGACGACTTCCACGACAAGGCGCTGGAAGGCTTCACCATGTTCGCCCTCAACCAGGGCGAGGTGTGCACCTGCCCGTCCCGGGCGCTGATCCAGGGCGGGCACTACGACGACTTCCTGGCGGCCGGGGTGGCCCGTACCGAGAAGATCGTCCAGGGACACCCGCTGGACACCGACACGATGATCGGCGCCCAGGCCTCCAACGACCAGCTGGAGAAGATCCTCTCCTACCTGGACATCGGCCAGAAGGAGGGCGCCCGCATCCTGACCGGCGGCTCCCGGGCCGAACTGGGCGGCGAGTTGGAGGGCGGCTACTACGTCCGGCCGACCATCTTCGAGGGCAACAACGGCATGCGGGTCTTCCAGGAGGAGATCTTCGGCCCCGTGGTGGCCGTGGCCCCGTTCTCCGACTTCGAGGACGCCATCGGCATCGCCAACGACACCCTGTACGGCCTGGGCGCCGGCGTCTGGACCCGCGACGGCTCCACCGCCTACCGCGCGGGCCGCGCCATCCAGGCCGGCCGCGTATGGACCAACTGCTACCACGCCTACCCGGCCCACGCCGCCTTCGGCGGCTACAAGCAGTCCGGAATCGGCAGGGAAACCCACAAGATGATGCTGGACCACTATCAGCAGACGAAGAACCTGCTGGTGAGCTACTCGCCGAAGAAGCTGGGGTTCTTCTAAGCCACGAAGAAAGGCGCCTGACCTGGCCTTTCCACTCGGGCGCCTTTCGCTCGGCCTGCCTGGAGCGAACGCCGATAGAGGCTATACCTCCCAGTTTCTCCCCACCGGTATCCCGATCCTGACCAGCGCTCCCGGACCGGTCACGGACCAAACGGCACACTTACCCAGCGGGCGCCGCGCCCTGGCTGACGCGGTCCCACTCCTGCATGGACTGCTCGATGAGACGATTGGCCTGCTCCCGGACGCCGTCCAGGAACTTGGCATAGTGGCGGAAGAGGACCTCGATGCTCTGGCCCGCACGCCGAGCACACTCGGCTGGGTCCACACCGGAGTACAGCCAGAAGGAGATCCCGGCGTGGCGAAGGTCGTAGGGCCGCTTGGCCAGGCCGGAGGCCCGCTCCGTCCGAGTCAGGGCGCCTTTCCTCGCCCGCGCCCACGTCGTGCCATACGCCGAGGCGTCTACATAATTGCCGCCATGTTCCGGAACAGTCGGCCGTCCGGTGCCACGCCCGCATCGGCAGCTATGGGCGTCCGAGGAGTTGACTGCCGGCCGTGTTGTCGGTGCGGGCGGTGAAGTAGTCGGTGAAGGCCTGGACGAATTCCTCTTCGGTGATGCGGCCGTCTCCATCGTGGTCGAGCTGGCGGAAGCCGTGGTTGAGTTCGGCGGGGTGGACCCGGGAGCCGCCGAAGATCGTGCGGTACTCATCGGCGCACAGGTGTCCGCTGCCGTCAGTGTCCGCAGCGTGGAAGACCGCCCGCACCGCGACGTGCAACCCCTGCTCGAGATAGGCCGGCCCGGCGTCGATCCCGGTGAGCATGGCGGTGACGAACTCCTCGCAGGTCACCTGTCCGTCGTCGTCAGCATCCATGCCAGTCCGCAGGTGCTGCCACCAGGTCTCGAAGGCGGCATAGACGCGGGCTTCGCGCTCAGGGGTGAGTTCGAGCGGCCAGCACACGTTGTGCGCCATGGCCTGCAGATCGGCCGAGCTGATGCGGCCGTCGCCGGTCTGGTCGAGGACCTGGCGGAAGAAGGTCCGCAGACGCGCCGGGCGGGAATCGGCACCCTTGCGGCGGCGTGGTGCGGGAAGCCGGACAGGGCTTGCCTCCGGCGGGGAAAGACGGTCGGTGGAGGCGGTGGGAGGCTGCGAAGTCGAGGAGTTGCCCACCAGTGGGGTGCGGTAGCGGCGGTGCTCGGGCAGCGCATTCATCAGCACGCGCATGCCACGGTGCAGGACGAAGGACAGCAGGGCCGCGCGGCGGGTGCGGGGCAAGTTGAAGCGCTCGCGGAGGGCTTCCGGCAGGTCCGCGATGGTCAGCGCACCGATCACGTGGGCGGCGACCGTGCGCACAAGCGGCCAGGCCGGCTTCAGGTGGCCGAGGCGGCGGGGTGCGGGTGCTTCACGGAGCATGTCGAAGAGCAGGTAGCGCACGGGTTCGCTGTATTCGAGGCGCTCGCGGATCGTGCGGTCCATATACGCGGGCACGTCCGCGGCCGTGGCCGGGAGCAGGTCGTCGGAGAGGCCGAACTCGGTACACACCGCACGGAATTCTCCGTACATCTGATCCAGTTCAGGCGGCGCCAGCGGGCGCCCGGACAGTTCCCGCATCGCCGTCATGCACTCGTACAAGGTGACCAGTACCCACACCCGCACCGCCGGGTCCAACGCTGTGAACGGCCTGCCCTGCTCGTCGGTCCCGGCCAGACGGCGGTGCGTGCGCTCCAGACGGGCAACCTCACGGCGTAGCCCTTCACGGTCGGAGAAGAACAGCCGCTTCCCGCTGTCCATGGTGTGCTCGATACGCCGCCACGGGTGCGCGCGGTAGGTGGAGAAGTTGGCCATGCCGGCGGCGACCGCCGGATCCGCGGTCTGCAGAACCAGCAGCCGCCACGCCACCAACCCGATCCGCCACTCCCCCAGCGTGCGGCGCAGCAGCGAATCAGGACCAGGAAGATCAGCGGTAGCCAAGGGGCCGTCTCCTCAAGCACGTGTACGGAAATGAGCAGGGGACGCCCGAAGAGCGATCATCCGGCTATCCGCCCAGCCCAACGGTCCTACCGGAATCCGGGAGCGGCCAGGTTCCCGGATTCACCCATCCGAGACACGCCGCAGGCTGATTCCAGCCCCCGGCGCCCTCGACTGACCGAGATCCAGGTATCGCCCTGAGTGTCCATGGCGCTACCTTCCGTGATGCATGCACTGCTCGACCTGCGGGGACGTCGCCGGGCGGGTGGTTCCCGGTGTGTCCCGAACGCCTGCACCCGCATCACCGGTCCGTAACGTCCCGAGGAGTACTACTCGGTTGCCGGGCAGGCACGGGCCCGCGGCCAAAGGAAGGCACATATGGCCACCGCAGCTCGCCTCACGACTCCTCCCACCGCTCCCGGACGCCTTCCGTTGATCGGCCATGCACTCGAAATGTGGCGGCGCCCCCTGGAATTCCTCGATTCCCTCACCGCGTACGACCAGATCGTGGCCGTCTACCTGGGCCCCACACCGACCTACGTCCTCGCCGGACCGGAGGTCGTCGACCGCGTGATGGTCGCCGACGCCGGCCACTTCGCGAAGGGCCGCTCCTTCGAGAAGCTCCGCGACTACCTCGGCGAGGGCCTCGCCACCTCCGAAGGGCCCTTCCACCTCCGCCAGCGGCGCCTGATGCAGCCGGCCTTCCATCACCGGCAGATCGATCACTACGTGCGAGCCATGGCGCGACTGGCCGACGAACGAGTCGGCTCCTGGCAGGCCGGACAGGTCGTCGACGTCACCCAGGAGATGTTTGACCTCTCCCTCGCCATCGTCACCTCCACGCTGTTCTCGACCGCACTCGACGAGCACATGGCCGCGGACATCCGCCACGACGTGCCCGTCGTGCTCCGCGGCGTGTACAACCGGGCCATCGATCCGACCGGCCTTTGGCAGAAGCTCCCCACTCCTGGCAACCGCCGCCTCGCGGCCGCACACGACCGGCTGCGCCGGGCCATCGACCACCTCATCCGCACCCGGCGCACCGGCCTCCCCGCCGAGCAGCCGGACCTGCTGTCGATGCTCCTGCAGGCCCAGGACGCCGACAGCGGAAAGACCATGACCGACCAACAGGTCTACGACGAACTCATCACACTGCTGGTCGCCGGGACGGAGACAGCGGCAGGCGGGCTGGCTTGGCTCTTCCACGAGCTGGGCCGGCACCCCGCCGTCGACCGGGAACTCCACGAGGAGCTGCTGACGAGGAGCGGAGAGACGCCTTCGTTCGCACACCTCGGCCATCTCCCATACACGCGGCGGGTGGTGGACGAGGCGCTGCGCGTGCGCAACCCCGGAGGCGTCACGATGCGACGAGCGACCACGGAGGTCGAACTCGCGGGCTACCGGTTTCCCCCAGGTGCCGAGTTCATGTTCAGCGCCCTCGTCCTGCACCGGAACCCGCACCACTTCCCCGACCCCCTGAGGTTTAATCCCGACCGCTGGCTGCCCGGGCAGAAGGCCGCTCCCCGCGGCGCGTTCCTTCCCTTCGGCGCCGGAAGGCACAGGTGTATCGGTGAATCGTTCGCGCGCGCGGAAATGACCACGGTGGTCGCGGCCCTGGCGCGCCGGTGGCGTCTGGAGCCGCTCCCAGGGGTGCAGGTACGGGGAGTCATGACATCTACCAACCACCCCGCCAACCTCCTGATGAGAGTCACTCCTCGCGAAGTGAGGTGACACCTCGGCAGGCCGCCACCGGCGCACGGGCGACAAGGGAACGGCGGCACCGCCCCCGCCCCGACGGCAGGGGCGGAGCATGCCGGTGGCGGCCGGAGCCCCGAGGGTCTCCTTCCGGATGCCGTCGCGCATGGCTTCGGCGGCGGGGACCTGTCCTCGATGAGCGGCATCCTGGCCGACACCGCCTATCGTCTGCTGCTGGCGTGACGGCCCGGCCTCACTTCAGGTGCCGGGCGAGGAACCGGGCCGCGTCGTCCACCTCGAACCACGGGGTACCGGCGTGCCCGCCCAGATTGGCGTGCAGCGTCTTCTCCCTGGTGCCGAAGGCGTCGAACAGGTCCAGGGTCGGCTGCCGTTCCATCCCTTCGTCGTCCCACTGCAACAGGAACTGCAGCGGAATGGTGACCTGCCGGGCCGCCTCGCGCAGGGTGCCGGGCACGAAACCCCCGGCAAAGAAAACGGCGGCCGAGATGCGCGGCTCGACCGTCGCCAGCCGAGTGCCGATGGCGGTCATCCCCTCGTACCCGACCGGGCCGCCGATCTCGGGCAGCTCAAGGAGGGCGTCCAGGGTGGTCCGCCATTCCGGGACCGCCCTTTCGACCAGCGGGACGAGGAAGGCGTCGACGATCTCGTCGACCGGCTCGCCAGCCTGCATCGCCCGGCGCAGGTCGGCGCGGGCCTGCTCATCGACGGCGGAACGGGGCCGGGCACCGTGCCCGGGAGCGTCGATGGCGGCCGCAGCGAAGCCGTACTCCGCCGCGTAGTGCCGGGCCCGGGCCACCAGCCGCGGGTGCCGCTTGTGCAAGCCGCCGTTGTGGCCGATCAGGATCAGCGGGGCCGGTGCGGATCCAGGCGTCCACAGGACGCCGGGGATCTCACCGAGGGTGAATTCGCGTTCGAGGACGCCGTCGTCGAGGCGCTGTTCGGAAGTGAATCGCATGGTCGTGCCTTTCGGGAGTGCTCGTGAACGGCGCTCCCGGACGACCTATCGTCCGACCGTGACCCCGGAGGGGAGCACCCATGTCGATACTGCGTTCACGGGTACCACCTCCTCGTTCTCTCGCACGGCCTCCGGAAAATTAGCAGTGGTCGCCGTGGTCCGCCAACGGGATTTTGCGGAGGCTCCGTGGCCGGCCGCTAGGTGCTGTTTGGGTTCGGATCTAGGTGGAGTGAAGCGTTTCCCGTTCGGTTGGTTTGACCACCTGTTAGCGTGCGCGGATGGAGGATCTGGGCCCCGTGGCTTGGCCGCCTGAGCCGATCAGGACCGAGCGGCTCGTGCTCCGTGGGCCCGAGCCCCGGGACCGTGCGGCGTTCATCGAGCTGCTCGCCTCGCCAGAGGTCCACACCTACCTCGGCGGCCCCCGGCCGCGTGACGAGCTTGAGCGCGAGATGTCCGGGGCGCCCGAGCGGTGGCCCGGGAGCTTCGTCGTTGATCTCGACGGGTCGATGATCGGCCAGATCCTGCTCAGGAGAGCAACGGGGCACCATCGCCCGGCTGCCGCGGGGAAGGCCGACCTCGGCTACCTGTTCCTGCCGCGGGCGTGGGGATTCGGGTACGCCGCCGAGGCGTGCGCGGCGGCACTCGGCTGGCTCGCCGGTGCGCTTCCCGGTGAGCCGGTGGTGCTCACCACCCAGACCGCCAACGTCGGCTCGATGCGTCTCGCGGCAAAGCTGGGGTTCACTGAGGTAGAGCGGTTCGAGGCATGGGGCGCCGAGCAGTGGCTCGGCATGTGGTCCCCGGTCACGCCGTCCAGTTGAGTTTGGGACGGAACCGCCGGGGAGTACCCGCCCATCCACGCGCGAGCGGCTTGCAACCACGACTTGCCCGCGCGCATGCCGGGCGTCATCTGGCCGCCGAGTTCCCCTACCTGCCCGGGCAGTCCGGCTACAACAAGCGCCTATGGGCCGCTAACACGGTACTCAGCCGAATCATCCGTGCCCTCGCCCGGGACACCGATCTGTGGCACGCCGACGTGTGGATCGTGGACGCCACACCCGTGGAAATGCCCCCGCTCACGGCCCACCGTCAAACGCTCCGACCTCGCCGGCTGGGCTGCCTACTCCTACTGCCCTCGCACTCGCGCTTCTCCTTGGGGCCTGCGCCTCCATCTGATGTGCACACCCGGCGGCCTGCCCATCACCTTGGCCCTGGCCAACCCGAAAGCAGGCGAACGCGACGTCCTGACCGGCATGCTCACCCAGGACCCCTACCTGCTGGCCACCCGCCCCGGACAGACCGTAGTCGGCGACAAGGGCTACGTGTCCAAGCGAGGAGACCACCGCGACGGCATGAACATCGCGGTGCGTGTCCACACCGAGGACAACCTCCCCACCAGGCGAACGCCAGCCGGTGCGTGGGGTGCTGGGCGTACAGGCCATGGACATTCGCCTCTCGACCACATGGCGGTTCCAAGTGGCTGGCACCGGACCGCGCGGACGGTCAGAACTGTGACAACGCCTGATGGGTCGGCAGGCCCCTATCGGGACACGCCCCGCCGGCCGGGTGCGCCCGGACCATCCAATGCCGAACGCTCACTGCTTTCGCAACGCGACCAGACGGTCGTAACCCAACTCCGTGCGTCCTGCCCCCAGCTAGCCCAGCGGGTGAGACGGCAGCGGCAACGCAACGGGTGGTGGTCAGGAGATGAGCTTCCCTGCCCGGCAAGAGGGTCTGCCGAAAGCACTGCAGGCTCTCCGCCCGGCGGTACCTCTTCGGGCGGAGAGCCTGCAATCACCATCTCGCCGGGCTAATTCGTTCCAGAACTCTCTCGCTCCGCGAAGAACGACTGAAGCTCGTCGAAGAGGACTGAGGTTGCCTCTAATTCCCTATACCACGGCGGTCAGGGTGGGGTCGATGACCGGAGTGACGTCGCCGCCCGAGAGGACACAGGGCAGGAGCCCGGCTATCTCGTTGCCGGTGTGCGAGACGCAGTGCGGCTTCTTGGCCTTCTGCTTCTCCTGCTGCTTGCGGGCTTCTTCTGCTTTGCGGCGTGCTTCGGCTACCTCGCTCTCACGCTTCTTCTTCACCTCCGTCCATGCCTGGCTGGCGAGGGTGTTGGCTTCCTTGGCGCTCTTGCCGGCATCGAGTGGAGAGGCACGGGCGTCGTCGGCTGCCGAAGTGGCGAGGTAGGCAGAGTTGCGCGCGTAGTTGGCAGAGAACTCCGCCTGGGCTGCGGAGGTTTCGGCGTCGTCGGCGTCGCGGTCGGCGGCGTTGGCCGCGCTGCGTGCGCTCTTGGCAGAGTTGGCTGCCTGGGCGGCGCTGTTCTCTGCGCTGGTGGCGGCCTTGCCGGCGTCATCGGCGTACTGTTTGGCGAGGTTGGCGGACTTCTTCGCCCCGTCCGCGGCCTTGGCGGCGTCATCCTTGGCGTCGATAGCCTTGGCGGCGGCTTCTGCTGCCTTCCAGCTGTTGTGCCTGGCCTTGGCCGCTACGCCGGAGGCTTCGGCGATCAGACGTTGCATCTGGGCGATGTGGGTGCTGGCGAGTTTGTCCTTGCGGTCGGCCATGTACTGGCCGACCTGGACAAATTCGTGCAGCTCGTCAGCGGAATCGGCCAGGGCGATTTTGGCCGCGGCCTTCATCTCGGCGCCGCCGTTGTTGACGAGCTTGGAGGCGACGACCTGCTCGTCGGAGTTCAGCGCCGCATACTGGCCATTGCTGATGAAGCGGCGAGCACCTTGCCCTTGCCGTTGGCCAGGGCGACCTTGGACGCCTCCTTCACACCCGGGCCGCCGGCGTTGTTGATCTGGGAGACACGCACGGCGTAGTCGGTGACGGCCACGTCGTACTGACCGGTCGTGTAGAAGTCGCTGGCGGACAGCGACCTTCAACGGGCGCAAGTGCGCATGTGGCGGTGCTCGCCCAGCACTTCGCCCTCCACCCCGCCGTGTACGGCTATGACCTGATCAACGAACCCACGGGGCGGCTCCGCGAGGGCGAGGACCTTCCGGCCGCCGCCCACCGCATAGAGTCCGGGCAACTGACCCCGATGTACAAGCGGATCGCGGGCGCGATCCACACGGCCGACCGCCACCACAGACTGTTCGTCGAACCGACCCCGATGGTCGGCGATGGGCTGCCCACCGGACTCGGCCGCATCCACGACCCCGACGTCGTCTACGCACCGCACTCCTACAACGCCACGATGGAAGCCGGCGGCGACTACGACCCCTCGGCGCACTGGATGGAAGCCCACGAGAACGCCGTCACCCGCCACCCGAGCGCACATCACCTACCGTTCGTCGTCGGCGAGTTGGGCCCCCGGGACAGCTCGCTGCCCAATATGGCGCGCTTCTACGGCTATGCCCTTGCCTCCCTCGACCGTTACAGATCCGGCTGGGCGGGCTATCTGTGGTGCTACGGCAGCGGATACTGCGCGGTCGACAAGGACGGCCGCTTCCTCCGGACGGCCCGACGTCAGCGAGCTGTCCACTCCACCTACGGTCGCGGGATGGCAGGTGTCGGTTCAAGGCCCGGCCACGGCCTGGCCGCGTGTCGTCCCGGCCGGGGAGCAGAGCACGATCCGGGTAGGGCCTCTACCAGGTGCCTCAGGCCGCGTCACGGCGACCGTCTCGCCACGGACATGAGTGGCACCTCGGCTGAACCGTCCGACGGAATCGAAACCGCGCCCCAGGCCGATTTCACCGCTCACTGCGTGCTCGGCATGCACGACATTCACACCAGTGTTGCCGATGCTGGCGACCGCTCAGAGGCCGTTGTTTTTGGCCTCACGCGGGGAGATACCTGCACTCCACCATCCCCATATCTCCCACCCGTTTCCCACCTCTGACCGGCCATTCCGAGGCATTTCCGGGTCAGATTCCGCTGAGCCTTCATCGACGGCATCCGAGCGCCCGCCCCACTTCCGCATGGGGGTCTTCATGGAGTCTTCATAGGGTCTTCGATCAGACGATTGGCGTGGTTCTGCACTCCGAATAGGAGCGTGCCGTAGTGCCGGAACTGGACCTGGATGTTCTGTTCAGCGCGACGGGCGCATTCTGCCGGATCCGCTCCAGCCAGCCAGGAGGAAATGCCGGCGTGGTGACGCGTCGTTTCGGCTTTGCTGAGAACTCGTCGTGTCCGTCAACTACGTGCGCCGAGTGCCCGATCCGGTGGGGCGCATCGCCCCCGCACGGCAGGAGGTGACGAGTGAGCCGGTGTGCTCCGGCGCCCAGAAGTTAACTTTTCCCCTCCCATTCACGCCCCGTCTTCCCGCCGTCCACCCTGTTCAATCACGAGGAAAACGTTATTTCTCCGTGCGGATTTGAATACTTAGCCATTAGCACATCACCCGCACATTGCTCTGATCGGGTGCGGGCTAATGAATGTATATTCTCAATGAACGCGAGCGGGTGGATAGTGAAAAGCCTCCACCGGGTTTCGGATCCCTTGGTGCGAGCAGGAATGGAGGCCGCAAGTGACCATTGAAGAATGGCTCAAAACTAATGTCACCACCGACACGAGAGCACTCGGGTGGTACAGCGGGCCGGAGTGCGAGGACCGCATCGTCCGGGCCTATCGAGAGCTGCTGAGTGGCTATGAGATCGACACGTCGAAGATTCTCAAGACCACCTGCACGGTGAACGGCGAGCACACCGGCGTGGTGCGAATCCAGGAGAACAACTTCTTCTCGATCTGCGCGCATCACTTCCTGCCGTTCTTCGGGAAGGTGAACATCTCGTACGTTCCCGGTGACCGCATCCTCGGACTCGGGAAATTTCCTCGTCTGGTTCAAGCGTTCAGCCGGCGCTTCCAGATCCAGGAGTACCTCGTCAAGGACATCGCCGAAGAAATCATGTCCTCCGGCGGCGCACAGGCCGTGAGAGTCACCTCCCGTAGCCGCCACCTCTGCATGTGCAGCCGTGGTCCTTCCGACCAGACCGTGACCACCGACACCTCTTATGTGGCAGGCGATCAGGAGTTGATGGCCAAGTTCGGCCTGGACGACTGATGCGGACTCGCGTGGCGGGAGGTGTGCTCAGCCATCGACCCTCCCGCCACGCGACCCTCGGTCATCCCGTCCCTCGACGGCCGACCGCGCGGGACCACCGTCGGCCGGCACAAGGAGAACCCGTGCCCGACAGGAAGAGAGGCAGTCACCGCCGCGTCTCGACGTCGCCCTGGAAGTACGCCCTGGTGACATGGCTGGCCGGCGTGCTGGCGGCAGTCAGCCTGGGTGCCGTCTCACCGGCGGGTTCCGCCCTGCGTTCGGCGCTGGGGCTGTCAGCCGGTGCGCTCGCCTGGGCCACGTCGAGTATCACGGCCGTGGGCGCCCTCCTCAGCATCCCGGCGGGATGGTGGATCAGCCGCTTCGGCGCCCAACGGGCCCTGTCCTGGGGCCTCTTCATGATTTCGGTGGCAGCCGCCGGCAGCGCGGCCGCCCGGTCCTGGGGGCTGCTGCTGGGGGCACGTATCGCTGAAGGAGTCGGCTACCTGCTGGTGTTCGTGGCGGGTCCGGTCGTTCTCACCCGCGTGACTCACGGCGGCATCCGAGCGGCAGCGCTCGCGCTGTGGGGCACGTGCGTCCCGACGGGGCTCGCCATCGCCGCGGCCACGGGCGGAGCCCTGGCGACCTGGTGGACGTGGAGCCAATGGCTGGCCCTCACAGCAGTGGGTCCGCTGATCATGGCCGGAGTGCTCGCGTCCGTCCTGCCTCGGCTGCCGAGGACGACGGTCCAGCGCGCTCCCCGCGAAGCCGGCACCTGGAACGGGGTGCTGCGGCTCGGCGTGGCGTACGGAAGCCTGGCGCTGGTCAGCGTCGCCGTGGTGATGGTGCTTCCGCAGTTCCTCACCGAGCACCGGCAGGCCACGCCGGCGGTGACCGGTACCGTGATAGCAGTCGTCTGCCTGGGAAGCGCGGTCGGAGGGCTCGCCGCCAGCTGGCTGCTGCGGCGCGGCTTGGCCCTCTCCTCGCTGGTCCCGCTCGGCGCATTGATGCCGGTGGCCTGCCTCCCCGCATTCTCGGCCGAATTCCCCCTCGCGGTCAGCGGCGGAGCGGCCACGCTTGTTCTTCTCGTCGACGGACTGCTCATCTCCGCTGTCTTCGCTGCCGTCCCCGCCTCGGTGAGCCGTCCTGAGCAGGTCGACATCGCCAATGGCATCCTCAACCAGCTCGGCAGTGTGGGCACTCTGCTGGGACCACCGCTCTTCGGACTGGTCATCGCGGCCGCGGGATGGGGCGCCGTCGCTGCCGCGACCCTGGTCTTCGGCGGACTGGGCTCGGTGCTGCTGCTGACGACCGCGCGCACGTCGACCACTGGTTCGGCGGCCGGCGTGTCCCCGTCACGCGAGGCACCGGCGGGTATGGACATGAGGGAAGGAGCGGAACCGTTGGGGGAGGCGGCGGGCGTCAGCACGTCCTCACTGCACGAGACCGTGACCGAGCCACCGACGTGTGGCGTTCCCGGCTGCTGTAGCGGCTGACGGCAGTCCTTCACCTCGGAAAGGGCAGGATGAAAATCGACTTCCTTCGGTTGCGGGCCAACGCCTATGGCGAGTACTGCCTGTACTGCCACGCCGAGACGGTCACCTGGATCGTCGTGGACGGAAGGAAACGCTGCACCTGCGCTACGTGCGGCCGCGAGGCGGAACGAGCCATCGTCGTCGACCCCCGCATCTGCTGGTGGACCGATGCGGACGGCGAGTACTGGCACGAGAGCGCCGGTGTATTCGTACGCGACCGCCGCGCGAGGTTTCTCTTCTTCCAGCGAACCGCCTTTCCCTACTCTCTGACCGTCCCCGCAGGCCACGTCGAACGCGGGGAGGAACCCGAGGGCGCGGCCGCGCGGGAGCTATGGGAAGAAGTGGGAATCCGCGTCTCGAACCGGGACCTCCGGCTCGTTGCGGACGAGTACTTGAAGGGAGACGTGTGCAGAAGGGGCTCCGACGCACATCGTTGGCACGCCTATCTGCTGGAGGTCGATGAGCAGTGGGAGGCGGGAGCCCATGGGGAGGTGACCGTGAACGAGGAAGGCGAGGCCCCCGTCTGGCTCACTCTCGACCAAGCACGCTCCTCCCAGACGACGTTCGCGGTGGAACGCATCATCGGGCAGCACTCCGAGCGACTCCTCTCAGCCGTCCCGCGTAGTGGGTGAGTGGGGCAGCGCAACGCAGCGGGAGCCCGTCGTCGGGTATCTGACCGGTTGGTCGCGCCGGGGGCCACGTGGCTGTACCGCAAACCAGTGCCGCATCAGACAATGTTTCCCCGGTTGTCGGCTGACGGCTGACGGCTGACGGCTGACGGCTGACGGCGGCAACTCGCGCTGAGTGACGCGGTCTACTCGGCGTCGAGCTGGTGGTCGGCCCAGACGTAGCTTTCGGGCAGCAAGTCGGCAATGGGAACGGTTCGGAGGCGGTCGTCCTTGCCGACGATGACCTTGAGGGCGGGGAAGTATTCGAGGAGGACCTGCCGGCACCGGCCGCACGGGGGGACAACCCCCCGGTCCCGATCGCCCACGGCGACGATCGTGTCCAGCTCGTAGGCGCCCTGGGCGGCTGCCGCGCCGATGAGGACCAGCTCGGCGCAGGGTCCTCCGGTGAAGTGGTAGGCGTTCACCGCGGTGACGATCCGGCCGTCCTGGGCGCGGGCTGCGGCAGCCATGGTGTGGTTGTCGCCCCGGCAACGGGTGCGGGCGACGTGCGCCGCGGCCTGGATGAGTTCGTGGTCGACGTGCTGGATCTGCGTGGTCATCTTCTCTGCCTTCGTCAGGTGTCAGGCGACGTTGAACCCGAGTGACGAGGGAGCGCAAGCGAATATCGGAGGTGTGGTTCCGCCAGATGAGGTAGCGGCGGGATAGGGCTCGATGGCGGTGGGCCGAACTCGGCCAGGCAGAAGACGACTTCGGGCTCGCCTTCCGGATACTCAGAGTCCCAGAGAGTCGCGAAGCCTCTGCCGCCCTCTTTTGGCGTGGAGGGAGACGGTGGGGTGGGAGATGCCCAGGGTGACGGCGATCTCGTGATTGTCCAGGCCAACCAGATACTTCAGCGTGATCACCTCCCGCTGTCTCGACGGCAATTGGTCGATCGCCTCCGCAATGGCGAGCGGCGTCTCCAGGCCGAATGACTGAGGATCCTCGGGCTCCGGCAGGTCCGCGGTCAGCTGCTCCCGTCGAGCGAGGCGGGCTCGTCGCCGGTGCCGATCCGTCAAGCAGTCCTGGAGGATTCGGTAGAGGAGGGCGATGGGGTTGTGTGCACTCATCAGCCTGTCCCATTTGCGGTATGCGATCAGAAACGCATCCTGCGTTGCCTCCTCCGCGTCATGACTGTCGCCGAGGCGGCTGATGGCCAGGCCGAGCATCGATGTGCGGTGGGCGCGGACGAATTCCTCAAACCCCGGTGGCAAGGCAAGGGGTTCGCCCCCCTCTGCCTCGCCGTGTATCTCCGGGGCGAGCCGCCTCAAGGCTTGCTCTCGTCCTTCTGTTGGTCGCCCCAGGTCACCGTGAACGAACCGCGCAACTTCATCGTCTCGATCAGGCCATAGCCCATCATGACGACGAGCTGCAGCCCCAGTGCCCCCATAGCTGCCGTATGCGCGTGCTCGAAGACGCGGTCCAACGGTGACTGAGGCTCCGTGAAGTACTGGGCGGCTTCAGTGACGGCTGCGGCACCCGCCGGCACCCATTTGCGTGTTTCGCGCAGTCGGCGAGGCGGTGCAGAAGGCTGCACTTCTTCCCCAGACATGGCACTCCCGTGTGACTGGTTGAGGTCAGCTTCCCTCAGGGCTTCGGGCATGAGGTCATGAGGAGGAGCTGGTGTGCTCGTGAAGACTTCCGGGCCGGATCAATGCTCGGCAAGCGAAAGCCTTCTGAGGAGTGAAAAGATCCCGCACTGAAGGCGCATGCCACCTGTGCGTGGTATGCGCTCACGGTCTGAGGTTCTCGGTCTGGTTGCCGACCATTCCTTGCCCGAAGCCCGGCAACCAGACCAGACGAGAGACATGGGAGTGCCTCGTCACTCCTATTGCCGTTCGCCAAGGTGCGAAAGTTTTACTCACACTCGGAGATTTCTGTCCGCGGCTCCGCCGGAAAGCGGCTCGCGATCGACGGGACTACTCACTCCAGGCTCTTGATCCAGCCCCTCAGGGCATATGAGTTACTCCCCGGACACGGCTATCACCTGCTTGCCTACCACTCCGCCTCGTGCGAAGGCCTGATGCGCCGAGGCGATGTCTGCCAGCGGATACACGCTGTCGATGACGGGCCGCAGTCCGCCAGAGGTCACGTAGTCGGCCAGTTCAAGCAGCAGGGCGGAGTCGGGGTTGGCGCTCAACGTGCGGATGCGGCGGCCGCCGTGCACGCTCGACGCGGCGATCGCGGCCATGGAGGAGGCCGACAGCGCGATCGTGGCCATTCGGCCTTCGGGGCTCAGTCGACGCCGGTAGGAGTTCAGTTGCGAGCCGACCGTGTCCAGGATGACGTCGAATGGTGCGAGCTGCTCCGGCGTGGTGGCGCCGTAGTCGAAGACCTCGTCCGCGCCCAGCTCACGCAGCGCCCCGGCATGGCGGCCGCGGGACAGCGCGGTGACGTGCCCGCCCATCGCGTGGGCGAGTTGTACGGCGGCCGTGCCGACTCCGCCGGCGGCGCCACGGACCAGGAGGCGTTCACCGCTCGTGAGGTGCAGCGTGTCCCGTAGTGCGAGCAGCGCGGTCGTTCCTGCGACGACCAGGGAAGCCGCCTCCACCGGCGAGACACCTGCCGGCGCGGGCCCGATACGGTCCGCGGGGACCACGACGTATTCGGCAGCTCCACCGAGAGTGTGCCGCTTGAGCGGGTGCACCGTGCCCCACACTCGGTCTCCCACCTGGTATTGCGGAACGTCCGCGCCGGTCGCGGCGACGACCCCGGCGAAGTCCAGTCCCACACCGATCGGGAACCGGTGTCCGGTCACGAGCCGCAATCCCCCTGCGCGGACGATCGTGTCGAGCCCGTTCACGCTTGACGCCTCGACCGATACCAGGACCTCACCTGCACCGGGGGTCGGGCGGTCAACGTCGTTGATCTGCAGGACATCTGGTGCGCCGAAGCCGGTGATCTGAGCGGCCTTCATGTCATTTCCTATCGATGGTTGAGGTGACGGCTCGGGTCAGGGAAGGAGGACGACTTTGCCCTGGTTGCGGCGGGCTTCGATGTCGGCGTGTGCTTGGGCGGCCTCGGCGAGCGGGTACGCGTGCCAGACGGGGACGTCGAGCTTGCCGGCGGCGATCAGGGCTGCCAGCCGCGGCAGCGCCTCGGGGAAACGGTCGGCCGGGTCCATGCCGGTGAACCGCACGCCGTGCCGGGCGAAGGACGGGTCGGCGATGGTGATGACCTTGCCCGCATCGCCGACCAGGGCGACGGAGTCGGCGAGTACGCCCGCGCCCGAGGCGTCGAACACGGAGTCCACGCCACGCGGGGCGGCGGCCTTGACCCGCTCCACCCAACCGTCGCCGTAGCGCACGGCGAGCGCGCCGAGGGCGTTAACGCGCTCGGTGTCCTGCTCGGCGGCAGTGCCGATCACGGTGATTCCGCGCGCGGCGGCCACCTGCACGGCGACGGTGCCCACGCTGCCGCCGGCGCCGTGGATGAGCAGGGTCTGTCCCGGCTGTACGCCGAGGTGCTCGATCGCCCGGCAGGCGGCCTCACCGACCGTGACCATCGCGGCCGCGGTCTCGAACGACACCTCCGCGGGCTTGGCGAAGGGCCGGTCGAGCACCGCGTACTGGCTGTAGCCGCCGGCCGAGGCGACGCCGAAGACCTCATCGCCGACCGAGGCGGTGGCACCCTCGCCGGCCTTGTCGACGACACCGGCCACGTCCCAGCCCGGGACCATCGGGAAGGCGACCGGGAAGACGCCCTGCATCGCCCCGGCGCGGATCCGCACGTCGATCGGGTTGACCGCGGCCGCCCGCACGCGGATGCGGACCTGGCCCGGCCCCGGTTCGGGGGTGGCGACCTGGGACAGGGCGAGGACCTCGGGCCCGCCGTACTCGGAGAAGGTAATTGCAGTGGACATCGGACAACCTCCTGAGGAGAGGAAGAGGAGAGGAAAGGAGAGGAGTGGAGTGGACCGACCGCACGCTCGATGAATCATCCAGTGCGTGTGATTTGTTTGTATCACACGTGGCGTATGATTTGATGTGTGGCTTGAATCACACGTGCCGTATGATTCGTCGGTAGAGTGGGGTCCATGCCGCAGCCCCTCCATCGGCGCCAGCCGACCCCGAGCAACCCGCGTGTCCAGCGGACCCGCCATCGCGTTCTGACCGTCGCGCGTGAACTGCTGCCCCAGGTCGGACCGGCCGGTCTGACGTACGCACTGTTGGCCGAGCGCGCCGACGTCACCCGCCAGACTCTCTACCGCCACTGGCCCAACCGGGCCGCGCTGCTCTTCGACCTGATCCTCGAAGGCCCTGACCTCGGCAATTACCCCGAGCCGGGCAGCGACGTACGCACCGTTGCCACGGATTGGCTGAAGAGCCTGCGCGATGGCATCAGCGAACCGGCCATCCGCACCGCAGTGCTGGCCGTCACCGCCCAAGCCGACCACGACCCCGACAGCGCCCAGGCCCTGGTGCGCATCGGCCAGGATCGCCGCGCGGCGCTGAACAAACTGCTGGAGCCGTCAGGCCTCCAGATCGACGACGCCGAGTACACCCTGCTCTACGGGCCGGTCCTCGCCCGGCTCTTCCTCGACCGCAGCCACGTGACCGACGAGTTCATCGACGTCGTCGTCGCCCAGTGGCTCACCACACTCGAAGCCGGGGGTCGACTCGACAGGAGGTGAGGCTCGCGAGGGTGCGCGACGCCGCTCCGGCTTCCTGCTCGGGTTTCCGGCGGCATCGGGGCCATATCGGAGCCGCATCAGGGCCGCATCGGGGGAATCCTGATTCATGTTCACACCGGGATTGCGCAATCGCCGCCCCCAGTACACCCTGTGGCGGCATGCTCTGATGCGCTGGTGTTCTCGTGCACGTGCGTCGGCTTCGGGGGGAATGAGTGGACGACCCGGCTCCGCTGACCGATCCAGCTCCGGCTTCGCCAACGGCCGAACCGTCACTGGCCGTTGTACGAGCCCCTCGCTCCTTATGGCCGCGCGTCCTCCGTGCGCTGACGCTGGCCGTGGTCATGGCCCTGACGGTGACGGGGATCGTCTGTCTGACGATGACGGGGCACCTCCTGCTGCCGTTCGAACGGGTCACCACCCTCAAGGGCCGGCTGGCGTCCATCAGCGACTTCTTCGAGGACCCGCAGGTCATCCGGATCCTGCGCAAGCACGGATTGCGGGTGGAGGCCTTCAATGCGGGCTCCCGCCAGGTGGCGACCGGCAGCCTGAAGGGCCTCGACTTCGTCTTCCCTTCCGGCAAGCCCGCCGCGGACCGGATCAACGACGCACGGCAGGCAGCCGGGGAATACAGCAAGAACTTCCACCCCTTCGACAGTCCCCTGGTCCTGGCCAGCTTCCGTCCGTACGCGGAAGCGCTGCACGCCCGGCATGTGGCCTTGCCCCAGCGCACTCCCGGCGGCGGAGCGCCGCTCTACTACACGCTCGACATGGACAGGTTTCTGAGCCTGACCCGGCAGCGCCTCAGCTGGAACGACCTCCACGTCGACCGCTACGGCATCAGCAACGGCAACCTCGTGGTCGCCCAGACCTCCGACATCTGCCAGTCCAACTCGGCGGACAGCTACCTGGGTCTGGTCGCCTCCACCCGGCACCACAACGCTCCGCCCACCGAATCCACGTCGGCCCGCACGTTGGCCCGCGGCATCTCGTCGCTGCTGCTCAGTCAGGGCAGCGCCAGCGACAGCCTGTACACGTACTACATCGACTCCAACGGCATCAGCCAGGACCCGATCGCCGTCCTGTACGAGCACCAGTACCTGGCCTACCAGGCCACGTACCGTGCCGCACACGGCACGCCGGACACCGAGCGGGTACTGCTCTACCCACGGGCGGAAATGATGTCGCAGCCGCACTTCATCGCCCTGAATCACCAGGCCGACCAGCTCGGCAAGTTGCTGGAGACCGACCCCGAGCTGCGCCGCCGTGAGACGCAGCTCGGCTACCAGCTCGTCCCGTCCGACAGCGTCGACGAGCTGGCCACGTATCTGAACGGCGAGGGCATCCCCGCCCCGCAGCCCGCCGGCGGCGAGCAGACGGTCGCGAAAATGCCCGACTGGCAGGTGCTGGAGCAGATGATCGCAGCCATCAAGCGGTGTCCGAAGCCGGTGTCGGGCCAGGGCCAGGGCCAATAGAAACCGAGGGGGTGACCGTATGCCCGTCTTCAGCGACCGCCTGTGGTGGGACCTCAACTGGCGCTGGATGCTGGTGTGGCTGACGACCGCGGCGTGCATGGCGGTTCTGTTGGTTCTGCTCAACGGCGCCCGGCGGCGGCGCAGGCGGCCATCGGAGCGGCTGGTGGGTGACAGCACCTGCATCTACCTCGACGACCGGAAGATCATGGACGTGTACCAGATGAACCGGTACGCCACGGCGCTCCGCAAGGAGGTCGAGCAGCGGACCAGGACCAGCTGGACCGCCAGGCTCCAGATGCTCGTGCCGTCGTTCCTCCAGCCGAGCGCCGACTACGAGCGCAGCCGCGAGGTCGTCACCAACTACATCGAGGTGGCCGAAGCCGTTTCCGTGATCAGCGTCCTCGTCGACGGCCTGGAGCGCAGCGATGCCGTCGTCCACGCCAACCTGCGCCGCGGCACCGTACGCCGCAATGCGGCACTGACCAAGGCCTGCTCAGAGGGCTCCCGGAGGGAGCCGGCCCGCCTCAGCGTCATCGACCGCGGGTTCGTCCTCCTCACCGGCGACTTCGAACGGGACGAGGCCGCCTCGTCCGCCACCCGCACCGTCCTCACGGCCCCGTACGGGTCCACCGCAACCGCCCGCGTACGCCTCGCCTGTCGCACTGCGGGCCTGCGCTCGGAGGAGGAGGTGGAACCGGACTCCGGCCCCTTCTTCGCCCTCTGCCTGGGCAAGGTCCGAAGGTGGAGGCCCGCGGACGCAGTCCTGGAAGTCCGGCCCTTGGCGATCTTCAGCTGACGGCGGAGGTCCGGGCGGCGACGCCTGCCGCCGCCACGTTTGTTGCCGTGTGCGCGCTGTTCCGGTGACGGTCCGACGGCGCCCTGACCCGGTGCTCTCCGTCAGGTGCCCCGCACCGCCGCCGTGTCGCGGTGCTGCTCATCGAGCAGGCGGGTGCGGAAGAGGTCGAGCACCTCGTCCAGCGCCGCGCGGGTCGGCTGGCCGGGTGCGTCGATGAGGTGCTCGGTCAGTACGGAGTGCGGCGGCAGCACGGCGTCGGGATGCGCGGCGGAATCGTCCAGTTCGACGGCGATGAACGCCGCACCGAGTTCGCGGCGCAGATAGGCGAACCGGTCGCCCGGCACCAACCGGTCGCCGCGGAACCGCAGCCCCATGACCCGCAGGCCCGCACGCTCGCACCGGCCCCGGACGGCGGCGAGGTCTTCGGGGGCGACATCGATGGTGCCGGCCCGGCTCCTGGTGAGGGCCAGCGGCAGGGACGGCTGGGACACGACGGGGGCGAGCAGACGCTCGTCGGCCGCCATCGCGAGGGCGAAGCCGCCGGTGAGACACATGCCGACGGCCCCGACGCCGGGGCCGCCGCAGCGCTGATGCTCGTGCGCGGCCAGGGCTCGCAGCCAGGTCACCACGGGGGAGGTCTTCCCGGTGGCCAGCACGGTGAATTCCCGGCTCACGCACACCTGCCACATCGACGAGGCCGTGTAGAGCGCGGAGTTCAGCCGGCCGTGGGCCGCGGGGTTGGCATCGCGGCCGGGCTTGCCGAAGAGCACCGGGAGCACGGCGGTGCAGCCGAGGGCGGCCACGCGTTCCGCGAACTCCAGCACCTTGGGCGTGATCCCCGGAATCTCCGCCATCACGATCACCGCGGGTCCCGTGCCGCGCCGCAGGATCCGGCGGGTGCTGCCGTCATGGGTGAAGGTGCCGCGGTCGAACCCGGTGAGATCGTGATCTGCCATGGATGGCCACCGTCCTGGTCGGGGTGGGTCGATGGGGCGAGTCGCTGTGGTGCGTCGATGGGGTGCATCGATGGGGTGCATCGCTGTGGTTCGACGTGAGACTACCCAGCGCGCCTCCCGGCGCGCCCGCGCTTTTGCTGCGCGGGCGCGCCGGGTTCACACCGACAACCCGCCGCACCGACCGGGGGCCCATCGGCCGAATTGGTGGAGCCGAAGGGGCCCGGGCTTCCACCAATAGCCGGGATTTGAACGGCAGTTGGGAAGTGTGCGACCGCCGGGCGTCAGGTGAGCACCTTGGCCAGCAACGCGGCTGTTTTGGCGATCAGGGGGTTGTCGGCCGTCGCATCGGGCTCGCGTTTCGTCGTCAGGACGGCCATGACGATCGGTGAGCCACCGGGCGGCCAGGTGAGGCCCGCGTCGTGGTTGGTCCCGTACTTGCCGCCCGCCGTCTTGTCCGCGACGGTCCAGTCGGACGGCAGGCCGGCCCGGAACTTCTCGCCGCCGGTGGTGGTGGCCCGCAGCCACTCGGTGAGCCGCTTGCGGTCCTTGGGGGTCAGCGCGGTACCGAGGGTGAGGCGCGCGTAGGTCTGTCCGATGGCGCGGGGGCTGGTGGTGTCGGTGATACGCCACGGTTCGGCCGAGTTCAGGTCGGGCTCGTACCGGTCGAGCCGGGTGGTCCGGTCCCCGATCGAGCGGCAGAACCGGGTGATCGCGGTCGGTCCGCCCAGCTCACGGAGCAGGAGGTTGCCGGCAGCATTGTCGCTGGCGGCGATCGCGGCGGCGCACAGGTCGGCGACCGTCATGCCGCGGGCGAGGTTCTCGGGCGTACCGGTGACCGGTGCGTAGCCCGCGTCCCTGACGTCCTTCGCGGTGTACCGGATGCGCTTGGCCAGGAACTCGCCGTGGTGATCGAGATCCCGCAGGACGGCCGCGGCGGCGAGCGTCTTGAAGAGCGAGCACATGGGGAAGCGCTCGTCCGCGCGGTGGAGCACGCTCCGGCCGGTGGCGGGGTTGTGGGCGAACACCCCCAGGCGGGCGGAGTGCTGCTGCTCAAGGTCCGTCAGCCGGCGCGAGAGCTCGTCGGCACGCGGTGTTCCGGCGTACGCGCTGCCCCTCAGGGGCGTGGCAACGGCCAGTAAGGCCCCGGTGCCCAGCGCGAGCACGGTACGCCGAGAGGTGTTCGTTCCTGTGGCGTGCATAGTCATCTCCATCTGAAATCAAGGAACTTGGGAACTTGGGACAGGGAAGGGACCTCGGTCAGGGAAGGACCTCGGTCAGGGAAAAGATTTCGGTCGCACTGCGCGAGTGGAGGGGGTGTACTGCCGCCGGTGGCCTGTCACCGGTGGCCTCTCACTGGAGTGCGGCTTTCATCATCGCCTTGGCCACGGGGCCGGCCAGGCTGCCGCCGGACACTTCCGCGCGCGCGGCGTCGGACTGCTGGACGATGGAGGCGACGGCAACCTTCTTGCCGTCGGGGTTCTTTGCCCAGGAGAGGAACCAGGCGTAAGGGGTGCCGCTGTTGTTCACGCCGTTTTGTGCGGTGCCGGTCTTCGCGCCGACCGTAAGTCCCGGAATCTGCACACTGGTTCCCGTTCCGGATGTGGCGACGGTCCGCATGGCGGACTGGAGCGAGCGGGCGACGGTGGGCGTGACGGGCTTGCTGTACTGCGTGGGCTGGAAGCTCTGGATGCTGGTGCCGCTGCCGTCGGTCAGCTCGTCGACCATCATCGGTTTCATCAGCGTCCCGTCATTGGCCACGGCGGAGGCGACCATGGCCATCTGCAGCGGGGTGGCCATGTCGTTGTACTGTCCGATGCCCGACATGGCCTCGGAGGGCTTGTCCATGCCGGTCGGATAGACGCTCTTCGCGGCGCGCACGGGTATGTCCAGCTTGGGGTCGTTGAAGCCGAACTTCTCCGCCATCTGCTGGATCTTGTCCTGGCCGAGGGTGTTGGCGGCCTTGGCGAAGACGTTGTTGCAGGAGTACTGGAATGCCACGCGGAGGGTGGCGTCCTCGCACGGGGCCGTGGGGTCCTCGTTCGGCAGCGAGCGCTTCGTTCCGGGCAGCGGGTAGGGGCTGTCGGCATCCGTGCGGCTGTCGACGTCGGGGTAGGTGCCGGGCGCGTAGGTCAGCGCGGCGGCACCGACGACGACCTTGAACGGTGAGCCGGGAGCCAGGGACTGCCGCATGGCGCGGTTGATGTTGGGCTTGTTCTTGTCCTTCTCCAGCTTGTCCCAGGCGGCTCGGTCGGCGGGAGCCGAGCCCGCGAAGGCTCCGGGGTCGTAGGAAGGGGTCGACACCATGCCGAGCACCTTGCCGGTGGCGGGGTCGAGGGCCACCGCGGCGCCCTTCTTCCCCTTCAGCGCGGCATATCCGGCTTTCTGCACGCGGGCGTCGACGGTGGTACTGACGTCCCCCGCCTTGGGCCGCTTGCGCAGGAGGGCGTCCGAGGGCCGGGCCAGGCGGGAGTCGCTGCCGTCCAGGACCTCGCGGTAGACGCCCTCCAATTGAGTGCTCCCGTAGATCTGGGAGGAGAAGCCGGTGATCGGTGCGTAGAGCGGCCCGTCGGTGTAGGTGCGCTTGTACGCCAGCGTCCCGCCGGTCTTCGCGGATCCGGTCACCGGGGCGCCGTCGACGAGGATGTTGCCCAGCGGGTGGCTGTACCGGTCGATGGCCAGGCGCGGGTTGTGCGGGTCGGACCGGTACGTGTCCGCCTTGAAGAACTGGATCCAGGTGGCCCTCCCCATCAGGGCAAGCACCATGACCAGGAAGCAGACCGCGACCCGGCGCAGTGGCCTGTTCATGCCGTGGCGCGGCTTTCCTGCCGCGGGCGGGCGACCGGCTGCGGACCGCTGCCGTGATGCGCCACGTCGGCGCCGGGGCCATGGCCGTCGAGGCGGCGAGGACTGCGCCGAGGCGGGATCCCCGCGCCGATGAGCATCGGAAGGTGCGGACATGCCCCGAGAAGAGCATCAGAGAGCCGTTCATGTCCAAGATGCATATCGTGCACGTAACCATCTGTTTTTGATATTCTTGCTGCTCATGGACCTATTGGGGCATCTCCGGTGCTTTGTGGCTGTTGCCGAAGAGTCACATTTCGGCCGGGCGGCAGCGCGCCTGGGCATGGGCCAGCCGCCGCTGTCGCAGCGCATCCAGCGCCTGGAGCGCGAACTGGGCATCCGGCTCTTCGAGCGCTCCAGCCGACACGTGACGATCACCCACGGCGGCACCCTGCTGCTGGCGGAGGCGCGCGAGATCCTCACCCGGTCCGAAGCGCTGCTGGCCACCGCCCGCCGGATTCGCGACGGTGAGAGCGGACTCCTGCGCGCCGCGCTCCCTCCCGACGTCTCCGGCGAGACCATCGCCGCGCTCCTGGCGGACTTCGCGGACCGCCAGGCCGGCACGGAGCTGGAGCTGCACGAGCTGACGACCGCCCAGCAACTCGACCGGTTCGGCGCGGGAGCCCTCGATGTCGGGCTCGTGCACCATCCCTGCGACGTGTCCGGGCTGGAGATCGGCCCCCTGCTGCGGCGCGAGCTCGGCGTCCTCCTGCGGCACGACCATCCCGCCGCCCAGCTGACCGACGTGCCACTGGCCGCCCTGACCGGCCATGACCTGGTCCTTTTCCCGCGGGCCGATGCCCCCGCGCTGCATGACGAGCTGCTGACCACCTGCGCCCGCAACGGCTACACGCCCACCGCGGTCCGCCACGGCCAGAGCCCGAGCTTCATCCGCGGCCTGATCCTCTCCTCGCAGGCCGTCGCCTTCAGCCCCAGGGACACCCAACCCGCGCCACCACACCCGCAGATCATCTGGCGCCACCTGGCCGGCACTCCCCTGGCCTGGCGTCACTCGGTCGCCTGGCGCCAGGGGCACCGGGACGCCGCGGTCGACGCCTTCGCCGAAGCGGTCACCCAGGCGCTGTGGGGCACTGACACAGTGAGCATGGACCAGCCCCTGCCCCCTCTCCACCTACGCCCCACAGCGGAGTACTGGCTATGACCCGCACCCAGGACCACATCCGAACCGCCTTCGCGGACGCGGCTGTCACGGGCTGGCTGCACGCCTGCGACATCGACACCGGCGCGGAGGTCGGTCTCCACCCCGACCATCCGGTCGTCACGGCCAGCGTCCACAAGCTCTGCCTGCTCGTCGCCCTCCACCAGCGCGCCGAACAAGGCGACTTCGACCTCACCGAGCAGATCGAGGTGCCGCCCACCGGCCGCACCTTCGGGCTCACGGGCCTGGGCGCCATGCTCGATCCCGCGCGGGTGTCACTGCGCGACGCCGCCTACCTGATGATGAGCGTCAGCGACAACATCGCCGCCGATCTCCTCCTGGAACGGGTCGGCCTCGACGCCGTCAATCGCACCACCACGCAGCTCGGCCTCGCCCACACCCTCGCCGTGCACACCTTTCGTCAACTCCTCGACACCATCAAGAAGGACGCCGGACCGAGCGGCACCCGGGCGCTGAGCGATCCGCACACCATCACCCGGCTCACCGCTCTCGACCCCGCCCGCACCAACCGCAGCACCCCGCGGGACATGACCCGCCTGCTGTCCTGCATCTGGCGTGACGAGGCCGGCACCCCCGACCACGGCGCCGCCATCCGCCGGCTCCTCGGGCTCCAGGTCTGGCCGCACCGCCTCGCCTCCGGCTTCCCGTTCGACGACGTGCACGTCGCCGGCAAGACCGGCAGCCTCCCCACGCTGCGCAACGAGGTCGGCGTCGTCGAATACCCCGACGGCGGCCGCTACGCCGTCGCCGTCTTCACCCGGGCCGCCAACACCGCCGCCACCCTCCCCGCGGCCGACGCGGTCATCGGCACCGCCGCCCGTATCGCCGTCGATGCCCTCCGGGCACCCCGCACACGGCGCCGGTCGGGTACGTAGTCCCCGGGATCCGTGGTGGGCCGCGCGCTGTCCGGCGATGACGGGCCGAGCAAGCCGAGCACCCGGCGAACGCTCCGCACTGCGCACCGGGGTGCCGGCGGGTGCATCCGGAGCAATTCCCGTAGTGGTTCGTTAGCCCCGGGGAGGGCCGGGAACTCGTGACATCCGTGCGGTGCTTTCCCGGTACGTGGCCGGCGGGAGCCGCCGGGCGGCGCGCCTGGGGCCCGCGTGCCTCGCCCGAAGGCTTCCCGCGCACCATCGACGGAGGGCTGGATGCCTGAGCTGCCCGATGTGGAGGCCTTCCGCAGGGTTCTCGACTCCTGTGCGCGGGGCGTCCCGCTGCGGCGGATCGATGTGCACGACGAGGGTGTGCTCCACGGTGTGAGCGCCCGCGGGCTGCGGCGCTCGCTGGAGGGGCGGCGGTTCGCCGAGCCCCAGCGGCGGGGAAAGTGGCTGCTGGCGCCCACCGAGCAGGGCCCGACCCTGATGCTGCACTTCGGCATGACCGGACAGCTCCTCTGCTGTCGCCCGGCCGAGGCGCTGCACCCTCATGACCGCGTGACGTTCACGGTCGGTCCCGACCGGCAGCTCCGCTACCGCGATCAGCGCAAGCTCAAGGGTCTCTGGCTGGCGGACGAATCCGCGGTGACTCGCATGATGAAGGGTCAGGGACCGGACGCATTGTCGGTCGACCGGCCCGGCTTCGAGGACGCGCTGTCCGGCCGACGCGGCGGCATCAAGTCGGCACTCCTCGACCAGTCGGTCCTGGCCGGCCTCGGCAACCTGCTGGCCGACGAGATCCTGTGGCGTGCGCGGCTGCACCCCGCTCGGCCGGTCGGCACACTCACCGGCCAGGAGCTGGCCCGGTTGTACCCGAGCATGCGCCGGACGCTGCGGTCGGCGGTGGCGGCCGGCCGGGTACCGCCGCGCAGAGCGTGGCTCACCGGCCGCCGTGACGATGCCGATCCGGTCTGCCCGCGCTGCGGCGAACGGCTCCGCAGCGGGCGTACGGCCGGCCGACGCACGGTGTGGTGCCCTCGGTGTCAGCCGGCAGCGGTCTGAGCTGCCCGGGCCGCCGACCGTCCGAGCCGGCGTTTCGGGCCGGGCCGTGGGGTCAGCCGGCGCCCGGCAGCCGCACCTCCACCACGCCGCCCGCACTCACCCGGGTTTCGAAGGAAGGCTGCGGGGCGGTGGCCGGGCCGCGCACGTTCCAGCCGTCCTTCAGCCGGAAAACGCTGCCGTGCCAGGGGCACTCCACACAGCCGTCCACGAGCCTGCCTTCGGACAACGGCCCCGAGAGATGGCTGCACCTGTCCGCAAGGACCGAGAAGTCCCCGTCGCTCTCCCGGACCACCAGCACGGGCACCTCCCCCAGTTCCCGGCGCACCGCCTCACCGACGGGGAAGTCCTCCACCGCGCCCACGGCCTGCCACCCGGGCTCCAGGAGGTACGGCACCGGCTCCGTCTTGTTGGGCCCGGCCGCCTGCCGAAATGCCAGGTGGCCGCCCAGCATCGCGCCGGCGCTCGCCATGCCCAGCCCCGCGTATCCCAGGGCCCTGCCCCAGCCGTACCGACGGCGGCCGCGAGCCACCCATGAGCCGGCGTAGAGCCCGACAGCCACCACATTCGAGGCGGCGTGTACCAGGCCGGTGCGCATCTGCTGTGGCTGCTGCTCCGCCCAGTCGACGGAGCCGGACACGGCGGCGGGCACGGCTGCCACCAGGCCCGCGCCCACCAGAAGCCGTGCGCTCCTCCGCGTACCGGGAACGGCATCCAGCAGCGCGGCGGACAGCCAGGCCCCCATCGGGAGCTGCACGAGGGCCGGGTGGAGCGGATGTCCCAGCTGGCGGCCGTGGAGCACATCGCGGTACCGCCCCCACGGCACGGCCCGTACCGCCCGCTGGAGGACGCTGATCACCGGATCCAGTACCTGCATATCGCCCAGGGCGTCGAGCGGCTTCAGGAACGCGGCTTCGCCGGACCTGTCACGTTCCACGTGCTGCCTCCTTCATGGGCACGAAAACCTGCATGGGCACGAAAACCTGGAAAACACGGAACACGCAGAAAGCACGGAACAGAAAGCACGGCACACGCGAAACACACGGAAGCCCGAAAAGGGGGACGTCCTCGGCGCATGCGCGCCGGTGTCCCCAGGGCTCCAGAAAAGCATGCACAAGACGGGCCGCCCTCGCCCGTCGAAGGGGCTGCCCGGATGATCGCCGCCCGGGTGCGCGCATGCGGCCCCGCCCGTCGCGCGCCACAGTGAGAGAGGTGGCCCTCGGACGGAAGGGGAGGCGGTCACGTGGGCGGCAACGACGGACTGACGGCGTACCGCGGCAAACGGCACTTCGACCGCACCCGCGAGCCGCGGGGCGAGCAGGCGGACGCCGGCGAGGCCCCCTGCTTCGTCGTACAGATCCATGACGCGAGCACGCTGCACTTCGACTTCCGGCTGGAGGTCGACGGCGTGCTGAAATCCTGGTCCGTCCCCAAGGGCCCCTCCACCGACCCCCAGGACAAACGGCTCGCGATGCCGACGGAGGACCATCCGCTGGAGTACCGCGCGTTCGAGGGCGTCATCCCGCGGGGCGAATACGGCGGGGGCACCGTGATCGTCTGGGACGAGGGCACCTACCGGCCGCTGGCCCGGAAGAAGAAGGGCCGCACGCTCTCGTTCGGCCAGTCGCTGGAGGACGGCCACGCCTCCTTCTGGCTGGACGGCCGCAAGCTCCGCGGCGGCTACGCCCTCACCCGGTTCCGTGGCGGCAAGGACTCCGGGGCACGCGAGGCCTGGCTGCTGGTGAAGGAGAAGGACGACCGGGCCGGTCGTGGCGGCACCCCCGACCCCTGGCGGGCCCGGTCGGTGCACAGCGGGCGCACCCTCCGGCAGGTGGCCGCCGAGGACGCCGACTGACGGAGCGCCCCCGGATGACCCCCGCATGACCCACGCATGATCCCCGCATGTCCGCAACCGGCGACGGACGGGCTCATTCCGGGCTGTCGCCCTGCCGTCCCAGCGTGACCCCGTACACCCCCGTCAGTTCGGACAGCTTCTCGACCAGCGCGTAAGGGGACGCCGTCCCCTCCATGCGGAGCACCACCTCGGCCGGGGCGCCTTCGTCAGCCGGTGCGCCTTCCTCGGCCGTACCCGTCTCCGTCCGGACGTTGGTGACCCGGAAGCCGCTGCCGGTACAGGTCTCCAGCAAGTGTCCGAGCACCCCGTGGCGTGAGCGGTAGCTGACGCGTAGCTCGATGCGGGCCAGGGACGGGGGCGAGGAGACCCGGTCCGACAGCTTCGGGAAGCCTCGGATGACCAGGAAGTGCACGGCCGTCGCGCCGATCGCCAGCAGCGGCAGGCCACCTCCACAGGCCATGCCGATGGCGCAGGTCAGCCAGACGGTGGCGGCTGTCGTCAGCCCCCGGACCGCGTCCTTCCTGACGAAGATCAGGCCGCCGCCGATGAAGCCGATGCCGGAGACGACCTGTGCGGCGACCCGGGACGGGTCGAGCGTCACGCCCGTGGTGCCCAGTACCGAACTGAAGCCATGGATCGACACCTCCATGAACAGCGCGCTGCCCACCCCGACGAGCGTATGGGTGCGCAGTCCGGCGCTCTGCTGTCTCGCCTGACGCTCCAGACCGATCAACGAGGACAGCAGCAGGGCCAGCGCCAACTCGGTGAACTGGCGCAGCCCCTGACCATTGTGGACGTCGAACAATGCGGCGGAGAGGTACGAGAAAGGCATATCGGCAATTCTCTCTCTGCTGTCCCTGCGTACGACTCGCCGCGAGCCGTGGGCAGTGGTGGCGGACGGCGTGCCGGCCGGCGTGACGGGCGGAGTGGCGCACGTGGGGCGGATCGCACGGCACGCGTGGGCAACTCCTTGCCGCTCGCAGTGCGTGGGCCACTCGCGGCACCTACACCCGCCGGCTCCGTTCGCCGACGACGACCACCGGGCACGGCGCGCGCCGGGTGACGTGCCGGCTCAGGGATCCGCCGAGCGCGCCCAGGATCCTGCGCCTGCGGCGGCCCACGACCAGCAACGAAGCGTCCCGCGCCGCATGGTGGAGCACACCGGAGGGGGTCCCGTACGCCACGGTGGCAGAGACCCGCGGGGCGTCATGCGCGCGGACGACCTCGCCGATGGCACCGTCCAGAGTCTGATCCGCCCGTACCTTCAGGTCGGCCGCAAGGTGCTGCGGTGCGTCGATCCAGCCGATCGAGCCGTACAGCGGCGGGTACTCCCAGGCCAGCACCGCGTGGACGGTGCAGTGGTCCAACTCCGCCTGGCGTACCGCCCAGTGCAGGGCATCCTTGGACGACTCCGAGCCGTCGACCCCCACGACGATGCACTCATGTCCGTCCGGCCGACTGTCACTTCCGCTCGGTTGATTGTCGCTTCCACTCGGCTGGATGTCGCTTCCGTTCGGCCGGGTGTCATGTCCGTTCGGCTGGCTGTTCATGGTCACCTCCGCAACTGGGCGTGCCCGGACGGTTTTCCTGGCATCGCCGGTTCGGTCGGCCGTGTCGTCTCTCTCCCCTCCTCGGACGTGCCGCGGGTGGGCGGGCCCGTGGGTGTACGGACCCGCGCGCCGCCCGTACCGAAGGCACGGACGGCGCGCCACCCTCACCTGGAGAAACGACGGCCTGAAACGTGGCGAGGAGGGCTGCCCGCTTCCCGCGGGCCCTGACTGCGCGGTGCACGGAGTCTCCGTTGTGCCGCATTCCCCGTGTTCCTCGCCCTGTGTTCCTGTGTTCCTCGTCATTTTCAGTAGAGCCCACCCAGCCGCCCAGGACCACGTCCGATCGGCCTGATCAGGGGGGCGACCGGTCCCGGTTGCGGGGCGGGGCCAAGTGCCCGCCCCGTCGGGCCCTTCGGCACCTTCCTCGGGCCCTACGTCCCGCGCGGCCGGGGCCCGGGCACGGCGGGGCCGGGCACGCCGAGGCCCCGGCCGGTCAGCCCCCGGCGATGCGCGAGAGCAGATCCGCTGTTGCCTCCGGCGCGGCGAGCATCATGTCGTGGCCGCACGGCAGGTCGTACGTCTCCCAGCCGGCGGCCAGGGCCTGTTCGTAAAAGCCCGTCAGGCTCGGCAGGGGCGGGGCGGTGTGCCGCACGTAGACCTTGCGGATCCGGTCGAGGGCGGAGGGGTCGTGGTCGACCCGGTCCGTCTGGCAGCGGAGCGGGAAGTCGGTCAGCCGCGGTGCGACCCATGCGCGCAGGTCGGGGTCGGTGACACCCCACAGGTCGAGGAAGTCCGGGCTCGCCGGGAGCCGCCACCCGTCCCCGGCGGCCACCGTACGGCGGTAGCGGGCAGCGGTCTCAGCGGGTTCGACGTCCAGCAGCGACTGCCCGGGACCGGCGAGGAAGGCGCCGAGGAAGACCAGGCCGGCCAGCCGGTCGCCGGCCCGCTGCGCCAACGGCCCGGCGAGGATTCCCGCGTAGCTGTGCAGCACCAGGTGCACCTCGCGCAGATCCTCGAACCAGAGCAGCTCGGTGAGATCGGCGAGGTGCGTCTCGACGCCGACGGAGGGCGTGAGCGACTGACGGCGTTCGCCCTGCCCGGTGAGGGTCGGGGTGAACACCAGATGCCCGGCTCGCTGGAGTCGCGCCCGTACCTCGCGCCAGGCCCATCCCCCGTGCATCGCTCCGTGGACGAGGACGAACGTCGCCATGGCTCAGAGCCTCTCCCTCACCGGCTGGACCACACCACCGGGCGCACCCCGCGGGGCGGCCTCGGCGATTGTGGCACCGATGACCGGCTGCCTCACGGACCGGCAGGGCAGCCGGGCCGCGCTCACTCCTTGAGGGGGTTGGAGACCAGGTCGACCAGGTTCTTGCGCGGGTCGGACGCGACATACCGGTTGAACTGCGCGAGGCAGGCGAGCACCAGGAGACGGCTGACGCGGGGGTCGTGCACCGTCACCTCGTACGCGGAACGGACTCCGGCGGGCCGGGAGAGCTCGAAGCCCTCGGACTCGTCCGAGCGGAACCGGAGGCGGTGCGAGAGGACGTTGTTGACCTGCACGGCGTCGAAGGCCATCCGCAAGGGGGAGGCATGACGCAGCCGGCTGCCGGCGCCCACCGGTGCGCCGGTCAGTTCCCCGAGGTCGTGCTGGGCGAACGTCCAGCGGTCCGCGCTGTTCGTGCGGCGGCTGTGCTCCACGGTTCCCACGAGGGTGCGGTCGGGCAGCCATGCCTTCCACTCGTTGATGTGGCCGACGCACTCGGTCAGGCCCGGTCCCGCGGTGACGGTGTAGGGGCGCAGGCCCTCGTAGTGCACCTCCCTGTGCACCCGGGCCACCGGCTCCCGCTGCCCGTCCGCCCGCACCAGGAAGGTGGTGTGGGTGCGGGCGTACTCGACGCTGACGGTGAAGGAGTTGAGTGACTCGATCACGGCCGGCCGCCCCTGTTCCGCCCGGCGTCCGGCCGGTTGGCGGCGTCCTCGGTGCCCGCCCGGCTCAGCCTGGCGATGAGGTGCTTGATGTCGTCCACCTGGGAACCGGCCCGGAGCTGCTCGTAGATTTCCCTGGTGACGTCGTCCTGGCGGGCGGTCTTACGCTCCAGCAGCTCGTCACCGAGCCGGTCCGTGGCCGCGATCCGCTCTTCGGCGGCGGGGTCCCGGGGCGGCTCGGGCGTCCCGGGATACGGGGAGTTGAGGGAGTGGTACGCGGACATGGTGCGCTCCTGGGAGTGGGAGGGTGAGAGGGGTGGCGGGCGGTGATCCCGGTGGGTCGGCCCGGTGTTCAGGCCGCGGGGAGCATGCCGATGCGGGCGGCGCCCGCGGTGGCGCTCCAACCACCGCTCTTCTCGAACTCGAAGCCCCGCCGTTCCACGTCGTCGATCAGGCTGTCGACGGTCGGCATCGGGGAGTTCAGCGCCTCGGTGACCTTCTTGACCGTGGACTCGATTCCCTTGATCGCCGCTTCGATCGCCTTGTAGATGCCCTCGATGACATTGATGATGGTGATGATCTTGCTGATGGTCTTGTACATCTCGTAGAGCTTGTAGGCCGAGTACAGACCGGCGCCGACGTCCGCCAGCGGGTCCTCGGGGCCGAGTCCGACGGCCTCGATGGCGGCATCCCCGGCCAGCATCTCCGCGCCCTGCTTGGCCAGTTGCTCGATCTCCTGCTGGATCAGGTCCTCAAGCTTCCGCAGGGCCTGGTGGACGAGGACGATGACGACGTCGTAGGCGTCCTTGTACGCCGTGGCCACGGTCTTGGCGGCGTCCCCGACGCCCCCGATGCCCATCGTCCAGCGGAACAGATAGGAGTCGAAGGCCGTACCGGTCTGCCCCTTCCACTCGCTTCCGAGGGCCCAGGAGCCCTTGCGCAGGGTTCCGGCGACGGTGTAGACGGCCTCGCCCACGGTGTCGTACGCGTCGTGCAGCGCCATCAGCCGGCCGTAGTCACCGGTCAGCGGCTTGAGGAGGAGTTCGATCAGGCTCTGGCCGGTGAAGAACTTGAACACCTTGTCAGCGGTCTTCAGTTCACTCTTCAGGCCCAGCATCATGAGCTGGTGGTGGATGTTCTTCCCGGTGACCTCCGCCGCGTTGGCCGGCTCCTTGAGGGAGACCGCCTCATCGGTGAAGTTGGCGGCCCGGGAGGCGCCCGGAAGGCTGCCGATGTTCGGGAAGTGGGAGATCGCTCCCGGGTATATGGAGTGCAGGTCCGTCATGGCCTGGTGATCGGCCGTGGCGTAGTCGCTGCCGGTCCGGTGGATCTTGTCCTCGATGACGCCCATGCCACGGTGGCACTGGGCGAGCTTGCCGGAGAAGTAGTCCGCGGTCGCCGGCACGAGCAGGCGCAGGGGCAGCAGCAGGCCGTCCAGATCGTCGTCCTTGCGGCAATGGTGACTGCTGTAGCTCTGGATGTCGGCGAGATGACCGGCCTGCTTGGACGTCAGGCCGGCGTACTCATGAAATTCATCCTGCGATGGCGCCTGAAATCCCGACATGAAGGACCCTCCCCGTTGGGCGTTGCATGAAAAGGCATCGGGTGCGGCGGTATCCGCACACACCCGGTGACGCGACGTACTCGTGTGCCCCGTGAGCCGAGGCCCATAGGGAGGTTAGGCACCGCGAGTTGCGGTCTGACCATGGGTTTCTTTTGTCGGAGTTTCCGCGGCCCCAAAGGTTGCTTAATTAACAATTTGCCGTTCATTTGCCTTACGGGCGGCGGACTCGCCGAGGGCTTTGCGTGCGCCCCCGCCCCGTGTCGGAAACTCGAATTTCCGGGCAAGGGAACAGGGCACATTTCAGAACTCACACGGCAGTTGTCCCGGGAAATCCGCGCGTCGCGTCCATTCCGAGCGCACGCCGCGCGGGCGCACCCGGCCGCGGCGCCGGCCGGTGCACGCCCGGACGGAGGTGCGGTCGGGCGCTCCAGGAGGACCATGGAAGCCGGAGCAGTCGCCGGGCAGGGCAGGCCACCGGACGGATACGTGGGCAGGCCACGGAACGGAGCGAGGGGAAGGGTCCCGGTCCGGCAGACGGAAGGAGTGCCGGGGTGAGCGCAGCCGACCTGCGTCCCGCTGACGCCGGTGAACCGGACGGAAGGTCGTCGCAGCCGAGCGGGCTGCTGGACCTGCTCGCCGTCGCCGCGGTGCTGGTGGACGACGAGGGGCGGATCGTGCTCTGGAGCCCGCAGGCCGAGGAGCTGTACGGCTACTCCGCCGAGGAAGCCCTCGGGCAGTACGCGGCGCCGCTGCTCATCCACCAGGAGCACTGGGGCCTGGTGATCAAGAAGTTCGCCGACGTCATGGAGACCGGCACGAGCTGGGGCGGCACCTTTCCCGTCCGGCACAAGGACGGTGCCGCACGGCTGGTGGAACTGCGCACCATGCGGCTGACGGACGACCACGGCGAGTTCTACGCGCTCGGGCTCGCCACCGACTCACCGACGCTGCGCGAGGTGGAGCGCGATGTCGCGCTGTCCACCCGGCTGATCTCGCAGTCCCCCATCGGGCTGGCGATCCTCGACACCGAGCTGCGCTATGTGGCCGTCAACCCCGCCCTGGAACGGATGCACGGCATCCCCGCGAAGGACCATCTCGGCCGGCACTACCGCGAGATCATGACCGCCGCGAAGTTCGAGGTGCCCGAGGCCGCGATGCGGCAGGTCCTGGAGACCGGGGCCCCCATGGTCGACCAGGCCACGGTCGTCGGCCGGACGCCCTCCGACCCGGAGCACAAGCACGCCTGGTCGATCTCGCTGTACCGGCTGGAGGACCCCCAGGGGCGCGTGCTCGGAGTGGCCGACCTGGTGGTGGACGTCACCGACCGTTATCAGGCGGCCATCGAGGCCACCGAAGCCCGGCGGCGCCTGGCCCTGGTCGCGGACGGCTCGGCGCGCATCGGCACCACCCTGGAGGTCGAGCAGACCGCCCGGGAGCTGGCCGAGGTCGCGGTGCCCGAACTCGCCGACCTGGTCACGGTCGATGTGCTCGACTCGGTCCTGGACGAGCACCGCCGGCCCCGCGGTGAGGGCCCCGCGGTCTTCCGCGCGCTCGCCGTGAAGGCCGCCTACCCCACCGTGGCGGTCCAGGCGGCCGACCCTCCCGGTCAGACCGCCGCCTACGAGGCCGACCGCCTGGCCACGCAGTGCGTGCGTACCGGGCGCCCCATCCTGGTCTCCCACGCGGACGGCGACGACCTGGCGCGCATCGCCCGCAGCGACCATGCGGCCACGTTGCTGGCCCGCGCCGGAGTGCACTCCTACCTGCTGGCCCCGCTCATCGCCCGTGGCCACATCCTCGGCTGCCTGGGGCTCACCCGGGCCCGCAACCCTCAGCCGTTCGACGAGGACGACCTCGCCCTCGCCGTCGAGCTGGCCTCCCGCGCGGCCGTGTGCATCGACAACGCCCGCTCGCACCAGAGCGTGCGCACCGCCGCCGAGACGCTGCAGCGCAGCCTGCTCCCCGACCACCCGCCGCACCTCCCCGGTCTGCAGATCGCCTCCCGGTACCGGCCCGCGCAGGCCACCTACGAGATCGGCGGCGACTGGTACGACGTCCTCCCGCTCGACGACGACAAGACGGCACTCGTCGTGGGCGACGTGATGGGCAGCGGTATCGACGCCGCCGCGACCATGGGCCGGCTGCGCACCGCCACCAGTGCCTTCGCCGACCTCGACCTCGATCCGGCCCAGGTCCTCCAGCACCTCGACAAGATCACCTCAGGGCTGGAGCACTACATCGCCACCTGCGTCTATGCGACCTACGATCCCCACGACGCCACCTGCCACCTCGCCACCGCCGGTCATCTGCCCCCCGTCCTGGTACGCCGCGGCAAGCACCCCGAACTCCTCGACCTGCCCACCGGCACCCCGCTCGGCGTCGGCGGCGTCCCCTTCGAAACCGTCACCGTCGGCCTCGACCCCGGCGACCAACTGGTCCTGTACACCGACGGACTGGTCGAAACCCGCCACCATCCCATCGACGAGCGGCTCGAAACCCTTCGCCGCCTGCTGGACGCGCCCGACCGCTCCCTGGAGGAGACCTGCGACCGGCTCCTGGCCGAGCTCCGGCGTCCCGACGATCCCGATGATGTGGCGCTGCTCATCGCCCGCACCCAGCCCTTCGGCCCCGGCTCGTAGCGCGGCACCCGGCCCGTCCCCCTTGGAGCGCTGAGCAGATGACCCGCCACCCCAGCGAGGCACCGACGCCCCCGCCGACCGGTACGGACAACGGGCCCGCCGTCTCCCGCCAGGAGTTCGACGCGCTGTTCGCGACGGTCCGCGCATGGGGCCGCTGGTCCCCCGCCGACCGCGGCGCCTGGAACCGGGTGACCCCGGACCTGGTACGGCGGGCCACCGCCCTCGTCCGTTCCGGCACGGTCGTCCCGATGGCCCGCCCCTGGGACACCTCCCCCGGACCGGACAACAGCCGGCCCGCCCTGCACTACATGTCCGACCTCGGCGACCTCGAAGCCGCCGAGCCGTCCACCCACAAGGACTTCATCGCCGTCGACTACCACGGCAAGGCCGTCAGCCATCTGGACGCCCTGTCCCACGTGGCCTACCGCGGGCAGCTCTACGACGGCCGCACGGCGCGGGACTGCGTCGACGCCGGAGGCGCCCGCTTCGGTGCCGTCTCGGCGCTGGGCCCCCTCGTGACCAGGGGCGTACTCCTCGACCTGCCGGCCGTTCTGGGCTGCCGGTGGCTGACGCCCGGACGGGCGGTGCACGCCGACGACATCGTGTCCGCGGAGCAGGCACTCGGCGTGACCATCGGCGCGGGCGACGCGGTGCTGCTGCGGACCGGCAGCCTCCGTCGCCGCCAGGAGGAGGGCGCCTGGGACCCCGGCGAGGCGAGCGCGGGGCTGCACGTGGACGCCATGCCCCTGCTGGCCGGGCGGGGTATCGCCCTGCTCGGCGGCGACGGCGACAGCGATGTCCGGCCCTCGCCGGTCGAGGGCCTGCATTCGCCGGTCCACGCGCTCGCCCTCGCCGCGATGGGCGTGCCGCTCCTGGACAACCTCGACCTCGAAGCGCTCTCCGCCGCCGGCGCCGAGGAGGGCCGTTACACGTTCCTCCTCGTGGTGGCTCCGCTGCACATCCCGGGCGGCACGGGCTCGCCGGTCACGCCGGTCGCGGTCCTGTGACGGCCGAGGTCACCGTCGTGATCGCGGCGGCGGGCCGGCCCGGTCTCCCCGTCGGCGGGAGCGGGGCCGAGCCCCGTGAGCCGACCGGCCCAGGCCCCTGCTCCCCCTCCGTCCACCCCGTCCGCACTCGCTACCGATATATGTACAAAGCTCTACAATTAGACCTGACGGTGCAGCTGCTCCGAACGGACGGACGGGCGGCCATAGCAGCACGTACCGATGTGGCAGGTGATCGGCATGGGGCTTGGGGCAGGCGACTTCGGCCCCGCACACGCCCGTGACCAGTTCCTTCACGGTGGGCCGGTCGAGGGGACCGTGCGCAGCCCGATCCTGAATTCATGGCAGCGTTCCCGGTCCCTGGGGCTCACCCCGGAGGGGTGCGAGCTCCCCTTCCGTCAGGACATCGATCTGGACGGCCGGCTCGTCCGTGCCGCCGGCCCCGTGCTGGACCGGCTCCAGGCCAGGTTCACGGGCAGAAACATGAACGTGTGCCTCGCCGATGGACACGGGGCGGTGCTGCAACGCCGCTTCGGCGAAGCCTCGCTGGTCAGACATCTGGCGGCGATCCAGAGCGTCCCGGGCTTCGTGTTCGCCGAGCAGTTCGGCGGGACGAACGGCATCGGACTGGCGCTGGCGGAACGGCAGCTGATCACCGTCTACGGCGCCGAGCACTTCGCCGAACGCTCGCAGACCAATGCCTGTGCGGCCATTCCCGTCCGGGACCCGCTCAGCGGACGCATCGAAGGCGTCCTGTGCTTCGGCTACCCGCCCACCGAGGCGGACGCGGCGCTGAACACCGTGATCAGCCGGGCGGCCGGCGCCATCGAACGACGGCTGCTGGACCAGAGTTCGATGCGCGAACGCGCCCTGCTGCAGGCGTACCTCGACGCCAGGAGCCGCGCCCCGTCCCGCGAGACGACGGGCAACGGTCAGTCCGATGAGGCAGCCGGGACCGGACTGGACTGGCGCGACGAGATGATCCTCAAGGAGAAGGCCGCGGATCTGATCGCCTCCGCCCAGCGCGCCGCCGTCGAGGTCTTCCTGCCCGGGGGCCGGCGGGCCACCCTGCTGAGCCGCCCGGTGATCAGCTCCTCCGGACTGGAGGGCATCGTCATCGAGGCGGTCCTCCCCACCCCGCATCGGCACCTCGCGGTCCTCACCGACGTCGGCGCCCCGGCCGGCGCCCTGGCGCCGCAGGCCGCCGCCCCCGCCGTTCCGCCGCCCGGGCCGCCCGGGCACCTTTACGCCACCGAACCCGGCCGGCCGGTCACGACCGCCCGCCCGCCGGGCACGGCCGGCACCACCGAACCGGCCACCGGCGGTGCGACCGGCGGGGTGGTGCTGATCGGCGAGCCGGGGGTGGGCTCGTACGCCGTGGCGGCCCGGCGCCGGCTGGAGCTGCTGTCCGAGGCCAGTACCCGGATCGGCACCACCCTGGACGTGAGCCGTACCGCCCGGGAACTCGCCGAGATGGCCGTCCCGCGGCTGGCCGACTACGTCACCATCGACCTTCCCGAGGCGGTGCTGCGCGGCGAGGAGCCGACCGACCTGCACACCGGCCTGCATCGCACGGTGGTCCACGGCATTCGTGCGGACTGCCCCTTCTACCCTGCCGGTGGACGGGTCACCCTTCGCCCGACCACCCCGCAGATCCGGTGTCTGACTGACCGTCAGCCCATCCTCGAACCCGATCTGACGGTCGCCACGGACTGGATCGCCCAGGACGCCGCACACGCCCGGCAGCTGCTCGACCACGGCATCCACTCCCTGATCGCCGTGCCCCTCCTCGCCCGCGGCATCGCCCTGGGCATCGCCAGCTTCTACCGCTCGCAGGACCCCGCCCCCTTCGGAGACGACGACCGTTCGCTGGCCCAGGAGCTCGCCACCCGCGCGGCCATCTGCGTCGACAACGCCCGCCGTTTCACCCGCGAACACACCGTGGTCCTCGCCCTGCAGCGCAGCCTGCTGCCGCAGCGCTTCCCCGAACAGAGCGCCGTCGAGGTCGCCCACCGCTATCTGCCGGCCGCATCCGGGGTCGGCGGCGACTGGTTCGACGTCATTCCGCTCTCCGGCACCCGCGTCGCCCTCGTCGTCGGGGATGTCGTCGGGCACGGGCTGCACGCCGCCGCGACCATGGGCCGGCTGCGCACCGCCGCGCGCAACTTCGCCGAACTGGACCTCCCCCCGGACGAAGTCCTCACCCACCTCGACAACCTCGTGGGACGCCTCGACCGGGACGAAGGCACCGAGGACGCCTCCTGCGACAGCACCGGCATCATCGGCGCCAGCTGCCTGTACGCCATTTACGACCCCACCTCGCAGGTGTGTGTGATGGCCCGGTCCGGCCATCCCCCGCCCGCGCTGGTCCGCCCCGACGGCACCGTCACCTTCCCCGACCTGCCCGCCGGCCCGCCCCTGGGCCTGGGCGGTCTCCCCTTCGAGACCGCCGCGTTCCACCTCCCCGAAGGCAGCCGGCTCGTCCTGTACACCGACGGGCTCATCGGCGACCGCCACCGTGACGTCGATACGGCCCTCGACCAGCTGCGCCGGGCGCTGGCTCACCCGGGCCGGTCGCCCGAGGACACCTGCGCGGAAGTGGTCCGGACGGTGGTGCCCGAGCACCCCGACGACGACATCGCCCTGCTCGTCGCCCGCACCCACGCCCTGGACCCCCGGCGGATCGCCACCTGGGAGCTGCCCGCCGACCCGTCACTGGTCTCCGGTATCCGCGCCGCCGTGACCCGCCAACTGGCCGCATGGGGGCTGGAGGAGGTCGTCTTCGCCACCGAACTCCTGCTCAGCGAGCTGGTCACCAATGCCGTCCGCTACGGCAACGGCCCCATCCAGGTGCGCCTGCTCCACGACCGCACGCTGATCTGCGAGGTCTCCGACACCAGCAGCACCGCCCCGCATCTGCGCCACGCGGCCAGCACCGACGAGGGCGGCCGCGGTCTGTTCCTCGTCGCCCAACTCGCCCAGGCATGGGGCACCCGCTACACCGCCGACGGCAAGGTCATCTGGGCCGAGTGCGCACTGGAGGCGCCCGGAAACGCCGACGCCACCGAGAAGTATTTCGACGACATCCCCGCCCTCTAGTGGCCCATCCGGCCGCAGCGCCCCAGCGGGCCGTACCATGACGGAATTGTCGATACCGGTACGAATGGCGCACCACGGAATCCCCCCACGCGCCGCCCGCACCGCCGCGGAACGCCCAACAGCGCGGCCCGGCCCGTCGGGACACGCAGGAAGAACCACGAGGCCGACCCCCGGAGAAGTCCGTGCATGACGCTCCAGACAGCAGCCCTCCCCCGCGCGGTGCCCCGGAGCCCCTCGTCCGCGTACGCGGTCTCAGCAAACGGTTCGGCGGCACCCTCGCCCTCGACGCCGTCGACCTCGACATCCGCCCCGGCCGCATCCTCGCCCTGCTCGGCCCCAACGGCGCCGGGAAGTCCACCCTCATCAAGGTGCTCGCGGGCGTCCACCACGCGGACGAGGGCGAGGTGACGGTCGCCGGGCACCCGCTCGGCACCGAAGCGGCCGCCCGCGCCATGTCCTTCATCCACCAGGACCTGGGACTGGTCGAGTGGATGACGGTCGCCGAGAACATCGCGCTGGGCACCGGGTATCCCCGCCGCGCGGGGCTGCTCTCCTGGCGGCGGACCCGCCGGCAGGGCACCGCGGCCCTGGACATCGTCGCCGCGCATCTCGACCCGGGCACCCCCCTCACCGACCTCCCGCGCGCCGAACGCTCCCTGGTCGCCATCGCCCGCGCACTGTCCACCCGGGCCGCACTCATCGTGCTCGACGAGCCGACCGCCAGCCTCCCGGCAGCAGACTGCGACCGGCTCTTCCACGTCCTGCACACCCTGCGCGACCAGGGCCACGCCCTCGTCCACGTCACCCACCGGATCGACGAGGTGTACAAGGTCGCCGATGTCTTCGCCGTGCTGCGCGACGGCCGCCTCATCAGCCAGGGCCCGCTCGCCGGTTACTCCCCGGCCCGGCTGGTGCACGACATCGTGGGCCACGCACCGGGCGGCTACCGGTTCGCACCCGCCGCGGGCCCGGCCGTCCTGAGCCTGGACCGGGTACGGACCGAGAACACCGCGCCGGTCAGCCTGGAACTGCGCAGCGGGGAGATCCTCGGCATGGTGGGCCTCACCGGCGCCGGGCACATGGAACTGGGCCGCGCCCTCGCCGGCGCCGGCCACCTCCTCGGCGGCCGCGCCCTGCTCGACGGGCGCCCGTACGCACCGGGCACGGTCGCCGCCGCCGTCGCCGCCGGCGTGGGCCTGGTGACCAGCAACCGTCAGGAAGAGGGCTGCGCCGCCGAACTGACGGTGCGGGAGAACTTCCTGGCCAACCCCCGGGCGGGCGGGGTGCCGGCCTTCCGCTGGACCGGCCCCCGGCGTGAGCGCGCCGAAGCCGCCGCCCTGGTCGAGCGGTTCTCGGTGTCCCCCACGGACACCGAGGCACCGATCGCCACCCTGTCCGGCGGGAACCAGCAGAAGGTCCTGGTCGGCCGGTGGCTCGGGACGCACCGACGCCTGCTGATCCTCGAAGAGCCGACCGCCGGGGTGGACGTCGGCGCCAAGACGGCGATCTACCGCCTGCTCCAGGAGGCGCTGGCCGACGGCCTCGCGGTCCTCCTCCTCTCCACCGACTTCGAGGAGGTCGCCGACGTGTGCCACCGGGCCCTGGTGTTCGTCCGCGGGCGGGTGACCGTGCAGCTGAGCGGCAAAGCCCTCACGGCGGCCGGGCTCGCCCGCGCCTCCTCGGCCATGGCCGCACTCACCGGGACGAGGTGACGATGACGCCCTTCTCCCGGCCCCCGTTGGGCCGCCGGTGGGGTCACCTCCTCGGTGCCTACGGTCTCCTGGCCCTCACCGTCCTGCTGTTCCTGGCCTTCTCGCTGGCGCTGCCGGACACCTTTCCCACCCTGGACAACATCTCCCAGGTGCTGTCCAACCAGTCGATCCCCGCCATCCTCGCGCTCGGCGCGATGATCCCCATCGTCACCGCGAACTTCGACCTGTCGATCGGCTACGGGCTCGGCCTCGCGCACGTCATGACGATGCAGTTGATCGCCAACGAGGGGTGGCCGTGGCCGCTCGCCTGCCTGGTGGTGGTCCTCGGCGGGGCGGTCGTCGGCACCTTCAACGGTGTCGTCGTCGAATTCGCGAAGATCGACTCCTTTATCGCCACCCTCGGCACCGGCAGCATCCTGTACGCCGTCACCGGCTGGATCACCAACGGGGCCCGGATCGTCCCCGGCCCGCAGGGCCTGCCGGCCGCGTTCACCGACCTCTACGACTCCAGGTTCCTCGGCCTGCCGGTCTCCGCGTACTACGTCCTCGCCCTCACCGCCGTGCTGTGGCTGCTCCTGGAACGACTGCCGCTGGGCCGGTACCTGTACGTCATCGGCTCCAACCCCCGCGCCGCCGAGCTGGTGGGCATCCCCACCCGGCGCTACGTCGTCTACGCCTTCGCCGGATCGGGTCTGGTCGTCGGTGTCGCCGGGGTCCTGCTGGCCGCGCAGCAGCGCATCGGCAACCCCAGCGTCGGCCTGGACTACCTGCTGCCCGCCTTCGTCGGTGCGCTGCTCGGCTCCACCGCGATCAGACCCGGCCGCGCCAATGCCCTGGGCACCCTGGTCGCCGTCGTCATCCTCGCCATCGGCCTGGCCGGCATCGGTCAGCTCGGCGCCCAGTTCTGGGTCACCCCGCTGTTCAACGGCGCGACCCTGCTCATCGCCGTCGGCATGGCCGGCTATGCCGCGCGCCGACAGCTGCGCCGGGGGCGGGCGGCGCCTCCCCGGCCCCGCCATGACGTGCCGCAAACCACCCCGTGACGGCCGGCTGTCCCCACCGTGTCGCCCCTCCGCAAGGAGTGCCCGTGCCCTCGCACCGCAGGACCGCCCGCGCCGGCGCCGTCGTTCTGGCGGTGGTGGCCACCGTGCTCACCGGCTGCGAGCGCGGCACCTCGACCGGCGGCGGGTCCTACTCGCCGGGGCCGGCACGGACCGGCTGCCCCACCGTCCTGGCCGGTGCCCGGGCGGCCGTGCAGCGGGCCATGACGACCCACTCGGCATGGGACGGCCCCACCACCGGCCCCCGGGCGGTGCCCGGCAAGCGGATCGTCTATGTCGCGCAGACCATGAACAACCCCGGGGTCGCCGGTGCCGCCAAGGGCGTGCAGGAGGCGGCGAAGACCATCGGCTGGAACGTCCGGGTGATCGACGGCCAGGGCACCCCTGCCGGGATCCAGGCGGCGTTCAGCCAAGCCATCACCCTGCGGCCCTCGGGCATCGTCATCGGCGGCTTCGACCCGCATCTGACGGCACAGCAGGTGGCGAAGGCCAATGCCGCACACATCCCGCTCGTCGGCTGGCACGCCGTCGACGCCCCCGGCCCCAGCAAGGACCCCAAGCTCTTCAGCAACGTCACCACCCGGGTCCAGGACGTCGCGAGGATCAGCGCGGACTGGATCATCGCGCACTCCCACGGCCACGCCGGGGTCGTCGTGTTCACCGATGCCTCGATCCCGTTCGCCAGGAACAAGTCCGAGCTGATCAAGAAGGCGCTGGCCACCTGCTCCGGCATCCGGCTGCTGGCCGAGGAGAACATCCCGATCCCGGACACGAGCAGCCGGACCCCCCAGGAGGTCTCCTCGCTGCTCTCCCGCTTCCGGGACCGCTGGACCCACTCCGTCGCCATCAACGACGTGTACTTCGCCGATGCCGCCCCGGCGCTGCGGGCCGCACGCAAGAAGGGCGGCGGAGCGCCGTTCAACATCGGTGCGGGCGACGGCGATCCGTCCGCCTTCCAGCGCATCAACAGCAGGGAGTTCCAGGCGGCCACCGTTCCCGAACCCTTCGCCCAGCAGGGCTGGCAGATCCTCGACGAATTCAACCGCGCCTTCTCCGGCAGGCCCGCCAGTGGATACGTCGCCCCCGTGCACATCACCACGGCGGCCGACAGCGGCGGCGCCACCACGTGGGACCCGCCCGGCTACCGCGCGGCCTATCGGAAGATCTGGGGTAGGTGAGCTTGACCCGGCTCCCGGGCGGCGCAACGCCCAGGAGAGCGCCGTTCGTTGGCGGCAAGGTGACCGGCCGCTGAGCGGAGGGCACGTGGCTGCCCCGGTGGCTGTCGCGGGGCGCCGTCAGACGACGCCGCTCGCGCCCGTGGGCAGCTGCGCCACCGAGTCCACGAGGGCCCGCACGGCCGGCTGCCAGGGGCGGTTCTGCGGGCCGCACAGCACCAGTCTCCTGCTGTGGTGCGGGGTGATCCGCACCAGGACGAGGTCGTCCGGGACCAGCGGGCGGGAGACCTCCGGCTGGATCGCTACACCCAGGCCGGCCTGGACCATGCTGATGAGCGTGCCGAGGTCCCGCACGCGATGGGCCGGGGTGTACTCCTCCCCCGCCAGTTGGTGGAGGGTGCGGATGTGCCGCTCGCAGCCGTTCGGCGAGAGGATCAGTGGGTCGTCCGCGAGGTCGGCGACGTGGACGGTCTCCTCGCCCGCCAGCGGGTGGTCCTGCGGGAGCAGGGCGAGGAAGGGGTCGGTCGCCAGCAGCGCGCCACTGCCAGCACGGGGGTCTTCCCGGCCGGCGGCCGGGGGCGGGTCGACCACGATGGCGGCGTCCGCCGCCGCGCTCGCGAGCCAGGCCTCGGTCTCCTCGCCGCTGCCTTCGAAAACGCGGATGCGGAGGGCCGGCAGCCGCTCGGACCAGTGGCGCAGCAGCGAGGGCAGCAGTCCCTGGCAGACCGTGGGGGTGGCGGCGAGGCGCACCGTGCCGTCCGCCGTCGCGGTGTGTCGGGCCGCGGCGTCGACGACCGCGTCCGTCGCCGCCAGCGCCGTGCGGGCGTGGGACAGGACCGCGTCTCCAAGTGCCGTGGTGCGTACGGGAGTCGAGCGGACGAGCAGCGGGCCGGCGAGGGTGCGTTCCAGCGAGGCGACGGCGTGCGAGACCGCCGACTGGCTCAGCCCCAGGTCCGCCGCCGCGCTACCGAACCCGCCCGCATCCACGACCGCGACCAACGCGCGCAACTGCGGCAGATTCAGCGCCACGATGCCTCCCCACCCCACGTCATGAGGCTCCCTCATGAGCCCATCAACCCTCCGCGTTGGACTCATCTTCCCTGACCGGAAAGGGTCATGAGCATCCACTCCCCCTCTTGGAAAGGCATCGCCCCATGCCGTACATCCGCGTCACCGTCTCCGACCCGGACCTGGCGCCCGCCCGTCGACTCGCGCTCGCGGAAGGGCTGACGGACCTGGCCGTCTCCGCGCTCGGAAAGTCCGCCGCCCGCACCACGGTCCATGTGCACCCGGCCCCGGCCGACCACTTCTTCGTCGCCGGACGCCCCGTCCGGGAGGCCACCGGCGCGCACGTGGAGGTGAGCATCACCGCGGGCACCAACAGCGCTGAAGAGAAGGGGCAGTTCATCACCGGGGCCTACGCGCTGCTGCGGGAGACCCTGGGCGTGCTGCCGCCGGTTGCCGGGGTCGCGCTGTACGAACTCCACCCCGAGAGCTACGGCTACAACGGCATCACACAGCTCGACCACTACCGGCACACGCCCCGTCCCGCACCCGAGACCGTGGAAGGCGGAGGGCGCCCATAGGAGTGCGAGATGCGGGTACCCGGCTTCACGCAAGCCGCCGCAACGGAGCGGCAGGTGCCCGCTCGGGCCGGCCGCGGCATGCGCCGGCCTTCGCACGAAAGGCACAGCATGCTTTTCCTGGTTGTCGCCCTCTTCCTCTTCGGTGCGCTGCTCGGGACCGCAGGCCATGTCCCCGTGTCCGTCACCGTGGTCGGTGGTATCGCCGTCACGGCCTGGCTCACGGTGTTCTTCCTGCGGGAACGCCGCAAGAGCGGCATGAAGGGAGCCTCGCGATGACATCGACCTGGATCCCGCTGAAGACCGGCCCCCGTCCGCAGGCCGACCGGATGGCCGTCGCGGCCTTCGTCTGCGGCCTGCTGGGGACCGTGATCTTCAATGTCTTCTTCGGCCCGTGCGCCGTCCTGTTCGGCGTCCTGGCGCTTTCCCGGGGCACGATCCGTCGGCTGCGCGCCTGGCTGGGCCTGGCGTTCGGCGTGCTCGATCTCGTGCTGCTCGTCGTCCTGACCGCGGCCGACGGGACCGTCAGCTGGCATGTTTAGGGCCGGTGCGGAGTCGGCCTCGGTGCGCGGCCGGCCGCCGTGGCCGGCCGCCGTGGCCGGGCGCGTCGATGGTGACGGCGTGGAAACCGCAGAGGGCCGCGGCAGCCGCCGGCTCGTCAGCCGGTGAAGGCCCGCACGAACTCGTTGGAGTTCTTCCCGATGCTGGAACAGGTCGCCTGCGCCTTGATGTTCGCGCCTTCCGGGCAGGGCTTGTCGCGGGTGAGGGACCACATCGACAGCCGGCCGAGCCCCTTCTTCTCGGCGAACGCCGTGAGTTCGACCGCGTCGTCCGGCCGGAAGACCTCGCCCTTGACGTCGTTCACCCCGATCATCGGCGTGACCCCCACGGTTTTCCATGCCGCGGCCTCGCTGTGGATGCCCAGCGCCGCCTTGATCTGCCGGTGGGTGGCGGTGGCGGCGTCGATGGCGTATTTGCCCATGTCACCGTCGTAGTAGGTGCCGTAGTCCATGGCCATGATGTTCACGGCGGAGACCCGGACGCCGTTCTTCTTCGCGCTGTTCAGCACCGCGAGGGAGTCCCGGTTCAGGCCGGAGGGGATCACCGGCAGCGTGAAGGAGACATCCAGCTTCCGGCGCTGCTGGAGCCGGGCGATCGCCCGGGCGCGCAGGTCGTTGGCCTTGGTGTCCGTCAGGGCGGGGCCCTCGATGTCGAAGTCGGCCTTCGTCAGGTGGTAGGCGTCGATGACCTTGCGGTAGGCGGCCACCAGCTTGTCCACCGAGCCGCAGACCCGGGCCAGTTCGTTTCCGCTCTGACCGCCGAAGGAGATCCGCACCTCGCCCCCCTGGGCGCGCAGTCGGTCCGCCTGCCGGGCCACCGGGTTGTCGGCCAGCTCCTGTCGGCCGCCCCACTTGGGCACACAGCCGTCCCCCGGCGAGACGAACGCCAGGTTGTACTCCTTCACCCCGGTCTCCCGGGCGCCCTTGAGGAGGTCGTAGGAGGGCCTGAGCGAGGTGTCGACGTACGGCGCGAAGGCGGGGGACGCCGGGGCGGGGGTGGAGGGAGCGTGCGTGGGCGCCTTCGGGGACGGGGATTTCGGGGCGGGGGCCTTGCTCCTGTGGGGCGAGGACGCCACCGGCGCGGGGCTCTTGGCGTCCTCCTGGTCCCCGGTCGAGCAGCCGGCGAGCAGCGACGCGGCGAGTGCCGCAGCCGTTGCCGCCGCGGCGGTGGCCGGTATCCGGGTGCGGCTCCTGCGCACAGCGGGCTCTTGCGTGTGGTTCGTCATACTCGGGCTGCATCCTTTGTGGGGGGGTGGGCAGTGGTGTGGGGACCTGAGGTCCCGCACGGCAGCCGCGGTCCTCCCCCACCGCCCCGGGAGCGGACCGCGATCCGGATCCGTTCCGGACCAACTTCCCGTGACCCCAGGCAATCGCATCCTTTTTCGCTGGTCAAGGCTCGCCCTCCGCCGCACGGCCGGCCCGCGGGCACCGACCTCACCGGGCGCGTGGAGCCACGACGCCCGGCTCGTACGGCTCCCTACCGCCGGTCACCACCGCCGGGGCCGCCGCGCCTCCCCACGCGACTGCCCCGCGAGACGGCTTACCCGATGGCGACGGGCAGTTGCTTGAGTGCGTGCGAGCGGAACGACGCGCGCCACTCCAGCTGTTCGTCCGGCACGGCGAGCCGCAGCCCCGGGAACCTGTCGAGCAGGGTGCTCAGGGCGGTGCGGATTTCCAGCCGGGCCAGGGCGGCGCCCAGGCAGTAGTGGACGCCGTGGCCGAGCGCGAGATGCGTCTTGTCGGCCCGGTGGATGTCGAAGCGGTCCGGTTCGGGGTAGCGGGACGGGTCCCGGTGCGCGGACGCGAGCGCGAGCAGCACGGTGTCGCCCGTCGGAATCCGTACGCCGCCGATCTCGACGGGTTCGGTGGGGAAGCGCCGGATCGCCATCTGGTTGGGATGGGCGAAGCGGAACAGCTCCTCGACGGCCTCGGGCATCAGCTCGGGGCGGGCGCGCAGGGTGGTCAGCTGGTCGGGATGGCGGAGCAGGGTGAGCAGTCCGCCGCTGATCAGGTGCTGGGTGTTCTCGCTGCCCGCCATGAGGATCAGGAAGGCCAGCGAGACCAGTTCGTCCTCGCTGAGCCGGGCACCGTCGTCCCGGGCGGCGATCAGGGAGGACAGCAGGTCGTCCGCGGGGTGTGCGCGGCGGGCGGAGATGAGGTCCAGGAGGTAGCGGTGGATGTGTCCGATCGCTTCGGCGGTGTGCCCCGGGTACTCGGGGGCGAACATGGCGGCGACCCATCCGGAGAACGTCCGGCTGTCCGCCTCGGGCACGGCCAGCAGGTCGCCGATGATGACCAGCGGCAGCGGGTGGGCGAACGTCGTGACCAGATCGGCCTGCCCCACCTCGGCCAGCCGGTCGGCGAATTGACCTGCCACCTCGGCAACCCGCGCGCGGAGCTGCTCGACGTGCCGTGGGGTGAAGCCCTTCGAGACCAGCCGGCGCAGCCGCAGGTGATCGTCCGGGTCGATGTTGAGGAGATTGGCGTCCAGCGCGGGCGGCAGGGAGAACCCCTGGTAACCGTTGGTGGAATGGGCCTTGTTCACCGACAGCCGCGTGTCGGTGAGCCCGGCCCGGACGTCGCGCTCCCGGGTGACCAGCCAGACGGGGGACCCGTCGGGCAGCGCGATCCGGTGCACCGGCCCTGCGCTGCGCAGCCGGGCGTAGGTGGGGTAGGGGTCCTGGAAGAAGTCCTGGTCGAAGGGGCGGCCGAGGGGCGGTGCCGGGGTCTGCTGGGTCATGTGCGTTCCTGGGTTGCCGGGCCGGCGGCGGGGTGCGCGGCCGCGGCCCGGACGATCGGGGACGTGGTGAATGCTCGCGCCAGTTTGCGCTGGAAGGCGAGTTCGGCAGCGAGGTCCTGGGGCTCCGCCACGCGGGGCGTGGGCGGGTGGACGGCGGGCCGTCGTTGCCCGGCCCGCGCCGCCAGCGCGGCCCTGAGCTGAGCGGCTTCGACGGTGGCGGCCAGGTCGGTGCCGTCCAGGCCGGCCGCCCGGGCGCGCGCGTCGGCGGCGTCGGCCACATCGGCCGGGATCCAGACGCGGAGCGCCCATTGGGCGTCGCGGATCTCGACGAGTCGGCGGTAGAGCCGGGTCCGCAGATCCGTGTCGGGTTCGAGGTGCAGCACCGGTTCGGGAATCTGGGCGGTGACCTCGCGGTGCAGCGGGCCCAGCTCCCGGAAGGCGCGGTAGTCGGTGAACCGCTGCCACAGCGCGGTGAGATGGCGGCCCCAGTCGGGGAGGATCCAGCCCAGTGTCTTGCTGAGGGTCGCGATGGTGACGGCGACCTGGGCCACCGGCTCCCAGGCCTGCCCACCGACGCCGAACTGGGCGGCCACGATGTCCGCGGCCCGGCATCCGGTGTAGACGAGGGCGAACGGCAGCGTCGCGGCGATGAGGTACAGCCCGCGACGCATCCAGGGCTGCGGAGCGATCCTGGCGTAACGCCAGCCGAGGACGCCCACGTCGACCTGGTTCGCGGCATAGGCGAGCAGGTAGAGGGCGAGGTAGGCGGGGTAGTACTGGGCGCTGTCGATGGCGAAGTCGTCGGGCTTCTCCCCGCGGCTGGTGGCCACGGTGAACAGCACGACCATGGCGACGAGTACGAGCCCGAGTCCGATCAGCCGGGGGCGTGCCTTGCGCCAGGCGACCGGGGCCTCATGGCTGAGGTGGAGCAGCACGATCTGCTGGCACGCCGTCAGCAGGATGACGCAGCTCTGCGACAGCAACCCGGAGAAGTTGACGATGCCGACGGCGCTGCTGGTCGCCGCCCAGACCGCGGGGGTGGAGACGGTGTAGGTGACGAACAGGAAGAAGAAGTTGGCGAGCAGCGCGACCTGCGTCACGGAGCGGTCCGTGCGCAGTACGCGCAGTTTGTACAGCAGCGCCAGGCCGGCGACGGCAGCACACAAGGGGTAGAGAACGCTATTCATTGCTTCCTCGGAAGGCGGGGTTGTCCAGCGCACCGAGCCGGGAGACCAGCTCTTGCATCGCGGGTGGGACGGGCCGGACGTGGTCGGCGGTCCAGCTGCCGATCCGGCGCCCGATCAGCGAGCCGACGTACTCGGCTTCGGTCTCCGCCCAGGACCGGGCGTGTTCGCGCCCCAGCGTCCGGCGGATCAGAGCCGGGTCGAGCGAGGGCAGCAGGAGCCGGGAGGCCTCGGGGGTGAGGACCGGGCTCGCCTCGTGGTCGCAGATGAGGTGGCCCAGCTCGTGCAGGATGACCTGCTGCTGGTGCACCGGCGCGAGCCGCTGCTCGTAGACGACGTACTCCGTGCTCGCGGTGGAGACCCACAGGCCGTCCGGGCTGCCCAGCGGCAGCGGACAGGGCAGGAGCTGGATGGGCCGTCCGGAGCTCCGGCTGAGGTGTGCGCACAGGTCGTCGATGGACAGCTTCGTGTGCGCGGGCAGCCCGAGGGCGTCGACCCGTCGTTCGCACTGTTCGCGCAGCCGCGTCGCCTGCGGGTCCGCGTCTTTGTGCCGCCAGCGCATCACCATCACTGCGGCGAGCGGTCATTGCGGCCCTGCCCCGGCAGGTCCTCCAGGGTCGCGCGGGCGGCCTCGGCGGTGCTGACCAACCGGGTGATGAGATGGCTCAGTTCGCTCAGCGAGGAGTCGGGGGCGGCAGGGCCCGTCTGCCGCAGCGCCACGCTCTCGACGCGGTGCGTACGCATCTTCCTGAGCAGCTCCAGCTCGGAGTTGACATCGTCGAAGACCTGCTCGTCGAGGAAGTAGGCCACCCGGGAGACGCCCAGACTGTGGGCCACCTTGACGAGGGTCTCCACGGTCAGGTTGGTTCCGTCCGCGGATTCGGCAGCGGCCAGGGTGCGCTTCGAGACCCCGGCGAGTTCCGCCAGCCGGGCCAGGGTGAAGGGGCCTTCGGGGTGGTGGTGGCGGATGTGCCGGAGCCTGCGGGCGATGGCGGTCTTGGCGGCGTGCGCGGCCCCGTCCGGACCGGCGGACGTGCCTGCCGCCCTGGCGAATTCGTGGCGGTCCAACCTTGTCCCCTCCGTGGCGTGTGCACTAAAGGGTCGCACGCGGCACGGTGCCCCCCGGTGCAGGGTACGCGGCACCGTTGACCTGCGTACGCGGGACGAGAGGCCCGGCCTCGGCTGCGGGAATCCCGCCCGCCGGAGTCCGGTTCGGCCGGAACGGAGCGGTCCGCCGGCCGAATCGGGCGACCGGTCAGATACCCGGGGCCTCGTCGTGCACGGTGAGCAGCCCGGGGCAGATGTGCGGGGCCGGCAGCGGCCACGGGGACGACAGGGCGGATTCCACCGCCATCGACTCCCGTGCGGTCCGTTCGGCAGCGCTGCGCGCGGCTCCCAGACGGCCGCGCCAGATCAGTTCCTCGGCGATGCCATAGGCCCAGGAGCCGAGCCAGCCGCTCTGCCGGGGGCAGTGCAGCGCGAGCGCCCCCCTCAAGGCGTCGTAGGCCCGCAGGAGTTGGTGGGAGAGTTCAGCGTCGAGATGCTCGGCGTGCGGACGCTCGTGCAGCGGCGGGACCGGGCAGTCGGCCAGCAGGTGGGCCACCCGCCGGCGCAGCAACTCCGCGCCCTCCTGGAGCCGTTGGGGTGCCGACCCCTTCGGACACGACGCCTCCCAGAGCTCTTCGAGCGGATCGCCGGCCCGGGACCACGGCGGCGCGGGCGCCTCGTCGCACGGGGAAACGTCCGCGGCGTCCGGGGAGGGCGCACCGCCCTCCGGGCGACCGCCGCAGTGGTCCGCACACTCCGGGACGTGATCCGCCACCGGAGAGTGCCGCAGGAAGTGTTCGTAGCGCAGTTGGGACCACAGATCACACGGAGCAGCCGGTCCGGTGAGCAGCCGCCAGACGGGGGCGACGTTCCAGGTGTAGCCGGTGACGCGCTCTATGTGCCCGGAGCCGCGCGTGGCGAATACGGCCAGCCGCCCGGTGGAATTGTCCTGCACCTGCGTGTAGAGGCTTTCGCCGAGTTGCCAGGCGGCGCCTATCCCGAACGGCGCTTCCTGAGCGCCCGTTGCCCCTTTGTGCGCGGCGGCGGGCAGCAGCGTGCGCAATGCCGTGTCGTCCGCCGGCTTTCCCTGGGCGACGAGGAAGGGAATTCGCTCTCGGCGGCTGCCGGAGAGAGAACTGCTGCGATCAGCCGCCATGCGGGTCTCCCGTCGTGGTTCGGCATGCGGCAACAGCCGTATCCGGCTTGGCCGCAGAAGCTATGACGGTCACTGGCCGTCCCCCTATGGCCATCTTTCGACGGCCCCGCATCGAGACGATAGACATAAGCGCACTGCGGTGCAACTAACTGCTGATGTCATGCAATAAATTGCACCGCGGCCATGGCGTGGGGACCCTGGTGGCGCGAGACCGCGCGCGGCGGTCGTTCCGGACGCGGCCCGTGCCGTGCGCGGCGGGGCGACCGCACGGGCCGGGTGCCGCGCGTGGCAACTATGCCGGTTCGGGTGCCGGCCTGCCCGTACGGGCCCGCCGGCGTACCCGGTCGAGCAGGCCCGCGGGGTCCGGTTCGGCCTGGAGGCCGCGGAGCAGCAGCAGCCACAGGTCGTGCAGATGGGCCTCGATGTGCCGGCGCCCCTCCAGGGCGTCGGAGACGGTGTGCAGTCCGAAGAAGGCGCAGACGACGCTGTGCGCGGTGGCGGCGGGCGGCACACCGGCGGCGAGTTCACCGTTGTCGCCGGCCTCTTCGAGGAGCTGGGTGACCAGGTCGATCCAGCCGAGGAAGGGGGCGGGAAGCTCGGTTTCGATGGCCTTGCGTTCGGCCCAGAGACGGGATCCGGCGCGTACCACGATGTCGTCACGGAACGCCCGGGCCACGTCGAAGCTGAGTCCGACGAGTTTCTCCAGGGCGGGCAGACCGGGCTTGCGGTACCGGGTGATCAATTGCGGCCAGGTGGCAAAATGCTCCTCGACAATGGCGAGGGCGAGCTTCTCCTTGCTGGCGAAATGGAAATAGATCGCCCCGCTGGTGCGGCCGGAATGTGCGCTGATATCGCTGATGCTGGTGCCGGCGTACCCTCGCTCGTCGAACAGGGCCGCCGCCGCCTCCAGAAGGAACCTGCGTGTCGTCTTCGCCCGGATCTGCACGTACACCTCAGATGTCGTTCTCGTGCCGGCGGCCCGCAATCTATCGCGCTGCGCCACCCGGAATGAACAGGTGCGCATGTTCGAATTTCGATATTCCCTGGTCGTATGAGTTCCTCAACTGCTGGCACCGCCGGAAAGAGTGAGCCGCTCAGCTGGTCCCGCACCGTCGAGCGGGAGCTGGTGCACCGGACTTCCGTGGCGGAGGTCCTCCTTACGGATGTACGGCGGACGGACACCCCCCATGTCTTCGCCGCGGCCGCGTCGTGGCCGCGCGCCCATGCGACGTTCCCCCGCGACGGATCACCGCGGCACAGCCCGCTGATCCTGGTGGAGACGCTGCGTCAGCTCGGTCTCTACATCCCGCTGCGGTTCTACGCCGTTCCCGCGGCGTGCCACGCGGTCATCACCGACCTGTACTTCCGCCTCGCGCCCGGCAACGAGCCACCTGCCCGCGCCGGAGCGACCGAGGTCACCTGCCGCGCGTGGGTGAGCGCGGTGCGGCGCAGCCCGGGCCGCCGCGTCTCCGGCCTGCGCCTGGACGCCGCCTTCACCGTCTGCGGGCTGGCCTTCGGGCAGGGAGGCGGCGGTGTGCGGTTCCTCAGCGACGCGCAGTACCGCGCGCTGCGCGGCAGGTCGGCCCGCGTGGGCATGGTGGCCGCCGCCCCGGAGGCGGCATACCGCCCGCCGGCGGCGGAGCTGTCGGTGAACCACCCGCAGGACGCGGTCCTTGCCGTCGCCGGGAGCGGGCTGCTCCTCTCGCCGGCCGACCCGCTGCACCCGTTCCTCTTCGACCACCCGACCGACCATGTGCCGGGCATGGCACTCCTGGAGGCCGCGCGGCAGGCCGCCGCGTACGGCAGCGGGGGCGCCCTGGGCCGGCCGCGCGCCGGCCGCCTGAAGGCCGTCCGGTTCACCGAACTCGCCCCGCCCGCACGGGTGCTGTGCACGCAGTACGACTCGACCTGCGTCTTCCGTGTCACCCAGGACGACACACGGACGGCCTACGGAACCCTGAGTTACTCATAGGACCATACAATATGGACAATTAGGAGCCTATTGACCACGCCGAGTTGCCGTCCGTAACGTAACGATCGTTATTTTCCGCTGCAGAGCGCACCAGGTTCCCCCTTTCGCGGTGGCTGCCCTCTGCCGGAAACCCCCAGCCCGGTGCCCGGCGGCCGTCATCCGACGCTGCCTCGCCCCGCAACGCGACCGGTCATTCGCCGCTCCGGGCCTGTCGGAACGGAAACCCGGATGACCGCACATCGCTTTTTCTCCTGGACACCCGCCGCCGTGGTCTTCGACTGCGACGGCACCCTGATGGACACCGAACGCCACTGGGTGGACGCCCGCGACATGGTGCTGCGCGAATACGGCTGCACCCCCTCGGCCGAATTCTCCGAACAGGCCCGGGGACTGCACTACACCGAATGCGGGCGCCTGATGGCCGAGGCGGCCGACCGCCCCGACCTGACCAAGGACATGACGGACACCCTGCTCGACCGCTTCCGCGAGCTCGTGGCCGCCAACCCCACCACCATGCCCGGCGCGCCGGAACTGGTGCATTCGGCCGTGCAGTTCGCCCCGCTGGCGGTGGCCAGCAACTGCCCACTGGAAGTCGTCGAGTCCTGCCTGGGCCTGGCCGGACTCCGGGAGTGCTTCCGCCACATCGTGGTGCCCGACGCCGCCATCAGGCCCAAACCGCACCCCGACGTGTACGTCACCGCGGCCCGGCTCTGCGGAGTCGACCCGGGGGACGCCCTGGCCGTCGAGGACTCCCACTGCGGCGTGCAGGCCGCCGCGGCCGCCGGCATGCGGGTGCTCGGGGTCGGCGCACAGCCCGGCGAGAAGGAGCAGGCGCTGGCCGACTGGTGGGTCGACTCGCTGGAGGAGCCGACGGTACAAGGGTGGGCGGACGCCCGTATCCCGACCCAGGACACCGGGCAGGCCGACGCCGGGGCCTCCGGCGCCGGGGCCATCGACTCCTAGGCCGGTTCCGTACCGTCCCGCCGGGTTTGCGCTCCGGATACCCCTCCCGGCCGGTCCGCGGTCAGGGCTCCCGGCCCGGCCGCTGTCCGTCCGTGGTGCGCATGAGGCCTTCGGTGTCGGTCATGTAGGCCTCCAGGGCCCGGCGGGCGGCGCGCTCGTCGCCCGCGGCCACCGCCTCCGCCACCGGGTGGAGGCGGTCCGCGGCGGCAGCGGCGTCCTGGAACGGCCGGGCGAGCGCCTGGCGGACCGGGAGGTAGCCACCGAGCAGGGTGTTCGTCATGAGCAGGTAGACGCGGTTGCCGGTGGCGCGGGCCAGGGTGCGGTGGAACTCCGCGTCGGCGAGCTGCACCTGGTCGGCGTCGCCGCCGGCCCGTACCGCGGCGACCTGCTGCCGCAGCGCCGCGACGTCCCGCGCGGTGGCCCGGCGGGCGGCCAACTCGCCGATCAGCGTGCCCACTTGGCGTCGCACCTCGAAGATCTCCGCCAGCCAGGCGCCGTCCCGCAGCACCAGGGACGGCAACAGCTCCGCGGTCCCCAGCCGCCAGAAGTCCCGGACCCGGGTGCCCACTCCGTGCCGGGTCTCGACCAGGCCCGCCTGCATCAGACGGACGAACGCATGCTTGAGCGTGGTGCGGTTGACCCCGTAGGAGGCGGCCAGCTCGCGCTCGGGCGGCAGCAGGGCACCCACCGGGTGCCGGCCGTCGATGATCGCGTCCCGCAGCCGGCGCTCCAGGGCGTCGACCGTCGTGTCACGAGTGATCGGATCGTCCATCGGTGCCGCCACCGTTCCCCCCACCCCGCGCCGCCCGGGCGGCCGTCCTCCGTTGCCGTGCGCGCCCCACCGTACAAGGGCGCCGAGCCGGTCCGTGCGGTGGTCACGCCCGCCGTACGTCCGACCGGACACCTCGGCGTACGGCCGGACGCGGGAACGGCGCCGCGCGGACCGGACCGGGGCTCAGCCGCCGTCCGGCCGGCAGGCCGCCTCGGACACGGCGCGGGCCAACGCCATGATGGTGAGCTGCGGGTTGACCTCCGGGCAGCTGGGCAGCGCGGAGCCGTCCGCGATCACCACGCCCCGCACCCCGCGCAGCCTGCCGAGCGGATCCGCGGGTGCCCGCCGGGCGTCGGCCCCCAGGGCGACGCTCCCGGTCGGGTGGAAGGCGGACAGGTGGAGTTGGCGCGGGGTGACCGGTTCGAGGACGGCGTCCAGCTCGCGGGTGGTCCGGACGGACGGAGCGCCCGGTACCCCCGTGAACACCTCCTCGGCGCCGGCCGCCAGCAGCAGCTCCCCCATGGCCCGTACGGCGCGCAGCAGTCGCCGGCCGTCGCGCGGGTCGAGGCGGTACCAGGAGACCGCCCGCTCCCGGCCCGTCACCCGGCCGCCGGGCCGGTCGGAGATCATGGCGCCGAGGGTGGCGAGATGGCCGGAGCGGTCGAGGCCGGCGCGCAGCGCCCGGCCCGCCCCGGGCAGCACGAACGAACTCAGGCCCGGCGGCGGAGCGGTGGCCTCCAACAGGATTCCCTGGTCGTGGAGTTCCTCGACGCCGGCGCTCTGCAGCACCGACGGTGCGCCGGCGACCGGCTCGGCGAAGCGGCCCGCCACGCTGGTCGCGGGGTGGACCGCGAGATTGCGGCCGGTCATCGGATGGCCGCCGAGGCCGGAGCGGCGCAGCAGCAGCGGTGACTGGAGCGCACCGGCGGCCACGACCACCAGCGGGGCGAGGATCTCGAAGGTGGTGCCGTCCGGCCGCCGGGCCGCGACCCCGGCCACCCGGGGACCGCCCGGGCGGTCCCGCTCGACCAGGAGGCGCCGCACCCGGGCCGAGGTGACGATGCGGGCGCCGTGCGCGCAGGCGTCGGGCAGCACCGACAGCTGCACGCTCTGCTTGGCTCCCGTCGGGCACCCCACGACGCACTCGCACGAGCCCCGGCAGCCGGGCGCGTTGCGGCGCAGGGCGTCGGCCCCCCAGCCCAGCCGCTCGGCGCCGAGCAGCGCGAGGCGGCCGTTGGTCCCCAGGACATCGGTCGGCTGCCGGGCCACGGACAGGGTGCGTTCGACCTCGTCGAGCTGTCGGCCGAACTCCGTGGCGTCGGCGAGCGGCAGGCCGAAGTCCTGCCGCCAGCGCGCCAGCACCCGGTCCGGAGTGCGGTAGCAGGTACCGGAGTTGACGAGCGTGGTGCCGCCCACCGCCCGCCCGGTCGGCAGCAGCACACCGGGCACCCCCAGCATCACGCTCGCCCCGCCGTCCCGGTAGAGCTCGCCGAACCGGTCGAGCGGGGTACGGCGGGCGAACTCGGCGGTGCTGTGGTGGCGTCCCTCTTCCAGCACCAGCACCCGCAGTCCGGCCCGGGCCAGGGTTCGGGCGGCGACGGCGCCGCCGGCACCCGAGCCGACGACGACGGCGTCGGCGCGCTGCCTCTGCGGCCACTCCGCCGAGGGCACACAGTCCAGCGGCGGGTCCGCGGGCGCTGCCGGACGGGCCACCGGGGTGCTGCGGCGCGCGTGGTATTCCGTACCGGCCGCGAGGAGCACCGGAATCTTGACCAGGTCCAGGAGGTACGCCGTACCCGGCCGGCGCACCAGGCCGGTGACGGTGCGCTCCCGCTCCTGTGGGGTGAGGCGGGCGAGCGGCCGGCCGTGACGGGCGCGGGCGGTGGCGTCGACGGCGGTCGCCGCCGCGGCCATCGCCGCACGGGTGGCGCGCGGCATGGCGGCGAGGGCGGCATCGAGGCGGCGGGCCACCGCGCGCACCGTCGCCGGGTCGTCCTCGGCCAGCAGCGCGGCCAGCAGCCCCTCGGTCGCGGTGTTCATCGCTCCCCCACCTCCGCGTGCGCGGTGCCGCGCAGGGTCCACGCGGCCTCCGGGCGCCAGCCGCCCCACCACCGCTCCAGGACGACCCGGGCGTCGGCCGTGACGCTGTTGCGGCACACCGCACGGCTGCCGTCCGGGTCGGTGTACTCCAGCGCCAGGGTGCGTTCTTCGGGCTGGTGCACCGTGACCCGGATCCGGCGCGGGCCGGCCCGTCCGGCGACGGTCCAGGAGGGCAGGCCCACGTCCGCCCGGAAGCGGCCCAGCCCGAACCAGCCGACCGCGGTGCGGGTGCCGCGCCGGGGCCAGTCGCGGCCCGCCCGGCGCAGCCGCAGGAACACCAGCGGGGGCAGCCGGTCCAGGCCCCGGCGGCGGGCCACCGCCACGACCACCTCCAGGACGTCACCGCCACCGAGGTCGGCGTGCAGCCAGGCCCAGCGCCGGGCGTTGCCGTGGCCGTAGATCCGTCCGGTGGCACCGGGGGCACCGGCCAGGGTGAGGTCGGTGCCGGGGCCGCGGACCGTCCCGGTGTAGCGGGCCCGGCCGCCCGGAACGATCTGCGCGGCCGGCAGCAGGGGGCGGCGCCAGGCCCAGGCGGGAAAGGTGTGCAGCGTGGGCCCTTCTTGATCCTCCGTCAGGTCCCAGGTGTAGGGCCCACAGCTGCCGCGCAGCCGGCCGGGTCCGGCCGCGACGCCGGTGGCCCGGAACCCGGTGGCATCGGGCGTGACCGGTTCGGGACCGAAGCGGGCGTGGGCGACCGGTCCGCCGGGCGGGCACACGGCCACCCAGCCGTGCGCGTAGCCGCCGCTCCCGTCCTCGGGGGCGGTCACCTCGTGGTGCAGCCAGAGGCCGGTGCCGGTCGACGGCTCGGTGACGGTGGTGTACCAGACCTCCGTCCGGCCGGGCCGGCCGTTCCACCCCGGGGCGAGCTGCTCCGGGCCACGGTCCGCGGCCGGGAAACGGAAGCTTGCGAGGAACGGCAGCAGGGCGCCGGCGAGCGAGAAGCGCACCGTGCCGCGCCCGGCCTCCTGCTGCGCGTCGTCGTGGACGGTGAAGGGCAGGACGGTCAGGGAGTGCAGCGGGCGGCTCGGCGAGAGGGACTTCCAGCCGTCCAGCAGGTACGTACGCCCGGCCGTACGGAAGGAGAGGCGGTAGCCGATGCGGCGCCGGGCGAGCGGCGAGATCTCCATCTCGCCCTCCACGGAGGCCTCCTCGCCCCAGCCGCACACCCGCAGCCGGCCGCGGACCCGCGCCTCCGTGGTGCGCCAGGGCAGCAAGAAGGTGTCGGTCCGGACCTCCAGATCCAGCCGGACCGGCCGGGTCTCCCGCTCCCCGGTCAGCCGTACGCTGCCGGTCATGGTCTCGGTGAACCGTGTGCGGCGCTTCGCCATCGGACGGCGCTCCGTCATCGGGTGACGCCCCCTCGGCGGCCGGCCGCCCGACGCCGGACCGGGCCCGCCGAGCCACCCGTCGCGACGGCGCCCGGCGGGCACCCGGGCCTCTCCTGCGTGGGCGTGCTCTGCATCCGACAGCTCCTCACCGGCGTGGATCGGCAACAGTGGCTCAGTGGATGAGCCACTCAACCAATGGAATTCCCGGGCGTCAAGAGGTATGCAGGGAGCGGGAGTTGGCTCCGATTGCGGTGTGGGCAGCTCCCGCCACCCCTCCCTGGCGGCGGTCCGCGTGCCCGCAGAGCCGTACGGGCCCGGACCCCGCCGCCGGGAAGCGGGCGGCCGGTTCCGGGCCCGTAAGGCCGGGTCTACGCCCTCACAGAGACGTCGGGGTGCAGCCGCCCGACGGTCCACACCCGCTGACGCCGTACGGCGAGCGCGGTCACGGCGAGGAAGCCGGGCCGGCCGAGTGACCGGTGGGGGTGGCCGGGCGTCGGGGATCAGCAGTTGCCCTTGCGACGAGCCGGGATCACAGTGAGAAGGGGAACGTATGCGAGATCGGAGAGCATCATGATCATTCTCGGCGTCATCTTGCTCATCATCGGTTTCGTGGCCGGCATCGGGATCCTGTGGACGATCGGGATCGTGCTCGCTGTCCTTGGCGCGATCTGCTGGATTCTCGGCTCGCTGGGGCACGCGGTCTTCGGGCGGCGGCACTACTACTAGCTCCGGCCACCGGCCCGCAGGCACCCGCCCACGCGCCGGTATCCGCTGTTCCGCACGCGCCCGTCACTTCCCGCACGCGCCCGTCGCTTCCGGCACCCACCGGGGAAACGGCCCGCGTGCACCGTACGCAAGGAAGAGCTCTCCGGTATGGACACACAAACCCCGGATCCGGATCCCCGCAACCGTCCTGGCGTCGGCGGGGTACCACCCGGCGAAACCCCTGCGGGTGAGGGCAGCACGGGCTCGGAAACCGGCCCTGCTGACCGGCAGACCCGCGGCTGGGCCAAGGGCCCGGTGATCATCCTCGGCATCATCGTCGTGCTCTGCGCGGCCTTCTTCATCGCCTACGCGGTGACCGTGACACTGTGACGCGGTGACGCGGTGACGCGGTGACGCGGTGATCGTGGCGTCGGCTTGGTCATCCGCGGGTCACGCCGGTGGGGAGCATGGCAGGTCCCGGCAGGTCGAGGTCCCGGCAGGTCCCGGTAGGTCCCGACAGGTCCCGGCCCGGGTCGCCCTCCGTGAGGGTGCCCCGGGCACGGCGCGATCCCCGGAGCCGCGCACCCGAAGCGCCCTGTTGACTACGGAGCGTGGTCGGTAGTCCGCCGGATCACGAGAGGCGCGGGGAATTCACCCGGCCTTCGGCGACCAGCGGACCGGAAGGTGCCGCGGGCCGCGGAGCAACGCACCCAACCGCCAGCGCAGATCGGCCGGGTGTGCGTCCAGCTCCAGCGTCGGGCAGCGCTCCAGGAGCGTGCGCACCGCGATCCGTGCCTCCATGCGTGCCAGCGGGGCGCCGAGGCAGAAGTGGATGCCATGGCCGAAGGCCACATGGCCGCGGGCGTCGCGGGTGATGTCGAAGTGCCCGGGGTCACCGAAGCGGACCGGGTCCCGTCCCGCGTCGGCGATCACGGGGAGGACGACCTCGCCGCCGCCGGGGATCACCGTTCCCGCGATCTCGGTCGCCTCGGTGGTGAAACGGAAGGTGGAGGTCTCGATCGGTCCCTCGTAGCGCAGCATCTCTTCGACCGCGTTGTCGATGAGGGACAGATCGGCGCGCAGCGCGGCGAGTTGCGCCGGGTGGGTGAGGAGAGCCAGGACGCCGTTGGAGATGAGATTGGCGGTCGTCTCATAGCCCGCGATCAGCAACAGCTGGGCCATTCCCAGGAGTTCCTGCTCGCTGAGCCGGTCGCCGTCCTCGTCGCTCACCGCGATCAGATCGCTCAGCAGATCGTCGCCGGGGCAGGCCCGTTTCTTCTTCACCAGCTCGTCGAGGTAGCCGGTCATGGCCGCCAGGGCTTCCCTGGCCTCCGGCGTCGCGGCGCCGACGAGCAGGACGTCGGTCCAGGCGCGGAAGGCCTCCCGGTCCAGGAACGGAACGCCCAGCAGCTCGCAGATGACGGTGATCGGCAGGGGGAAGGACAGTGCGTCGACGAGATCGGCACGGCCGTCGGGCGCGGCGAGCATCGCCGCCAGCAGTTCGTCGGTCAGCTCTTGGATGCGCGGCGTGAGGGACGCCATCCGGCGGGCCGTGAAGGCGCGGGCCACCAGGCCGCGCAGCCGGGTGTGGTGCGGCGTGTTGGAGCGGAGCATCGTCACGCCCATGGTCACCGGCTGCATCGGCTGCGCGGACGAGGCGTGCCGCCACTCCTTCGACAGCCGCGGGTCGCTGAGCGCCGCACGCACCTCGTCGTATCCGACGACCAGCCAGACGACCGTGCCCTCCGGGAGACGTACGCGGTGTACCGGGCCCTGCTCGCGCAGCGACGCGTACACCGCGTACGGGTTGCGGACGAAGTCCTCCCCCATTGCCGACAGATCGAGCGTCTCCACCGGTTGCGTTGCCATCCGGCCTCCTCCCCCTCGTGCCCTTGGCCTCGGTACGGCCACATGTGGGGAATCCCTCCCCGGCGGAGGAGCCACTAACCACGACGCCCGCCGATAGGCCGGTCCTTGACCACGCGGGAGCCGGGCCGGCGGCCGGCCCGCGCCGGCGTACGTCAACCGCCGGCCGGCGTGCACCAATCGCCGACCGGCGTACGGCACCCGCCGGCCGGCGTACGGCGACCACCGATTGCCCGGACCCGGCCGGCTACCGCTGGATCAGGTACAGCATCAGAGCCGAGATGACGGCTCCGGCCGCGCCCTCGATGGCGTGGGCGGCGGTGAAGCGGGCGTACTTCCTGAGCCACGGGCGCCGTGGCTTCCGGGGAACACGCGGGAGGGAGGGCTCGTCCTCCGCACGGTCCGTCATGGGCTTCTCCCTGGTCGGTGGTGGGTCGTGGGTGAGTGATGGTGGGTCGTGGGTGAGCGGTCGTCCCGCTTCGGTCAGCGCCCCGCGCACCCCACGGGCAGCGGGGCCTGGGGCTCGGCGAACTGCTGGAGCTCGGGCCCGGAGCGGGCCAGCAGCCACACGGGGTCCGGAAGCGGGGCGCCGGGGGCCGGGTTGGGCAGATGCCGGCGCGGTGAGTACCCCAGGGCGGTGGCGATGGTGCGCCACAACCGGGCGTCGATGAAGTTGTCGTCGGCCGCGTGATGGATCGCCAGGCAATGGGCGGAGAGCTGGTCCTCGGCGCCGGCGGCGAACCGCCACCAGAAGACCGCCGCCTCGTGGCGGTTGAGGGAGTAGAGCAGGCACGCGAAGGTCCGGGCGCCGGCCGCGTCGTAGTCCCTGGCGAACTTCTCCAGGCGTCCCATGTGCCCACCGCGCAGCACCGACTCGCAGAGGGTACGCAGATGCCGGCGCAGCTCCTCCGGTCCGGCCGTGGGGCCGGGGAACGGCCGGGGCCGCGGCCTCCGGGGCAGCGGCCTCGCGCGGCCGGGGCGGGCCGGTGCCGGGCCGCGCTCGTGCCGCCCTTCGGGGACCGGCCGGGCCGCGGGCGTCTGCCCCTGCGCCTCGGCGATCCGCTCGGCCAGTCGGCGAGTGAAGGCTTCAGGATCGTGGTCGGCCAGTACGCGACCCACCTCATCGGCTTCGGCTTGCAGAATGTCTTCGATGGTCACGACGGTTCTCCTTCCTGATCGTGCCGGAGATAGGAGGCGGCCAGGTCCTTGGCGAGCTGGCGGCCGCGGGAGTAGTAGGTGCGCGCCGTGCCGGGAGTGATGCCGAGGGTCTCGGCGATCTCCTCGTAGCTCAGCTGGGCCACGCGGAGCCGGACGCAGTCCGCCTGCACCGGTTCGCGCCGGGCCAGTTCGTCCATGGCACGGTCGAGGGCGTCGTAGGTGCCCAGGTGCAGGATCTGGTCGACGCAGGACTGGTGGAGCCCGGCCTCCGCGGCGGCGGCCTGTTCGCGGCGGGCCACCCGGTTGCGCGAGCGGATGTGGTCCTTGATGACGTCACGCAGGATCCGCAGGCCCAGGGCCCGGTAGTCGCTGTGGGCCAGGAACTCGTCCCACTTCGCATGGATCTTCATCCCGGCTATCTGGACCACGTCTTCGGCGTCCTGACGGTGCCGCAGCATCTGTATCGCGTAGCCGAGGTAGCCCTGTTGCACCTCCTTGAAGAAGGCGGTGAAGTCGACCCGGAGCCGGTCCATCGGGTCGGGTCGCAACTGCTGTCCGTCTCCGTAATCGCTCACCGGGCGGCCGTCCCTCGGCCTGCCACGGGCGGGCGGACGGCACCGGGGTGGACCCGCGTACGAAGATCACTTTCGCAACTCCACCGGCTTCCGAGGGCCGGTGGGTGCAAGGGGCTGGAGGCCGGCGGGCCGCAGGTCCGCGAGGCGGTGTGGGTGCTCTCGCGCACACGGGCGCGGCGCACGGCCGGAGTCGTCCTGGCCGCGCCGCCCATGGCCGGCGCGTCCCAGGGCCACTGGTGGTCCACTGCCTCTCCTTTCGAGGTGTCGCGGCCAACTCCCCGGCATCCGGGCGACGCCAGGGAGACCGCTTTCTTGTCCGTAAACCGTTCGCGAAGCCGAAATTGTTAATCAGATCCGGGGACCGGATATGACGGCCCGCAGTCGGATGCTCACGTTGAGCTTCTGACCTGCGGCGTTGGGGAAAAGGGGACGCGGGAGAGTGGCGCGGATCACACGCCTGTACGGGCCGCACGGTTCGGGTCGGCCGGCCGACCGGAGGAACCGCGGCCGCTGCCGCCCCGGTATGACTTGCCACTCGCCGGGGTGAGCGCCCTCGCGTTCTCCCCCAGCAGCCTGCGTGGCGGCGCTATCAACGCTTGGTGACGGAGACAACCGTCCGCGCCCTCCCTGCCGTTACCCCGCACCGCCGAGTTGCCGGCCGGCGCCGCGCGCCGCGCCCGTTCACCCACCGGACCGACGTAGGCAAGGAAGTCCGCCATGCCCCACGAGCCCGAAGTCCTCGTCCTCGACGCCCACGGCGCCGACCCGGACGCCGAAATCCGCGCGCTGCACTCCCTGGGGCCCGCGGCCCGCGTCGACGTCCTCGGCGTCACCGCGTGGGCCGTCAGCGACCCCGACCTGCTGAGAGAGCTGCTGACCAGCCCGGACGTGTCCAAGGACGCCCGGCAGCACTGGCCACGCTTCGAGGAGGTCAGTGCGACCTGGCAACTCGCCTTGTGGATCACGGTGAAGAACATGTTCACCGCGTACGGCAGTGAGCACCGACGGCTGCGCCGCCTGGTGGCACCCGCCTTCACCGCACGCCGGGTGGCCGCGCTCGCCGGGCACATCGAGACCGTCGTCACCGGCCTGCTCGACGACCTGGCGGCCAGCGCGCCCGGCGAGCCGGTCGACCTGCGGGAGCGTTTCGCCTACCCGCTGCCGATCCAGGTCATCAGCCACCTCATGGGGCTGCCACCGCATCAGCGCGAGGGCTTCCGCGACGTCGTCGACGGGGTGTTCGCGACCACGTTCACGCCCGAGGAATCGGCGGCGAACACGGCGCGCCTCTACGCCGTGCTCGACCGGCTCATCGCCGCCAAACGGGCCGAGCCGGGCGCGGACATGACCTCGCTGCTCATCGCCGCGCGGGACGTGGAGGGCGGGGAATCGGCGCTGACCGACGACGAGTTGCGCGACACCCTCCTGCTGGTGATCTCGGCAGGGTACGAGACCACCGTCAACCTGATCGATCAGGCCGTCGTCGCGCTGCTGACCCACCCCGAGCAGCTCGCCCATGTCCGTGCCGGCCGCGCCGGCTGGGCCGAGGTGGTGGAGGAGACCCTGCGTCTGAAGCCGGCCATCAAGCACCTGCCCCTGCGCTTCGCCGTGCGGGACATTCCGCTGCCCAACGGACAGGTCATCCCCGCAGGCGAAGCGATCCTCGCCTCGTACGCCGCGGCCAACCGCCATCCCGGCCGGCACGGCGACCGCGCCGGCAGCTTCGACCTCACCCGCACCGCACCGGGACCGGAACACCTGGCGTTCGGCCACGGCGTCCACTACTGCCTCGGGGCGTCGCTGGCCCGCCTCGAAGCCGTCACCGCGCTGCGAGCCCTGTTCGCGCGCTTCCCCGAGGCGGAACTGGCCGTACCCGCCGATGAGTTGGAGCCGGTGCCTTCGCTGCTCACCTACGGGCACAAGCGCCTGCCGGTCCGGCTGCGGCCCGCCGTCTGACGGGCCGCAGCCGGACGGGAAACGCCCCGCCCCCGGGTGAGCGGACCGACCTCGTCCGCCCACCCGGGGCTCCCGGCGGCGGCCCCGCACGCGGCCGCCGCCGGTCCCCGCGGGAAGGTGGCCGGGTCACCGCTCACACGTAGGTGTAACCGCCGGGGACGAGGGTGCTGCCGCCCGTGGTGGTGACCACGACCGGCACGTTGCCGAGCGGTCCGGGCGGGGTGAAGCCCACCAGGGACGTGCCCGCGGCATTCGACGAAACGCCCGTCGCCGGCACCCCGTTGAACGTGACCGACGCCCCGTTCAGATTGCTCCCCGAGATGACGAACGCCGTACCACCCGCCGCAGTCCCCGCCACCGGCGAGATGGACGTGGCCACGGGCGGGGGCGGCGGCGTGTAGGTGTAGCCGCCGGGGACGGTGGTGCTGCCACCCGGCGTGGTGACCACGACCGGCACGTTGCCGACCGCTCCGGCGGGGGTGAAGCCCACCAGGGACGTACCCGCGGCATTCACCGCAACCCCCGTCGCCGGCACCCCGTTGAACGTGACCGACGCCCCGTTCAGACTGCTCCCCGAGATGACGAACGCCGTACCACCCGCCGCGCTCCCCGACGACGGCGAGATGGACACCGCCACGGGCGGGGGTGCGGTGTAGGTGAACCCGCCGGGGACGAGGGTGCTCCCGGCCGGTGTGGTGACGACGACCGGGACGTTGCCGACGGGGCCGGCCGGTGTGGTTCCGGTGAGCAGGGTGCCCGCGGCGTTGACGGACACTCCGGTGGCCGGCACCCCGTTGAAGGTGACCGTCGCGCCGGTGAGGCCCGTCCCGGTGATGGCGAACGCGGTGCCGCCGGTGGTGGGCCCGGTGTTGGGCACGAGAGAGGTGACGGTCGGGCCGGCCGGCGGGACGTACGTGTAATACACCGGGTTGGACGTGCCTCTGGGTGTGGTGGCGACGACCTGGACGACGCCCGCGGCGTGCGCCGGCGCGAGCACGGTGATCCAGTTGCCGTAGGGGTCGACCGCGACGATGGTGGCGGGGGTACCGCCGAAGGTGACCAGGGTTGCGCCCTGCAGACCTGACCCGGTGAGCTGGACGGTGTTTCCTCCGGCGATCGGGCCCGAGTTGGGGGTGGCCTCGAAGAGTCTCGGATATCTGGGCCAGTTCCCCCCGCCTCCGTCCCCGCCGGGCCAGGAACCCGTGGACTGCACAAGTGCTGCCTGCTGTACGACTGCGGACATGGCTTCTCCCTGGGCAGCCCCGCTTCGTTTCCGCGCACGAACCCATTCGTGAACGGATCTTTCCGGAGCGGAAGGTGCTGCCGTCGAATGGTGGATGCCTGCGACAGTAAGGTTCTCGATAGATCGGAAAAAGGCGCGTACGCGACAGCAATGATGCGTTCGGCGATCAAAATGACAATACGTAGATGAGCGTCACTCCCGCATTCTGCAACGGCGCGCGCCGTTATTCCGCGGCCCCGTCATTCGAGCCGCCCGGCACGGTGCTTTCGCAGCCCCAATTTCGGTTCATGCGGGATTCATGCGCGCGGCCCGGGGACGCGCGCGTCGCACGTCCCCGGGCCTGCTCGTGGTCCTCGGCCCCGGTCCCACGGGGCCTGTATTACGGCTGGTGGTAAATGGTGGCGGCCCAGGCGGCCTTCCAACCCCCGTCGCCGAACTGGAGGTTGACCGAACACCGGCCGGTGTCGCCGTCGCAGTTCAGGCTGTTCGCCGGTACGGGTGCGACCAGCCTGCCTTCGGCGGACCGGAGCGCCGGATGGAAGACGGTCGCGGGCCAGCTGGCCCGCCAGCGTCCGTCACCGAACATCAGGGTGGCCACGCAGGTGCCGTTGTCACCGTCGCAGCTGAGGCTCGTGGCCGGTACGGGAGCGCGGGAGGCGGACCGGTTCGCCTGGTGGAAGATGGACGCGTCCCACCGGGCCTTCCAATTGTTGTCGCCGTAACGGAGATTGGCCGTGCACTTATAGGTGTCGCCATCGCAGTTGAGCGCGGTCACCGGAACCGGGGCGGCAACGGCCGGGGCGGCCGGACCGATACCCAGAACCGCGAGGGCGGCGCAGGTGCCGACGATGGTGCGTCGCATAGCCATGTCCTTCCGTCGTGGGCGCCCGGCGCGCCCGGTCCGAAAGAAGGATCTGTCGATTCCGTCCGGCAGCACGGCTGCCTCCAGGGGCCTTCAGCAGAAGGTGTGAAGGCCCGTACCGGCAAGCGAAACGCGGTCCGCGCGGCCGGCGGAGACCGGTGGTGAACAGCGCATGCGTGGTGCGCGCGGGGCGTGGAGAGGGCGCATCGCACGGCCCGTCCGGCATCCGGTGGCCCATGCCGCAGGCACAGTCCGGCGCTTCGGCGGCGAGGTCGGCGGACGGTGCTTCCGTACGTGTCACGACGAGGGTGCGGGCGCGGCGCCGGAGGGTAGGTACTCAGGTTCGCGGAGCGCCCGGCCTGCGGACGCCGCGCTCCGCCCGGGGCCCGCCCGTTCGCTCCCGAGCCCGCACAGACTCGGCCGACCCGGGCTGGGTCGGCCGAGTCTGTGCGGGCGGTGAACCGAAGGGCCGGGTTTGCCCGCTGGTTACGGGGCCATCTCGTACGCACCGGCCAGCGCTTCGACGCGCTCCCAGACACGGGCCGAGCGGGCCTCGTCGACGACCGGGCGCCGGACCGCGCCCAGTGCCCAGCGCTGCTGCTCCTCCGTGGCGGAGTCCTTGCCGTGCAGCTCCACGGCATGCGCGGAGAAGTCACGGACGAGGACGGCGAACAGCTCGTCGAGCACCTCCTCGTCGAGCCCGGTCAGCCGCGCCTGCTCCAGGATCAGCTGACCGTGGACGACCAGCGCGAACAGCTGGCCGATGGCCAGGAGGAGATCGAGGTCGCGGCTCTGCTCCTCGTCGGGCGCGGCGGTGGTGACGAACTCGCACAGGGCGTCCGCCTGCTCGCGGAGGCGGCCGACGTTGGGGACGGCGGCATAGGCGTCGTAGGCGGCGCGCCAGTCGTGGAAGCGGATGGCGCCCAGACCGCGGGCCGGCCCCTGCCGGAAGAGGAACGCGTCGTCGGCCGCGTCGAGGCGGGTCGGTACGGGCGGGTACTCGGCCGGGTTCAACAGGTGGTTGCCCATGAACTTCAGGATCAGCGCGAGGTTGACGTGGACGGTGCCCTCCAGCTTGGGCAGTCCCCGGATCTCGGTGGCCGCCTGGGCGAAGTAGGTGTCCTTCTCGAAGCCCTTGGCCGCGATGACGTCCCACATCAGGTCGATGACCTTTTCGCCCTCGGTGGTCACCTTCATCTTCGTCATCGGGTTGAAGAGCAGGTAGCGGCGGTCGTCCGGGCCCGCGGAGCGGAAGTAGTCGACGGCGCGGTCGCTGAACAGCTTCATCCCGACGAGACGGACGTAGGCGTCGGTCAGCTCGCGGCGCACATGCGGGAACGCGGTGACCGGACGGCCGTAGAGGATGCGGTTCTGCGCGTGGGTGACGGCCTCGTACATCGCGTGCTCGCAGATGCCTATCGCGCCCGTGCAGAGGTTGAACTTGCCGACGTTGACGGTGTTGAGGGCGGCGTCGAAGGCGGCCCGGCCGGTGTGCAGGATGTCGGCCTCGGCGACCGGGTAGCCGTCGAGGCGGAACTCGCTGACGTACTTCGAGGAGTCGACGACGTTCTTGACCAGGTGGTAGTCCGGGTGGCGGCTGTCGGCGGCGAAGAAGACATAGCCGTCGGGGCCCTCGACATCGGTGCGGCGGCCGAAGACGGAGACGAGTCCGGCGGCATTGCCGTTGCCGATGTAGTACTTGGATCCGCTGGCGCGGAAGCCGCCGTCGCCGTCCGGCTCCAGCAGCATGTCGGTGGAGTAGATGTCGGCACCGTGCGCCTTCTCGGACAGGCCGAAGGCGAACACCTCGCCCTGGTCGAGGAGTTCGGCCGCGCGGGTGCGGACGGCGGCGTTGTCGCTCTGCCAGACCGGGCCGAGTCCCAGGATGGTGACCTGCCACGCGTACCAGTAGTCGAGCCCGTAGAAGCCGAAGATCTCGTTGAGGGCGGCGATCCGGGCGGTGTCCCAGCGCTTGTCCTGGTTTCCGTCGGCGGCGGAGGCCGGGGTGAGGAAGGTCGCGAACAGCCCTTCCTTGGTGGAGAACTCCAGGAACTCCGCCAGCCAGGCGCGGGAGCGGTAGTCCTCGATCAGCCGGCGCTTGCCGCGGCCCTCGAACCAGTCGACGGTGGCGCGCAGCAGCCGGCGGGTCTCGGGGTCGAAGTGCGCGGGGTCGTAGGTCCGCGGGTTGAACAGCAGCGGGTCGGCCATGGTGTTCGCCTTTCCGGTTCGTCGGGGAGGGTGGAGGTCAAGGGACGTGCGGGCGTGCCGGTGAGCGCGGCGGCCGGGCGGCGGGTGGCTCGTCGGCGCCGGGTTCAGGGGGCGGTGCCGAGCCGGCGGAGGGTGGCGAGCACGTCCTCCAGCCAGGCGATCGTCATCCGCTCGTACGCGATGCCGCCGCGCAGCACGACGTGCTGGAGCTCTTCTCCGGTATCGAGGGCCTCGGGGGCGTCCGGTCCGGTGAAGTCCCGCCGCTCGCCCGCGAGATAGTGCGCGAGCCGCTCGGTGTGCTTGTGGTGGTGCCGCTCGACCTCGCGGATCAGCGCGGCCGGGTCGTCGAAGGCCGCACCGCGGATCTTCACCGCGAGCTCGTGCCGGACGCTCTCCGGTTCGATCGGCTCGTGCAGCCACTCGGCGAGGACGGTCCGGCCGAGCGCGGCGACGGAGTACTCCTTCTTGTCCGGGCGGCTCTGTTGCGGCACCTCTCGGACATCGATCCAGCCGTCGCTCTCCATGCGCTTGAGAACGCGGTAGATCTGCTGGTGGGTGGCGGTCCAGAAGTAGCCGATGGACCGCTCGAACCGCCGGGCCAGCTCATAGCCGGAGCCCGGCTTCTCCAGCAGGGAGACGAGAATCGCGTGGTCGAGCGCCATGCCCCGATCCTTCTATGCAACGAGTTGCATAAACAAGGGGCGCCGCGCGGGTGAGACGCGGCTCACCCGCGCGGCCGCGGCGTCCGCGCCCTCTCAAGGACGAGCCCCTTCAAAGACGACTCCCTCAAAGACGGCTCCCTCTCAAGGACGGACCCGCCGCCCGTCACGCCGTGCGACGATGACGTCGAAGGGGAATCGGGGGAGGCAACGGTGCACAGCAGAGGCTCTGGCATGCCGGAGGCGGGTGCGGCGCCGTCCGGCTCACCCCAGGCACCGTCCCTCGCGGGGCACCGCGGACTGCTCGACCTGCGCGGCCGGACCGACGCCGGGCCGGCCCCGTCGTCCCCGTTCACCATGGCTTATCCGGCGAACGCCGTGGTCGTGGTATCCGGCCTGCCGGGCAGCGGCAAGAGCACCCTGCTGCGCCGCGCCCCCGCGCAGGCGACCGTCATCGATCCGCGGGCCGTCCATGTCGCCTGCGAAGCGGTGATGCCGGGCTGGTTGCCGTACGGCCTCTACCGGCCCTGGGCACGGTGGCGGCACATCCGCTGGCTGCACCGCGAACTCCGGGGCGACGGACCGCTGTTGGTCCACGACTGCGGCAGCCGCCCCTGGGTGCGCCGCTGGATGGCCCGGGCGGCGGGGCGCCGGGGCCGTCCCCTGCATCTGGTCCTGCTGGACGTGGGCAGGGCCGAAGCGCTGTCGGGTCAGGAGTCCCGCGGCCGGCGCGCACCACGACGCGCGTTCGCGCGGCACCACCGCGGCCTGGACCGGCTCCTGCGCCGGCTGTCCGAGGCCGCTGCCGCCGGCCCGTCCCCGGCCGCCGTCCGGCCCGCCGCGGACGGGGCAGCCGAGGTCCCCGCGCCCCGCACACCGCTCCCCGTTCCCCCCTGCGTGGCGGAGGCCGTCTCGGTGGTCCTGCTCGGCGGCCCGACCCGGGGCCTTGCGACATGGGAGTTCGCCCGGCCGCCCCGGCCCGCGCGGCCGGCCGGCAGCGGAACCACACGCCTCCACTCAGGAACATGAGCCACCTTCGGCACCTTGGGTGAACCGGTGGCACGTTGCGCTTACGCGTGCCAACCTTCTGTAATCAGCCAGCGGTCATGTCGCTGGCCGGAACCGGGGGGATGAGCCATGACGGAGCGTCCGTTGGGCATTCAGGGGATCGAGGCCCTCTACGAGGAGTGCCGCACCCGCGTACAGGACAACAGGACCGCGCCGCCGGGGCCCGGGCTCCCCGCGATCGTCCTGGTCGGACCGCACGGCAGCGGCAAGACCAGCACCCTGAAATGGCTCGGCTACCTCGGCTCTCGGCGTCCCCATGTGTACTTCGACTTCGGCTCCGCCGCGCCCCGCCGCCCCCATGAGGTCGCCGGCCGCCTCGCCTACGGGCTGTCCCACCGCCTTCCCCGGCAGACCCCGCTGCTCTTCCCGCGGCTGACGCTCGGCCTGTTCGTGGTGGCTCCCGAGCTGTTCCTCAACCCGACGGACCCCGAGCGGGCCAGGAAGCAGTTGCGCCAGGCGCTGCGCGGACCCCAGGATCCGCAGCCCGCGGCCGACCGGGTCGTCGCGGTCGCCGGGCTGCTGCAGGACCTCAACCTCGTCCGGATCCCCGGCATCAGCCTGCTGGCCAGCCTCATCCGGCAGCCGCCCAGCATGCCGCTGCGGGTGACCCGGCACACCGGATTCGCCTGGTACGCCGGCCCGCTGGCCGCGATGGACGCCCTGGTCGAACTCAACCAGCTCAGCAAGAGCGAGGACCCGGCGGACCGGGCCGCGGTGGACCGGCGGCTGTGCGAGGCGTTCCTCGCCGATCTGCGCGGCGAGTACGCACGGCGCCAACGCGACCGCAACTGCGTGGTGTTGCTGGACAACATCGATGCTCCCGGCGGACGGGAGTTCCTCGACCTGCTGATGGAACTCCGGGACGCCGCCGGCGAGCCCGATCCGCTGCTGGCCCTGGCCGCCGCCTCGAACGTCGGCCGGGTGCCGGGTATGTTCGCCACCGGACCGGCGGGCGTGCAGGTCCGCTCCCCCGAACAGGCCGGCTACGCCGACTGGGAACGGTCCGTCCCCGACCCGCCGCCGAACCGCTCCTGGCGCTGGTACTGCGTCCAGCTGCGCGGTCTGACGGCCGGGGAGACCGCCCAGCTCGGTACGAACATCGCCGCGCGGCTGCCGGAGGCACCGCTGCTCGCCCACCGGTTGACCGACGGGCATCCGTGGAGCGTCCGGCAGCTGCTGACCGCCTCGGCCCGCATCGTGGGCCGCGAGCGACCGGAGGCGCTGTTGCGCGCGGTGCTCTCCAGCACCACACCGTCCGCGGCGGACGCCGACGAGGGGCCGTCGCTGGAGGCGGAGGCGCGGGAGTATCTGCTCCGTGATCTGACCGACGACCAGCGGCGTGCGCTCGTCGAGTGCTGTGCCGCCCGCGAGTTCGACGCGGCGTGCGACGCGGGGCTCCTCGACCGCTTCCAGCTGCACACCCGCGATTCGCTGGCCCGGGTGGTCGCGACCCGATTATGGCTGACCGACCCCGTCCCCCAGGATGCCGAGACCCGTGGCGGCCGCGGCTCGGGATATCTGGAACGGGTCCATCCGAACCCGTTGCGGGGCGGCTCGGTGCTGCACCCGTGGCTCCGCCTGCTGCTGTTGCGGGAGCTCGCCGCCGGCCCGGACCGCTGGACGGCCGTCCACGGAAAGCTGCGGACCTGGCACATCGAGCACGGCCACCCGCTGGAAGTGCTGTACCACTCACTGGCGTTGCACCGGGTGGACGATGTCATCGAGCATCTCGCCCAGCGCCTGGTCGAACTCTCCGACACCAATGTCTGGTTGTACGAGCTGTACACCATCACCGCCGCACCGCTGCGTGAAGCGGTGCTGCCGGAGCAGTCCGCCACGCTGCGGGCGGAGGAGCTGGCCGCGGAGCTCGCGCCGCGCGCGTTCGCGGCGCACACGCCCCTGACCCTGCTGGTGATCTCGCTGTGGCTGGCGTCCGACCCGCGCAATCGGCTGCCCGACGCGAACCCCGAGCTCAACCGCACCATCAACGCGATGTTCCAGGACCTGGCCATGCGCTCCGTGCCCACCCGGATCGGGCTCATGCACGAGGCCGCGAAGTACGTGTGAGCGCACCGGAGCATCCCCTCCCCTAGGAGCAGGCACCATGCATCTGACCCCGCAACCTGCCGACTCACTCCCCCCGTGGTGGAAGGGGTGGCAGGGTATCGGCGCCCTGGCGCTCTCCCTCATCCTCCTCGCCGGCGGGCTCTGGTACTTCTGGCCCGCCGAGGAGGACACCGGCTGCGCGCCGGGCGTTCCCGGGCTGCGCTGGGCCGGCGAGGGCACGCAGCGCGAGTGCGTCGGCCTCATGGACAAAACGACGTACACCTTCGATCCGCAGCTCAAGGGGATCACCGACCGGATCACGCAGGAGAACCGACGGGTCCGTCAGCAGTGGGAGAAGCCCGACAAGGGCAAGAGCCGCGTCCCGTACGTCAAGGTCGCCGTCCTGACACCCATGACGGACAGCGACACCAGCGCGCTGCCCATGAAGGAAATAGTCACCAGCCTGCAAGGCTCCTTCATCGCACAGTGCCGGGCGAACGGCTGCCCTCAGCTGCCCGCGACCAGGTCCCTCGGCATCCAGGGCAAGACCCCGCAGATCGAGCTCGTCCTGGCCAACGAGGGCCGCGACGAAACCCAATGGCAGCCGGTGGTGAAACAGCTGGCCGAGTTGACCAAGGGCGAGCATCCGCTGGTCGCGGTCACCGGTATGGGCGTCAGCATCCCGGAGACCCAGGCGGCGGCCGACGAACTCAGCCGGCTGAAGATCCCCACGATCGGCGCGGTGCTGACCGCCACCGATCTCAACTCGCCACGTCTGTTCAAGGTGTCCCCGTCCAATGTCGACTACGCCAAGGCACTCCGTCGCTTCCTGACCGAATCCCCGCTGGCGAAGCAGCGCGGCTACCTCGTCTTCGACAGCCGGGACGACAACTACGTCAAAACCCTGCGCAGGGCGTTCGACGAGGAATTCGGCGACTACATCGGCCGGCGGCGCGTTTCGTTCGTCGGCTCGACGGGGCACAAACCCGCCGGCATTCCGAAGCTCTTCCAACGCGCCGTCAACAACATCTGTCTGACCAAGACGCAAGTGATCTTCTACGCCGGGCGCGACCGCGATCTCGCCGACTTCGTCCGTGCGCTGTCCACCCGCAGCCAATGCGGTCACGACAAGCCGATCACTGTGATGACCGGGGCCACCGGCACATTCGCCCAGGGCTCGGCGGTGCAGGGACTGCTCAAGGCCAACAAGATCACCATCGTCGACGCCTCCGCGACCAGCCCCGACCAGTGGACCAGCGGCGTCCACGCCCCGGCCGGCTTCAAGCCCTTCCTCCAGGCCCTGCGGGATCTGAAGTTCGACGACTCGGTGATGGACGACGGATACGCGATCATGCACCACGACGCCGTACTGACCGCCGTGTGGGCCACCCGCAATGTCACCGGCCAGACGGCCAGCGAGGCGCCCGGCGTCGAGGACGTGTACAACGAACTCACCAATCTGCACGACGCGAGCACCGTCCCCGCGGCGAGCGGAGAGCTCAGCTTCGACGACGCGTCCAACGGCTGGCCGCACAACAAACCGATTCCCGTCATCCAACTTCCCGATCCCCTCAAGGATCCCGAGCCGCCCTACCTGGTGCCGTGACGGCCGGGGGGTGGGCAATGAACAGCGAGGTGCCGGGCGGCCGGAGTCTGCTGGGCAGGCTCCGCGGTGCTCTCACCTTGTGTGTACTTCTCGGAGGGCTCAGCCTGGCGCTGGTGTCCAACGACCGCCATGGCTTCTGGTGGTCCGCGCTCAATGAGCTTGCGCTCTTCGCCGCGGCGGGCGTCGCCATCCCGTTCTACTACGACCTGTTCCTGCGGGACGTCGAACGAGGGCGGTTCCTCGGCGAGATGACACGGTTGCTGGACGAAAGGCTGCTCAGTGGGGATGCCGGCCGTGGTCTCACCGTGCGCGCCGAGGGGCGGCCGTCGCCGACGGAGAAGGCCGTGTTTCTGGCGGGCGCCCAAAAGGAGATCATCGAAATCGGGGTGGCACTCCGCAGTCTCGCCAGTCTCTTCGTCTCACGGCCCGAGCGGGACTTCGCCGCGCCGGTCCGCCAATTGCTGAGCGCCGGGGTGAACATCACCTACGTGGTGGCGGACCCCGAGTCGGCTCTGCTCGCCGAGTACGCCCGCAGCATCCGCGATCCCGACCTCCCGGCCCGGGCGGCCGACTCGGCCCGGGAGCTGCTGGCGGTCACCCGGCGTTTCGATGCCGAGGGGCTCGCCGGCCGGATGTCCGTCCGGATCACCCACCAGCTGCCCACGTGCTACCTGAGCTTGGTCGATGCCGATACCGAGTCCGGCCACTGCCGTACGGCGCCGTACCTGCCCGGTGTGCGGCGGGCCGACTCGCCTGTCATCGACATCGCCAGAGCGGGTCAGCCCGAATTGTTCGCACGCTATGTGACGTACGCGCGCAGCGTCCTGGAGGACAGCCGCCTCTTGGACGCCCCATAGGCCGGGCCCTCGGCGCGGCGCGCCCCCGACCGGCTCGGACGGCGGCACGGTTCGGTACCTTCCGGAGCGGCGGTCGCACCGCCGGCAGCCGCCCGGGACCGCACTCCGCCCGCGCATGCAACCACCTCGCAACCTCGCAGGGCGTTCACTGCATGAGTGGCCCGGGCGACCGGAGCCATGGTTCCGGGTCGGTTCCGGGCCAGACCGCCACCACCGCCCCACCGTCAGGCGCCATCACCTCCGTAGGAGCCGAGCAAGAGAGGGACCCCACATGTACCGAACTCGGCGCAAGAATCCGCTGGTCAGCTGCTTCGCCATGACATCGGGCCGCGTCTGATGAGCGGCGACGAGCGGGAGGCGACCGCTCCGGATGCCCCGGCCGGCGCGGGCGCCTCGCGCATCGCGCTCACCGCGGCCGCGACGGAACTGCTGCGCCTGCTGCATGCTCAGCACGGCCCGCTGATGTTCCACCAGTCCGGCGGCTGCTGCGACGGCAGCGCCCCCATGTGCTACCCGGCCGGGGAATTCCGTACGGGATCGTCGGATGCGCTGCTGGGCCGGCTGTGCGTGGAGGGCGTGCCGGAGCCGGTGGAATTCTGGATGTCGGCGGACCAGTTCGCGCGCTGGCGGCACACGCATCTGACGGTGGACGTCGTACCGGGGCGGGGCAGCGGCTTCTCCCTGGAGGCACCGGAGGGCGTGCGTTTCCTGATCCGCTCGCGGCTGTTCACCGAGGAGGAACAGGCGCGTCTCGGCGGCTGAGGCCGAGCGGTCCGGGCCGTCGGCCGGGCAGCCGGCGCCGGGCGAACCGCCCGGAGAAGCCGGTCGACGGGCCCGGGGAAACAGAAACAGCGGCGGAACCGGAGACAGAGTGAGGCCCCACGCACGGGGGAGAGCGTGGGGCCTCACTTCATTAAACGGGTAGGAGCGCGCGCAGGTTCCCCGCAGGGTGCAGATTTCGCAAGAAAATTCTGTGCGCGGCGGCGTGGGCGCGGCCGGCGCGGCAGCGGGGGGGGCGGTGCCCGGCCCCCGGATCCCCCTCGCCGGTCAGCTTTCCCGCCGCACCAGCCGTTCCAGCATCTCCTGGAACTCCGCGTCCGCCACCACCCGCAACCCGTTGCCGTCCGGCTCGCTCAGCGGGGTCATCACGCCGCGGCGCCACCAGAACACCCTGGGGCTGATGGCCCCCGCCGCGTCCTCGTGACCGGCCGCCGCAAACTGCGCCATGGCCTGCAGGGCCGGGATGACCCGGGCGTCGTGGATGCGGTGGAACGCCAGCTGGTGCCGGAAGGGCACGGCGACCAGCGCACCGTCCGGCGTGAGCCCGGTGCCCATGAGCCGCTCCACCAGCTCGTCCAGGACCAGGACCCGGCTCGCGGTGAAGAAGGAGTCGCCGAGCAGCACCTCGAACGCGGAGCCGTCACCGCGCCGCACTGTCTCATGCCCCTCGACCGGCAGCGCCCGCAGATTGTTCATCGCCCGGATCCGCAGCTCGGCCACGTCCCCCAGGTCCGTCAGGGAGTCCTCGCTCAGCATCTGCACCGCCTCGGGCAGATCGAGGGCGAGCACCTCCCGCAGCCCCGGCGCCGGGGCACGGCCGTAGCGGAAGGAGTCCGAGGCGGGGAGCGTCTCCTGGGCGACGACCCGGGGGTAGAGGCAGGCCCGGATCTCGTCCTCGCTGAGGATCTCCAGCGGCTGCGGGCCGTCCATCGTCCGGAGCACCTTGCCGACGTGATCCCGGATCAGCGCGGGCCAGCTGCGCTCACCACGCCGGTCGCGGTGGCAGACCGCGGCGAGGTTGCCCAGCCCGAACTGCCGGCCCGCGGAGTCGGTGACCACGCCCGCGTACGCGGTGACTTCGAGCCCCTGCTCGGCGAAGGCCTGCCGGACCTGTGATCTGAAGAGGCCGCCCTCGCGCTCGGAGAAGAAGCTGAACTCCCCGTCGCGTGCCAGGTCGCGGGAATCCCGCTTCGGTCCTCGGCGGAACAGGCCCATCTCTTCCTCCCGGCAGCGGCCACGCTCAACGGCCATGAATGGGCCGATCGTAACGGGTTGCGGCACCGGCCTCGTCGCCCTGCCGCCGGTGCTGCTCACCGCTTGTGACCGGCGCAGGGAGACGAGGTGACGGGGACGGAAGGGGGAACGGGGGTG
>NZ_SDIF01000239.1 GCF_004122735.1 Streptomyces sioyaensis | reverse complement strand
CCCCCCCCGGCTCCGGCCACCCCCCATCCGGGAACAAGGGAATACCCCTCATCACAGAGCAGTTGTCGGCAACAGGGGGACCCCGGCCGCCGGCCACTACACCCGGCCACCCCACATGGCCACCACACCTGGACACCCCACAGGGAGGCAGCACCGTGCACGGTGAATACAAGGTGCCGGGCGGCAAGCTCGTGGTGGTCGACCTCGATGTCGTGGACGGCGCGCTGCGCCATCTCCGCGTCTCCGGGGACTTCTTCCTGGAGCCCGACGAGGCGTTGCCCGCCATCAACCGTTCCCTGGAGGGCGCCGCCGCCGACACCGACGCACGGGTACTGGCGGCCCGGATCGACGCGGCCCTCCCGGCCGGTGCCGTGCTGTTCGGCTTCAACACGGAGGCCGTGGGAATCGCCGTACGCCGCGCGGTCGCGGGCGCCACGGACTGGACCGACCACGACTGGCAGATCCTTCATGACGGCCCCCAACACCCCGCCCTCCACATGGCGTTGGACGAGGTCCTGACGGCCGAGGTCGCGGCGGGCCGCCGCCCGCCGACCCTGCGGGTGTGGGAGTGGGACCGCCCCGCCGTGATCATCGGCAGCTTCCAGTCGCTGCGCAACGAGGTCGACCCCGGGGGAGCCGGGAAACACGGCGTGACGGTCGTGCGACGGATCTCCGGCGGCGGCGCCATGTTCGTCGAGCCGGACAGCACCATCACGTACTCGCTGAGCGTGCCGGAGACCCTGGTCCACGGGCTGTCGTTCGCCGAGAGCTATGCCTATCTGGACGACTGGGTGCTGGGCGCGCTCGGCGACATGGGCATCACGGCCTGGTACAAGCCGCTCAACGACATCGCGACGGACACCGGGAAGATCGCGGGAGCGGCGCAGAAACGGGTGGTGGCGGGCGCCGGGGCGGTGCTGCATCACGTGACGATGGCGTACGACATCGATGCGGAGAAGATGGCCGAGGTGCTGCGGATCGGCCGGGAGAAGCTGACGGACGAGGGCATCGCCAGCGCCGGCAAGCGGGTGGACCCGCTGCGGCGCCAGACCGGGCTGCCCCGCGCCGAGGTCATCGCCCGGATGATCGCGTCGTTCCGGGCACGCTACGGCGGGTCGGACGGCACGGTCTCGGACGCGGAGCTGGCACGTGCCCAGGAGCTGGCAGAGCACAAGTTCGGCTCCCGGGAGTGGACGGCCCGCGTGCCTTGAGGGTGTGGTGCGGCGGACGAGCTGGGCACCCGCGGCGGGCGCTGCGCACGTTCCCCGGCCCTGCCTCAGACGCCCGCCGCCAGCCCCTCCAGCAGCTTCGGCAGGGCCGTGCCGATCGGCTCGCGGATCACCTCGTCGGCGAGTGCGTCGTACGGGGTCGGCTCGGCATTGACGATGATCAGCCGGGCGCCGTGCTCGGCCGCCACCCCGGCGAGCGAGGCGGCCGGCTGTACTTGCAGCGTGCTGCCGACGGCAAGGAAGACCTCCGCCGCCTTCGCCACGCCGAGGGCCGTTCCGAGCACCTGCGGATCCAGCCGCTCGCCGAACATCACCGTCGCCGACTTCAGGATCCCGCCGCAGACCAGACACGCCGGATCGGGCTCGCCCGCGGTCACCCGGGCCAGCGCCTCCTTCATCGCCGACCGGGCATGACAGCCGGTGCAGACGACCGCCCGTACGGTGCCGTGCAGTTCGAGCACCTTGCGTGCGGGCACCCCGGCGAGCTGATGCAGCCCGTCCACGTTCTGCGTGATCACCCGCACCGGCGTCCCGGACCGCTCCAGCCGGGCCACCGCCTCGTGCCCGGCATTCGGCCGCGCCCGGAACGCCGGGCTCTCCTGCCGCATCCGCCATGAGCGCCGCCGGATCTCCGGATCGCTCATGTACGCGTCGTAGGTGACGAGCTTCTCCGCCTCCGGGTCCCGCCGCCACAACCCGTTCGGCCCGCGGTAGTCGGGAATCCCGGAGTCGGTGGAAATCCCCGCTCCGGTGAGGATCGCGACCATGGGTCGGCGGGGCGGCTGGTCGGGGGACACATCGGTGCCGGTCATGGGGCCGAGGGTACGAGGCGGGGGCCGTGGGAGCGAGCGGGTTTGAACGGACGTAAGTCGAGCTGTGCCGGATTGCCAAGCCGGCGTGAAGAGAGAGGAATCGGAATATCCGGTCCATTTCGAGGAAGAATCCGCGGGCTATTGTCCGGTAGCCTCTTGGGCGGAACCGAAGCCTCTGGTCTGGCTATTCTTTTTGGTGAGGGAGTATGGCGTTCGAGGTCCAGCCGACAGATCTGTCCGCATTTGCCAAGCAGCTGGCGAGGGCTTCCGGCGATGCCCGGCACGCGTTGGATTACATGCGGCGCGAATGTTCGATCGGCACGTTCGACAAGGGGCCGATTTCAGCCCTGGCCAGTATGTTCGGTGGCGGACACGATGGCGTGCTGGCGCACGTCGAGTCCACGTTGAAGCAGTTGCACCGAATCTTGGATTCATCGCAGCGCGAGATGGAGCGAAGTGCTTCATTCTATGAGCGGACGGACCGGGGGGAGGCGTCGAAAATGGATGCCACGTATCCGGCATCCAAGAGGTAATTGCGGTGCACGCTCGCTTTTCATTCCTGATGACGGGCGAGGGGATTCTCGGAGGGGATTTGCTTGGGGTTTCATGATGTGGCGGAGCCGACCAGTAGGCTCGTCGTGCCGCGGGTTGACGGAGATAAGGAAGAGCCAGGATCCGTTTACCGCGATTTGACTTCCTATGGCGATGTATTCAGCCCCTCTGCGATGATCAGTAAAGGGCTGGAACTGGCTTTTGACTTCAACCCGGTCGATGAGGCGAAGAAGCTCCTCGGAGGTAACTGGGAAGAGTATGCCCAGTGCGCCAAGGCGTGGGAGTCGCTCGGAAATTTCTGTGAGGATCTGTCCAAGAATCTGGAGTCGGGCAACAAGGCGCTGGACGCGACCTGGTCGGGCAACGCCGCCGACTCGGCGTACGTCTATGTCGACACGCTGGCCGACGACGTAGCGGCCATGAAGGAGTCCTTCGACGACCTCAAGGAGCAATACGAACGCGTGACGGAAGCGGTCTGGCACGCGGCCGAGGCATGCGGTGACCTGTTGGGCGGAATTCTCGACCTCGCGCTCATGGCGGCCATCACGGCCGCTGCGGGAGCTTCCACCAGCTTCACGCTTTTCGGGCCGGTCATCGCGGCCGGCGCGGTCGCCGGTGAGGTCGTGGAGATGATCAACCTTTGGGGAAAGCTGACGACGCTGATCGCCGAAGTGCAGAGCGTGGTCAGTGGCTCAGTAGGAACGGTGGTTCAGCTCACCCGTTTTCATGCTGCAAATATGCAGAAATTCCCGCTGCCCGGGAGCGGGTATGACAACCCCGCAGTGTAAAACTTCCGTCCGGGAGAGTGACATGAATGCAAACGGTGATGACCCTCGCGTGGGCGATGAAGAGTTTCTCCCCATCGCACGCGATCCAGCTATGGCTCGAGTGTTGCGGAAGCAGCTCGAAGCGCTGGCCGACGGGAAAGGGGGAGATGTCCTGGGCGAGATGGCAAAGGAGGTCCTCTCCGGACGTATTGGGCTTCGTGAAGCGGTGCGAGTGGGCGCGTACGAAGAGGAGCTCGTGCGGAATGTCGAAAAATTTCAGCACAGCTGGGACGAGATGTCGGAGGAGGAGCGCTCGAATGCTGAGAAGGAGGGCGCGAAGTTCCTCCAGGAGCAACGTGACGAGATCGAGCAGGAACGGCGCGCACGCATGCGCAGTGCACACGACCGAGGCCGGCACGCCGGGAGTAGTTTCAGTGTGTACTGAGGCCGTTTTTTCGTACGGCGACGACGCCGTGACCCAGACCGGAGGAATCGCATGAACTCGGAACTGCCGGACCTCGACCCGCCGTCCCCGGCCGATGAGATGGCGTTGCGGGAGCGTGGCCAGTTCACCTCGCTGCTGCTGGGAGGCGGTGTCCTGATTCCCCTGGGGCTGGTGGTCATGTCGATGATGTCGGGACGGCATCTCTGGCTGACTCTGCTGAATCTGGGCGGGATGTACGGCGGCCTGTGGGTGATGTTCCGCGGCTGGCGGGATGAGCGCGGACGGTTGGTGACCCTGGGCGGGTGGTGCATGGCTGCGTCGCTGGCACTTTGCCTGGTGGTGCTCTCGCTCCTGTCGTGAGGGCCTGTCCACCTCGCCGCCCGTAACGTCCCGCCCATGCCCCCGTGACG
>NZ_SDIF01000238.1 GCF_004122735.1 Streptomyces sioyaensis | reverse complement strand
GGCTTGGGGGTGGGCTCGTGGGTGGGGGTGCCGCCGCCCGGTGCGGGGCCGGTGCCGTCCGGCTTGCCGGGGTGGTGCTGTCCCTTACCGGGCGTGCTGGGCTTGCCGGTGCCGGATCCGCCGGGCCGTCGGCTGTGGTCGGACGCGGCGCCGCCGGTCCGGCCGTCGCCGGTCCGGGGGGCCTCGCGCCGGTGCACCGGCAGGACGCCCTTGCCGTCGGGGATCTCGTGGGTGCCGTGGCGGTAGAAGGCGTACCAGGACAGCACGGTGCGCAGATAGTCCTCGGAGTTGTTGTAGCCGAGGATCGCGTGGTCCAGATCGTCCTGGTCCGACAGGTCACGGCCGCCGGCGCAGAGGTAGTGGCCCGCGGCGAGTGCCGCGTCGAAGACGTTGTTGGGGTCCTTCTTGCCGTCGCCGTTGCCGTCGGCGCCCCAGCCGGTGCGGTCGGGGCCGCCCTGCGACCAGGTGGAGGGGATGAACTGCATCGGGCCCACGGCACGGTCGTGGGTGAGGTCGCCGTCGTAGCGGCCGCCGTCGGTGTCGGCGATCCGCGCGAAGCCGTGGCCGTTGAGCTGGGGGCCGAGGATGGGCTGGAGGGTGGTTCCCTCGGCGTCGACCGCTCCGCCGCGCGCCTGGCCGGATTCGACCTTGCCGATCCCGGCGAGCAGCTGCCAGGGCAGCCGGCAACCGGGGTCGGATCCGTCGATGGCCGACTCGGCCTTCTTGTACGCGGCCAGGACGGTGGCGGGGAGACCGGCCTCGGTGGGGCCGGCGGGGCTGCCGGAGTGGTGACCCGTGCCGTGCGAACCGCGGGGCGGTACCGGGCTGTTGAGGGGCGGCAGGTCGGTGTAGTACGTCGTGCCGCCGTCGATGGGAGTGTCGGCGGGGGGCGGGGGCGGCTGCTTTCTGGCGGCCGCCGCCTCGGTGGCGCCCGGCGCCTGAGAGGCCGTCAGCGCGGCGAGCACCAGGGCCGCCACGGCCGTCGAGGCCGCTCCCCTTTGGAGCCGCCGTCGGAATGTGGCTGCCATGCGTGGTCCCCTCCGCGTTGCCCTACCGCGCTCCTGACGCGATATCGCGCTCCCCGGCGCTCCAACTCCGGCGAGACTACGACAACTCGGGCCTGGCATCTACCACTCTCATCGGACACATAGTGATCAGAATCGGTCAGGGAGAGCGTCGGAGGGATCACTCGCGAGCCGTGCTGCCAGGCCGTGTTGACGAGCCGTCAGGAATCCGCCTGGCAGGGATGCGAGGTGCGGCGCCGACGGCCTGGCCGGGGGTGGTGCCGGAGGTGTGACGGGCGAGGGCGAGGGGGCGGAGGCTCGGCCGGAGGTGGTGTGGCCGACGGAGCCGGGTACCAGTCGGGGCGGCGGTCGGCGGAACGAGCCCCGGCCGCTCGGGCCGGGCCCCGGCCCGAGCGGCGCCGCCGAGCCGGCCCCGCCGAGCAGCGCGGTCGAACGCCCCAGCCGAGCACCCGAGCCGACACACGCCGGGGAGGGCGCGGAACGTCTCCCGCGCCCTCCCCGGTTCGCCGCCTGCTCAGTGGGCCGCGGACTCCCAGTCCTTGCCGGAGCCGACGGAGACGTCGAGCGGGGCGCGCAGGGAGACCGCGTCGGCCATCTCCCGGCGGAGCAGTTCCTCGACCTTCTTGCGCTCGCCCGGCGCGACCTCTACCACGATTTCGTCGTGCACCTGGAGCAGCATCCGCGACTCCAGCTTCGCGGCCCGCAGTGCCGCGTCGACCCGCAGCATGGCGATCTTGACGATGTCGGCGGCGGTGCCCTGGATCGGGGCGTTCAGCGCCATCCGCTCGGCCATCTCGCGGCGCTGGCGGTTGTCGCTGTTGAGGTCGGGGAGGTAGCGGCGGCGGCCGAGCATCGTCTCGGTGTAGCCGGTGGCGCGGGCCTCCTCCACGACGCGCCGCAGGTAGTCGCGCACCCCGCCGAACCGCTCGAAGTAGTTGTCCATCAGCTTGCGGGCCTCATCGGGCTGGATGCCCAGCTGCTGGGAGAGCCCGAAGGCCGACAGGCCGTACGCCAGGCCGTAGGACATCGCCTTGATCTTGCGGCGCATCTCCGCGTCGACCTCGTGGGTGGCGACCGAGAAGACATGGGAGGCGACCGTGGTGTGCAGGTCCTCTCCGGAGGTGAACGCCTCGATCAGGCCCTCGTCCTCGGAGAGATGGGCCATCACCCGCAGCTCGATCTGGCTGTAGTCGGCGGTCAGCAGCGACTCGAAGCCCTCTCCGACGACGAAGCCGCGGCGGATGGCCCGGCCCTCGTCCGTACGCACCGGGATGTTCTGCAGGTTGGGGTCCGTGGAGGACAGCCGGCCGGTGGCGGCCACCGTCTGGTTGAAGGTGGTGTGGATCCGGCCGTCGGCGCCGATGGTCTTGATCAGGCCCTCGACGGTGGTGCGCAGCTTGGCCTGCTCACGGTGCCTGAGCATGATCACCGGGAGGTCGTTCTCGGTCTGGGCCGCCAGCCAGGCCAGGGCGTCGGCGTCGGTGGTGTAGCCCGTCTTGGTCTTCTTGGTCTTGGGCAGGCCCAGCTCGCCGAAGAGGACCTCCTGCAGCTGCTTGGGCGAGCCCAGGTTGAACTCGTGGCCGGCGGCGGCATGCGCCTCCTTGACGGCCTGCTGCACCGCGCCCGCGAACTGCTGCTCCATGCGCTCCAGCCAGCCCCGGTCCGCGGCGATGCCGGCCCGCTCCATGCGGGCCAGCAGCACGCTGGTCGGCAGCTCCACCTCGCGCAGCAGCTCGGCCGCGCCGACCTCCGCCAGCTTCGCCTCGAACGCCGTTCCCAGGTCGAGAACCGTGCGGGCCTGTCCCATCAGGGCGTCCGCCTCGGCCTGCTCGTCCGCGCCGAAGGCCAGCTGGCCGTCGCCGGCCGCGGCGGGGGCGAGGTCGCGGCCCAGGTACTCGATGGACAGGGCGTCCAGGGCGAAGGAGCGGCGGCCCGGCTTGACGAGATAGGCGGCCAGCGCGGTGTCCATGGTGACGCCGTCGATGCGCCAGCCGTGCTCGCCGAAGACCCGCATCAGACCCTTGGCGTTGTGCATCACCTTGGGGCGGGCGGCGTCCGCGCTCCAGGCGGCGAAGGCCTGTTCGTCGGCCGCGTCGAGCTGGGCGGGGTCGAACCAGGCGGCCGGCCCGCCGGGGGCGGCGAGCGCGACCTCGGCGACGCTGCCGCTGCCGAGGGTCCAGACGTCGACCGTGGCCACGCCGAGCGGCCCCGTGCCGTGTTCGGCCAGCCACGGAGCGAGTTCACCGGCGCCGATGAGCGTGCCGTCCACCTCGACGCCGGCCGCCGGGGCGGGCTCCTCGGCGGCCTCGGCGGCGCCCGGGTCGACGGCGTGCAGCCGGTCGCGCAGGCCCTGGTTGCGGATCTCCAGCGCGTTGAAGAAGACCGAGAGCGCCTCGCGGTCGTAGGCCTCGCGGGTCAGCTCCGCCGGGCCGCACGGCAGCTCGACATCGCGCACCATCTCCGTGAGCCGGCGGTTGAGCTTCACCGCGTCCAGGTGCTCGCGGAGGTTGGCGCCCGCCTTGCCCTTGACCTCCTCGGCCCGCTCGGCCAACTCCGCGAACGAACCGAACTGGTTGATCCACTTCGTGGCGGTCTTCTCCCCGACGCCCGGGATGCCGGGGAGGTTGTCGGACGGGTCGCCGCGCAGCGCCGCGAAATCGGGGTACTGGGCGGGGGTCAGGCCGTACTTCTCGAAGACCTTCTCCGGCGTGAAGCGGGTCAGCTCCGAGACGCCCTTGGTCGGGTAGAGCACCGTGACGTCGTCGGAGACCAGCTGGAAGGAGTCGCGGTCGCCCGTGACGATCGAGACCTCGAAGCCCTGGGCCGTGGCCTGCTCCGTGAGCGTGGCGATGACGTCGTCGGCCTCGAAGCCCTCGACCGCGAAGCGCTTGACCCGCATCGCGTCGAGCATCTCGCCGATCAGCTCGACCTGCCCCTTGAACTCGTCGGGCGTCTTGGAGCGGTTCGCCTTGTAGTCCGCGAACTCCTCGGACCGCCAGGTCTTGCGCGAGACGTCGAAGGCCACCGCGAAATGCGTGGGCGCCTCGTCGCGCAGGGTGTTCGCGAGCATCGACGCGAAGCCGTAGATCGCATTGGTCGGTTGTCCGGTGACGGTCGTGAAATTCTCCACGGGCAGGGCGAAGAACGCCCGGTATGCCATGGAATGCCCGTCCATCAGGAGCAGGCGGGGACGGCCGCCCGCCGCCGCCGGGGTGCCGGTCGCTTCGCTCTTCTTCGCTGCCTTTGCTGCCACGCCCCCGATCCTGCCACGCCCCACTGACAATCCCCGCCGCGACGGCTCCGGCCCCCTTGCGGCAACCGGTTCCCGGCCCCGGCCGCACCGCCCCGCTCCCGCCGCACAC
>NZ_SDIF01000237.1 GCF_004122735.1 Streptomyces sioyaensis | reverse complement strand
CGGAGGGGCCTGTTGTGTGGACGTAAAGCGAAGCAGTCCGGACACCCACCCGCGGAGGCCCGTCACCGCACCCAACAGCCCCGCGCAGCGGACCCCGCCCGCCGCTGGGGGTACCTCCCAGCGTTAGCTGGGGGAGCAACGGCGGGAAGATCCGCGGCGGGAAAGCCGACAACGTGCGGCCGCGCCGCAAAGCGCAACGGCGAGAAGCAACCACGGCGGGAAAGCCAAAAACGTGGGAAAACTACGCCGGCTCGCGCCGGCGCTGCGCATGGTCGCTGATGCGGAGCAGCAGTGCCACCATCACCCAGTTCGCGACGAGTGAGGAGCCGCCCTTGGCGAGGAACGGCAGGGCCTTGCCGGTCAGCGGGATCAGTCCGGTGACTCCGCCGGCGACGACGAAGACCTGGAGCAGCAGTGCCCCGGAGAGCCCGACCGCCAGCAGCTTGCCGAACGGGTCGCGAGCGGTCAGGCCGACCCGCAACCCGCGCTGGGCGAGCAGCACGTACAGCATGATCACGGCCATCACCCCGGCCAGGCCCAGCTCCTCGCCCACCGTGGTGAGGATGAAGTCGCTGTTGCCGGCGAAGCCGATCAGTTCCGGGTGGCCCTGGCCCAGGCCGCTGCCCGAGATCCCGCCGCTGCCGAAGCTGAACAGCGCCTGCGCGGCCTGGTCGGAGATCAGCCCCGGCGGCCGCTGTGCCTGCGGCAGGAAGATGTCCATCGGGTGCAGCCAGGCCATGATCCGGCCCTTGACGTGCGGTTCCGTCGAGCCGACCACGGTGGCCCCGACCACGGCCATGGCCAGCCCGCAGAGCACCCAACTGGTGCGCTCGGTCGCCATGTAGAGCATGATCACGAAGACCCCGAAGAAGATCAGCGAGGTACCCAGGTCCCGTTCGAAGACCAGCACCAGCAGACTGATCACCCAGATCGTGAAGATCGGCGCGAGCTGCCTACCCGGGGGCAGCTGGACGCCCAGGACCCGCCGTCCGGCCAGCGCCAGGGCGTCGCGGTTGACGGTGAGATAGCCCGCGAAGAACACCGAGATCATGATCTTCACGAACTCGCCGGGCTGCAGCGACAGCGGCCCGAGCAGGATCCAGCGCTTGGCGCCGTACATGTCGGCGCCGAAGAAGGCCGGCGCCATCAGCAACACCAGCGCGACCACCATCGTCAGATAGATGTAGCGCTGCAGAATGCGGTGGTCGCGCAGCACCAGCAGGATGCCGATGCACACGGCGACCCCGATCACCGTCCAGACCAGCTGGCCGCTCGCCGCCTCGGCGATCTTCAGCCGGGGCTTTTGCGCGTAGGTGACGTCCAGGCGGTGCAGCAGCACCAGACCTATGCCGGTCAACAGCGTCGCCAGCGGCAGGATCAGCGGATCGGCGCGGGGCGCGAAGCGGCGCAGTACCAGATGCGGCACCAGCGCCACGAACAACATGCTGACGGCGAAGCCGGGCAGCCCGCCGGGCAGTCGGCCGGTCATCGACAGACCGGTGTAGGCGTAGCCGAAGTCCGCGATCAGGACGACGACGGCGAGCAGCCACGCCTCGGTCCGCCGGCGGTCCGGTGCCTGCGCGAGTGCGGCGAACGTCATGGTGCGTTCGGCATCGCTCTCCCGCTCCACGGCAGCCCGGGGAACGCTGGTCAGTCCACGCACGGGGTCCTCCGCCATCGGTCGTCGACGCCGCCGGCCGTCCGGGAGTGCGCCCGGTTCGTCGGTTCGGCAGCAAGGAGATAGACGAGGCAGCCAGTGACGTGGTTGCGAGGGAAGGGAAGGTGTGTCCGATTTAGTAGGAACCGTTCGGAGGTCGTCCCGCAAACCTGCTCGGAAGCCTGCCTGGAAACCTGCCTGGAAACCTGCCCGGATCCCGCCCCGGAGGGTCGTCGTCGGGGTTGGGGGGGGGCGGCCGGGGGGCGCGGCGTCGTACGGCGGGTCAACCGGGGCCGGCGGAACCCTCCCCCCGCCGCGCTGGCACTCCGCTTGACCGAGTGCTAACCGCGTCATAGTCTCGGCGTTGGCACTCTCCAGTGGGGAGTGCCAGACATACAGCGACGGGCAGGTCCGGCACCCGCGACGACGGATCCACCTGGTCGCCACCTCAGACAGTTAACCCCGTGAGATCTCCGAAGGGGGAGGTCGGATCGTGACGACCACCAGCTCCAAGGTTGCCATCAAGCCGCTTGAGGACCGCATTGTGGTCCAGCCGCTCGACGCCGAGCAGACCACGGCCTCGGGCCTGGTCATTCCGGACACCGCCAAGGAGAAGCCCCAGGAGGGCGTCGTCCTGGCCGTGGGCCCGGGCCGTGTCGAGGACGGCAAGCGCATCGAGCTCGACGTGAACGTCGGCGATGTCGTGCTCTACAGCAAGTACGGCGGCACCGAGGTGAAGTACAACAACGAGGACTACCTCGTGCTCTCGGCTCGCGACGTTCTCGCGATCGTCGAGAAGTAAGTCACCGGTTTTGCCGTGATCTGCGCCCCTGGTTCCCGCGTCTAAACAACCCGGGGCAGGGGCGCAGTTCGTTTGAGCGACAGCGGTCCCCACTGCGTGGCCGAGGATCGCAATGAGAGGACTTGAAGCAACCCATGGCGAAGATCCTGAAGTTCGACGAGGACGCCCGTCGCGCCCTTGAGCGCGGCGTCAACAAGCTTGCCGACACCGTCAAGGTGACGATCGGCCCCAAGGGCCGCAACGTCGTCATCGACAAGAAGTTCGGCGCCCCGACGATCACCAACGACGGTGTCACCATCGCCCGTGAGGTCGAGGTCGACGACCCGTACGAGAACCTTGGCGCCCAGCTCGTCAAGGAGGTGGCGACCAAGACCAACGACATCGCGGGTGACGGCACCACCACCGCCACCGTGCTGGCCCAGGCGCTGGTCCGCGAGGGCCTGCGCAACGTCGCCGCGGGTGCCTCCCCGGCCGCGCTCAAGAAGGGCATCGACGCCGCCGTCAAGGCCGTGTCCGACGAGCTCCTCGCGACCGCCCGCCCGATCGACGACAAGTCCGACATCGCCGCCGTGGCCGGCCTGTCCGCCCAGGACAAGCAGGTCGGCGAGCTGATCGCCGAGGCGATGGACAAGGTCGGCAAGGACGGTGTCATCACCGTCGAGGAGTCCAACACCTTCGGCCTGGAGCTCGACTTCACCGAGGGCATGGCCTTCGACAAGGGCTACCTCTCGCCCTACATGGTCACCGACCAGGAGCGTATGGAGGCCGTCCTCGAGGACCCGTACATCCTGATCCACCAGGGCAAGATCTCCTCGATCCAGGACCTGCTGCCGCTGCTGGAGAAGGTCATCCAGGCCGGTGCCTCCAAGCCGCTGCTGATCATCGCCGAGGACGTCGAGGGCGAGGCCCTGTCGACCCTGGTCGTGAACAAGATCCGTGGCACCTTCAACGCCGTGGCCGTCAAGGCTCCCGGCTTCGGTGACCGCCGCAAGGCCATGCTCGGCGACATCGCCACCCTCACCGGTGCGACCGTCATCGCCGAGGAGGTCGGCCTCAAGCTCGACCAGGCCGGTCTGGACGTGCTCGGCACCGCCCGCCGGGTGACCGTCACCAAGGACGACACCACCATCGTCGACGGTGGCGGCAAGGCCGACGACGTCACCGGACGCGTCGCCCAGATCAAGGCCGAGATCGAGACCACCGACTCGGACTGGGACCGCGAGAAGCTCCAGGAGCGCCTCGCCAAGCTCGCCGGTGGCGTCTGCGTCATCCGCGTGGGTGCGGCCACCGAGGTCGAGCTCAAGGAGAAGAAGCACCGTCTGGAGGACGCCATCTCCGCGACCCGCGCCGCGGTCGAGGAGGGCATCGTCTCCGGTGGTGGCTCCGCTCTGGTGCACGCCGCCAAGGTGCTGGAGGGCTCCCTCGGCAAGGAGGGCGACGAGGCCACCGGTGTCGCCGTCGTCCGCCGCGCCGTCGTCGAGCCGCTGCGCTGGATCGCGGAGAACGCCGGCCTTGAGGGCTACGTCATCACCGCGAAGGTCGCCGAGCAGGACAAGGGCAACGGCTTCAACGCCGCCACCGGTGAGTACGGCGACCTGGTCAAGGCCGGCGTCATCGACCCGGTCAAGGTCACCCGCTCCGCCCTGGAGAACGCCGCGTCGATCGCCTCGCTGCTGCTGACGACCGAGACCCTGGTCGTCGAGAAGCCCGCCGAGGACGAGCCGGCCGAGGCCGGCCACGGCCACGGTCACGCGCACTGACGTGAGCTGATACGGCGAGCTGACATGGCGAGCTGATACGGCGAGCTGATACGGCGACGGTTGGCCTCCGGGCCGGCGGTCCGGCCTCCGGGCCGTCCGTATGCCGTATGTCGTATGCCGCACCGAAGACCCGGTTTCCGCTTTGGCGGGGGCCGGGTCTTCGGGTTTTTCCCGCCGCCCACCCCCTTGCCGGGTCTTTGGTTTTCCCC
>NZ_SDIF01000236.1 GCF_004122735.1 Streptomyces sioyaensis | reverse complement strand
ACACCAGGATCAGCAGCCGGTCGCCCGCCCGTAGCCCGCCACCGCCCCGGTCCGAGGGCCCTGCGGGCCCGCCCCCCTTGACCCGCCACACCTCGACCGACGCCTGCCGCGCCGCGCTGTGCTTGGAGACGTTCTGCAGCAGCTCCGAGACGGTGAAGTAGGCGATGCCCTCGATGGCGGGCGCGGGCCGCTCGTCCAGGTCCACCGAGGTGGTCACCGGCACCGTGCAGCGTCCGGCCAGCGAGGCCAGGGCGGGCCCCAGCCCGCGGTCGGTGAGGATCGCCGGGTGGATGCCGCGGGCCAGGTCCCGCAGCTCCTGGAGCGCGAGCTTCACCTCGCCGTGCGCCTCGTCCACCATCGCCGCGGCCGCTTCCGGGTCCTCCAGCAGCTTCTCCTTGGCCAGCCCGAGCCCCATGGCGAGCGCCACGAGACGGGCCTGCGCGCCGTCGTGCAGATCCCGTTCGATGCGGCGCAGGTCGGCGGCCGCGGTGTCGGTGACCGTCACCCGGTCCGACTCCAGCTCCGCGATCCGCCGCTCCAGCTCGTCGGAGGGGGAGAGCAGAGCGCGCACCATCGCCCGGTCCACGTTGGACAGCCAGCGTGCCGCCCACGGCAGCACCGGCCAGCCCACGATCAGCAGGACGAGGACGACCGTGAAGGTGAGGAGCACCCACGGCAGCCGGACGAAGGCGAACAGCGCGTGCCGCCAGGCGACCGGATCCGTCAGACACGTCCACAACCACGGGAAGAACCCCCGCTCGCGCGGCCGCAGCGGGCTCGGTTCCGCGATCCGTACGCCGAGCAGCGCCGCCGCCCGGGCGCGCTCCAGCCTCCCGTACTGCCGGCAGGCCAGCAGCCCCGTCGCCAGCAGCGGCAGGCCCACCACGGTGAGGGACAGCCCGATGCCCAGCGTGAGCCACACCACCAGCGCCATGAACGCCGCGACGCCCAACGGGAAGTTGGCCAGCAGGTAGGCGACCTCCCGCCACATCAGGCCACTGATCAGCGCTCGGGGCGGCGGTGGCGGGACGTCGTCAAGGGCGTCCTCAGCAGCACTGGACCGACTGGACCGGGATCTCTCCGTCATACGCCCAGCCTGCCCGGCGGCGTTCCCCGGTGCCATGGGGTTGAGGGGGTGGCGGACGGTGGGGTTTACCTCACCCCGTCCGGACCCTGTCCCGCCATGGCCGCCGCACCGACGGGCAGACCCTGCCCAACTCCGTGCCACCATGGGCGATTTACGGGATTTTGGCTGGTGGGGGCGGTGACGGTCCCCGCGGGCGAATTGCTCCGGCCGTGCTGGACAGGCTGTCGCAGGGGAGCCGTATCGTGTCGCGGTACGGAACGGGAGGGGGAGCGACGATGGCGCGTCACTGCGACAGCCGGTTGCCCGCTGGCAACACAGGGACCCCGTCGGCGTGGTGAGGGTGAGTACGGGGATGGGGACGGGGACGGGGACGGATGCGGTGGCCGTGTCGGGTGCCTCCCTCAGCCGGGAGACGGCGGCGGCGCCCGTCGCGCAGGACGCTACGGACATGACGGACGCGGCAAGCGCGCCGGACGCGGCCGCCGGTGGTCCGGACGTGCGCAGCTGGCACTGGGGCGAGCGGAGCCGGACGGGGACGGCTGGTGCGGCGAGTGTGCTGCTTGCCCTCATCGCCGGGACAGCGGCGGCGAGTTGGTACGGGCCCGGTGCCGCCGCGGTCGGGCTCGGGATCGCCGGGGTTCTTGCCGTGGCGGGCGGAGCCCTCTGTGGCCGGCTCGGCCGGCGTCCGCTGGGTACCGCGCTGCTTCTGCTGGGCGGTGCGCTCGGTGTGCTCGCCTCGTGGCAGGCCTCCTCGGCCGGCGCGGTGCGGCTGGCGGCGGTCGGACTGACCGTCGCGGCCGTGCTCGCGCTGCTCGGGGTCGGTACGGAGCTGGGGCGCGGCGGACTCGTCGGCGCGGCGACGCTCGCGTGCGCGGTGGGCGTCTGGGAGGCCGGGCTGGCGCTGACCGGTGTGGCACGTACGGGAGTTGCGCTCGGCGTGGTCTCGGTGCTCGTGCTCGGGTATCTGCCCCGGCTCGCGCTGCGGACGGCCGGGCTGACCCGGCTCGACGACCGGCGCTCCGGCGATGCGCCGGTGAGCCGCCACCAGGTGGCGACCGCGCTGGGCGCGACCCATCGCGGTCTCGCGCCGGCCACCGTCGCCGTGGCGGTCTGCGCGGGTGCGGCGGGAGCGCTGGCCGCGGGGCAGGGGGACGGCTGGTCGGTCGCCGCCGCGGCCCTGTTGTGCGTGGTGACGCTGTCGCGGGCGCGGGCCTACCCCCTGGCCGTCGAGGTCATCGCCCTGCTGGCGGCCGGTACGGCGGTCGCGGTGTGCCTGCTGCTGCGGTGGGCGGCCGGTTCGGGTGATCCGTCGGGTGCGCTGGCAGTGCTGGGAGTGCTGGCGGTGCTGCCGCTCGGGGTGCTCGCGCTGCGGGTGCCGGAGCAGGTGCGTGTCAGGCTGCGCCGGCTGCTGAATCTCGTCGAGTCGGTCAGTGTGGTGGCGCTGATTCCGGTGGCCCTCGGGGCGCTCGGGGTCTACGGCCCGCTGCTGCACACGTTCTGACCCGGAAAGCCGGAAAGACGGAGACGGACATGGCAGCGGATGGATCGGCGTCGGCGGCGGACGGAGCGGCCGCAGCGGACGGCCCGGCGGCGGACGGACCGGCGGCGTCGGGCGGACCGGCGCAGAACAACTGGCAGCACGATCTGCTGCGTGATCTTGGTGGGGGAGCGATGGCGCCGGGCACGGGCGGCGGACCGGGTACGGACGGGGGACCGGGTACGGACGGAGCACGGGAAGCGGCCGTCGGACCGGCAACGACCGGCGGACCGGCGACGACCGTCGGACACGCGACGGCCGGCGGCTCGGCCATACCCGGCCCGGGGCCCGCGGCCGACGCGATATCCGCCTCTGACCCCGCGCCTGGCCCGGCCTCCGCCCCCGCTCCCGTCGACGCGAGCGTGTGGGACACCCCGACGACCGCGAAGGCGGAGCCGGCCGTGCCCGAGCAGACGCTTGCGCCGTCCGCCGGGCCGATGCCGACGGTTGCCCACGCCGCCCCGCCCGGCCCCAGCGATGCGCCCGGCCCCATGCCGACGCCCGTGCCGCCGCCCGCGGTGCCGTCGGCCCCCGTGCCGTCGGCCCCTCCCGCTCCGGCGCCCCACCCCGTCCCGGAGCCGGCCCCCGCGCCCGCCACTCCGCCCGTGGCAGCCGCCCACCCGGGACCGCCCCCGCAGGCCGCCGCGCCCGTGCACACGCCTACGCCCGTGCACCCGCCCACGCCCGTCCGCGGGTTCGCCCCGGCGCGCAGGTCCGGGCCCACCCCCGTCTCGGTACCGCTGATGCCGCCCGAGCTGGACGCGCTGCGGAGCAAGCCGCGGCACGGGGAGTCCGTCGCCCAGCGCGCGGGGCGGGCCGTGCGGCGGGCCATCGCGTCGTCGCCCGCGGCCGAGACCACCGCCGTCACGCAGACCGCGTACGCCATCCAGCAGCCGGTCACCACCGGCCGGCAGATCTCGGTGACCAGCATCCGGGGCGGTGCGGGCAAGTCCACGGTCTCCGCGCTGCTGGCTCTCACCTACGCGCACTACCGCGCCGATCCGGTGCTGGCGATCGAGGCCGATCCGGCGCTCGGCACGCTCCCGCACCGACTGGGTGCGACGGAGGTGCGCTGGTCCGGAACCGACCTGGCGCAGATCGTCGATCCGTCGATGCTGATCACGGATCTGACCGGGTATCTGATTCCGTTTCCGGGCGGCGGCTGGCTGCTGCCCGGCAGTCAGGGCGCCATCGGCACCCGCCTGGACATCGATACGTACCGGGTCGTGATGACCTCGCTGCGCCGGTACTTCGCGACCACGGTCGTCGACTGCGAGACGCTGCCCGCTGAGGTGGCGCGCACCGCGCTGGTGACGACGCAGGCCCGGATCCTGGTCAGCCCGGCGACCCCGGAAGGCGTGGCCGCCACGCGCTCCGTCCTGGACTGGGTCGGCGGCGTCCACCCCCGGATGCTGCCGACGACGGTCGTGGTGCTCAGCCATGTCGCCCCGGATACCGGGCTCGATGTCCGCAAGGCCGCCGAGCACCTCGGCGTCGGCGGCGCGGTGGTGCTTCCGCTTCCGTACGACCGCCATCTCGCGGCGGGCGGGGCGATCCGTACGGAGCTGCTCGGCGAGCGGACGCTACAGGCGGCGGCGCGGATCGCGGCCGAGGCGATGAACCGGGCGGTCTCGCGGGCGGACGGCAGCAGCCGGCAGCGGCCGGGCCAGGACGCCCCGCCGCCCCCCGACGGCGCCGGCACCCCCGCGCCCTACGCCGGCCCGATGAGCGCTGGAGCCCCGGCGCCCCATGCCACCCCGGGCGGCCCCGGGCCCTACGGCGCCCCCTCCACGGCGGGCGGTCCCGCGTCCTATCCCTCTGCCGCGGGCGGCCCGGCGCCGTACCCCTCTGCCGCGGACGGTCCCGCGCCGTACCCCCATCCGCCGGCCCACCCCTCAGCCCATCCCTCAGTC
>NZ_SDIF01000235.1 GCF_004122735.1 Streptomyces sioyaensis | reverse complement strand
CCCCGTCCGCCCGTATGTCCATCCGCGTCGTGACGAAGTGCCCCGTCCCCAGCTTTGTCGTCTTGCGCTCCGACACGGCTTCGATCACCGCGTCGAAGGTGATGCGGTCGCCGGGCCGCAGCGGCCGCAGGTACTCCTGCTCGCAGTCGGTGGCGACGACGGAGGTGTACCCGGCGCCGTCCAGCAGCGCGAAGAGTTCGTCGAACGCGCCCGAGCGGTCCGTATGGCCGGAGAGGCCACCCATCGTCCAGGCCTGGAGCATCGTCGGCGGGGCGATGGCGTCGGGCCCCCGATAGGCCGGACCGGTGTCGCCCACCGCCTCGCACCAGTGCCTGATCATCGGCGCGTTGACCAGGTCCTTGCCCACCCCCGCGCGCGCGGCCGACCGCCCCTCGTACGCCTTGAGCCGTTCGTGGGGGAGCACGTCCACGGGCCGGGCGGTACGCGCCTCAGGCACCGACTCCCCCGACGCCGCCTCCTCCTGCACCGACTCCCCCGGCGCCGACTCCCCCTGCGCCACCTCGCTCATCGCCGCCCCCTCCGCATCCCCAGCCGCATCGTCGCGACGATCTCCCGCTGGATCTCGCTCACTCCGCCCCCGAAGGTGTTGATCTGCGCCGCACGGTTCATCCGCTCCAGTTCGCCGCCCCCGAAGGCGCCCGGTGAACCGGCCCGCACCAGGGCGGCGTCCCCGGCCACCTCCTGGCACATCCGGTAGACCTCGACGGCGCTCTCCGTGCCGGCGAACTTCGCCCCGCCCGCGTCTCCGGGGTTGAGCGACCCGGCGCCCACGTCCCCGACCAGCCGCCAGTTCAGCAGCCGGGTCGCGGCGAGCCGGGCGTGCGCCTCGGCGAGCCGGGACCGTACCCAGGGCCGGTCCGCGGGCCGTTCGCCGGTCTCCGGATCCGGCGTACGGGCGTACGCCAGCGCCGCGTCGAAGGAGTCCTCGGCCTGCATCCCGAGGGCGGCCAGGGCGACGCGTTCGTGGTTGAGCTGGTGGGTGATCAGCTGCCAGCCGCCGTTCTCCGCACCGACCAGGTTCCCGGCCGGGACGCGAATGCCGTCGTAGTAGGTGGCGGTGGTCATCAGCCCGCCGACCGTCTCGATCGGCGTCCAGGAGAAGCCGGGTGCATCGGTGGGCACCAGGATGAGGGAGATGCCGCGGTGCTTGGGCGCGTCGGGGTCGGTGCGGCAGGCGAGCCAGATCCAGTCGGCCCGGTGGGCGTTGCTGGTGAAGCTCTTGGCGCCGTTGATCAGCCAGTGGGCGTCCTCGGCCGCGCCCTCTCCACCCGGCCTTTTCGCCGCACCACCCGGCTGTTTCACCGCACCACCCGGCTGTTTCACCGCGCGGGTGCGGAGTGCGGCGAGGTCCGTGCCGGCCTCGGGCTCCGTATAGCCGATCGCGAAGACCAGCTCGCCACTGAGGATCCGGGGCAGGAAGAAGTCCTTCTGCTGCGGGGTGCCGTACGCCATCAGGGTCGGGCCGACGGTGTTGAGGGTGACCATCGAGACCGGAGCGCCCGCGCGGTACGCCTCGTCGAAGAAGACGAACTGCTCGTCGGGCCCGCGGCCCTGCCCGCCGTACGCGGTCGGCCAGCCCAGCCCCAGCATGCCGTCGGCGCCGATCCGGCGCAGCACCGCACGCTGCTCCGCGGCATCCTCGACCGGCCCGTTCGGCAGCAACTCACGGAAGTAGCGGCGGAGTTGGCCGCGCAACTGCTCCTGGCGCGCGGTCGGGGCGAGGTGCACGTCGGCGGCCTCCCCTTCTGGTGGCCGTACGCCCGGCCCCGGTGCGCAGGGAGCCGGGCACACGAACGAAGCGAGCGGGTTTCTGACTGTCCGTCAGAAACCCGCTCACTGTCAAGGCCGGCGCAGCGAACTCCGGAGCAGCCCCATTCACTCCGTGCCGGCCCTGACGCCTCACCCGTCGGTCAGCCGCACCGCACTCCCCTTGCGGCGGGCCGCCGACTCACCAGAGCTTGGTGAAGTTGACGGTGGTGTTGGTCTGGTCGATCTGCGTGGGGCCGGAGCCGTTCACGCTCGCGGTGTTGTTCTGATTGGCGGCGCCGGCTCCGTTGGCGACCTGCTGCCCGGTGGTCGAATTGCCGAGATTGGCGCCGCCGACACCGCTCCCCGCCTGGCTCGTCGCCGCCGAACTCGACCCGCCGGTCGCAAAGCCACCGTTGTCGGCCTGCGCCACGCCGGCGCAGAGCACGGCCGCGAAGGGAAGCGCGGCGGCAGCGGCGAGGACGCCGGCGGTACGGATGCTTGCCATGTTTCTCTTCCTCCTACGGAACACGACTTCTGGATCTGCCGCGCCGGCTCTGGCGCGGATCTGCTGCGCGGGGGTCTGATGTACGGCTGACATACGACTCTGATGTACGGCTCTGATGTACGGCTCCGACGCACGACTCTGATGCGGCTCTGCTGTACGGCACTGCTGGTACGACTCTGATGCGCGGGACCGGAATTGCTGGAACTTTGTTGTGTCACCGGGTAGTTGGCCGACCACCGCGGGGCTTGCCTCGACGTCGCGCACTCAGGCTTGCCCACGAATCCGCGGCGAACCCATCGCGAGGGCCCGATTCCCCCGCAAGCATGATCACCCCCGGATAAACCTCTGCCGCCCGCGCACAGGCCGCTCCCTCCACACCCCCTTCCCTTCATCGAACGTTCGTACGAAAATGGAGCCATGGCCACGCACCGACGCCATGAACGCCACACCGAAACACCGACCGACCGCCAGCCCGACCCACGCCCCGACCACCCGCCCGACCTGCGAGCTGACCTGCCGCCCGACGTGACGGCTGACGTCCCTGCCGGCCCGCACCCTTCCGGCGCCGGGGCACCCGGCCCCGCACCCACCGAGCCGCCGGAACCGCACGCCGCCGCGCTCGCCGAGGCGCTCCTCGCCGCCGGCCGCGGCTACCCCGTCATCCCGCTGACCCGCAACAAGCTCCCCGCCATACGGTCCCCGCACCGCGGCCGTCCCGCGGCCCCGCCCTGCCGCGGCGAGTGCGGCCGGCTCGGGCACGGCATCCATGACGCGAGCACCGACCCGCTCGCCATCCGCCGGATGTTCGCCACCGCCCCCTGGGCCACCGGCTACGGCATCGCCTGCGGCCGGCTCCCGCACCACCTCATCGGCGTCGACCTCGACACCAAGAACGGCGCCGACGGCCTGACCGCCCTGCGGTTCCTCGCCGAACAGCACGACTTCCCGATCCCGCCGACCGTCACGGTCCTCACCCCCAGCGGCGGCCGCCACCTCTGGTTCACCGGCCCGCCGACCCCACCCGTACCGAATTCGGCCGGGCGGCTCGCCCCGGGCATCGACATCCGCGGCACAGCCGGCTATCTCGTGGGCCCCGGCTCCGTCACCACCCACGGGCGATACACCCACGCACCGCACACCCCCCGCCAGCCCGCCCCGCTGCCGGACACCCTGCTCAACCTCCTCCTCGCCCCGCCGCCGTCCGCCCACCGGGAGTCCCCGCCCGGCGTCCCGCCCCAACACGCCGCGGCGCTCATACGCTTCGTACGCACCTCCCCGGACGGCCAGCGCAACGCCCGGCTCTTCTGGGCCGCCTGCCGCGCCCACGAAGCCGGCCTCGGCCAGGAACTCGCCGCCCGCCTGACCAAGGCCGCCCGCGACACCGGCCTGTCCGCACAAGAGGCCCGCGCAACGATCGCCTCAGCGGCCCGCGCCACACCCCACAGCCACTAGCGACATCGCACATGGCCGTACACCACTGCCCCCAGCCACAGGCTCCAAGGCTCACCCCACACCTCTATGCCTTACGCGCCTCGATCAGGAACCGGCTCGTCCGCGCCACGAACGCCCCCTCGCGACGCATCAACTCATCCAGCTCCCGCAACCGCTCCCGATAGCGCTCCACCGTGAATCCGGGGACCATCCACACCACCTTCCGCAGGAAGTAGACGACCGCCCCGATGTCGAAGAACTCGGTCCGCAGCGACTCCACGCGCAGATCGACCACCTCAAGACCCGCCGCCTCCGCCGCCCGGCGCGCGTCCTCGGGATGACGGGCCCGCCGTACGTGCTCCGGCTGCGGCCCCAGAAAGTACTCGACCAGCTCGAACACGCTGGCCGGACCGACCTGTTGGGAGAAGTACGTGCCCCCGGGCCGCAGCACGCGGGCGATCTCCGGCCACCACACGGTCACCGGATGACGGCTCGTCACCAGGTCGAACGCCGCATCGCCGAACGGCAGCGGCGGCTCGTCCGCATCGGCCACCACGACCGCACCGCGCGGATGCAACAACGCGGTGGCCTTGGCGACATTCGGCGGCCAGGACTCCGTCGCCACCATCACCGGCGGCAGCTTCGCCGCCCCGGCGAGCACCTCACCGCCGCCGGTCTGGACGTCCAAGGCGGCCGACGCCCGCGCCAGCCGCTCGCCCATCGCCCGCTGATACCCCCACGAGGGCCGCTCCTCCGTGGCCCGCCCGTCCAGCCACGAGAAGTCCCACCCCTCGACCGATACAGCCTCGGCCTCAGCCACCAATTCCTCAAACGAACGCGCCATACCTCCACAGTCACCGCAAAGCCCCAACCCCGCCAACGATTTACGCCCCCACGC
>NZ_SDIF01000234.1 GCF_004122735.1 Streptomyces sioyaensis | reverse complement strand
GCGGTGCCCGGCCGATACCCCACCTCCCCCGCGTCCGCCCAGGTCACCGAAGGGTGGCCGGCCGAACAGACGCCGCGTGGGCCCCGGATCGCCGAGCGGGCGGCCGGGGCCCTCGCGCGTGGCACACCCCACGGCCCATGCTGCATGCTGGTGCATTCAAGACGGTCAAGACAGCCCGTGACCTCGCGCGGAAACAGCCCGCGACGTCCCGGAACCCCACGGTCAACGGCGTTGGAGCAGCGGCATGACATCCACCTTTCCGGACATCTCCATCAGCACGGACCGGTTGGTGCTGCGCCCTCTCGAAGAGGCCGATGTGCCGTCGCTGGCCGACATGATGAACGATGAGCTCGTCGCGGCCTGGACCGCGGCTCCCCAGCCCTACACCAGGGCCGCCGCCCGCACCTGGGTCGCCGAGTACGCGCCCACCGAACGCACCGCCGGCCGCGGAGTCGACTTCGCCGTCACCGAGTTCCTCACCCAGCGCCTGGTCGGCGTGGTCCAGCTGACCAACACCGACTGGCGGCTGCGCTCCACCGAGCTCTCCTACATCGTCGCTTCCTGGGCCCGCGGCGAGGGCTATGCGTCCGAGGCGGCGCTCGCCACCGCCCAGTGGGTCTTCCACGACCAGAAGTTCGAGCGTCTGGAGCTGCGTACCGCGGCGGGCAACACCGCGTCGCAGCAGGTCGCCCAGAAGATCGGCTGTATCAGCGAGGGCGTGCTGCGCAATGCCTGGATAGCCCGCAGCCGCACGGAGGACGGCGGCTGGGCGGACATCCGCACCGACCTGATCGTGTGGAGCCTGCTGCCCGAGGACCTCGACGGGGTCCCCGGCCGGCTCGCGGACGCGAACGGATTCACCTACCCCGAGTGGAACTGACCCGCCGCCCCGCGGGCAACCGGCTCACACCCGCACGCAGGTCCGTACCTCTCGGGGTACCCTCGGCCTGCCGCGCACCTGCGCGACCAGCGCGGATCAGCGGACCACGGCGGCAGTGCCACCGGCCTGCCGGCCGCCCCGCAGCCGCCGCTGCCCGTGTAACCACAGCAGCCCCAGGAGACTGACGAGCATGGCCGACCGGGTCACGGTGATCGGATGGGACGGCTCTCCGCTGACCGCCGCCGCCCGCTCCGCCCTCGGCGCCGCCACCCTCGTGGCCGGCGCCGCCCACCACCTCGCACTGCCCGAAGTCCCGCCGCACGCCGAGCGGATCCGGCTCGGCAGCGTGACCTTGGCCGCCCGCCGGATCGCCCGGCACCGCGGCACCGCCGTCGTGCTCGCCGACGGCGATCCCGGCTTCTTCGGCGTCGTACGCACCCTGCGGGCACCCGAGCACGGTCTGGAGGTGGAGGTCGTACCGGCCGTCTCCTCCGTCGCGGCCGCCTTCGCCCGGGCCGGAATGCCCTGGGACGATGCCCAGGTCGTGGTCGCCCACAGCCGCGATCTGCGCCGCGCGGTGAATGTCTGCCGCGCCCACACCAAGGTCGCGGTGCTCACCTCGCCCGGCGCCGGGCCGGCCGAACTCGCCCTGCTGCTCGGTGGCGTCCACCGCACCTTCGTCATCTGCGAGGACCTGGGCACCGACCGGGAGCGGGTGACTGTCCTCACATCGGACAAGGCTGCCGACCATGTCTGGCGTGACCCCAATGTCGTGATTGTGGTGGGCGGTTCGCCCGGCGGCGCGGCGGCGCAGGGGACCGGCTGGATCGCCGGCCACGAAGTGGGCCATCCGACGGGGCCGCGTGGCTGGGGACTTCCGGCCGGTGCGTACGGCGGCGTCCTCGGCGAGGGGGAGTCCGTCCAGTTGCGCACCGCGCAACTCGCGCGCCTCGGGCCGCAGGTGGGCGACCTGGTCTGGGACATCGGCGCGGGCGTCGGGGCCGCCGCGGTGGAGGCCGCACGCTTCGGTGCCGCGGTCATCGCGGTGGACGCCGACGCGGACGCCTGCGGGCGCACCGCCGCCCTCGCTCGCCGGCACGGCGTCCAACTCCAGGTCGTGCACGGCCGGGCACCGCAGATCCTGGAGGACCTGCCGGAACCCGACGTCATCCGGGTCGGCGCCGGGGGAGCGGAGGTCGTCACCGCGTGCGCGGCCCGCCGTCCCGAACGCATCGTCACCCACGCGGCCACCCGCGACGAGGCCGAGTCGCTCGGCCGGGCGCTGGCGGACGGCGGCTACGACGTCGAGTGCGCCTTGCTCCAGTCCGTCGACCTGGACACGTCCGCCTGGGTCGAACGCGAGCGGTCCGTGGTGTTTTTGCTGAGCGGCTATCGCGTTTCTCACCCATGACCAGCACGGCAACCCGCGCGAGGTAGGCTGGCGGATCGTTGCGCCGCCGTTCCGCGTTCGGCTTCGTACGTCAATATCCGGAAAATGCCGTGGTTTTGGCGGAATATGAAGCTCTGGAGAGCGGACGTGCCGCGAGGCGCGCTCGCTCGTTCTAGCTATCGGGGCGTCGGCGCGCCCCGGTCGAGCGCGTCGCACGAGCGGTTGGAAGGAGCACTACCAATGGGCGAGGGGTACGCATGACCGACACCGGCCAGGTCCCGGGCGAGGGTCAGCCGGAGAACGCAGGCGGACATCCCGGGCAGCCGCAGCCGGCGGCCGCTCCCTCCCCTGCCGATGCCGGACCGGCCCCGCAGCCGGGCATGGTGCCCGCTCCGGGCGAATACCCCTACGTCGACCAGACCGACGGCGCCGTCGAGGACGACGATCTGCTGCTGATGCCGGGTGCCCAGGGCGCCTGGAGCGAGCAGCCGGCACCCCAGCCGCTCCCGCAGCCCCAGGAGACCCACCAGGGCCCGGACCAGCAGCTTCCGCAGGGGGCCCCGTACGACGCGGCCGCCCAGGGGGCCACCGGCTTCGAGCCGTTGCCCGCCCAGGCCGGTGACCATGAGAGCGGCGGCCGGGATTCCGGTTCCGTCGACCTCGGCGCCGTCCGCATTCCGCAGCCCACGGCTCCCCAGCAGCCGGACCGGGCCCGCGCGGCCGCACCCGCCACGCCCCCTCGCCGCCCGCTGCACATGGGCCCGCCGGTGCCCGACGCGACCGGCGGCGTGGTCCGTTCGCTGGCCGACCGCGGACCGGCGGAAGCGCCCGCGCAGTCCGTCGCGCCGCAGGTGGAACCGCCCACCGGCGGCCCGGAGTACTTCGACGCCCCGGCCGGGGCCCCCGAGGCCGTGGCGGGCCCGCCGGCCGGACCTCACCCCGGGCAGCAGCTCGGCGACGCGGCGGCGCAGGCCTTCGCGGCGCCGTCGTACGGCGGACAGCCCTACGAGGGCCAGTTGTCCGCCGAGCAGACCTACGGGGCGGCGGGCCAGGGCCCGTTGCCCGGTCCGCAGCTCGGCGAGATCCCGTCGCAGGTGACGCCGTGGGGCGAGCCCCCGGCCCAGGCGGCGCCGGACGGGGTTGCAGAAACGGTCGCCCCCGAGGTGTCCCCTGCGCCCGAGGCCGCGCAGCCCGTTCCGCAGGACGCGCAACTGCCCGCCGAACAGCCGCAGCCGCTGCCGGTCGAGGCCGCCGCACAGCCCGTCGATGCCGCATCCGTAGGTGCGGACGTCCCCGGGGCCGTGCCCGATGCGCCCGCGCAGCCGCAGGACGTGACGGTGGAGGCGCTGCCGGACGCGGCGGCGCCGGGTCAGGACGGAACGGCCGGGACGGAGGGTGCCGTAGCGGACGCCACGGCACCGGATGTCACGGCACCGGACGCCGCCGTGGCGGAGGCCCCTGGTGCCGACGTCGTCGCGCCGGACGCCCCTGCTCAGGACGTGCCCGCTCAGGACGCCGCCGCGGTGGCCCAGCAGCCCGAGGCCGTGGCCACGGACGTCCCGCAGCAGGCCGCGGACCAGGCCGGGAGCACCGAGGCCGGAGCCGAGCCCGAGGCACCGGCACAGGCGCAGGCACAGTCCGCCGGGAGCCCCGGCCCCGCAGCGGCCGACGAGGCCGCGCAGGCCGTGCAGCCCGCCGAGCCCGAAGCGGACCAGCCGGCCGCCGAGGCACCGGCCGCCCCCGTCGACGCGGCACCGGCTCCGCAGCCGGGAGACCCCGCCGGCGACGACCCGACCGCCGACGTGCCCGTGAACGCCGATGTACCCGTGGCCGCCGATGCGCCGGTGACCACCGACCAGCCGCAGCCCGTCGAACCGGCCCCCGCCACCCCGGCCGAGGCCCCCGCCGCCGAGGCGACCCAGCCCGAGCCCGGGGCGGAAGCTGCCCCGGCTCCCGCGCCGCTCGCCGAGGCCCCCGCAGGCGATCTCCCCGTGGCCGGGCCCGCGGCCGCCCCGGAGCCCGCCGCCGTGCCCGAGGACTCCGTTGCCCTTCCCGTATCCGAAGAGGTCGCGCCCCCGGAACAGGCCGTCATAGAGCCGCCCGAGACGCAGCAGCCGGCCGCCGGGCAGCCGCAGCCCGGTGCCCCCGCCGATGCCGCAGGGCAGCAGACCGCCGCGGCGCCCGCCCCGGCCGCCGCGCCGCAGGGCCCGGACGACGGTGCCGCCGGTACCGAGCAGCAGCCCCAGGCGGACGGCTCCCAGAGCCCCGCCGAACCGGCCGCCTCCACCCCCGACGCGGCCTGCGGCTGCGCGGGCGCATCGGGCACGGCCCCGGGGACGTCCGCACC
>NZ_SDIF01000233.1 GCF_004122735.1 Streptomyces sioyaensis | reverse complement strand
CTCTTACTTCGCGTCGTCGCGCGGGATCGGGCCGTCGGCCGGGAGCCCCCGCCCTGCCGACGGCCCGATCCCGCGCGACGACGCGAAGTAAGAGGTACCCCTCCGTGATCTTCACGCGCTGGAGCGCCAAACTCCCCGGCACACAGCGGCGCGCCGCCGCACGGTCCGACCGCGCCGCCCCGCGCCCCGCATCCGGCCCGCCGGCCGCCCCGTCCGCCGCGGCCCCGTCCGCCGTGCCCGCGGCGCCGGACGACACACCGGCCGCGCCCACGGGCGCCACCACCGGCTCGGTCCCCGCCGCCCGCGCCGAGCACGCCGATCCGGCCCCCTCCCGGGAACTCACCCCCGAGGCCCTGCCGCCCACCGTCGACGCCCTGTCCGTCCACGACATCCTCGGCTCCATCCCCGCACTCGTCGCCGTCGTCTACGGCCCCGAGCACCGCCTCGCCTACGTCAACGGCGCCTACGCCCACGTCTTCGGCCCCCGACCGGCCGGCCACACCACCCGCGAAGCCCTCCCCGAGCTCGACGAACTGGGCCTGCTGCCCCTGATGGACCAGGTCCTGCGCAGCGGCAGACCGCGCACGGTCAAGTCCCGCAAGGTCCCCGCCGGCCCGGGCGGCGACCGCTCGCGCGACGCGTACTACACCTTCACCTGCACCCCGATCGAGGTCGCGGCGCGCGGCCCGGCGCCCGATCCCGAGGTCGCCTGCGTCGCCCCGCACAAGGGCGTCCTGGTCTTCGGCGCCGAGGTCACCGACCAGATCGAGTCCGCCGAGCGGCTGCGCGCCAGCGAGGCCCGCCAGCGCGAGGCCGCGGTCACCCTCCAGCGCTCCCTCCTGCCCCAGGAACTGGAGCAGCCCGACGACCTGAGGGTGGCCGCCACCTACCAGCCCGGCGGCACGGACGCCGCGGTCGGCGGCGACTGGTACGACGTCATCACCCTCGGCGCCGGCCGTACGGCCCTGGTCATCGGCGATGTCATGGGCCGCGGGGTGCGCGCCGCCGCCGTCATGGGCCAGCTGCGCACCGCCGTCCGCGCCTACGCCCGCCTCGACCTCCCGCCCCACGAGGTCATCCAGCTCCTGGACGGCCTGGCCGCCGAGATCGACGCCAGCCAGATCGCCACCTGCGTCTACGCCGTCCACGACCCGAACGAGGGCCGGCTGGTCTACTCCTCGGCCGGGCATCTGCCCATCCTCGTCCGCGACCCGGACGGCACGGTCCGCCGTGCCGCCGAGCCCACCGGACCGCCGCTGGGCACCGGCGGCTGGCTGCACACCTCGGGCTCCGTCCCGCTCGGCCCCGGCAGCAGCGCCGTCCTCTACACCGATGGCCTGGTAGAGCGCCGCGACAAGGACATCGACGACGGCGTCGAGGCCCTGGAGCGCGCCTTCGCCGGTGCCGCCGGCGCCCCCGACATCGTCTGCGACCGCCTGCTGCGCTCCCTGGGCATCACGGCCGCGCACGACGACGACGTCGCCATCCTCGTCCTCCAACACCCGGAGCGCACCGGCCACGACGCCGAGCTGTTCCACAACGCCGCCCTCGAACTCCACGGCGGCACCGAAGCGGCCCCGCGCGCCCGCGCGTTCGCCTCCGGCGTCCTCGCCTCCTGGCGCTTCTCACCCGAGCTGCACGACCTCGGCGTGCTGGCCGCCAGCGAACTGGTCGCCAACTCCCTCCAGCACGGCACCCCGCCCATGCGGCTCCGCCTGCGGCGCACGGACCGCCGTCTGATCGTCGAGGTCACCGACGGCGACGACCACCTCCCGCGCCGCCGCCGCGCCGAACCGGCCGACGAGGCCGGGCGGGGCATCTCCATCGTCGCCACCATCGCCTCGTCCTGGGGCTCCCGCCGCACCCCGGGCGGCGGCAAGGCCGTCTGGTGCGAATTCGCCCTGCCGCACGGCCAGGTGCACGGCCAGACGCACGGCCCGGCGGCCGGCTGATCAGGGCGGATCGCCGCGACGGTCACGCGAAAGGCGGGGTGGGGGCACCTCAGCGCCCCCACCCCGCCTCGCCCGGCCTCATACGCCCGCGGCCACCGGTTCGGTCGTTTCCACCGACTCGGTCAACTCCGCACGAGGTGCGGGCACCGCGGCCACCGCCCGGTGTGGATTGTCCTGCCCCGGCTGCAGCATCTGCCCCAGCCACAGCGACAGCGCGCTGATCCCCAGCGCACACACCACCAGCATCGCGATGTACGCCCCGTACATCCCGTGACCCACCATCAAGGCCCCCACCGCCGGCCCAACCGCCAGCGCCAGCTGCTTGACCAGGGCAAATGCCGAGTTGTACTGGCCTATCAGGGAAGCCGGCGCCAGATCGGCCACCAGCGGGGCCACCGTCGGCGACAGCATCGACTCACCTATGCCGAACAGCGCATACGTCGAGATCAGCAGCGTCGTCGCCACCATCTGCGCGCCGTGCACCAGTCCGGACAGACCGGCCGCCAGCCACGCCACCGTCCAGACCATCCCGACCAGCGCCATCACCCGGCTGCGCCGCCGCCGCTCGACCAGCTTGAGCACCACGAACTGCGCCGCCACGATCGCTGCCGTATTGGCCGCCAGCGCAATACCCAGGCTCGCCGGCGGAATCCGGGTGACCTCGGTCGCATACGCGGCCAGCCCCGACTCGAACTGTCCGTAGCAGGCGAAGAACAGCACGAACCCCAGCACGCACAGCCACACCATCCGCCGGTCGGCGAACATCGCCCGCCAGGCACCCTTGGCCCGCTCCTCGGTGGGGACGGCGTCCTCCACCTTCGGCGTCCGCGGCAGCCGTACGCTCGCCACCGCCGCACCGAGCACCAGGAACATCACGGCCTCTATCGCGAACAGCCGGACGAAGCTGGCGGGATTCGACTCGTCGACCAGCAGCCCGCCGACCAGCCCACCGACGCCCAGCCCCAGGTTGTTCAGGAAGAACTGGGTGGCGAACGCCCGCGACCGGGTCACCGTTGTCGAGCACCACACGATCATCGTCGCGAGCGCCGGCTGAATGACCGCGATGCCGGCACCGAGCGCAATGGCCGACGCCACGACCAGCGGTTCGGTCTCGGACAGCCCCAGACCCAGGGCACCGATGGCGGCCGAGACCGTCCCGATGACGGCCACCGGCAGCGGTCCGCGCCGGTCGATGGCCCGACCGGTCAGCGGCAGTACGACGAGTGCGGCCACCGCCAGCATCGCCAGCACCACCCCGGCTGTACTCGCGCCGAGATCCCGCACCTTCGCCACATAGACGTACAGATACGGAACGGTGAAGCCGTTGCCGAACGCGCTCAGCGCGTTCCCGAGCTGGATCCGGCGCAACGCGGCGCCCATCGCGGTGGTCACACTCACCTACCTAGGTCAGGTCATCAGACGGATAAGAGGGACGAACCGGCGAGCTGCGACAGGCGACAGGGCGAGACCGGACAGTCTCACCCTGAAGACTTCAACTCTAAAGTTCGAAGCTAAAGAGTACACGCCGAAGAACTTCAACGCCAATGACTTCCATGCCATACTGCGCCGCATGTCTGAGCCCTCCGATGCGCCAGCCGACGCTGCCGAGCCGAGCCTCGAGGAACAGATCGCGGCCTACCAGCGCGAATTCCAGGCCCTCGACCCCCAGGTGGAGCAGGTCGTCTCCGCACTTCAGCGCCTCAACCGGCGGATGAACGTCGCCTATGGACGGCAGACCGCCACCCTCGGCCTGAGCAACGCCGAATGGGAGGTGCTCAAGGCCCTCGTCGTCTCCGGAGCCCCCTATCAACTGGGCCCCGGCGAGCTCGCCAAGCGCCTCGGCCTCACGCCGGCCGCCATGACCCACCGCATCGACCGCATGGCGAGCGAGGGTCTGGTCACCCGGGAGCGCGACGAGGCCAACCGCGTCCGCGTCATCGTCGAGCTGACCGGCGAGGGCCGCGAGAAGTGGCTCGAGGCGATGCGCCTGGCATCGGTCTTCGAGGAGGACCTCCTCCAGGACCTCAACGGTGAGGAGCGTCAACTCCTCGGCCAGGTACTGACCCGTCTGCTGCGCCGTGTTGAGGACGCGCAGCCGGACGCCGACGGGCGTCTGAGTGACCTTGACTGACGCGAGTTGACACCGCCCTGCCCCATCCGTAGTGTTCTCCGAGTTGCCACGGGGCCGGATCGGTTCTGTGGTAGCCATCCCGCCGCTTCGCGGCACACCACTACTGCACGGCCCCTCAACGGGACCTATTTCGGCATGCCGAAATTCGGACCGTGACGTGATTATGCGTCAGCGAGGAATTCCGCTAAAGTAGTGATCACGCCGAAAGGCGCGGCAACGCAAATAGCCGCACCCCGGCGAACCCCCTCCGACGGGGAATCGGAAACAAATTCGGACCGGCAACGGAACGAAACGGATCTGATAGAGTCGGAAAGGCCGAAAAGCGAAAGCCGAACGGCCGAGCCCGCTCCAACAGGGCGCCGGACACGGAAACGGATCTGGTAAGGTTGGAAACGCGAAGAAGCCGAAAGGCGGAAACGCACCGGCGAAAATCGGGCCCGCAAGGATCTGATAGAGTCGGAAACGCAAGACCGAAGGGAAGCGCCCGGAGAGCCTGGTGAAACAGGCACAAAGGAAGCGTCCGTTCCTTGAGAACTCAACAGCGTG
>NZ_SDIF01000232.1 GCF_004122735.1 Streptomyces sioyaensis | reverse complement strand
ACCCCGCCCCCCGCCCCTGCCCACTCCTCCAAGGGGCGCGCCCTCGGCTCGTCCCACAAGCCCGTGAAGTGATCCAAGGCCCCGACGTGACCGACCGCCGACACCGAGACGCCCCCGGCCGCCGCCCCGACCGCACCGGCCGGATCACCCCCCGCGCCCACTGGCTCCTGCTGAGCGTGCTCGCGGTGACCCTGTCAGCGGCCCTCCTGCTCCAGGGCTACACCCAGCACATGTTCGGGATCACCTCGGACGCCGTGACCGGTGCCCGGGGACGGCACGAGACGGTGCCCCGTCAGGTGACCCACGGCGGCCCCGTGATCGCGGACGCCGCCACCTCCGCGCACACCGCCCGGGTCGAGGACCGCACCCTCGCGCTCACCTTCGACGACGGACCCGACCCCGTCTGGACGCCGCGCATCCTGGACGCGCTGCGCCGCAACCATGTGCACGCGACGTTCTTCGTCGTCGGAACCCAGGTCGTGGCCCACCCGGAGCTGGTCCGCCGGATCGTCGCCGAGGGCCACCAGATCGGCATCCACACCTTCACCCATCCCGACCTGGCCCGCCTCGCCCCCTGGCAGCGTTCCCTGGAGCTGCGGGAGACGCAGCTGGCGGTGGCCGGCGCCGCGGGGGTCACCACCGCACTGCTCAGGCCGCCGTACTCCGCGGAGAACGACGCGCTGGACGATGCCGACTGGTCCGTCCTCCAGCAGGCGGACACGGCCGGCTATGTCACGGCGCTCACCACACAGGACGCCGAGGACTGGCAGCGTCCCGGTGCGGACCGCATCGTCGCCCGTGCCACACCCCGCGGCCACGCCGGGCAGATCGTGCTGATGCACGACGGCGGCGGTGACCGGTCACAGACCGTCGCCGCGCTGAACACCCTGATCCCACGGCTCAAGGCGCACGGCTTCCGGTTCGCGACGGTCGGCGCCTCGGTCGCCATGGCCGGGCCGGTCCGGCGCGCCGGGCTCGGCGACCATCTGCAAGGCCTGGCCCTCATCGAGCTGCTCCAGGCCGGCGACTGGACCGTGTGGCTGCTCGGCGTGCTGCTGTGTGTGGCCGGAGCGATCAGCGTGCTGCGCGCGGCGGTCTTGGTGATCGCGGCCCGCCGGCACCGGCGGCTGCGGACGGCGGGCCGCGGCCGGTCCTGGGGGCCGCCGGTGACCGAACCGGTCAGCGTCATCGTCCCCGCGTACAACGAGAGCGCCGGGATCGAGGCGGCCGTGCGCTCACTGCTCGCCTCGGACCACCCGGTGGAGATCATCGTGGTGGACGACGGTTCCACCGACGGCACCGCCGACCTGGTGGAGTCGCTCCACCTGCCGGGGGTGCGGGTGATCCGGCAGCGGAACGCGGGCAAGCCCGCCGCGCTCAACACGGGACTCGCCGTCGCCTCCTGCGAGCTGGTGGTCATGGTCGACGGCGACACGGTCTTCGCCCCCGACACCGTCCGCACGCTCGTGCAGCCCTTCGCCGACCCCGGGGTGGGCGCCGTCTCGGGCAACGCCAAAGTCGTCAACCGCGGTGGCCTGCTGGGCCGTTGGCAGCACATCGAGTACGTGGTCAGCTTCAACCTCGACCGCCGGCTGTTCGACCTCGCCGAGTGCATGCCGACCGTCCCGGGGGCGGTCGGCGCGTTCCGCCGTCGGGCGCTGTTCGCCCTCGGCGGCGTCAGCGACGTCACCCTCGCCGAGGACACCGACCTCACCATGGCGCTGTGCCGCGCCGGCTGGCGGGTGGTCTACGAGGAAGGCGCGGTGGCCTGGACGGAGGCGCCCGCGTCACTGAACGCCCTGTGGCGGCAGCGGTACCGCTGGTGCTACGGCACGCTCCAGGCGATGTGGAAGCACCGCGGCGCTCTGGTGCAGCGCGGCGCCGCCGGAAAACTGGGCCGACGCGGCCTGGTCTACCTCCTCCTCTTCCAGGTACTGCTCCCGCTGCTCGCACCCGTCGTGGACGTCTTCGCCCTCTACGGGCTGCTCTTCCTCGACCCGGTCCGGATCATCGGGCTCTGGCTGGCCTTCCTGCTGCTGCAACTCCTGGTGGGCCGGTACGCGTTCCGCCTTGACGGGGAACCGCCCGGCCCGCTGTGGAGCCTGCCGTTGCAGCAGTTCGTCTACCGGCAGCTGATGTACCTGGTGGTGATCCAGTCCGTCTTCACCGCCGTTGCGGGCTCCCGCCTGAGATGGCAGCGCATGGAGCGGTACGGCAGCCTCCAGACGGCGGTGGGAGCCAAGGCGCCCGTCCATGACCTGCCTCTGCCCGATCCCGGCTCTGCGCACTCGGCGCCGTACGACCGTGTGCCGCGGCAGGCGCCGTACGACCGTCAGCCGCAGCAGGCGCCGTACGACCCCTTCCACCAATGGGCACCGTACGACGGCCTTCCGCAGCCCCCACCCCACAACGGTTTCCGGTAGCCCGCACCGCACCGCACGACACCGCAGCCGCACCAAGTAGCACTGAATTACAGCGAGTTGTACCGAGTTGTACCGAGAGGACAGTGATCCGAGCCCATGAGCGGACACCGACGCCGACCGTCGCAGCAGTCCCACGGCGGCAGGCTTGTCGAGGGTGTCCGCACCATCGGCAACCGCGCCGCACGGAACCGGCCCTTCGGACCGGGCACGTCAGGCCGTGCGCGGAGAGCGGCGCCGGAGCAGAGACAGGGGAGACGGTGGATCGACTACCCGCGCCGGGGCAGGACGGGCCCGCGCCGCTGGCTGCCGTCGGTGCGCCAGCTGCTGGCGGTCTTCCTGCTCTTCTTCGGCTGTACGACAGCGGCCGTGGGCTATGCCTACGCCACGGTCACCATCCCCGACCCCAACCCCAGTACGCTGCTGCAGAACAACGTCTACTACTGGTCGGACGGCAAGGTCCTGGCCACCGACGGCAGCGTCAACCGGCAGAACATCCCGGTCTCGCAGGTCCCCGCCGACGTGCGGTGGGACTTCATCGCCGCGGAGAACGCCTCCTTCTACACCGACCCGGGCATCGATCCGCAAGGCATCCTCCGTGCCGTCTTCCACATGGCCGAGGGCGGCTCCGTGCAGTCCGGGTCGACGATCACCCAGCAGTTCGTCAAGAACACCTACCTTGACCAGTCGCAGACGGTCGCGCGGAAACTCAAGGAACTGCTGATCTCCACCAAGATCGGTGCCGCGATGGGCAAGCAGCAGATCCTCCAGGGGTATCTGAACAGCTGCTTCTTCGGCCGGCAGGCCAACGGCATCCAGGCCGCGGCCCGCATGTACTACGGCGTTCCGGTGCAGAAGCTCAACGCGAGCCAGGGAGCCTTCCTCGCCGCGGCGGTCAACGAGCCGAGCCTCTTCCAGCACGCGGACTCCGACCCCACGGCCAAGGCGAAGGCAAAGGCCCGCTGGTCCTGGGTGCTCGACCGGATGGTGAAGATCGGCAAGCTGACGCCGGGGCAGCGCGCACGGTACGCGGCCGCGGGGTTCCCGACACCCAGGAAGTGGACCCTGGGTTCGGGTCTCCCGGGCCAGACCGGCTACCTGGTCCAGCTCGCCCGGTCGTACGCCCAGGCACACGACCGGAGCATCACCGACGGCAGCCTGAGCAGGGGCGGCTACCAGATACACACCACCTTCGACCGGAAGCGGACCGCAGCACTGGCCAGGGCCGTCGCCAAGGTCCGTGCGCAACGCCTCGACCCCGCCCACCGGTCGGTCGACCGGGACGTCCAGGTCGGAGCCTCCTCGGTCGATCCCAGGACCGGCAGGATCCTCGCCGTCTACGGCGGCTCCGGCTTCGGCCACGGCCACTACTCGGACAACGCCGACACCACCGGCGTCCCGGTGGGCTCGACGTTCAAGCCCATCGTCCTCGCCGCCGCCCTCCAGCACCGAGCCGTACTGAAACCCGGCGAGCCCCCGGCGCCGATCACCCCGGCCAGCAAGTTCAACGGTGACGACGGCATCAAGATCAAGGACCAGCAGGGCAACTACGTCACCGACGACAAGGACCCCACCGGCCTCCTCCACCAGCACAACGACACCCGCCGGCGCTGGGGCTACATCTCGCTGCGCAAGGCGATGGAGCAGTCGGTCAACACGCCGTACGTGCAACTGGGGGAGGACGTCGGCCACCCGAACGTGGTGAGCACGGCGCAGGCCCTCGGCCTGCGCCCCGACAGCCTCGCCGCCCCCAGCGCCGGCTTCTACATCGGTACCTCGACACCGAGCGCCATTCGTATGGCAGGCGCCTACTCGACCTTCGCCGCCTCCGGAATGCGGGCCACTCCCTACTCGGTGACCAAGGTGACCCACAACGGCTCCGCCCTCCCCGGCTTCACCGCCCCCGCCCCCGTACGGGCGCTGCCGAGCGCCATCGCCGACAACGTGACCGACGTCCTCCGGGGCGTCATAGCCAAGGGCACCGGCACCAAGGCCCAGGCCCTCGGCAGGACGGCCGCGGGCAAGACCGGGACCACCGACGATTACCACTCGGCCTGGTTCGTCGGCTACACCCGCCAACTGGCCACTTCGGTGGTCCTCTTCCGCGAGGATCCGGCCCACCCCCAGCTGCAGTCCCTGGTGGGCGTCGGCGGCCTGCAGAAGGTGTTCGGCGGCGACATCCCCACCGAAATCTGGACCCGGTACATGACCGACGCCCTCACCGGCCTCCCCGAGTAGGGAGTGGCCCGCATTCCGGAGGCGGCGAAGGTCGAGTAGG
>NZ_SDIF01000231.1 GCF_004122735.1 Streptomyces sioyaensis | reverse complement strand
CTCGGCCCCCGTCCCGGACGCCAGGAGGAAACTCCCGCCCCCGCGGGCCCGGGCCACCCGCTCCGGGAACGCCAGCGCCGCAATGAGCCCGGCAACGGCATCGTCGCCACGCCCCCCGGCAGCACCCACCGCGGCCCCGTCCCCGCCGCCTGCCCCGGCCCGCGGCTCACCGGCCGCCGACGCCAGCCGCCGGGCCTCCTGCCGCCACCGCGCCGCATACGCGTCGCCGCCCCGGCGCACGGTGCGCCACGCGGCCGCCAGATCGTCCCCGTACGCCCGCGGCGGCTCCTCACTCAGCAGCGCGACCACCTCCGCGGCACGCCGCAGGCCCACCTCGGGCGCCCCGTCCAGCAGGGCACGCGCCAGCCGCGGATGCAGCCCGAGCCGCGCCATCCGGACACCCCGGCCGGTCGCCCGGCCCTCCGCGTCCACCGCGCCGACCGCCGTCAGCACCTCCCGGGCCGCGGCCAGTGCACCGGCCGGCGGCGCGTCGAGCAGCGCGAGACCACGGGCCGCCGGATCGCCCCAGCACGCCGCCTGCAACGCGAACGCCGTCAGATCGGCCACCTTGATCTCCGGATCGGGAAACGCCGGCAGCCGCCCGTCCTCGCCCTGCGCCCAGCAGCGGTAGACCACGCCCGGCGCCTCCCGCCCCGCCCGGCCGGCACGCTGGCGGGCCGCCGCCCGGGAGGCCCGTACGGTCGCCAGCGCACTGAGCCCGCGCGCATGATCCGTCCGCGGCACCCGCGCCAGCCCGCTGTCCACCACCACCCGCACACCCGGCACCGTCAGGCTGGACTCCGCCACCGACGTCGCCAGCACCACCCGGCGCACGCCGTCCCCGCCCGCCAGCACCGCATCCTGCACCTCGGCCGCCGCCCGCCCGTGCACCTGCAGCACCTCGGCGTCCACCCCGGCCAGCTGCCCGGCGACCCGCCCGATCTCCCCGACACCGGGCAGGAAACACAGCACATCGCCGGTCTGCTCGTGCAGCGCCCGCCGCACCACCGCCGCCACATGCCCCAGCAGCGCCGGATCGACCCGCATCCCGTGCGCCGGTTGCACCGGCCGCTGCGGCGGCGCCCACACCACGTCCACGGGGTGCGACACGCCCGCCGCCTCGACCACCGGCGCCGCCCCCGCGGAGCCGCCCAGCAACCGCGCCCACCCCTCGGCGTCCGTAGTGGCCGACGCCGCCACCAGCCCCAGCTCGGGCCGCAGCGTCTCCCGTACGTCCAGCAGGAAGGCCGCGGAGGTGTCGGCGTCGAGATGCCGCTCATGACACTCGTCGAGGACCACCACATCGACCCCGGCCAGCTCCGGATCGCGCTGCAGCCGCTGCAGCAGCACCCCGGTGGTCACCACCTCGACGACCGTACGGGCCCCGGCCCGGCGCTCCCCGCGCACCGTGAACCCCACCCGCTCACCGGCCTTCTCGCCCAGCAGCCAGGCCATCCGGCGCGCGGCCGCCCGGGCCGCGATCCGGCGCGGCTCGGCGACCAGCACCCGCCGCACCGGACCCGCACCCGTCAGACCCGCAAGCTCCAGCGGCACCAGCGTCGTCTTGCCGGTGCCCGGCGGCGCGCACAGCACCGCGGCACCGGGCCCGTCGAGAGCGGCGCGCAGCGCGGGCAACGCGGTACGGACGGGCAACTGGGCGAGGACGTCACGACGGATCACGCCCCCAGTCTGCCGCCCCCGCGACATCCACCAGCCGGCACACTGTCCGGCCCAGGACGGCCCAGGACGGCCCCGGATGGCTCAGGACGGCCCCGGTCGGCCCCGCAAAGTCCCGCCCGTCCGCTGTGGACCTGCGTCCGTCAGCCTCGTACCGGGGCGTCGGCAGCCGCCGTGCACACGAAGATCGCCGTCCCCGGGATCAGATGCCCGCGCAGCGGGGACCAGCCGCCCCACTCCTGGGTGTTCCATTCCGGCCATTCCGGTTCCACCAGATCGTCCAGCCGGAACCCCGCGGCCACCACGTCCCGCACCCGGTCGCCCAGCGTCCGGTGGTGCTCCACATACACCGCCCGCCCGGACTCGTCCTGTTCGACGTACGGCGTGCGATCGAAGTACGACGCCCCCACCGAGAGCCCCTCGGGCCCCGGCTCGTCCGGGAAGGCCCAGCGGAGCGGGTGCGACACGGAGAAGACGAACCGGCCGCCCGGCCGCAGCACCCGGCGCACCTCACGCAGCACCCGCACCGGATCCGCGACGAACGGCAGCGCCCCGTACGCGGAACAGGCGAGGTCGAAACTGCCGTCGCGGAACGGCAGCGCCCCGGCGTCCGCCTCCACCAGCTCCGTGGTGTCGTCCGCCGCCCCGTCGGCGATCCGCAGCGCATGCTGCAACTGCCGGTGGGAGAGGTCCAGCGCCACCGGGAGCGCGCCCTGCGCCGCCAGCCAGCGGGAGCACTGCGCCGCGCCGGCCCCGATCTCCAGGATCCGCCGCCCCTTCAGCTCGGCCGCCGGACCGAGCAGCGCGGCCTCCGCCTCGTCCAGCCCCTCGGGACCCCAGATGAAGCGGTCGTCCCCGAGGAACGCCCCGTGCTCGCTCTGGTACTCGTCCGCGTTGCTGTCCCACCAGCCCCGGCTGGCCCGGCTGCTTTCGGTGTCCGAGGCGTCACGGCGGGTCGCCTCCGGCTCGTGCTCTTGGTTCATGGCGCCCGTCGTCGTAGTGTTCGCTCTGCTTGTCGCTGCAGGGGCTGTGAGGCCGTTCGACCTCGTGGAACATCGCGTGTGCCGGTTATGGGGCGTTCTGCCCCGGGTGTGCGCGTTCGCGCATTGACCGGGTCCGGCTGCCCCCGTATGCTACAAGTTGCGCTGCGGGCTTGCGCGCCTCAGACCGAGCAGGCCGCGCTCGCATCTGTATGTATGTCCCCTCGGTTTTGAGGCGATTCGGGTCGCTCCGGATGCTCTGGCATCTGCGGTTCTCCCGAAGGTGCGCCCTTGACACTGTCCGGCTTCTGCAGAGGCGATACGGGCTCTCGGCGTAGCAGTACCTACGACTTCAATGTCCGTACCGGAGCCCTTTCCCACATGACGAGCAGCACCGAGACCACCGCCACCACTCCGCAGGTTGCGGTCAACGACATCGGTAACGAGGAAGCCTTCCTCGCCGCGATCGACGAGACGATCAAGTACTTCAACGACGGCGACATCGTCGACGGCGTCATCGTGAAGGTCGACCGGGACGAGGTCCTGCTCGACATCGGTTACAAGACCGAAGGCGTCATCCCGAGCCGTGAGCTCTCGATCAAGCACGACGTCGACCCCAATGAGGTCGTCGCCGTCGGTGACGAGATCGAGGCCCTGGTCCTCCAGAAGGAGGACAAGGAAGGCCGCCTGATCCTCTCGAAGAAGCGCGCCCAGTACGAGCGCGCCTGGGGCACCATCGAGAAGATCAAGGAAGAGGACGGCATCGTCACCGGTACCGTCATCGAGGTCGTCAAGGGTGGTCTCATCCTCGACATCGGCCTCCGTGGCTTCCTCCCGGCCTCCCTGGTCGAGATGCGCCGCGTCCGCGACCTTCAGCCCTACGTGGGCAAGGAGCTCGAGGCCAAGATCATCGAGCTGGACAAGAACCGCAACAACGTGGTCCTGTCCCGCCGTGCCTGGCTGGAGCAGACCCAGAGCGAGGTCCGCCAGACCTTCCTCACCACCCTCCAGAAGGGTCAGGTGCGCTCCGGCGTCGTCTCCTCCATCGTCAACTTCGGTGCCTTCGTGGACCTGGGCGGCGTCGACGGTCTCGTCCACGTCTCCGAGCTGTCCTGGAAGCACATCGACCACCCCTCCGAGGTCGTCGAGGTCGGCCAGGAGGTCACGGTCGAGGTCCTGGACGTCGACATGGACCGCGAGCGCGTGTCCCTGTCGCTCAAGGCGACGCAGGAAGACCCGTGGCAGCAGTTCGCCCGGACCCACCAGATCGGTCAGGTCGTCCCGGGTAAGGTCACCAAGCTCGTTCCCTTCGGTGCGTTCGTGCGCGTCGACGAGGGCATCGAGGGCCTGGTCCACATCTCCGAGCTGGCCGAGCGCCACGTCGAGATCCCGGAGCAGGTCGTCCAGGTCAACGACGAGATCTTCGTCAAGGTCATCGACATCGACCTCGAGCGCCGTCGCATCAGCCTCTCGCTGAAGCAGGCCAACGAGTCCTTCGGTGCCGACCCCGCGGCGGTCGAGTTCGACCCGACCCTGTACGGCATGGCCGCGTCCTACGACGACCAGGGCAACTACATCTACCCCGAGGGCTTCGACCCCGAGACCAACGACTGGCTCGAGGGCTACGAGGCTCAGCGCGAGGCGTGGGAGAACCAGTACGCCGAGGCGCAGCAGCGCTTCGAGCAGCACCAGGCTCAGGTCATCAAGTCCCGCGAGGCCGACGAGCAGGCTGCGGCCGAGGGCGCTGCGGCGCCGGCGGCGCAGGGTGGCGGCCAGGCCGGCGGCGGCAACGCCGGTGGCGGCGGCTCGTACTCCTCGGAGTCGGCGGACAACTCCGGCGCCCTGGCGTCGGACGAGGCGCTCGCCGCGCTCCGCGAGAAGCTGGCCGGCGGCCAGAGCTGAGCTCTCGCCGATAGGCACTAGCCGATAGTCGAAGGCCCGTTCCCCTCAGGGGGAGCGGGCCTTCGGCGTACCCGCAGGGCGGGCGGCGGCCGAGGTGCAGGATGCGGTGCTGGCGGGCGGGGACGGCGTGCGCCGGGTGGTGCTGGCGA
>NZ_SDIF01000230.1 GCF_004122735.1 Streptomyces sioyaensis | reverse complement strand
GACACCGCTCGCACCGCTGGGGGCCGGTATGCCGCCGGACGGCCCGAACGGCCGGCCGTCCGGGGTGCGGACGGTGGCCGGGGGAGCGCTTCGGCCGGCGCTGGGGCGAGCGGCTGCCGCAGTGCCCGTCCCGGCCGTTCGGGCCGTCCGGCGGCATACCGGCCCCCAGCGGTGCGAGCGGTGTCAGCGCTGGGGGCTACGGGGAGAGTGGCGGTGGGCGAGGGCCTCGTAGGAGGCGGAGAGCGCCGGGGCCGCGGTCTCGTACGTACGCTGCGCGACGCCTATGAACAGGCAGTCCACGACCAGCAGCTGGCTGGTCCTGGACGACATCGCGGCCGGCCGCAGCTCGCTCTCGCGGGCGCTGGACGTGGTCAGGATGTGGTCGGCGTAGGAGGCGATCTCGCCGTCCGGGCGGCCGGTGATGGCGATCGTGGTGGCGCCGTGGTCGAAGGCCACCCGCAGTGGCTCTATGACATCGGTGGTCCGTCCGGAGTGGGTGATGGCGAGGGCGACATCACCGGTTTTCAGCTGCACCGCGTTCGTCACGGCCAGATGCGGGTCCGCATGCGCGTGCGCGATCAGCCCGATGCGCAGCAGCTTCTGGGCGAGATCCTGGCCGACGAGATGGGAGGCCCCGATGCCGTACACATCGATACGGCGGGCGCCGACGAGCGCGGTGACGGCGGCTTCGAGCTGGGTGACGTCCAGCCCGGCCGCGGTGTCGGCGAGGCACTGCTGCTCTTCCTGCGCCAGCTTCGTCACGACATCGGCGAGGGAGTCGTCGACTGCTATGTCGGCGGTCACCGCGGGCGCGCCGCCGGCCGCCTGCTGGGCGGCGAGCGCGGCGAGCGCGAGGCGCAGATCCCGGTAGCCCGGGTAGCCGAGGAGCCGGGACGTCCGGACGACCGTTGCCTCGCTGGTGCCCGTGCGCTCCGCGAGGCCGGTGACGGTGAGGGCGGCGCAGCCGGCCGGGTCGCTCGCGACGGCCTCGGCGACGCGCTGCATGGAGCGGGTCATCGTCGGGGCGAGGGTGCGGACCTTGGCGGCCAGCGCCGCGGGGGCGGGTGGGGCCGGGGCCGGTCGGGTCTCGACCGGCACGTCCTTGAAAGTTTCCTTCACGCTGCTACTCACTCTTGAAAAGTAATTTCATCGAGCGCTCGCGTCAATACCCTCCGTGAGTGCTGTGGACAGCGCGCATGATCGGCCGAGGGCTGTGGACAACGCCGCTCGCCGGCGGGCCGTCGGGAGACAATGGGGCCATGGAGATGGAACAGGCATTGCACGCCGCGCGGGCGCTGGTGCTCGCCGACCTGATGGCGGACAAGGTGGCCGACGCCGACATCGTCTCGCTCGTGGAGGACGCGGTCGTCCACCGCCGGTGGTGGGTGGAGCAATGGCCTGAGGGCGCGGCATTCGTCGCGGGACTGATAGCGCAGGACGTCCAGGACGCCCTCCTGGACCGGTACGGCCGCTGGCCGCTGTGCCCCGTGTGCACGGAGTCGGGCGATCCCCATGCGCTCGACGTCGAACCGGAGTTGGGGCCCGATCCGCATTGGGTCTGCCCCAAGACGGCCGTCGCGGTGGCCCGGGTCGGGCGGCTCGGCGCTCCGATGGAAGGCTGAGGTGGTTGATGGTGCGGCGGGCTGACGTGGCGATCCGGCCGGAGTGCTGACGTGGCGATTTATATCGATCCACCCAACTGGCCGGGCCACGGGCGGATGTGGTCGCATCTGGTCAGCGACCACTCCTTCGACGAACTGCACGCCTTCGCGGCGCGGATCGGCGCGCCCCGGCGGGCGTTCGAGCGCGACCACTACGACCTGCCGGTGGAGCGCTACGGCGATGCGGTGCGCGCCGGGGCCGTAGAGGTCGGCAGCAAGGAACTGCTGCGCCGGCTGACCGCCGCCGGTCTGCGTCGCCCCAAGCACCGGCCGGCGCCCCGTACGGCCCGCCGCGGCGCGTCGTAGCGGCGGTGCGCCGGCGGGCCCCCGCACGATGGGCCTGACCGTGCGCCGCACCGAAAGGGGACAGCCATGTCGACCAGCGAGCAGGACGGACAACCGGCCACCGACCTCGACCCGAACTACAGCAGTGAGGGCGCCACGGCGACCGCCTGGCCTGCGGCCGTCGGCGGTATGACCGAGGCCGAGATCTTCTGGCTCACCACCGTCCGGCCCGACGGCCGCCCGCATGTCACCCCGCTGCTCGCCGTCTGGTCGGACGGTGCGCTGCACTTCTGCACCGGCCCCGGCGAACGCAAGGCCAAGAACCTGGAAACCAACCCGCGCTGTGTGCTGACGACCTCGACGGCCGGCGGCAACGATCTGCACGCAGGGCTCGACGTGGTCGTCGAGGGCGAGGCGGTGCCGGTGCGCGACGAGGTCACGCTGCGCCGGCTGGCCGATCTGTACGGCGAGAAGTACGGCAGCGACTGGCACTTCGACGTCCGCGACGGTGCGTTCTACGGGGAGGGCACCCGGGCCGTGGTCTTCCGGGTCGAGCCGGTCACGGCCTTCGGGTTCGGGCGGGGTGAGACCTACAGCCAGACGCGATGGACGTTCGCCGGCGGGGCTTGAAGGGCCGGGCGCGGCGCCCGGCCCCGTAGGCGTCAGTGCTGCCCCGCTGCCCTCGCCTCCTCCGCCGTCTCTGCGTCCTTCTCCACGGCCTGCGCGCTCTGCGCCTGCTGCGACGCGTGGGCGGTGGCGGACGAGGAGGCGATCAGCCGGGTGGTGTTCGTCGCGCGGTGCAGCCGGAAGGCGAAGGCGGTGAGGACGACGGCCGCCGCGGCCAGCGCGGCGCCGGTCCAGGCCACGGACGGATAGCCCCAGCCCGCCCCGATGGTCAGCCCGCCGAGCCAGGGGCCGAGGGTGTTGCCGATGTTGAAGGCGGCAGTAGTGGTCGCCCCGGCCAGCGTCGGCGCGGCGTTCGCCACGTTGAACATCCGGGCGTTGAGGGCCGGGGCCGTGGTGAACGCGGTGACCCCGAGCAGCAGCGAGAGCGCGATTGCGGCGGCCGGGCTCTGCGCGGTCAGCGCCAGTACGGCCAGTACGAGGGCGGAGGCGGCGATACCGCCGAAGAGCGTGCCGAAGAGATGGGCGTCGGCGATCCGGCCGCCGATGAACGTACCGATCAGCGCGCCGACACCGAAGAGCGCCAGCACCGTCGGCACCCAGCTCTCGGCGAGGCCGGCGGTGTCGGTCAGCAGCGGCGAGAGGTACGAGAAGAGGGCGAAGACGGCGGCGGCGTTCAGCGCGGTGGCGGACAGCGCCAGCCAGACCTGCTTGTCCTTGTAGATGGCCAGCTCACGGCGCAGCTGCGGGCGGTCCTCGCCGGTCGGCACGGCCGTGCGCGGCACCGCCGCGATCACTCCGAGCAGGCCGAGCGCGGCCAGACCGGCCACGGCCCAGAAGGCGGCGCGCCAGCCGGCGTGCTCGCCGAGCAGTGCGCCGGCCGGGACGCCCGCGATATTGGCGATGCTCAGGCCGCCGACCATCACGGCCATCGCCCGGGCCCGCGCGGTGACCGGCACCAGCGAGACCGCGACCGCCGCGCCGACCGCCCAGAAACCGGCGCAGGCCAGCGCGCTCAGCACGCGCGAGACGAACAGCACGCCGTAGGACGGTGCGAGTGCGCCGGCCACCTGTCCCAGGCCGAAGAGGGCGAGCAGCGCGATCAGCGTCGTCCGGCGCGGGAGCCGGAGCGTGGCCGCGGCGAGGACGGGCGCGCCGACCACCATGCCGATCGCGAAGGCGGAGACCAGCAGCCCGGCCTGCGGAATGGAGACGCGCAGATCGCGGGCGAGCGGCTGGAGGATGCCGGAGAGCATGAACTCGGAGGTGCCAAGGGCAAAAACGGACAGGCCGAGGACGTAGACGGCGAGGGGAAGGCGGGTGCGGTCGGGCGGTGCGGGCATATCACCTACTAACCACGATAGGAGCCCGTGCATTCCCTACAAGCGGGCCTGATTCCCTGCGAGCAGGCTTGATTCCCTACGGGCGGGCCTGTTGAGGCGCCGGCCCGTCCGCGGATCCGTGTCATGCGCCGGCCCGCCCGCGGATCCGCGCCAGGCCTGCCCCGCTTGCCGGCCCCCTCCGCGGGCCCGCCCATCGGCTCCCGTGCTACGCGACGGCTACGCCCCGCGCAGCAGATCCAGCTCCGTGGCGAGATTGCGGCGGGCGGTGTGCTCCCAGAGGTCGTAGCCGCGGGGGGTCCGGAACAGGCGGGGCAGGGCCAGGAGTTGGGTGAGTACGGCGGAGCGGCCGGCCGTGAAATCGGCGTCGGGGACGAAGGAGTACTCCTCGCGGACCGCGGCGGCGTAGGCGGCGTACCGGTCGGGGGAGCCGGCCAGTACGGCGAGGTCGGCATCGCACAACACCTCGCCGTCGGGATCGTCGGGCGCCGGGTCATGGGTGACGGTGAGCCGCACCAGTCGGGCGACCTCGGCCGTGCGGGCCGCGCCGACGCCCAGTTCGGGCAGTGCGCGCTCGGCGAGGGCCGCGCTGCGCTCCTCGTTCTCGGAGCGGTCCGGGCGGTAGACCGCGTCGTGGAACCACGCCGCCAGCTGAACGACGGCCAGGTCATCGGCGTGCTCGGCCAGTTCGTCGATGCGGTAGAGGACCGCGGCCAGATGCTCGACGGTGTGGTAGCGGCGCTGTGGTTCGCTCCAGCGGGACAGCAGATTGTCCGCATACGGGGCGGGGTCGGGGGCCGTGGAGTGCTTGCTGCCGCGGGCCTCGGCGATGGTGAGGGTCCAGCGCTGCCGCAGCTCCGGCGTCGGGTCGGTGGTGTCTGCCGTACGGGACACGGGAGTCATGCGAGCCATTGTGCCCCGTGCGGGGTGATCCGGAACGGGGGTGGGGGCGGG
>NZ_SDIF01000023.1 GCF_004122735.1 Streptomyces sioyaensis | reverse complement strand
GGGTGGGAGGCGGTGGGGGGTCCGGGCACGGCTTTGGCGACGGCCATCGGGTGGGGTGTGGCCGTCGCCGGCGTCGCCAGGCAGGCGACCGTCGCGACGGCGGTCAGACCGTCGACCACACATCTGGGCCAGGTGAAGCGGTAGCGCATCCCTGCTCCTTCGTGGGGGGAAACAGATGCGCCTCGGGAAACCGTATGAGGCGTGTGCGGCACCTTCTCAGCGCACACCACCCGCCGACAATGAGGTGTGACATAGCACATTGGGCTGACCCGCCATAACGTCCGGCGAGGCGTCAACGTCCCGGCGGGTCCTCCCGCCAGGCGTCAGCGTCGCGACGGCATCATCCCGCGGGGCGTCAGCGTCGCGACGGCATCATCCCGCGGGGCATCGTCAACGGTCCGCCGTTTCCTCGCCGTTGGCCGGTCCCCGACGGTGCCGCAAGGGCGCCCGGTCGGGCCGGACCGCGACCTGCGGCCCGGCCACGCTCCAGGTCCGCGAGGCCCATCTCCGCAGGTGCGGCGACTGTGCGATGAGCGCGCGGTACGCCGCGGTGGCGGAGCCGGCGAGCATGTCCGCGATCTCGTCGGCGAGGCTCGCACGACGCCAGGCCAGTACGTAACGGCACCACAGCGGTGTGCCGGTCAGCGGTTTGATGAGGACGCCGGGGACCGGACGAAGCGTCGCCTGCACGATGGAGACCCCGAGCCCCTCCGCGATCATGTTCTGCAACTGCAGCTGGTCGCCGAGGAATTCGTGCACCGCCGCCGGGGTGAAACCGGCCGACTCGCAGGCCGCGTAGAACACCCCAGGCCAGCCGGCCCCGTCGTCCGGAGTGACGAACCAGGCATCGTCGGCCAGATCCGCGAGCCCGACCTCCAGGCAGTGTTTGAGCCGGTGATTCGACGGCAGGGCGACGAAGGACGGTTCGGTGACGATCCCGCGATGCGCGACGGCGGCCGAGTGCCACAGCTCCAGCCCGGGATAGTCGGCAGCGATCGCGGCGTCCACCTCGCCGTCCTCCAGGAGTTGGACGATCTCCGAGGACGGATACACGCTGCTCACCGTGAGCGCGAGGTCAGGCAGTCGGCTCCGGAGCCGGACGACCATGCCGGACAGGACCGGAGAGTTGGTCGCGGCCAGGCGGAGCGGCCGGCGCGTACGCGCGACGCTCTCGGCCGGGTCGCGCCCTATGGCATCCGCGCGGGCCAGGACGTCACGGGCCTGCGCCAGGACCCCCGCGCCGTACTGGGTCAGCTCGACACCCGATATGTTCCGCTCGAACAGCGGCTTCCCGAAGTGCCGCTCGATGCGCCGGAGTTGGGTGCTCATCGCAGGCTGCGAGTAGCCCAGCTCCGATGCCGCCCGTCCCACACTCCCGGCGTCGGCGATCGCACACAGCACCCTCAGGTGCCGAAGCTCCAGCTCCATGTGCCCACTCCTCCGGGAAGGTGGTCGTACTCCTCGGCGGCCTGACAGGACGACTGAGCTTCATGACGACGGGATGGGGCCGAAACGACCGTGGCCCGTGCCCTCACTGCGCTTCGCTCCGATTCCCTGTCCGACGTCGCCGAGTATGCCTACGCAGCCACGGCGCCGCCGGGTCTCGGCTCATTTTCCTCGCCGGTGCGGGTCCGCTCAACGAGGACGGTTCCACGGCGGCGAGCGGGGACTGCGCGGGCCGAGCGGCAAAAGCCGTCGAGACATGCGAGCCGCACTCGACTCCCCCGACCGGCTTGCGAAGCCCGGCGGACGGCTCAACACGTACACGGGACCAATCGGGATATTCCGGGGCAGGTGATCCTAGAGTGGCGTGGTGAACGGTGGCCGGAGAGTACGGGACGACGAGGGGAGCGCAGTCCGACTCCTCGCGTTGTCCGACGGAGTGTTCGCCATCGCGATGACGCTGCTGGCGCTGGACATCGCGCTGCCGGCAGGGCTGGACCCCGACGGTTTCGCGCGGGCGCTGAGCGATGTGATGCCCAAAGTGTGGGCCTACGCCCTCAGCGTGCTGGTCATCGCGGCATTCTGGCGGGGCCATTACCAGCTCTTCCAGTCCGTGCGGGACGTGGACGGGACGGTCGTCCGGCTCGTGCTGCTGGGCCTGGGGCTGGTCGCCCTGATGCCCTTCCCCACCACCCTGCTGGCCGAGTACGCGTACCTGCCGCAGTCCGTGGCCATCTACTCCGGCGCCGTCGCAGCCATGGGGGCCACCCAGCTCGCGCTCACGGTGGTGCTGTGGAAGCGCCCATGGCTGTCGAGCGCGGCCATGCCCGACCCCATCGTGCGCAACGACGTGGCCGACCTTGTGTCGACCGTGCTGGTCTTCGCCGTCGCCGTACCGCTCGCCTTCGTCTCACCGACGGGGGCGATGCTGTGGTGGGCGGTGCTGATCCCGGTCAGGTTCGTGATCGGCAAGCGGGGCAAGCGCTTGCGTGCGACCACACGGGGGTTCAGTGCCTAGGGGGGGTGTCCCCCTGGGCCATGTAGCTGAACCTCGTCGTTGGTGGCTCCTGCCGCTGTGCGCCAGGGGAGACGCAGGCCACGTTCGTTCATGTCACAGCGTGCCGAGCGGTTTCGTCCTCTCGGTGTAGGCATCGATCACGATGGAGGAGTTGACCATGGGTGCCCGTTTGAACCTGTTCGAGAGCCCGCTCGCAGGCAAGCTCTGGAAGCACATCATCGCGGCGAATCAGGTGCTCGTCGACTCGTCGCTGCCGGGCGCGACGCAGGAGCTGGTGAAGATCCGCGCGAGTCAGATCAACGGGTGCGGTGGCTGCCTGGACATGCACACCAAGGACGCCGCTGCCGCCGGTGAGACCTCGCTGCGCCTCAACCTGGTCGCGGCGTGGCGGGAGGCCACGGTCTTCACCGAGGCCGAGCGCGCGGCGCTGGAGCTGACGGAGCAGGGCACCCGCCTTGCCGACGCGGCCGGTGGCGTCACGGACGAGGCCTGGGCGAACGCCGCCAAGCACTACGACGAGGAGCAGCTCGCCGCCCTGGTGTCCCTCATCGCCGTCATCAACGCCTTCAACCGCGCGAACGTCATCGTCCAGCAGCCCGCCGGCGACTACCAGCCCGGCCAGTTCGGATAACGAGGCGTAGCCGGCCCGGGGTCGGAGGCCGTTCCGCGTACGGCAGTAGCCCTCGGGCCCCGGGGGCTACTGGCCACGCGGACAGGCCCGGCGTGAAGTGCCGTTCGGGGGAACGACGGGTGTCGGAGCGAGGTGCCCAGGGGCGCGGCTCGTACGTTCACTCGGTATGACCTACGCCTCGGGCGATCACGTATCCGGCCCCACCCGCCGCACCACGGTGGCCGGGCTCATCGGTGGGGCGGGGGCCGTGCTGACTGCCGGGTGCACCGCGTCGGGCGCCTCGTCCGCGGCGGATCCCACGCCCACGCGCACGGCATGGGCCTCCGCATCCGTGAGCGGCCCCACGCCCGGCGCGATGACGCTCTTCAAGGAACCCGGCTTCAACTTCAACGGGCTCCTCGCGCTCGGCGCGTCCGGGTACGGCGCCGCTGAGGTGGGCGAGGTACTCACCGCCGTGAACACGATCAACAAGGCCGGCCTCTCCGCGCAGACGTACACCGAGACCTTCAAGAAACTCGGTGACCAGCTGAGGGAGCCGCCCCGGAGCGGAAAGCCCGGCACGCAGACCACACGGTTCCGTGCGCTGCGGGCCGCGCAGTACTACGCCCAGGGGCTGTTCTTCGTCCTCGGCTCCGACACCCCTGACAGCGAGGAGCAGCTGTACAAGGCGGGGCGCGGCGCCTGGGACACGTTCTGCGAGCGGTGCGACCCGGCACCGGTGACGGCGCGCATCCCGTATGGGAAGACCCCGCTGCCCGTGTGGTTCTTCCGTCCGGACGACTCCCGCGCGCGGCGCCCCACCGTGATCCTGACGAACGGCAGCGACGGGCAGAACGTCGACATGTGGACCTACGGCGTCCAGGCGGCTCTGCAGCGCGGCTGGAACGCCCTGGTGTACGACGGGCCCGGCCAGGGCCAGTTGCTCTTCGTCGACCAGGTGGTCTTCACGCCACGCTGGGAAACCGTCGTCACCCCGCTCGTCGACTGGCTGTCCGCCCGCTCGGATGTGGACACCAGGAAGATCGCCCTGACCGGGCTGAGCATGGGCGGGAATCTGGCCCCCCGGGCCGCGGCCTTCGAGACCAGGATCGCCGCTCTGGTGGCGATGCCCGGCGTGCTCTCGCCCTGGCTCGGCTTTCCTCCGGAGATCCGGCAGATCCTCACCCCGGACAAGGAGAAGACCAACACCATCTGGAACAAGGAGGTCGTCCCCGAGCTGCCGCCGTCCGCGGCCGCCACGATGAAGAAGCGCATCGAGCCCTTCTCCGTGCCGGCGATGCTCGCGGCCCGCGAGGGCAAGATGTTCACCGACTTCTACACCCCCGCCACACTCATCACCTCGCTGGACATCACGGATGTGGTGGGCCGCATCAATATGCCCACGCTGGTGCTCGACTATGACGACGAGCAGTTCTATCCGGGGCAGCCACGGCAGATGTACGCCAAACTGACGGCTCCCAAGGACTACGTGAAGCTCACCGCGGCCACCGGTGCGCAGCTGCACTGCTCCCCGATGGCCCCGCAGCAGCACTGCGAGGTCGTCTTCGACTGGCTGCAGGAGAAGCTGTCAGGCAGCTGACTCCCGCAGCAGCTTCGGTCTTCACCTACGGAGGGGTCTTCCGCGACGAGGAACACCTCGCCGACTTCCTCACCGGCGGTTTCGAGGGCAGCGAGGAAGTCACCTCCCTGGAATGCTCCCTCCAACTGGAGGTGTTGAAGCGATACTGGACGGCCCGCCCCTGAGTGCGGCCGCGACGCCGTCATCCGTGTCAAACGACGTGTCACGGACACCGGGAATCCCTCCGACCCGGTACCGTCCCGTCACCACCGGGGGAGTCATGTCGGATGCCCGGGTGGGGCAGCGGTCGGCGAGCAGCGCGAGTCTGCTGAGCCGGTGATGCGGCTCCCGTCGGGCGCGGCCCAAGTGACTCCTCGCCACTGGCGGGGTGGTGACATGCTGTGCCATTTGGTGGCACGCTCGAATGCCGACTTGCAGCGCGTGATCGACCGGATGGTGGGATTCGATGGCATCGTGCGGGCTTCGACGGTGATCACGTTGGAGAATCCGGTGCCGCTCCGGATCACTCCACTGGTGCGCCATGCGTCACGGCAGGCGCCGTATGGACCGCTGACCGCTGGAGGACCTGCCTTGAGGGAGGGACCGAGAAGTGACCTTCTGGGAGTACCTGGGTACCCGCTGCCAGCAGCTGCTGGGCGCCTGTCAGCACACCAGCGCCGTCTTCCCGCACATGACCGTCACCGCGAACATCGGGCTCGTACCGAAGACGGCCGGCCGGCCCCGCGCGAAGGTGCGGGGCCGGGTCCCCTCCGGCATCACCGACCAGCGCATGCCGGTGCTGGTGCTCGGCTCCGTACTGACGGTCGCCCTGGCGCTGATCACGGACTGGCTGGGGACACTTGTCGAGTTGCCGCTACGCCCACGCGGCCTGGAGGTGGACTGATGCGCCCGGCCCGGGTACGGACGGCCGTCGCGGGCGCCCTGCTGCTCGCCGCCGCAGGGCTGAGCGGCTGCGGACTGACCAGCGGCAGCCCGCTGGCGGACTCGGTGCGGCCCGGCTCCATCGGGAAGGGGCGACCGCTGGAGGGCGCCCAACTGACCGTGACCTCAAAGGAGTTCACCGAGCAGATCATCCTGGGCCAGATCATGGGGCTGGTCTTCAAAGCGGCCGGCGCGGAAGTCCTGGACCGGACGAACATCCAGGGCTCGATCGGTGCCCGCGAGGCGGTCAAGTCCGGTGCGGCGGACGGGATGTACGAGTACACCGGCACGGCCTGGATCACCTACCTCGGTCACACCAAGCGGGTCGTCGACCCGCACGAGCAGTGGGAGGCAGTACGCGAGGAGGACCGCCGCAACGGCATCACCTGGCTGTCCGCCGCCCCGCTCAACAACACCTACGCGCTGGTCGCGAACCAGGCGAATGCGCAGAAGTACCGGCTGCGCACACTCTCCGACGTGGCACGTCTGACGAAGAAAGACCCGGGCGCGGCGACGATCTGCGGCGGAAGCGAGTTCTCGGTGCGCGAGGACGGCCTGCCGGGCGTGGCGAAGACGTACGGATTCGCCCTCCGGCGCGGGAACTTCAAAAAGATGGACGACGGCGTCGTCTACGCCCAGGTCGCCGAGGGCGCGGCCTGCGCCCTCGGCGTGGCGGCCACCACCGACGGCCGCATCCCCGAACTCAAACTGAAGGTGCTGGAGGACGACCGGCACTTCTTCCCCAACTACAACGCGGCACCCGAGATGAACAGCGCCACCATGAGGAAGTACCCCGCCATCGCCGACCTCCTCACCCCGATCACCAAGCGGCTGACGGGGGCGGAGGCCCAGCGCCTGAACGCGCGGGTGGACGTGGACGGGGAGGACCCGCACGAGGTGGCGAAGGACTGGCTGGTGCGGGAGGGCTTCATCCGGGAAGGCTGACAGACGAATGCGCACCAGCGTCCGACGGGCAGGAGGAGAGCGCCCTGCCGCTCGCGTAGACGCTGCCGTCCGGAGTGCCGGGCACCATGATCCGAACGACGCGCCCTGGGCCAGGTCGGCGGCCGGGCGGATCGGTGCGATCATGACACTCACGTACGGGGCGACGCAGACCACCGGGGATCCACACGGTCACCGGCAGACCGGCCATCCGGAGAATCCGGGAGGCGGCGGGGGCATCGGCGTTGTCGGGGCGGTGGGAGCGGACGTGCTCGGTGGACTGCACGAGTGCGGTGCGCGCGGGCGGGGAGGGAGTAACAGTGGGGGCGGCTGAGGAAGCTGCTGGGGTCGCGGCGCTGCTGAAGGAGTGGAAGGACCGCTCCGGGTACAGCTACGGGGTGCTCGCGAAACGGCTGCACATGAGCACATCGACGTTGCACCGCTACTGCAACGGCGACGCGGTACCGACGGAGTACGCACCGCTTGAGCGGCTCGCACGGCTGTGCCGGGCGACGCCGGACGAGCTGGTGGAGCTGCACCGGCGCTGGATCCTGGCGGATGAGGCACGCCGGCGGGAGCGGGACCGCAAGCAAGGGGGCGGCGGCGCGGCGGCGGTCTCCGGCGCGGTGGGTGGGAAGGGGGATGGCGAGTCCGGGGCTGTGACGGAGACGGGGGCCGAGTCCGGGGCCGTGACGACGCCTGGGGCCGAGTCCAGGGCCGTGACGACGCCCGGGGCCGAGCCGGAATGCGGGGCTGGGGCCAAGTCCGGGCCAGAGGCCGAAACTGAGGTCAGGTCAGATCTCAGTACCGCGCCACCCACGGCCCCCGTCGCCGCGCCCGCCTCCGAGGGTCGGTCCGTGCCCCAGGTGGCGCCCGCCGGTGGCCGGCGGCGGATCGTGCTGGCCGCCGGGATCGCCGCGGCCGCCGTGGCCGCGTCCGCCGCGCTGGCCGTCGGACTCGCCTTAGGCGGTGGCGACGGCCGCAAGGCGGCAGCCGGGTCGGCCACGACCACGGAGCGCGGCAGCAAGCCGACGAAGGCCGGGGGCGGCCGGTCGGCGTCCGCGAAGCCGCCAGCCGCGGGCGGCACGCGTCCGTCGCCGTCCCCGTCCTCGTCCTCGTCCCGTACGCCGGACGGTAAGGCGGCCGGCGGCAAGGGGCCCGGCGGAGCCGGCGACCGGGCGCCCGATTCGGGCACGGCCGATCGGGCCGGGCTCCCGGTGAGCGTGGATGTCCGCCCGTACAGCTGGGAGGACCCGTGCAGCCAGCGGTACTTGGTCGACCGGGACCCGGGCGAGATGCCACCGCCGCCCGCGGAACAGCACGCCCGGGGCTGGATCTCGGCGCTGGGCGCGGTCTCGGCGGACAGTCAGCTGGTTCAGGTGTCGGTGCAGGGTGCGGGTGACGAGACCGTGGTACTGCATGCCCTGAGGGTGCGAGTGGTGGGAAGCTCGGCGCCACCCGCGTGGAACGCCTACAGCATGGGCGTGGGCTGTGGCGGCGGCATCACACCCAAGGTGTTCGGGGTCTCCCTGGACGCGGCGCAGCCACGGATCGCTCCGCAGAACGGACAGCGGGACTTCCCGTACAAGGTGAGCGAGCGGGACCCCGAGGTCTTCAAGGTCGTCGCGCGGGCCGGATCCCGCGACGTGCGCTGGTACATGGAGCTGGAGTGGTCCAGCGGGAACCGGCACGGCACGCTCCGGATCGACGACAACGGGGAGCCGTTCCACACCAGTGGGATGGCCGGCCGGCCGCAGTACGACTACCCGCTGGGCGGCAGCGAATGGATTCCCGCCCCGAAGGAGAACGGCTGAGCCCGGGCCCGACGCATCCGTCGGCCCCGGGCCCGACCGCGATCAGTGACGCCGCTTCACCAGGTCAGCGCCTCCTCGGCGGTGGACTGCCAATACGTAACCCACGCCGAACTGTCGGTGGTGGTACCGCCCTTGGGCAGCGGGAGCCGCACGGCAGGGCCGGTGGAACCGTTCCCCGCCCGATTGGAGAACAGGACGCCCAGGGTGCGGGCGGTGTAGCCGCCGCTGCCGGAGCCGTCCGCGGACTGGTACATGACCCCCGCGTACGCCGACTCGCCCGGTGCGAGCGTGATCACGGCCTGCGGCTTGGACTTGTCCAGGAACGTGGTGGCGGCTTGGGCGTCGTCCCAGCGGAGGTACGGGGCGTTGTAGGCGTGGCAGGGCACGGAGCCGGTGTTGGTGGCGGTGAGAAGCATGTGGTTGACCGGGCGATTGACCTTGGTCGCGGTGACCTTGACCTGCGCGCCGGTGCAGGCGCCGGTCGTCTTCTGGCTGCCGGAACCCTTGCCGGCGGCCTGACCGGAGCCGTTCTTTCCGCCGGCTCCGCTGCCGCTGGTTCCACTGCCGGAGGCACCCGACGCGGCCTTCGACGAGTCGCTGTCCTTGGCCGGGCCCTTCGCACCCGATGAGGACGAGGCGCCCTCGCCGCCGGACTCGGGCCGGGAGGACGCGGCCGGCACCGGGCCGGTGGTCTGCTTGGCGTCGTTCTCACAGGCCGTCAGCGAGAGGGCGGCCGCCAGTACGGCGGCGGAGGCGACGAGGCGGGTGGTGTGACGGGCAATGCGCATAGTGACTGGGTGCTTTCTCTTTCGGTGGGTCCGGTCGGCATACGTGACGTCAAAGACGGCTGACGACCAGGAGGAAGACGGTCGCTGCCGATGCGGCGAGCACCGCCAGGGCCACCGCGTCAGTGACATCGGCACGGCGGAACCGGCGGTGCCGGAAGCGGGTCCGCAGGGTGTCCCCCTTCGGTATGAGGTCGTCGGTGCTTGCCGTCCAGAGCTTGCGACGCCCGCCGTCCCAGCCGCCAGAACCACCACCGAACACGGGACGCCGGAACGCTCATACCACCTCTGACCTGCGGGAACATCCCCTTCCTGGAACGCCGCGCCGGGACGCGGACGGCATCGGCAGAGGGGAAGGAACCTGCCGGGGCCCGAGGCACGCCATTCCCTGACCCGTCCCCCTCCGCGACTCGTCACGCGCGACCCGTCATCCCGCGACCCGTCACCCCGTCACTTCCCGCAACGGAACGACCCCGATCAGGCCATGCCCCCTCATGACCCCACACGAACCCACATGAATCCGACTGATTTGGCAGCTTTCATGCTCCAATGTCTGGATCACCCTCCAGAGCCCCTCTCAGCAGGGAAAACGCAACCCCGTTCCCCAGAGCGAGGTCTCGGCTCCGCCTGACGGCTGGCGCCTCACCAGCGAAAGGACACGCAATGTCGAATCACTTCACCGGCCTCAGTCTTGGCGCACCGCTCGGGGACCAACGGCTCGACCTCTGTGACCTCTACGCGTTTCAGTCCCCGACCGACTCGGCGAGAACGGTGCTCATCCTCAACGCGAACCCAAACGCTGATGCGTTGCACCCTGATGCCATCTATCGGCTCAACCTCGACAACGACGGGGACTGCCTCGCCAACATGGCGATCAGCTACGTCTTTTCGGCACCCCGAGACGGCGGCCGTCAGACATTCAGCGTCTTCATGGCAACGGGTGATGAGGCCCGCTCGGCCGAAGCCGTCGGACAGCAGGTCGTCACCGACGCCGAGGTGTCGTTCGGCACCCGGGCGAACCGCGTCACCGCCGGTCCCTACACGTTCTTCGCCGGCAGCCGTAGCGACGCCTTCTTCTTCGACTTCGACGGGATCAAGAATCTCTTCGACACCACCGGCGGCCGAAACTTCACCGCGCCCCATCTCGGTGGCAGGTCACCGTGGACCGGAGTGGACTCGAACACGGAAGCCAACGTGTTCTCGATGGTGGTGGAACTGCCGACGAGTGAGCTCCGCGCCAACCCCGAGATCCGCATCTGGGGCCGGTGCAGCGTGCGGAGAGACGGTCGGCTCGTCCATGCCGACCGGGCCGGCCACCCTTCGGTCAGCAGCTTCTTCAACACCGACGACACGAAGGAGGAGTACAACGCCAGTGAGCCGGTGAACGACCGTGATCGTTGGACCGATCAGTTCGTCCATCTCATGGGGCACACCGGCAACTACACGCGAGAAGAGGCGATCGCGGCGATCGACGCCGACCGCATCCTGCCCGACATGCTGGTCTACGACCCCTCGAAGCCCGCGCAATATCCCAACGGCCGTGTCTTCACCGACGACGTCATCAACCACCGGCTCTCATTCCTCTCGGCGGGCGATATCCCGCCCACCGGGCTCGCGCCACACACCGACCTTCTGAACGAGTTTCCCTACCTCGGCAACCCACACCCCAAGGCGAACTGACCCCTGCATTTCATCGGTGGCGGCGCCGGTCCGGAGCTTGAGCGGGAAAGTACAAGAGCCTTCTCGGCTGAGAGCGGTCGGACGGCCCCTGCTGCGAATGGGGCGAGCAAAAGGCGCCTGACGGGCAAAGCCCGGTTCAGGCGCCTTTTCGCGGGCCTCTGGAAGAAACCCGGCTGCTTCGCCGCACAGCCCACCAACAGGTCTTCAACAGGTCTTCGTCTGCTGGTGGCAAAGGACTGCGCCGCTGAGGGGATTGTGTCCGGGGCCGGGCCGTTTCCTCCGGTGAAGGTGGAAGGGCTGTCGGTGCAAGCGACCCGACCCCGGGCCTGGTGTTACGGGGCCTCAGCGGCCGTCCCGGGCATCGCCGTGACCACCGGCCACCGGCCACAACGCCCGGGACGGTTCCCCGTCCTAGCCGGCCATGCCGCCGCCACCGGTGTGCACGCCGCCGGCCGGCCGGTGGTGGCGGTGGTGCCGCTTGGGGTGCTTCTTGGTGTGCCTGACGTGGTGGTGGATGGCGTGGTGGTGGTGATGGTGGACAACCACCCGACGCTGCTCGAAACCGTTGATGCAGGTGTTGCCGAAGGCCGGGTTCAGCAGCCCCACGATATTGACGGTGTTGCCGCACACGTTGATCGGAATGTGGATCGGGACCTGAATCGCGTTGCCCGACACCACTCCTGGTGAACCGGCCGCGCCGCCGGCCGCGCCACTGTCTGCGAACGCCGCCGAAATACCCCCCAGGGCGGTGCCTGCCGCAAGAGCGGCGATGGCAGTGACCTGCGTGATCCGTGACATAACAATCTCCTGGTCGATCCAAGCGGCCCACGGCCGCCTTCCTGACACTCCCTTCGACGCGAAAGGCCTCTGCATAAAGGAATTGGCAAACTTTTCACTCTTTCAGGATCTATGCGCGGCGTGGCGCTGGCATCTCGCCGAAAGACCAGCTCCGAGTCATCGCCCCGCGTGAACCCTGGCCGCGGCCCGGTGGCGAAGGCCGAGCAGCAGCAGAGCCGGCCTCAGCACCATGGCCTCCTCCAGCCGCCGTACGAGTCAGCGCTCGCGACGTAGGAATTCGCCACCGCTGATCAGCGAGGTACGCGCGATGACGGCGTCCGGGGCGAACAGGCGGATCGCCGTTTCGGCCGCAGCCTTCGCAGCCCCGTATGGGGTGACCGGGTCCGGTGTGGCGGATTCGTCGTAGCGCACGTCGCTGCCCGAGCAGATGGCATCACTGGACACCTGCACCAGCCGGGATCCGTGCCGAGTGGCGGCCATCGCCAGGCAGATCGCGCCGTCGGCCGTGGTTGCCCCGTTGCCGACGTCCTGCCCAGCCTCGGCCAGGAGGGAGTGCAGACCTGCACCCTGCGCGACCTCGTCACCGGGGGACCCGGAGCAGCGACCCAGACCGACGATGACGAGGTCCGCCACCGAAGGAGTCTGCCTGGGCTTCTGGGTCGCGCACCGGGCTGAGCGTGGAGACCTGAACATCGTCTCCCTGCCGGGCAGTTCATGGGCGGCTCGTTCACGCCTTGGCTCACCGTGTTCTGTCACGAACCCTTGTGCTCGTTTCTGTTCTGGATAACACTCTCAATGCACAGAAACGCGCACTACTGAACATGTTCGAGCCGTGGGTGACGATCGGTCGAGTCGAGGAGTGCAGGCATGACGCCATTCAGCCGACGTGGATTCCTGAGCGCAGCCATGGTGACGGCTGTGTCCGCGGGTGTCGCCATGGGCAACAGCCGGACGATCCTCAGCCGGACAGCCCTCGCGCAGGCCGAAAGCCCGAGGGGGCTGACCGTCCGCGGAAAGGAATTTCTGCTGGACGGCAAGCCGTTCCGGATCCTCTCGGGCGCCTTCCACTACTTCAGGACGCACCCCAAGGATTGGCGCGACCGGTTGCTGCGGATGCGGGCCATGGGTCTGAATACGGTGGAAACCTACGTCGCCTGGAACTTCCACCAACCGTACGAGAGGAAAGCCGACTTCACCGGATGGCGGGACGTCGCCGCCTTCGTGCGGACCGCGGACGAGGTCGGGCTGAAGGTGATCGTGCGACCGGGGCCGTACATCTGCGCGGAATGGGACTTCGGTGGCCTGCCCGCCTGGCTCCTCAAGGACAAGGACGCGCCGCTACGCCGTTCCGACCCCGCGTTCGAGCGAGCGGTCGACGCCTGGTTCACCGAACTCCTGCCCCGCTTCGTGGATCTGCAGGCCACGCGCGGCGGGCCCATCATCGCGATGCAGGTCGAGAACGAGTACGGCAGTTACGGTGACGACCACGCGTACCTGGCACATCTGCGGGACACCATGCGCGCACAGGGCATCGACAGCCTGCTGTTCTGCTCCAACGGAGCCACTCAGGACATGCTGAAGGCCGGCAGCCTTCCCGATCTCCTGTCCACCGTCAATTTCGGCGGGGATCCCACCGGGCCCTTCGCGGAGTTGCGCGCGTTCCAGCCGGACAAGCCCCTGTTCTGCACGGAGTTCTGGGACGGATGGTTCGACCACTGGGGAGAGCGGCACCACACCACCGACCCGGCGCAGACGGCCGCCGACGTGGAGAAGATGCTCGAAGCGGGGGCGTCGATCAACTTCTATATGGCGGTGGGCGGAACGAACTTCGGCTGGTCCGCGGGTGCCAATCTCAGCGGTAGCGCCTATCAGCCCACCGTCACCAGCTACGACTACGACTCCCCGATCAGTGAATCCGGCGAACTCACCGAGAAATTCCACACGGTGCGCGACGTCCTCGGCAAATACACCACGCTGCCGAACACGCCCCTGCCGGCCACGCCACGCCGCATGCCGGCTCAGCGGGTCGCCGTCCGCGAGTCGGTGTCGTTGATGGAGTCGCTCGACGCGCTGAGCACTCCGGTGCGTCGTGCCGCCCCCGCCCACATGGAGGCCCTCGGGCAGGCACACGGACTGATTCATTACCGCACTCGGGTGCGGGGGCAACAGGGGACCAAGCGGCTGAGGCTGACGGGTCTGGGCGACCGCGCGCTGGTGTTCAGCGACGGCAAGCGGATCGGCACCTTCGACCGCAACCAGCCGGACCACTCCATAGACGTCACCCTGAACGGTGCGTCCAGCACCCTCGACCTTCTGGTGGACCCCACCGGGCGCGTCAACTTCGGCGAGGGCCTCAACGACCCCAAGGGAATCAGCGGCAAGGTACTCCTCGACGACGGAGAACTCCACGACTGGGAGATCCGCCGACTGCCGCTGGACAACCTCTCGGCGCTGAAATTCACCAGCGAAGACACGCCGACCGGCCCCGCGTTCCATCGGGCCCGGGTGCATGTGGACACCCCGGCGGACGGCTTCCTTGCCTTCCCGGGCTGGGACAAGGGCATGGTCTGGCTCAATGGATTCGCGCTCGGCCGGTACTGGTCCCTCGGGCCGCAGATCACCCTGTACGCGCCGAGCCATCTGTGGCGGAAGGGGCGGAACGAGCTCGTCGTGCTGGAGATGGAGCGGACGGGGGACGAGATCGAAGTGCGGTCTGCGCCCGATGTCGGATAGGGAGTGCCGCGACAGTCGGGGGTCCCCGAGCACCGATGGGCGGCGATCGATGATCACCCATACCATGGGTAGTGCTGACGCACACCGGCGTACCCGACAGGCACAGGGAGTCGGTGCGGAAGGGTGAGCGACCGGGGACGGGATGCCTATGGAACAGGCTGCCAGTCCGGCGCGGACCGTCATCCTGACCGTGGACGACGACCCGGGCGTGTCGCGCGCTGTCGCCCGCGACCTGCGGCGCCGCTACGGCGAGTCGTACCGCATCGTGCGCGCGGAGTCCGGCGCGTCCGCCTTGGCCGCCCTGCGGGAGCTCAAGCTGCGCGGCGCGCCCGTCGCGGTGATCGTGGCCGACTACCGGATGCCGGAGATGGACGGCATCGAGTTCCTTGAGCAGGCTCTCGACATCCACCCCGGCGCCCGGCGGGTGCTGTTGACCGCGTACGCGGACACCGGCGCGGCGATCGACGCGATCAATGTCGTCGACCTGGACCACTACCTCCTCAAGCCCTGGGAGCCGCCCGAGGAGAAGCTCTACCCGGTCCTCGACGATCTCCTGTCGGCCTGGCGCGCCAGCGACCACCGGCCGGTGACCGTCACCAAGGTCGTCGGACACCGCTGGTCGGCGCGTTCGTCGGCCGTGCGGGAGTTCCTGGCCCGCAACCAGGTGCCCTACCGCTGGTACTCCTCCGAGGATCCGGAAGGCCGGCGGTTGCTGTGCGCCGCGGGCGGGGAGGGGCTGCGGCTTCCGCTGGTGATCGCCCCGGACGGCACGGCCCTCGTCGAGCCCCAGGACCGGGAGCTCGCCGCCCGGGTCGGGCTCGCGACCACGCCGGGAACGGACTTCTACGACCTCGTCGTCATCGGCGGCGGACCGGCCGGTCTGGGGGCGGCGGTCTACGGGGCCTCCGAGGGCCTGCGGACCGTCCTCGTGGAACGCTCCGCGACCGGGGGTCAGGCCGGCCAGAGCTCGCGCATCGAGAACTATCTCGGCTTTCCGGACGGCGTGTCCGGGGCTCAGCTCACCGACCGGGCCCGGCGTCAGGCGTCGAGGTTCGGCGCCGAGATACTGACCGCGCGCGAGGTCACCGGGCTGGAGATCAACGGCGCGTCGCGCGTCGTCCGGTTCTCGGACGGCTCCGCCGTCGCCGCGCATGCCGTGATTCTTGCGACCGGCGTGTCGTACCGACAGCTTGACGCACCCCATGTGCCCGAGTTGACCGGCTGTGGAGTGTTCTACGGGTCGGCGCTGACAGAGGCGGCTGCGTGCCAGGACCAGGACGTGTACATCGTCGGCGGCGCCAACTCCGCCGGCCAGGCCGCGATATACCTGGCCCGCAGCGCCAAGTCGGTCACCCTACTGGTGCGTGGGCCGTCCCTGTCCGAGTCGATGTCGCACTACCTCGTCCAGCAGGTCGACGAGACGCCCACGATCTCGGTACGCACGAACACGGTCGTCGACGCCGCCCAGGGCTCGGGTCATCTGGAACAGATCACCGTACGCGAGACGGCCACCGGCCACACCGAACTCCTCGACGCCCAGTGGATGTTCGTCTTCATCGGTGCCGCCCCGCTGACCGACTGGCTGGAGGGCACGGTGCTCCGGGACCCCCGCGGGTTCATCCTGACCGGCCCCGATCTGACCACGGACGGGCGCCCGCCGGCCGACTGGGAGTTGGACCGGCCGCCCTACCACCTGGAAACGAACGTCCCGGGCGTGTTCGTGGCCGGCGATGCCCGCGCCAAGTCCGCCAAGCGTGTCGCTTCCGCAGTGGGCGAGGGAGCCATGGCGGTCATGCTCGTCCACCGATATCTGGAGCAGTCATGAACGGCGGGCCGATGCGGTGCAGTGAGGAGGAACTGGGCTCGCTGTTCCTGTTCGAGAAGCTGGCCCCCGACCAGCTCGCCCTGCTCTGCCGTGAAGGCCGGGTGGAGGAGTTCGCACCCGGGCCGGTGTACGAGGAGGGCGACCCCGCCACCTGCTTCTACGTGCTGCTCGAAGGGACCATCGTGCTCTCGCGCCGGATCGGGGACTACGACGTGGAGATCACCCGGAGTTCCAGCCGCGGGGTGTACGCGGGAGCCTTCCAGTCCTACCTGGGAGACCGACTGCGGCAGGTGTACAACAGCTCCCTGCGCGTCCTTGCGCCCACCCGCTTCTTCGTGCTGCCCGCCGAGACCTTCGCCGCGCTCATGCGTGACTGGTTCCCGATGGCCGTGCACCTGCTGGAAGGCCTCTTCTTCGGCGTCAAGAGCGCCCAGGAGGCCGTCGGCCAGCGCGAACGGCTGCTGGCTCTGGGGTCGTTGTCCGCGGGGCTGACCCATGAGCTGAACAACCCGGCCGCCGCGGCCGTGCGCGCCACCTCAGCGCTCCGTGAGCGGGTCGCCGGAATGCGCCACAAGCTCGGCATCATCGCGGCACGCCCGTACCGGCGCGACACCCTGGAGACGCTCGTCGACATCCAGGAACGCACGGCCGAGCGCGTCGCCAAGGCCACCGACCTGAGCCCGCTGGAGGCCTCGGACCGGGAGGACGCCCTCTCCGACTGGCTGGACGACCACGGCATCGGGGACGGCTGGCAGCTCGCGCCGACCTTCGTCCAGGCCGGCCTGGACACCGACTGGCTGGACCAGGTCGCCGCGGCCGTGGACGACGACACCCTCGAAGGCGCCGTGCGATGGCTCAACTACACCGTCGAGACAGAGCTGTTGATGAACGAGATCGAGGAGTCCACCACCCGCGTCTCGGTCCTCGTCACGGCAGCCAAGCAGTACGCGCAACTCGATCGAGCGCCCTACCAGGTCACCGACATCCATGAACTGCTGGACAGCACCCTGCTGATGGTCTCCGCGAAGATCGGTCCCCGCCTCACCGTCGTCAAGGACTACGACCGCGGCCTGCCGAAGATCCCGGCCTACCCCAGCGAACTCAACCAGGTATGGACGAATCTGGTCGACAACGCCGTCTCGGCGATGAACAGCATGGACGCCGACGGCACCTTGACCGTACGCACCGCGCGCGAAGGAGATCATCTGCTCGTCGAATTCCGCGACACCGGTCCCGGAGTCCCCGATGAGATCCGCGACCGCATCTTCGACCCGTTCTTCACCACCAAACCGGTGGGTGAGGGCACCGGTCTCGGCCTGGACATCTCCTGGCGCATCGTCGTCAACAAGCACAACGGGGACCTGAGGTTCGACTCCGTCCCCGGCGACACCCGCTTCCAGGTACGCCTGCCGCTGACCTCCGCCGAACCCCGTCCCCCACAGGAGCCGTCATGACCACCCCGCACGGAATCGACCCCTCCGTCCCTCCCGGCGGAACCGGCTGTCCCGAGTGCGACGCCGGCGGCGGCTGGTGGTTCCACCTGCGACGCTGCGCACAGTGCGGCCACATCGGCTGTTGCGACGACTCGCCCGGCAAGCACGCCACGGCCCACGCCCGGGACAGCGGGCACCCGGTGATCCGCAGCTTCGAACCGGGCGAGGCCTGGTTCTACGACTACGAGACCTCGCAGGTGTACGCCTCGGGGCCGCCCCTGGCTCCCCCTGAGAGCCACCCCGCCGACCAGCCCACCCCGGGCCCCGCGGGACGCGTCCCGGCGGACTGGGCCGACCGTCTGGGATAGGCGGGCCCCGGACTCTCCGGCCCCGTTCGCCGTTGCCGCACGGTCACGGAGCCGTGCTGTCGGGCAGCAGGGTGATCGTGGCATGTACGGAGTCGGGGCGCCCGGATCGGTTCCGTCATGTCACATTTCGGCCGCCCTCATGTCCGCGAATGACCGGTTCTCGCCTGGGCGGGAACGGCCGCTACTGCCAAGCTCATGGCCTCACAGAAGGCCCCATGCCGCATAAATTACCCTTTTAGGGAAGGAATCCGCATGCGCGTCAGACTCCTCACGGCCGCCGTGGTTCTCTCTGTCGCCCTGGGTGGCACCGCCCTCGCCCCCGCCGCTCAGGCCGCGACCCACCGGCCGGCTGCGGCGTCGGTGGCCAAGGCGGCCGCACCCGGCTTCAACGTCGGGGGGATCTGGACCCTGTATCAGAGCAATTCGTCCAACTCCACGCTCTCCGTGACCCAGGACGCCCAGGGGAATCTCACCGGCATAGCCAGGGCGGGAAGTTCGACGACGGGCACCATCGAGCAGGGGTTCGTGGACGGTTCCTACCTCTACTTCGTCATCAACTGGAGTAACGGCTCGAAGGGCCGCTACATAGGTTCCCGCGGTGCTGACGGCACCCTCAGTGGCATCAGCACCGACCTGACACATCCCTCCAGCCAGGCCACCTGGTACACGACCTGGACGTTCTGAAGTCCCGCGTCTCTCCCGCGCTTCTCCTGCGTGGCCCCGGTGCGCCGCACCGGGGCCACGCCTCGTCCGGGACCGGACGGACGCGGCCGCCGAGGCCGCCCACGGCCAGCGCTCATGGAGACCATCCTGCACGGCGGCGGACGGTGCCATCCGTGCTCGTTCCGGCTCAAGCAACCTTCGCGAGCGCCGCGCGGTCCTGCCAGGTGCCGCGGTCGGGCAGTGCCTTGCCGATGTGGCGGCGTAGGGGCAGAGGACGATGTGCCGAGTGCTTGAGTGAGGGTGGCGATGACGGCTCTGAACACCGTGGTGACCTGGGTTGACGCACGCGAGAGGCTGCCAAGGAGCGGTACGCCCGTGGCAGCAGCGATCACCGGTCGGTATCCAGCTGATCGCGCTCTTGAGTCCGAGTCCGAGGCCGATCCGGCGTTGGGTGAGGAATTCTGGCTGGTGCGGCCGATGACCTTCACGACTTTGCACTGGAGTGAGGACGGGGCAGAGCACAGGGACTGCTTCGTCGACTCCGACGGGGTTGTCCGTTTGCCTTACGGCCTTTCCAGCGCTGAAACCGTGACTCACTGGGCCGAGCTGCCCACCCTGCCTGGCGGGATGACGCACGCCGTTCTCGGGGAAGACGCGCGGCCGGCCCTCCAGAACGCCTGGGGCGCTCGTCCCCTCACCTGACCCACAGCCTCCTCCGTCCCCCGGCGCGATCCCCTCACCCGGCTGCCACCGCCTCCGCGGCTCCACGGCCCAGGAGGTCGTGGAGGAGGCGGGTGGCGGGGAGTTCCGGGTGAAGGTAGACGGGTTCGTCGCTCTGGCCGACGGCTGCGAGGAGGGCGTGGAAGGTGGTCTTCGCGTCCTCCGTCCGTCCGGTCCGGTGCTGGGCCTGGCCGAGGAGGCCCAGGTGGAGGGGGCGGCGCAAGTGGGTTCTGGAGTTGCGGAGTTCGGCGAGCGAGGAGTGCATCAGGGTGAGGCCGTCCTCCTGCCCGGAGTGGGTGCGGCCCCAGCCCTCCAGCACGCCGAGCATGGCCTTCCAGTAGAGCAGTCCGTGTTCGTCGGCCACGCGGACTCCCTCGGCGCCGGAGGAGCGGGCCGTGCGGGCGTCGCCTTCCCAGGCCGCCACGACGGCGTCCACGTAGAGAGCGAAGGAGCGGTCGGAGGGCCTGCTGTCGTACTCGGTGAGGCGCAGGAGTTCGCGGCGGCGTGCCGTGGCGGTCTTGCGGTCGCCCATGAGCCAGTGGGTGAAGGTGTCGTAGGAGCGGCAGGAGACGCGTGGGTCGTGCTGGAAGGTGCGTGCCAGGGAGTGGCCCTCGCCGGCGTACTCGTCCGCCATGGCGACGCCGTGCTCCAGTGGGGTGAGGGCCTGCCGTAACTGGCCGCGGATGTGGAGGACGATGCCCTCGCCGTAGGCCGCGCCGAGCACCGCCACGGGGTGGCCGGTCCGGTCGGCGAGGTTCCGGAGCAGGCCCGAGAACTGGCGTGAGTCGTCGTAGCGGCCGGTGACGATGTACGCCGCGCACAGGGCCCAGAGCACCGAGGGGTCTTCGGGGGAGCGGGTGGCCGAGCTCAGGGCCCGTCCGCGGGCGAGTGCCGTCTGAGCCTCGGCGTGGCCGTAGCCCCGGGTGATGGCCAGCACCTGGCCGAGTTGAATGTGCAGCCGCTGGTTCAGGGACACGGCCGAGGGATCGCCGGGCGGCAGCAGGCCGACCAGGTGCACCGCGCGGCGCAGCCAGGTCTCCACCTGTTCGTAGGCGAGTTGCTGCTCGGCCTGCTCGGCGGCGCGCAGCAGCAGAGGAAGCGTTTCTTCAGTGGGCAGTGCGCCCTTGGCGTGCCAGGCGTGGTGGGCGATCCGCTCGATCTCCTCGTCCGCCACCTGACCGAGCGTGCGGGTCGATATCCCCTCGGCGACTCTCGCGTGCAGCCGCTGCCGGTCCTCGCGGGTGAGCTCGTCGATGAGCGTCTCCATGACCAGGGCGTGGGTGAAGTGGAGCCGTTCCGGGTGGTGGGGGTCCTCGCCGAGCAGCCCGGCGCGGATCGCCGACTCCAGTGCCGCGGTGACCGGTTCGTCCTCGGTGGCGGTGCGTTCCAGCAGATCGGTGTCGACCTCGGTGCCGATGACGGCGCACAGCCGCAGCACGCGCAGCACCGTCTCGGGCAGGGCGGCGAACCGCTGGTGCAGTGCCTCGCGGACGCCCGTCGGGACACGGGTCAGGAGCACGTCCACCGCGTCGGGCCGCCGCAGGCTGCGTGCGTCCCCCAGGAGGGAGAGGAGCTGCATGACGAAGTACGGATTGCCCTCGCTGCGCCGGTGCAGCACCTCGACGACTCTCGCGTCGACGCCGGGTCCGGCCTGGGCGACGACGAGGGCGGCGACAGCGCGGCGGGACAGGCCGCCGAGCCGCAGGGTCTCGGTCCTGGGGCCGCGCAGGACCTCGGAGAGCATGCGGCGCAGCGTCGCGTCGGACTCGATCTCGTGCTCACGGGCGGTCAGGACGATGCCGAGCGGGTGGCCCTGGCTGCGGGTGCTCAGCAGTCTGAGGAGGTCGAGGGAGGCGGCGTCGGCCCAATGCAGGTCCTCCATGAGCAGGACGAGTGGGCGCTGGGCGGCGAGGGCGAGCAGGACTTCGCAGACCGCATCGTGGGTGAGGAACCGGGCCTGGCCCCAGTCGGATTCCGGGGCCAGGCCGCCGGGCCGCGGCGCGCGCTCGGGCATCAGCGGGGCGAGCAGGGTGCCGAACGGTTTCGCCGCCGCGCGGAAGGCGTCCGGGCGGGTCGTGGACAGTCGCCGGAGGATCTGGGTCCACACCCAGTAGGGCGGCACGCCCTCGCCCAGGAAGCAGTGGCTCCAGATCACCTCCAGGCCGGCACCCTCCTGACCGGTGCCGTCCTCGCCGGCGCCGGCGGTTTCCAGCGCGGGGACGAGTTCGAGGAGCAGACGGGTCTTGCCGACGCCGGCGGGGCCGAGCACGCCCGCAACGTGCCCGTGACCGGCGAGCGCGCTCGTCGCCGCGGCTGTCAGGCGCTGCAATTCCTCGCTGCGGCCGGTGAACGGCGACTGGGCGCCCGGACCGCCGCACACCGGCCCTGAGGCCTCGGTGCTCGTGTCGTACTCCTGGGCTTTCGCATCCTGCGTCGGACGCGCGCTCTCCCCTGAATCTGCGGTGGTCGACCGCGATGTCGCGGTGATCGTCACCGGCCGGCGCGCGGGTCCCGGTGCGGCGGTGGGATCGTCCGCCTGCGCCCCTTCCGCGGCAGCGCTTCCGGCCCCTCCCGATCCCGCGGACCGCGTGCCGTCCTGGGGAGCGTCATCACCGCGGTCTGCCGCGAAGGGCTCGTCCGGAGCCGCAGCCGCCAGGACGGTCCCACCGGACGCCTCGGCCGCTGCGGGCCGCTCGGGCTCCTGCGCCGCGCGCGCATCCGGCTCTCGTGCACCGTCGCCGTCGTGCGCCGTGGCCATCCCGATCACCGGAGCCCCCAGTGCGGGTCCGGCAGGTTCGGGGCGACCGGGTCGTGGTCCCGCGGGGGGACCGCCCGTCCCCGGCTCCTGGCGCAGGATCGCGGTCCTGACCCGGCGGAGTTCGGCGGCCGTGCCCACGCCGAACTCCTCGTTCAGATGGACGCGGGTCCGTTCGTACACTTCGAGCGCCTCGGCCTGCCGCCCGAGCCGGGACAGGGCCGTCATCAAGTGGCCGACCAGGCGTTCCCGCGCCGGGTGGCGGCGCACCTCGCGGTCGAGGCCCGCGGCCACTTCCTGGGCCTCGCCGAGGGCGAGTCGGGCCTCCGCGCAGGACTCCACGGCGGTGAGCCGGACGTGTTCGAGGCGCGAACTCTCGTCGCTGAGCGGCGGATGGCCGTCGAACTCCGCATAGGGCGAGCCCCGCCACAGTGTCAGGGCCGCGGCGAACCGGTCCCGTGCGGCGAGCGGTTCGCGGTGTTCCAGCAGCCGCCGCCCTTCGGCGACCAGGCGCTCGAAGCGGCAGGTGTCGAGCTGTTCGGGGGCGAGTTCCAGGACGTAGCCGGGCGCGCGGTGGCGCAGCACGATGGGGCGGTCGAGCCCGGACGCCGGCTGCAGTGCGCGGCGCAGGTGGGATACGTGGCTCTGGAGCGTGGCGACGGCCTGACGCGGGGGCTCCTCGCCCCACAGCTCCTCGATGAGCAGTTCCGTGGGCACCACCCGCCCCAGGCGTATGAGGAGCAGGGCGAGCAGGGCCCTGCGGCGTGGCGGACCGAGTGGGAGTTCGCGGCCGTCGTGGCGCGCCGACATGGGGCCCAGAACGCTCAGTTGGAGGGGAGTCCCGGGCGGCCCGTCCTCGGAGGCCGGAGTGATGGAGAGCTGATTCGGCGTCAGGGATGAAGACATATCGGTCCCAATCGTTCTCGCACGCGCGATCGTGCTGACGGGCGGGTGGCGCAGTGCGGCCGGTGGCCCTTCCAAACCGGAGCTTTGCATAGAGAACGGGGACGTTCCAAGATCACCCCGGCAGTCGGCAAGCGAACGGCAAGGTCTCTGCAGGGAGTTCGGCAAGGTTGGCGGAAAACCGCTACAGCGAACGGCAGGAATTCGCCAGCGCGAAGACCAGGCCGCTGCAAGGGGGGTGCTGCAGGATGCCCGTCATCGGACACCACCGCTGAAGGGGGAGGTCATGAACCCGCCGGACGACTGCCCTGCCGTCACCCGAGAACACTTCGCTGCGGGCCCGGCATGAGGGCTTCCGCAACGGGAATGCCCGCCGTGCTCTTCCCCGGCCAGGGGTCCCAGGCCCGTGGCATGGGAGCCGGCCTCTTCGACCGGTACCCCGAACTGACCGCGCTGGCCGGCGATGTCCTCGGCTACGACCTCCCGCGGCTGTGCCTGGAGGACCCGGACGGGCGGCTCGACGACACGCGCTACACCCAGCCCGCGCTCTACGTCGTCAACGCCCTCTCCTACCAGGACTCGCTGGAGCGCGGCGAACCCGAGGGCGCGTACCTGCTGGGCCACAGCCTGGGGGAGTACAACGCCCTGCACGCCGCCGGGGCCTTCGACTTCGAGACCGGACTGAAGCTCGTCGTCAAGCGGGGCGAGCTCATGGCCCGGGCTCCGGACGGGGCCATGCTCGCCGTCGTGGGGCCCGACGCGGGTGAGGTGCGTGCCTTCCTCTCGGAGGAGGGCCTGTCGCGGCTCGACGTCGCCAACTTCAACACCCCCGTACAGACCGTGCTGTCCGGGGCCCGGGACGAGATCGAGCGTGCGCACAAGACGCTCGACGCGCGCGGGACCCGGGTGGCCCGGCTGAAGGTCTCGGCCGCCTTCCACTCGCGGTTCATGGCCGCTGCCCGCGACGAGTTCGCCGCTTTTCTCAAGGGCTTCCGGTTCGCGCCCCTGCGGGCCACGGTGATCGCCAACCTCACCGCACGGCCGTACACGGACCAGGACGTCGCGGCGACACTGAGCGAGCAGATCTGCGGATCGGTGCAGTGGCTGGACAGCGTCCGCTACCTGCTGGAGCGCACGAGTGCCGACCACTGCCGTGAGGTGGGCGGGGGAGGAGTCCTGACCCGCATGATCCGGCAGATCGACGCGGCCCCCGCCCACGGGACTCCACAACCGAAGCCGCAGTCACGGCCACGCCTGTTCTGCGTCGCCTACGCCGGAGGCGACGAGCGCGCCTACGCCGGACTCGCCGAACACTGCCCGGATGTCGACGTCGTGACGCTGGAACGCCCCGGACGCGGCCGGCGCGCCTCCGAGCCGCTGCTGCGCGAACCCGCCGCGATCGTCGACGATCTGCTCCGGCAGCTGCGGGACCGGCTCGACGCCCCGTACGCGCTCTACGGCCACAGCCTCGGAGCCCGGCTGGCGTTCCTGCTCTGTCGCCGGCTGCGCGCCGAGCGGCTGCCCGCACCGGCCCACCTGTTCGTCTCCGGGGAGAGCGGACCGGCGGTCCCGAGCCGGGAACGCCACACCTGGGAGCTGCCGACCGACGCCTTCTGGGACCACCTCAAGGAGCTCGGCGGAATCCCCGCGGAGCTGTGGGAGCACCCGGACCTGATGGCGTATTACGAGCCGGTCATACGGGCCGACTTCACCGCGTTGGGCGCCTACCGGCACGAGGACGCCCCGCCGCTGGACGTGCCGGTCACCGCCATGGCCGGCGAGGACGAGTGGTTCACCCCGGCCGACCTGGAGGCCTGGCAACGGGAGAGCACCCGGCCCCTGACCACACACCGGTTCCCCGGTGACCACTTCTTCATCCGGGCCCAGTGGCCCGCGCTGGCCCGGATCGTCGCGGCCGGGCTCGCGGCCCCCTGACGCCGCGCCGGACCAGCGAAGAGTTCACGCGCGCCGGCCACCGGCACGTGTCCCGAATCGACCATCCCGAGGGTGACGGACAGCCATGAAGCAGGAACTCAAGAAGCACATGGAAGAGCGGTTCATGTTCGAGTTCGACTCGGACATCACCGAGGACACCGACCTGTTCAAGGCGGGCATCCTCGACTCGTTCGGCTACATCTCGCTGATGACGCACATCGAGGAGGAGTACGGCGTGCCGCTCGGCGACGAGATCCTCGGCAACATCGCGGTCTCGCTGTCCGGCATCGTCGCGGTCGTCGACGCCGCCCGCCTGCGGGCCGCCGGGAGCCGGTGACCCCATGTGCGGCATCGCCGGCTTCTACGGAAGCCCCCTGCCCCCGCAGGAATACGAGACCCTGATCCACGGCATGCTCGCCCAGATCGAGCACCGCGGCCCGGACGAGGCGGGCTGCTTCCTCGACGACCGGCTGGCCATGGGCACGGTACGGCTGAGCATCATCGACCTGTCCACCGGCTCGCAGCCGGTCGGCAGCGCCGACGGCCGCTACTGGCTCTGCTACAACGGCGAGCTGTACAACTACCGGGAGCTGCGCGAGCAGCTGACCGCCCGCGGCTTCGCCTTCCGCACCGAGTCCGATACCGAAGTCGTGCTCAACGCCTGGGTCGCCTGGGGCCTCGACTGCCTGCCCCGCTTCAACGGCGCCTTCGCCTTTGCCCTCTACGACAGCGTCACCGGCGAACTGCACCTGGTACGCGACCGGTTCGGCAAGCGGCCCCTGTTCGTGGCGCGGCACCGCGGCGCGTGGCTGTTCGCCTCCGAGATGAAGGCGTTCCTGGCCTACCCGGACTTCCAGTTCGCCTTCGACGAGGCACAGCTGGCGTCGGTCTTCGCCACCTGGACCCCGCTGCCCGGCCAGAGCGGATACCGCGGGATCGAGCAGATCCCCATGGGCGAGTACCTGTCCGTGCGCGGCGACGAGGTCCGGCGCGGCCGCTGGGCCACGCTCGACCTGGCCCAAGGGCCGGCTCCGGAGAGCGAGCAGGAGGCCGTCGAGCTCGTCCGCGCGGACCTCGAAGCCGCGGTCGACGTGCGCCTGCGCAGCGATGTCGAGGTCGGCGTCTACGCCTCCGGCGGCCTGGACTCCTCGATCATCGCGCACCTCGCCGCGCAGCGGACGAGCGGGGAGCTGCGGACGTTCTCGATCGAGTTCGAGGACGCGGAGTTCGACGAATCGGCCGAACAGGCCGAGCTGGCCGCACACCTGGGCACGCGCCACTCCACCGTGCGCGTGACCGACGAGGACGTCGCCGACGCCTTCCCCGAAGCCGTCCGGCACGCCGAGGTGCCGGTCTTCCGCACCGCCTTCGTCCCCATGTACCTGCTGGCAGGCCACGTCCGGAGCGAAGGGATCAAGGTCGTGCTCAGCGGCGAGGGCGCCGACGAGGCCTTCCTCGGCTACGGCATCTTCAAGGACACGCTGCTGCTCTCGACCTGGCACGAGCTGGACGACGACACCCGCCTGCGCCGCATGAGCCAGCTCTACCCCTACCTGCGCCACTTCAGCGGTGAGGACGGCCACCGCCGGATGCTCGGGCTCTACCGGCAGTTCACCGAGGAGACCCTGCCCGGTCTCTTCTCCCACCAGATGCGGTTCCAGAACGGCCGCTTCGCCGCACGCCTGCTCAAGAACCCGGGCGACCCCTTCGCGGCCCTCGAAGAACTCGTCGCCGGTGAGCCCGGCTACGCACAGCTCACCCCCGTGCAGAAGGCTCAGTGGCTGGAGTTCCGCACACTCCTGAGCGGCTACCTGCTCTCCACGCAGGGCGAGCGCATGGCGCTGGCGCACGGCGTGGAGAACCGCTGCCCCTTCCTCGACCCCGCCGTGGTCCGCCGCGCCGCATCGGTCAACCTGCGGTTCGGCGACCCCTACGACGAGAAGTACCTGCTCAAGCGCGCCTATGCCGAGGTGCTGCCGGAACGGATCGTCAAGAAGGGGAAGTTCCCCTACCGCGCCCCGGACAGCGCCGCGTTCGTCCGTTCCCGCCCGGACTACCGCGAGCTGCTGACCGACCCCGGCACCCTCGACGAGATCGGCGTCCTCGACGCGCGCTTCGTGAAGCGGTTCACCGACCGCGTCTTCGACAGCCCGCCCGAGCAGATCGGCACGAAGGAGAACCAGGCCTTCGTCTCCTTGGCGTCGACGGTCTGGCTGCACCACTGGTACGTGCGCGGCAACGCCCGCCGCCGGACTCCGCTCGGGGTCCCCCTGTACGTCGTCGACCGGCGCAGCGGCGCCCTGTCGGCCTAGGACGGAGAACGCGCCATGAAGAAGCAGAACGGCGTCCTCGCCGACGACCGGGACATCGCCGTCATCGGCCTGTCCCTGCGGTTGCCCGGCTCGCGCACGCCCGAGGAGTTCTGGAGCCACCTGGCCGAGGGCCGCTCGCTCATCAGCGAGGTCCCGGAGCGCCGTTGGCGAAAGGAGGACCACCTCGGTCACCCGCGCCGCGAATTCAACAAGACCAACAGTGTCTGGGGCGGCTTCGTCGACGACGCCGACTGCTTCGACGCCGACTTCTTCCAGATCTCCCCGCGCGAGGCGCAGTCCATGGACCCGCAGCAGCGGATGGCCCTGGAGCTGAGCTGGCACGCCCTGGAGGACGCCGGCTACCGGGCCGACCGCGTGGCGGGCTCCCGCACCGGCGTCTTCATGGGCGTCTGCCACTGGGACTACGCCGAGTTGATGGAGCAGGAAGTCGAGGAGATCGACGCCTACTACCCGACCGGCGCCGCGTACGCGATCATCGCCAACCGGGTCTCCCACCACTTCGACTTCCGCGGACCGAGCGTCGTCAACGACACGGCCTGCGCGGGCTCGCTGGTGGCCGTGCAGCAGGCGGTGCAGGCCCTCCAGGCCGGCGACTGCGACCTCGCGCTCGGCGGCGGCGTCAATCTGACCTGGTCTCCGCGGCACTTCATCGCCTTCGCCAAGGCGGGCATGCTCTCGCCCGACGGCCTGTGCCGGGCGTTCGACGCGCATGCCAACGGCTATGTGCGCGGCGAGGGCGGCGGCATCGTTCTGCTGAAGCGGGCCGCGGACGCCCGCCGCGACGGCGACGCCGTGCACGCCGTGATCAAGGGCATCGGCAGCAACCACGGCGGGCGCACCAGTTCGCTGACCGTGACCAACCCGGCCGCACAGGCCGAACTGATCGCGGGTGTCTACCGCAAGGCCGGCATCGCACCCGAGACCGTCACCTACGTGGAGACCCACGGCCCCGGCACACCGGTCGGGGACCCCATCGAGGTCCGCGGCCTCAAGCAGGCCTTCGCCGACCTGGGCGCGGACCGGCCCGGGGAGGCTCCGGCCCACCGGTGCGGCATCGGCTCCGTGAAGACCAACATCGGCCACCTGGAAGGTGCCGCCGGCATCGCGGGCATGCTCAAGGTCATCCTCGCCATGCGCCACCGCAAGCTGCCCGCGACGGTCAACTTCCAGAAGCTCAACCCCCTCATCGACCTGGACGGCAGCCCGCTGTACGTCCTCGACCGCCTCACCGACTGGAACGCCGAAGGGTCCGCACCGCTGCGCGCGGGCGTCAGCTCCTTCGGATTCGGCGGGACCAACGCCCACGTCCTGCTGGAATCCGCGGAGCCGGTGGCCGCCACCGAGGACGCCGGCGAACAGTGGCTGCCGGTGTCCGCCATGGACGAGGACCGGCTTCGCGAGACGTGCGCCCGGCTCGCCCGCTGGGTCCGGACCCGGATCGAGCAGAACGATGCTCCGTCCCTGACCGATGCCGCCCGCACGCTGCGCGAAGGCCGGGTGTCCCTGCGCGAGCGCGTGGTGTTCCGCGCAAGCGGCATCGAGGAGTGGGCGGCACAGCTGGAGAGCGTCGCCGCGGGGGACGGCGCGCCCGCGGACTGCCCGCGCGGACGGGCCGGAACCGAAGTCCCCGACGGCCTGGACGCGGACGACCTGACGGCCTTGGCCGAGCGCTGGCTGGAGAAGGGCCGGTGGGACAAGTTCGCGGCCGCCTGGGCCCAGGGCCTGCCCGTGGACTGGGCGCAGTGGCCCGAGCGCGGCCGCCGCGTGCACGTGCCCGGCTACGCGTTCGCCCGCACGCCGCACTGGTTCCGGACGACCCGGAACGAGACGACCGGAAGGCCGGAGCGCGACGCGACCCACACCGCTCCCGCCCCGCTCGGCGACGGCACGCCGGACGGCGACAGCTGGACCTTCCCCCTGCACTTCGACGCCACACAGGGATTCGTCCGCGACCACCGCGTCAACGGCGCACGGATCGTCCCGGGCGTGGTGGCCCTGGAACTCGTCACCGCGGCAGCCGAACGGGCCGCCGTCGCAGGTCCCCGGGCCGGGCTGACGCCCCGCATCCGCAACGCGGTATGGGTCCGCCCGCTGCTCGTCGGCGACACCGCGCTCTCCCCGCAGCTCCGCCTGACCCCCGCCGCCGACGGCTACGACTACGCGATCACCGACGACCACGGCATGCAGTACACCAGCGGCCGGATCGAGTACGGCGAGGCCGCCGCGGCCGAGAAGACGGACCCGGGCGCGCTGCGCGAGCGCTTCCCCCAGCCCGTCGACGTCGCCGAGGGTTACGCCGCGCTGCGGTCCAGCGGCATCGAGCACGGCCCCGCCCTGCGCGGGCTGCATGCCCTGCACCGTGGTCCGGACGGCGTGCTGGCCGAGCTGCGGCTGCCCGCGGGCACCCCGGACGGCATGGCGCTGCAGCCCGCGATCCTCGACAGCGCCCTCCTCGCGGCCCTGGCCCTCGGCTCGGCCGACGGCGGCTGGCGCAGGCCCGCCGCCCCCGTGGTGCCGTTCGCGCTGGACCGGCTCACCGTGCACGCGGCGACGACCTCGACGATGTGGGCGTGGCTGCGGCCGGACGGCAGCGGCACGGCAGGCGGCATGGCCAGAGCCGACATCGATCTGTTCGACGGCAACGGTCGGCTGTGCGTGCGCTTGGCCGGCTACACGTCGAGGGAACTGCCCACCGCGGAACCGGCAGCAGTCCAAGCCCCGGACGGGGAGCTCCTGGAGGTCACCGGTGTCTGGGAGGAGGCCCCTGCCCCGGCCCCCGCAGCCGGTCGGGCCACCCCGGTCGGCCCGGTGACGGTGCTCAACGCCGCACTGGACGGCGACCTCGCAGCGGCGAGCGCCGCGCGGCTGGGCATGGACATCCGGCAGCTGGCCGTTCCCGCGGATGCCGCCGCCACCGATGCCGTCGCCATGAAGGCGGCGTTCGAGGCCTGCTACCCGCAGGTCCAGGATTTGCTCGGCCAGGGACGGCACGTGCTCGTCGTCGCCCCGGGCGCCCCGGACTCGCCGGTCCACGCCCCACTCGCGGCGCTGCTGAAGACCGCACAGCAGGAGAATCCGTCCTTCAGGGGGAGGCTGGTGCTCCTCGACGGCCATGACCCCCGCGACGCCGACCGCTTCGAGCGTGTCGTCAGCGCGGAGGCGGGCGCCGGAGACGACACCGAAGTCGCCTACGACGCCCAGGACCGCCGACTGGGGCACGGCTTCGTGGAACTGCCCCAGGGCGAGGCGGGGGAGAGCCTGCTGCGCGACGGTGGCGTCTACTGGATCACCGGGGGCGCCGGCGGACTCGGCCTGCTGCTCGCCGAGCGGCTCTGCGAGCGCCGCCGCGCCACGGTCGTCGTCAGCGGCCGCTCGGCGGACAGCCGGGCCATCGAGGCCCTGCGGGCCCGGCTGTCCCACGGCGAGGTGGCGTACCGCCGCACGGACGTCACGGACGCGGCCGCCGTACGGGACGCGGTCGCGGACATCCGCGCGCTGTACGGACGGCTCGACGGCGTGTTCCACGCGGCCGGCGTCCTCGACGACGGCTACCTCGCGAGCAAGCCCCTCGCGGGTACCGCCGCCGTACTCGCGCCCAAGGTGGACGGCGCCGCGCACATCGACGACGCGACGCGCGCCCACGGCCTGGACTTCCTCATGCTGTTCGGCTCCGTGGCGGGCGCCTTCGGCAACGCCGCGCAGGCCGACTACGCCGCCGCCAACGCCTTCCTCGACGCGTTCGCCGCACGACGGCAGGCCGCCGGCAGCGTGACCCGTTCCGTCGACTGGCCGCTGTGGGCCGACGGCGGCATGCGCGTGGACGACGCCAGCCTCGCCTACCTGCGCAAGCGCACCGGGACCGTGCCACTGCCGAGCGAGACCGGCCTGGACGCCCTGGAGCGCGCACTGCACTCCGCCGCGCCGGTCCGCCGCGTGGTGCTCTTCGGGGAGCGGTCCAAGCTGCGCGGGTACGCGGGCCTGGACCGCGTCGCGACGCCGGAGCCGCGCACGTCCGGGGTGCGGCGGAACACGGCCGCGCCGGCCGTCCTGGAGGAGAGCGAACTCGTCGCCCGTACACAGGACCTGCTGCGGAACCTGTTCGCCGAGGTGACCCTGCAGGACGCGGAGCACATCCTGGCCGAGGAGAAGCTGGAGACCTACGGCATCGAATCGATCTCCATCGTCGAGCTGACCAGCAAGCTGGAGGACACCTTCGGGTCGCTGCCCAAGACGCTCTTCTTCGAGTACGTCGATCTGCAGGGCGTGGCCGGCTACTTCGTCGCCGAGCACCGCGACCGGCTCCTCGAACTCTTCGCTCCCGAAGCACCCGCGCCCGAGGAGCCCGCCCGGGAGAGTCCTGCCGTCGAGGAGCCGCCCGCGACCGCGCCCACCCCGGCCGTCCGGCCGTCCGTGGAGACCGCCGGGCGCGCCCTCCCGGCCTGGGCCGATCCGGAGCGCCACGACATCGCGGTCATCGGTATGGCGGGCCGGTACCCGGGCGCCGACACCCTGGAGGAGTTCTGGGAGCTGCTCAGCGAGGGCCGGCACAGCTTCGAGCCCGTCCCGGAATCGCGGTGGCGGCACAGCGACATCTACTTCGACGAGCGTGACGTCGACGGCAAGACCGTCGTCAAGACCGGCACCTTCCTGCGGGACGTCGAGGCGTTCGATCCGCGCTACTTCAACATCTCCCAGCGCGACGCCGAGTTGCTGTCCCCGGAGGTCCGGCTGTTCCTGCAGGCGGGCGTGGTGGCCCTGGAGGACGCGGGCTACTCACGTGAGACGCTGCGGCGCCGCTACGACGGCGACGTCGGCGTGCTCGTCGGCTCGATGAACAACAGCTACTCGCTCTACGGCTTCCAGAACATGCTGATGCGCGGCACCGCGACCAGCGGCAGCGAACTCGGCGTGATGGCGAACATGCTGTCCTACCACTACGGCTTCACCGGGCCGTCCGTGTTCCTCGACACCATGTGCTCCTCGGCGTCGGCGTGCGTGCACCAGGCGGTGCGTATGCTGCGCAGCGGCGAGTGCCGCATGACCGTCGTCGGCGGCATCAATCTGATGCTGCACCCGTTCGACCTCATCGCGACCTCGCAGGCGCACTTCACCACCAAGTCGGCCGACGTCGTGCGCAGTTACGGCCTCGGCGCCGACGGCACGATCCTGGGCGAAGGCGTGGGCACCCTCGTGCTCAAGCCGCTGGCCGACGCCGTCGCCGACGGCGACCACATCTACGGCGTGATCAAGGGCAGCGGCATGACCAACGCCGGGGTCCGCAACGGCTTCACGGTGCCGAGCCCGCAGCAGCAGGCCCGCGCCATCGAGAAGGCGCTCGACGACGCCGCCGTGGACGCACGCACGATCAGCTACCTGGAGGGTCACGGCTCGGCAACCTCCCTCGGCGACCCCATCGAGATCAAGGGCGCCGCCCTCGCCTTCGGCCGGGACACCCAGGACCTGGGGTTCTGCGCGCTGGGCTCGGTCAAGTCCAACGTGGCGCACCTGCTGTCCGGATCCGGCATGGCCGGCCTGACCAAGGTGCTGCTGCAGCTCAAGCACCGCACGCTGGCGCCCTCGCTGCACGCGGGGACGCTCAGCTCGGCGATCGACTTCGAGAAGACCCCGTTCGTGGTGCAGCGCCACCGCGACACCTGGCGGCGCCCCGTGGTCGGCGGCGAGGAGGCGCCGCGCCGGGCAGGCGTCACGTCCATCGGCGCGGGCGGCATCAACGTGCACATCGTCGTCGAGGAGTACGACGGCCAGGTCGTCGCCGCACCGGACAGCGGTCGCCCGCGGCTGCTGGTGTTCTCCGCCATGACGCCCCAGGCCCTGCGGACGGTGCTGCGCGCCGTGCACGAGCACGTGAAGGAGAAGGCGCCGGGCCTGGACGCCCTCGCGTACACCCTGCAGACCGGCAAGAACGAACTGCCGTGCCGGCTGGCCTTCGTCGCGGACGACATCGCGGACGCGGAAGCCCGCCTGGCCCGGCTGTCCGCGGTGGACTGGACGGCGGAGTCACCCGGCGTGCCCGCAGGCGTGCACTTCACGGCGAGCACGCTGCGGCGCCGGCGCACCGCCGACGCGGCGACCGTCGGACAGGCGCTGCGTGACGGGAAGCAGGCGGAACTGGCGCAGCACTGGGCGGACGGCGCGAGCGTCGACTGGGACCTGCTGTGGCCGGCGGGAAGCCGCCCGGCCAAGGCGTCGCTGCCCGCCTACCCCTTCGAGAAGGTGCGCTGCTGGTACCCCGAGCACGATGACGCGCCCAGCGTGCTGCGGCCGCTCGCCTTCGCCCGGCGCGCGCACCCCTGGGTCGGCGTCAACGCCTCGGACCTGGGCGGTGTGCGCTACACCCTCCGGCTGCGCGGCGACGAACTCCTCGACTACGTCTACACCGTGGGACGCAAGCGCCGTTACGCCACCGTGGCGCTGCTGGACGCGGCGCTGGCGTTCGCGCGGCTCGCCGGGCTGGAGGGGCCGCTGCGGTTGCGGAACGCGCAGTGGGCCGCACTCCCGTCGCCCGCGGACACCCCCGAGACGTTCACCTGGCAGCTCGGCACGTCCGGCGACGGCGTGCATCGCGTCGAGCTGTGGCACGCCGAGGAGGCCACGCTCCGGTTCGCCGCCGACGTCGTACCGTCCGCGGCTGCCGAAGACGCATCGATGCCGCAGATGCGCAGCGCGCCCGCGACCCTCGACCGGGACGGCTTCTACGCCGCGCTCGGCGCCGCGGGCCTCGACGCCCGGCCGTACGCGCGCAGCGTCGAAGGGGTCACCGAACTCGACGCCCACCGGCTGCTCGTACGGGTCGCCGAACCGGCCCTGTGCCAGGACCCGCACAAGCAGCACGTGCATCTCCCGGCCTGGGTGCTCGCCGGGCTGACCCAGGGTGTTCAGCACGCGTGGGACCGGGCCGACGCCGCCGTGGTGCGGGTCGGATCCGTGCAGGGCGAGCAGTGGGAGCGCACCCGGGCGATCGTGCTGGCGCGGACGTCCGACGCCGTCTTCCACGCGGCTTTCCTCGACGAGGACGGCCGCGTGCTGGGCCGGGTCGAGGACGCCGAGTTCACCGCGGGGGACCTCGATCCGGCACTCCCTGGCGAAGCCGGACGGGCAGTCGTGGCACTGCCGCAGGCGTCGCTCCCGGTGCCGCGGACGCCGGCCGGTACGGGGGAGCGGCAGCAGTCGGAGACCGAGCCGTCAGTGACCGTTCCGGCGGTCGCGGACGGGGCGGCGGCGCTCGTCGCATCGCTGCGCGAGACCGTCGCCGACCTGCTCAAGTTCGACCTGGCCGACATCGACCTCGACACGCACTTCCACGCGTACGGCTTCGAATCCATCGCGCTGGCCAAACTGGCCTCGGAACTCAACGGCATCCTCGGCACGGACCTCACCCCCGCCGTCTTCTTCGAGTGCTCCGACATCCGCAGCCTCGCCGAGTACCTGCTCGACCGCTACGGCCCCGAGCTGAGCCTCCCCACGACCGCCGACGCACCCGCGCCGGTCGCCGCCCCCCGGCCGTCCCCGGTGCCGACGCCGGCACCCGGGCCGGACGACGACGCGGTGGCCATCGTCGGCGCTGCCGGACGGTTCCCCGGCGCGGACGGCCTGGACGCCTTCTGGCAGCAGCTCCGCGCGGGCGAGGACCTGATCGCCGACTACCCCGGCGACCGCTTCGACGGCGGCCCCTACGCGGACGTCGTCGCGCGGGCGGACTTCCCGAAGTTCGCCGGCCGGATCGAGGGCGTGGACCGCTTCGACGCGGACTTCTTCCACCTGTCGCGGCTGGAGGCGGAGCTGATGGACCCGCAGCACCGGCTGGCCCTGGAGACCGTATGGGCCGCGCTGGAGAACGCCGGCTACGCCCCGGCGCGCCTCCCCGAGAACACCGGGGTCCACTTCGGCGTCTCCGGCAGCGACTACCACCACCTGCTCAACGCCAGTGGCGTGGCACCCGACGGCTTCACCGCCACCGGCAACGCCCACTCGATGCTGGCCAACCGGATCTCGTACGTCCTGGACGTGCACGGGCCGAGCGAACCCGTCGACACGGCCTGCTCCAGCTCGCTCGTCGCGCTGCACCGCGCCGTCGAGAACATCCGGTCGGGCCGATGCGAGATGGCCATCGCGGGCGGTGTCAACCTGCTGCTGAGCGTGGACACCTTCGCCGCGACGCACATGGCGGGCATGCTCAGCCCCGACGGCCGCTGCAAGACCTTCGCCGCCGGCGCGGACGGCTACGTCCGCTCCGAGGGCGTCGCCGCGGTGCTGCTCAAGCCGCTCGCCCAGGCGCAGCGGGACGGCGACGCCATCTGGGGCGTCATCCGAGGCAGCGCCGAGAACCACGGCGGCCGCGCCGGTTCGCTGACCGCCCCCAACGGCAAGGCGCAGGCCGCCCTGATCCAGGACGCCATGCGCGGCATCGACCCGGACAGCGTCGGCTACGTCGAGGCGCACGGCACGGGCACCGGCCTGGGCGACCCGGTCGAGGTCAACGCCCTCGACAGCGCCTACCGCGCCCTGCGCACCGCCGAGGGCAGGCCGCCGCACGCGGCCCGGCCGTGCGCGCTCGGCTCGGTGAAGACCAACATCGGCCACGCGGAGTCGGCCGCGGGCCTGGCCGGAGTGCTGAAGGTGCTGCTCGCCATGCGGCACCGCGAGCTGCCGCCGACCCTGCACTGTGACCGGCTCAACCCGCACCTGCCGCTCGACGGCGGATTCGAGGTCGTACGCGAACTGCGCCGCTGGGAACCGTGCACCGACGCCACCGGGCGGCCGTGGCCCCTGCGGGCCGGAGTAAGCAGTTTCGGCTTCGGCGGCGCCAACGCCCATGTCGTCCTCGAAGCACCGCCCGCACCGCCCGCACCGGCGGAGCCGGCCCGCCCGACCGTCCCCCAGGCCATCGTGCTGTCCGCCCGCGACGGCGCCCGGCTGCGTGCCACGGCCGGACGACTGCGGGACTTCCTCGACCGGGCGCGCCGCGACGGACACGCTCCGGACCTGGCGGACCTGGCGTTCACCCTCCAGGTGGGCCGGGAGGCCATGGAACGGCGCCTGGGCTTCGTCGTCGGAAGCATGGACGACGTGCTCGGCACGCTGGACCGGTTCCTCGCGGGCGACGAGCCCTCCGGCTGGCACACCGGCGGCCTCAGGCGGTCGCGTGGCGCCGGAGTGCGGCGCACGCCGGAGCAGGCCCCCGAGGTGACCCGGGCCCTCCAGGACGGACGGCTCGACCGGGTGACGGCCCTGTGGTGCGACGGAGCCCCGGTCGACTGGCCGGCGATGCATCCGGCAGGCGAGCGCCGCACCGTGCGGCTGCCCGCGTACCCCTTCGCCGGCGACCGCTACTGGGTGCCCGAGGGCGGCACAGCCCCGGTCCCGCCGCCCCCGGCACCCGTCCAACCCCCCGCGGCCGAGCCCGCGTTCGAGACCGATGCCCGAGCGGCGCTGCTCGACGCGGTCCTCGACGGCCGTGCCGGCCCGGACGCCCTGAACAGGATCTGACGCTTCCCCCTGCCTCCTCCCTGGACCGGGTGGCCCGGCCGCCCCGTGACCTGGAACGGAATGAACGTGAGCAGAAACATCCTTCGTGTGCCGGCATGGCGCGACGCACCGGCGCGAGGGCGCACCGCGCCCCCCGGAAACCGGCGGCTGGTCGTGCTGTGCGACACCCCCGACGCGGACGTGACCGACCTGCGCCGGCACCTGCCCGGCGTGTCCGTCGCCCGCGTGGACAGCTGTGGCGACGGGCCCGCTGCCGCCTACGAGCACGCGGCGACCCTGCTGCTCGGCGAGCTCCAGCGGCTGCTGAACCAGCCGGCCGGCGGCCCCCGTTCCGTGCAGGTCGTGTGCCAGGAGGGGACTCCGTACGGCTACGCCGGTCTGATCGGCATGCTGCGCACCGCCGCGCAGGAGGACCCGGCGCTGCACGGCCAGCTGATCGAGTTCACGCAGCGGCCGTCGGGCGAGGAGCTCGCCGGCGTGCTGCGGGCGGAGTCCGGGCAGGCGGAGGACCACGTGCGCTACACCGGCGGCCGCCGCCAGGTCCGCGCCTGGGCGGCGGCCCCGCGTGCGGCGGCACCCCCGCCGGCGTGGAAGGCCGACGGCGTCTACCTGATCAGCGGGGGAGCGGGCGGCGTCGGCCGGCTGGTCGCCGCCGACATCGCACGGCACGCCCCCGGCGCCCGGGTCGTCCTGTGCGGACGCTCGCCGGCGGCCCTCGGGCCCGGTCAGCCGGGCCCGGGGACCGAGTACCGCCGGGTGGACGTCGCCGACGCCGCCGCCGTGGCGGAGCTCGTCAACTCCCTTGTGCGGACGTACGGCAGGCTCGACGGAGTCGTGCACGCGGCGGGCCTGATCAGCGACGACTACGTGATCCGCAAGTCCCACCAGGACGCCCAGCAGGTGCTGGCGCCGAAGGCCGCCGGGCTGGTGAACCTCGACGAGGCCACCCGCCGCCTGCCGTTGGACTTCCTCGCGGCGTTCTCCTCGGGCGCGGGGACGCTGGGCAACCCCGGGCAGGCCGACTACGCCGCCGCGAACGGGTTCCTCGACGCCTACCTGACCCACCGCGCCGGCCTGGCCGCCGCGGGCGAGCGCCACGGCGCGAGCGTCTCGATCGGCTGGCCGCTGTGGCAGGACGGCGGGATGAGCGTCCCGGCCGAGGACGTGCCCGCGCTCACCGCCCGCTTCGGGCGCCCCCTGGGAACGGACACGGCACTGCGGGCCCTGCACGGCGCACTGGCGCTCGGCACACCACACCTACTGGTCATGGACGAGGAGACCGGAGTGGACGAGGAGAGCGGAGTGGACGAGGAAGGTCCGCAGGAGGCGGAGACGCAGCGGACGGGGCCGGCGGAACTGCGGGCACGCGTGGTGCCCCTGCTGAAGGAGCTGATCGCCGAGACGGTGCGGCTCGACCCCGCCCGGCTGGACGCCGCCGCTCCGCTCGACGGCTTCGGCATCGACTCGCTGGCCGTGACCCGGCTCAACCGCCGGTTCGCGCAGTGGTTCGGCGCCCTGCCCAAGACGGTGCTCTACCAGTACCCGACGCTGAACGACCTGGCCGGGCACCTGGCGGAGCAGCACGCGGACGGCTGCCGCCGCTGGCTCGGCGACGTACCGGACGTGGCCGCCGATCCGGCCGGGACTCCCGCGACGGCGGCCGCGCCGCTGAAGACGCGGCCCCGTCCGGCCGACGCGGACGAGCCGATCGCCATCATCGGCCTGAGCGGGCGCTACCCGGACGCCCCGACCCTGGAGGCGTTCTGGGAGAACCTGCGCGCGGGCCGCGAGAGCGTCCGCGAGGTCCCCGCCGAGCGCTGGTCGCTGGACGGCTTCTTCGAACCGGACCCGCAGCGGGCCGTGCAGCAGGGCGCCAGCTACAGCAAGTGGGGCGCGTTCCTCGACGACTTCGCCCGCTTCGACGCCGCGTTCTTCGGGATCGCGCCGCGCGACGCCGCCGACATGGACCCGCAGGAACGGCTGTTCGTCGAGAGCGCGTGGTCGGTGCTGGAGGACGCGGGCTATACGCGGCAGCGCCTCGCCGAGCAGCACGCCTCGTCGGTCGGCGTCTTCGCCGGGATCACGAAGACCGGCTTCGACCGCCACCGCCCGCCGGCGACGGACGGATTGCCGCCCGCGCCGCGCACGTCCTTCGGATCGCTGGCCAACCGGGTGTCGTACCTGCTGGACCTGCACGGCCCGAGCATGCCGATCGACACCATGTGCTCGTCGTCGCTGACCGCGATTCACGAGGCGTGCGAGCACCTGCGCCACGGCGCGTGCGAGCTGGCCATCGCCGGCGGTGTCAACCTCTACCTGCACCCCTCCTCGTACGTCGAGCTGTGCCGCTCGCGGATGCTCGCCACCGACGGGCACTGCCGCAGCTTCGGCGCCGGCGGCGACGGGTTCCTGCCCGGCGAGGGCGTCGGCACGGTGCTGTTGAAGCCGCTGTCCGCGGCCGAGGCCGACGGCGACCCCATCCACGCGGTGATCGTCGGCTCCGCCATCAACCACGGTGGGCGCACCAACGGTTACACCGTGCCCAACCCGCGCGCGCAGGCCGCGCTGATCCGCGACGCGCTGGACCGCGCCGGCGTGTCCGCGGCCGGCATCGGCTACATCGAGGCGCACGGCACCGGCACCCGGCTCGGCGACCCCGTCGAGATCGACGGCCTGACCCAGGCCTTCGCGCCCGACACCGGGGAGAGCGGTGCGTGCGCCCTCGGCTCGGTCAAGTCGAACATCGGCCACCTGGAGGCCGCCGCGGGTATCGCGGGCCTGACCAAGGCCGTACTGCAGCTGCGGCACGGCGAGTTCGCGCCCACCCTTCATGCCGAGCGGACCAACCCCGACATCGACTTCGCGGCCACGCCGTTCACCCTGCAGACCGGCGGGGCCCCCTGGGCGCGGCCGGCGGACGGCGGCCCGCGGATGGCCGGCATCTCCTCGTTCGGCGCGGGCGGCGCCAACGCCCATGTCATCGTCGCCGAGTACCAGGGCACGACGACGGCACCCGCCCCGTCCGCCCGGCCGGTGCTGCTGCCGCTGTCCGCCCGGACCACCGAGGACCTGCACGCACGGGCCGCCCAACTGTCCGACCTGCTCCGCAACGGCGCCCCCGTGGACCTGCCCGCCGTCGCGGCCACCCTCCAGACCGGCCGCGAGGAGATGGACGAGCGGGTGTGCTTCGTCGCGAGCACACCCAGGGAATGGCTCGACCAGCTCGATGCCTTCCTCGCCGACTCCGAGGCCGAGGGCCCGTGGTCCCGCGGCCGCGTCAGGGCCACCCGCGAGACCCTGGCAGCCCTGGCGGAGAAGGACGAACTGCGCGAACTCGTCGCCCGCTGGCTCAACCGCGGCGACTGGAACGACCTGGCCGCCTTCTGGGCCAAGGGCATGCCGCTCGACTGGACCCGCCTGCACACCGGTGCGGACACGCCCGCACGGGTCCACCTGCCCGCCTACCCCTTCGCCGGACGGCAGTTCTGGTTCGGCCCGGTCGGCAGCGAGCACCCGGCAACAACGCCGGTGGCCGCCCCGCCCCGCGCGACGGCAGCCGGTGCCGCCGACGTCGAGCGCATCCTGCTCGACGCACTGGCAGCGGCCCTGCAGATGCCGGTCGCCGAGATCGAGCGCCGCCGCCCCTTCGCCGACTACGGCCTGGACTCCATCCTCGGCGTGAACCTGGTCCACACGCTCAACACGGCCCTCGGCACCGCGCTGGAGACCACCGATCTGTTCGACCACGGCACCGTCGAGCGCCTGCACGCGTTCCTCGTCGGTACCTACGGTGACGTGCTGCACGCACCGGTCTCCCCGGCAGCCGTCGCCCCGGCGCCGGACGACGACGCCATCGCCGTCGTCGGGATGGCCGCCCGCTACGCCGACGCCGAGGACCCGCGCGCGCTCTGGGACCACCTGATGGCCGGCCACGACCTCGTCGAACCGGTGACCCGCTGGCCGCTCGGCCAGGACGTGACCTGCCGCTCCGGCAGCTTCGTCCGCGGCATCGACCAGTTCGATCCGGTGTTCTTCGCGATCTCCGGCGTCGAGGCCACCACCATGGATCCCCAGCAGCGCATCTTCCTCGAACAGTGCTGGAACGCCCTGGAGGACGCCGGCTACACCGGCGAACGCCTGGCCAACCGCAACTGCGGCGTCTACGCCGGCTGCTACGCCGGCGACTACCACGACCAGCTGGACGCCCGGCCGCCGGCGCAGGCCCTGTGGGGCACCATGGGCTCGGTCGTCGCCTCCCGGATCGCCTACCACCTCGACCTCAAGGGCCCTGCCCTCACCACCGACACCTCCTGCTCCAGCTCACTCGTCTCCCTGCATCTGGCCTGCCGCGACCTGCTCTCCGGCGACGCCGACATGGCGATTTCGGGCGGGGTGTTCATCCAGACCACGCCGCGGCTGTACGAGTCGGCGACGCGCGCGGGCATGCTCTCGCCCAGCGGCCGCTGCCACAGCTTCGACGCCCGCGCCGACGGCTTCGTCCCGGGCGAGGGCGCGGGCGCGGTCGTCCTCAAGCGGCTCGCCGACGCCCGGCGCGATGGCGACCACATCTACGGCGTCGTCCGCGGCTCCGGCATCAACCAGGACGGCACCACCAACGGCATCACCGCGCCGAGCGCGGCCTCGCAGGAACAGCTCCTCCGCGACGTCCACGCCCGCAGCGGCATCGAGCCGGGCGGCATCCAGCTCGTCGAGGCGCACGGCACGGGTACCCAGCTCGGCGACCCGATCGAATTCCGCGCGCTCACCCGCGCGTTCGAGGACGCCCCGGCCGGGAGCGCCGTCCTGGGGTCGATCAAGACCAACATCGGGCACACGCAGTTCGCCGCCGGCATCGCGGGCGTCATCAAGGCGCTCCTGGCCCTGGAGCACCGGCAGATCCCGCCGTCGCTCCACTTCCTTGAGGCCAACCGGGGCGTCGTGCTCGACGGCAGCCCGTTCACCGTCACCACCGCCCCGCAGCCCTGGACGGCGCCTGCCCGCGGCCCGCGCCGGGCGGCCGTGAGTTCCTTCGGGGCCAGCGGCACCAACGCGCACGTGGTGCTGGAGGAGCACCTGGCCCCCCGGACGACCGGTGCGGACGGGGAACACGCCTATCTGCTGTCGGCCCGCACACCGGCCGCTCTCCGTGCCGTCGCCGAACGGCTGCTCGCCCACCTCGACCGCGAACCCGGTCTGCCCGCCGACGCCGTCGCCTTCAGCCTGGCCGCGGGACGCAGCCACTTCGCGCACCGGCTGGCCGTCGTCGCCGCCGGCCTGCCCGACCTGGCGGCACGTCTGCGCTCCTGGCTGTCCGGCACCGCCGGTGACACGGTGCTGCAGGGGGAGACCGCCGCGGACCCCCGCCGCGTCGGCGGTGTGCGCGCGCTGGCCCCGGCCGCGCTGGCCGCGGCGTACGTACGGGGCGAGGCCGACCGGTTCGCCGACAGCTTCGCCTCCGTCTCGCGCCGCCAGGTGCCGCTGCCGACCTACCCGTTCGAGCGGCAGCGCTACTGGACCGACACGACCGACACGACCGACACCGGGGAAAGCCAGGGGCGCGAGGACACGGACGAGGCCGCGTACCGCCTCCGGCTCGGCGGCGAGGAGTTCTTCCTGGCCGACCACCACGTCAACGGCCGGGCCGTGCTGCCCGGCGTGCTCTCGCTGGAGGTCGCACGCCGTGCCGTGACCGGCAGTTCCTTCGCGCCGGTCGGTCTGCGCGACGTCGTATGGCCGGAGCCGTTCCCCGTCGGGGACGGCGGCGCCGAACTACGGGTCGATCGGGACGGCGGTGCCTTCCGCGTCCTGCGCGACGGCTCGGCCGTGCACGCCCAGGGCCGGATCGCCACGCCCGGCCGGCCCGTACCCACGTCGTTGGACGCCCTGCGAGCCCGCTGCGGCCGCCGCACCCTGTCGCGGAGCCAGTGCCGTGCGGCCCTCGACGCCGTCGGCATCCGGCACGGAGACCGCCTGCGCGCCATCGACTCACTGGCCGTCGGTGACGGCGAGGTCCTGGCCCGGCTCGTCCTGCCCGACGGCGCCCGCGACGGCGCGTTCGCGCTGCACCCCGCGATGCTCGACAGCGCCGTCCAGGCCGTCGTCGGCCTCTACGGCGACGCCACCGGCACGCTCGGCGATCAACGCGGCGCGCCCGCACTGCCCTTCGCCCTGGACGCCGCCGACTTCTTCGCCCCCACCACCGAACGCATGTGGGCCCACCTGCGCCACACCGAGGGCTACACCCCCTCGGCCGACCGGGACGTGACGAAAGTGGACATCGACGTGTACGACGACGACGGACAGCTGACCGCGAGCCTGCGCGGCTACGCGTTCCGCCGCATGACCGCCCCGTCCGGCGCGGCCCCGCGTGCCACGCTGCTGGCACCGGTGTGGGACGCCCTGCCCGTCGCGCCCGCCGCGCCGTGGCCCCACCCGCGGACCCGCGTCGTGCTGCTGGGCGGCACCCCCGAGGAACGGGACGGGCTCCGCCGCCGCTACCCCGACGCCACCGTCTTGGACGCCCACGCCGACGAACCGGTCGACCGGCTGGCCGCGCGGCTGCCCGCCGGCACCGAGCACGTCTTCTGGCTCGCCCCGACCGGCCCCACCGGCGCCCCGGCCGCCGCCCGGAACGACGGCACAATCGCCGTATTCCGTCTGGTCAAGGCGCTCTTGGCCGACGGCGCGGACGCCCGTGAAATGGGCCTGACGCTCGTCACCCGGCAGGCCCGCCTGCTCCCGGGCGACACCGGTGCCGACCCCGCCCACGCCGGTGTGCACGGCCTCGCCGGCACCCTGGCCAAGGAGTACCCGCACTGGCGGATCCGCGTCGCCGACGTCGAGGCGGACGCCGCCGTGCCCTGGCCGGCTCTGCTGGCGCTGCCCACCGACCCCCGCGGCGAGACCCTGGCCCACCGGCACGGCGAGTGGTACCGCCTGCGCCTGCTGGAGACGGACGGGGCCGGGGCCGCGGCCGCCCCGCGCGAGCCCGGCGGCGTGATCGTGGCCATCGGCGGCGCCGGCGGCATCGGCACCGTGTGGACCGAGCACATGATGCGCCGTCACGGCGCCCGGGTCGTGTGGATCGGACGCCGCCCGCTGGACGCCGCCATCGCCGCTCAGCAGGAGGCCCTGGCAGCCCACGGCCCCAAGCCGGACTACGTGCAGGCCGACGCGACCGACCCCGACGCCCTGCGCCGCGCCTGCGACGAGGTCGTGCGGCGGCACGGGCCCGTGCGCGGCGTCCTGCACACCGCGATCGTGCTCGGCGACCAGACCCTCGCCCGGATGGACGAGGACAGGTTCCGCACGACCTACGCCGCCAAGGCAGACATCGCCGCGAACCTCGCCGACGCCTTCGCCGGCCAGCCGCTGGACTTCGTCGCGTTCTTCTCCTCCATGCAGGCATTCTTCAAGGCCCCCGGCCAGGCCAACTACGCGGCGGGCTGCACCTTCGCCGACGCCTACGCCGAGCACCTGTCCACCCGGCTCGACTGCCCGGTCAAGGTCATGAACTGGGGATACTGGGCCGGCGTCGGCGTCGTCACCGCCGACGGCTACCGGCAGCGTATGGCACAGCTGGGCCTGGGCTCGATCGAACCGGACGAGGGCATGGCCGCCTTCGACACCCTGCTGGCCTCCCCGTACCCGCAGCTCGCACTCCTCAAGGCCACGGACACCCGCAGCATCGACGGCCTCCACGACGACGACGCCCTCACGCACCCGGCCGTCACCACCCCGTCCCTGATCAGCGCCCTGGGCGAGGACTGCCCCGACCGCCGCGCCGAGATCGCGCAGCTGCGCGAGAAGGCCGGCGGGCACGCCGGAGCCATGCAGGACGCGCTGGTCCGCATCACCTGGGCGCTGCTGCAGTCCCTGGGCCTGTTCCGCGACGGCCGCGCGGCCACCGCCGCCGAGTGGCGCGCCGTCGGCGGCATCGAGGACCGCTACGAGCGCTGGACCGAGCACACCCTCGCCGTACTCGCCGACGCGGGCCACCTGCGCCGCGAGGGCGAGGACACGTACTCGGCTCTCGACACCCGTACCGGATCCCTCGACGACGCCTGGGCCGACTGGGACCGGGCGCGGCAGCAGTGGCTGGCCGACGCTGCCAAACGTCCCCAGGCGATCCTCGTCGACACGACGCTGCGGGCCATGACCGGCATCCTCACCGGCCGCCGCCCGGCCACCGACGTGATGTTCCCGAACGCCTCGCTCGAACTTGTCGAGGCCGTGTACAAGAACAACCCCGTCGCCGACTACTTCAACGACGTGCTCGCCGACACCCTCGTCGCCTACCTCGAACGGCGGCTGGCGGACGACCCGTCCGCCCGCCTGCGCATCCTGGAGATCGGCGCCGGCACCGGCGGGACCAGCGCCACGGTCCTCCGCAGGCTGCGGCCGTGGGCCCGGCACATCGAGAAGTACACCTACACCGACATCTCCAAAGCGTTCTTGCTGTACGGGCAGCGGGAGTACGGCGAGATCGCTCCCTACCTGGACACGCGGCTCTTCAACGCCGAGAAGCCGCTGGCAGGCCAGGAGGTGGACCCCGGCGAGTACGACGTCGTGATCGCCACCAACGTGCTGCACGCGACCCGCAACATCCGCAGGACGCTGCGCAACGCCAAGGCCGCCGCGCGCCCGAACGCCCTGCTGCTGCTCAACGAGCTCAGCGACAACATCCTCTTCAGCCACCTCACGTTCGGCCTCCTGGACGGCTGGTGGCTCTACGACGACCCGGCGCCGCGTATCCCCGGTTCACCGGGCCTGGCACCGGAGAGCTGGCGGCGGGTCCTCGGCGAGGTCGGCTTCCGCGCGGCGTTCGTCGCCGCCGAGGGTGCCGACGACCTCGGCCAGCAGGTGATCGTCGCGGAGAGCGACGGCGCGATCCGCCAGCCGCGCCCGGACGGGGAGTCCGCCTTCCGCGGCACCCTCCCCGAGGCCGGGCCGCGGGCCGCCGAGCCTCAACTGCCCGCCCCGACACCGGATCCGGTCGCCGCCGACGGCGCGGGTGACGACGAGCTGCTGGCGGACCTGGCCCGTGACCACTTCCGCACCCTGGTCGCGGACACCCTGCAACTGCCGGTCGCCGACATCCGCGCCGACGTGCCGTTCGACCGCTACGGCATCGACTCGATCCTGGTCGTCCAGCTGACGGAAGCCGTCCGCAAGGGGCTCGACAACGTCGGCAGCACGCTGTTCTTCGAGGTACGCACGGTCGACGGCCTGGTCCGGCACTTCCTGCGCACCCAGCCCGACGCGCTCGCGGCACTGGTCGGCCTGAGCGGCGCGCGGGCAGCGCTCACTGACGAGCAGCTCGCGCACGAGCAGCTCGCGCCGGCCGCCGAGCCGGAGCCGGCCCCCGTCATCGCCGCCGAACCGCCCGGCGCCGAGCAGGGCATGGCCATCGCGATCGTCGGCATGGCGGGCCGCTACCCCGGCGCACCCGACCTGGACACCTTCTGGGCGAATCTGCTCGCCGGCCGGGACAGCATCACCGAGATCCCGGCCGGGCGCTGGGACCACAGCCGCTACTACGACGCACGGCGCGGCGTGCCCGGCAGGACGTACAGCAAGTGGGGCGGCTTCCTCGACGGGATCGACGAGTTCGACCCGCTGTTCTTCGGGATCTCGCCGAAGGCGGCGTCCATGATGGACCCGCAGGAGCGGCTGTTCCTGCAGTGCGCCCACACCACGCTGGAGGACGCCGGCTACACGCGCGGCGCCCTGCGCGCCGCCGCCCGCGCCCGGGTGGCCGAGGACGCCGGCGACATCGGGGTGTTCGCCGGCGCGATGTACTCCGAGTACCAGCTCTACGGCGCCGAGCACGGCGTGCGCGGTGAGCCGGTCGTGGTGCCGGGGAGCCTGGCGTCCATCGCCAACCGCGTCTCGTACTTCCTGGACGCGAGCGGCCCCAGCGTCACCGTCGACACCATGTGCGCCTCGGCGCTGTCCGCGATCCACCTCGCCTGCGCCGCCCTCCAGCGAGGGGAGTGCGGTGTCGCCCTGGCCGGCGGGGTCAACCTGTCGGTGCACCCGGGCAAGTACCTGATGATCGGGGAGGGCCAGTTCGCCTCCAGCGACGGCCGTTGCCGCAGCTTCGGCGAGGGCGGCGACGGCTACGTGCCCGGCGAGGGCGTCGGCGCGGTGCTGCTGCGCCCGCTCGCCGACGCCGTCGCCGACGGCGACCGCATCCTCGGCGTGATCCGCGGCACTGCCGTGAACCACGGCGGCCACACGCACGGATTCACCGTGCCGAACCCGCTCGCGCAGGCGGCGGTCATCCGCAGCGCCTGGCGCCGGGGCGGAGTGGACCCCCGGGACATCGGCTGCATCGAGGCGCACGGCACCGGCACCTCGCTGGGCGACCCGATCGAAATCGCCGGGCTGAACGCGGCCTTCGCCGAGTTCACCGGCGCACGGAACTTCTGCGCCATCGGCTCGGCGAAGTCGAACATCGGCCACCTGGAGTCCGCGGCGGGTATCGCGGGCCTCGCCAAGCTGCTGCTGCAGATGCGGCACGGCACGCTCGTGCCCTCCCTGCACGCCGAACGCGTCAACCCGAACATCGACTTCGCCGACAGCCCCTTCGTCCTGCAGCGCGAAGCCGCCCCCTGGCCGAGGACCGGCACCCGCCCGCGCCTCGGCGGCCTCTCCTCGTTCGGCGCGGGCGGCTCCAACGCCCACGTCGTGGTCGAGGAGTACGTCGAGGAGCACGCCGGGAAGGACCTTGGGCCCGAGGCGCCCGCGCACCGTGGCGAAACCGTCGTCGTGGTGCTGTCCGCCTTCGACGAAGAGCGCCTGCGCGAGTCTGCCGGGCGGCTGCGCGACGCTCTGCGGAAGGAGGGATGGAGCAGCGCGGACCTGCCCGACATCGCCTACACGCTGCAGGTCGGCCGCGAGGCGATGACCGCACGGTTCGCCGTGGTGGCCGGCACACTTCCCGCACTGGTCGACGCGCTGGACGCCTGCGCGCTCGGCAGCACGCTGCCCGCGGGCGCGTACCTCGACGCCGGCGGCGACCGGGGCGGCGCGGTCAAGGACTTCCTCACCGACGAGGACTTCCAGGAGACGGTCGTGCGCTGGGCACGGCGCGGAAAGTCGGCGCCGCTGGCCGAGGCCTGGACCAGCGGCCTGGCCGTCGACTGGGCCCGCCTCCACACCGAGGGACCGAAGCCGCGCAAGGTCGCACTGCCCGGCTACCCGTTCGCCCGGGAGCGCTACTGGTACACCGACGGACTTCCGGAACCCGCGGAAATCCCCGCCACGTTCGGGAACGCCGCACGGCAGCCCGCCGCCCCGACCCCTGCCACGGAGGCCGCTCCTTCGACGACGTCCGCCGTGCCCGCCCCACCCCCTGCCGTGCAGGCAACGCCCGCGACGACGTCCACCGTGCCCGCCCGGCCCGCGCGGCCGGCCGACTCCTACGAGCTTCCCGCGGGCGACCTCACCCTGCACCCCGTCTGGGAGCCTGTCCGGCTGCTGCGCGGCGGCCCTTACCCGTCCGCCGCCTCCCGTGTGGTGGCGATCGGCCTCGAACCGGACGCCCTCGCGGAGCTGACCGCCCGCCGCCCGCAGACCGTGGTGCTGGACACCGCCGCGTCGTCCGCCGAAGAGGTGCGTGACGAACTCGCCGCCCTGGGCGACTTCGACCACGTCGTCATGCAGTTCCCGACCGCAGCCGCCGCGCACGGCGCCGAGGCGCAGATCAGCACGCAGCGCACAGCGATCCGCAGTATGTTCCGCGTCCTCAAGGCACTGGCCCTCACCCGGGACGAGCAGCGGCTCGGACTCACCCTCCTGACCAGCGGCGCGTTCGACGCGGGCGGCTCGGGGACCGCCGACCCGGCGCAGGCGAGCCTGCACGGCCTGCTCGGCGGCCTGGCCAAGGAGCAGCCGCACTGGCGCATCCGCGCGGTCGACCTGGCCGACGGCGAACCGTTCGTCGCCGACGAGGTCTTCGCGCTGCCCGCCGACCGCCGCGCGCACCCGCTGGTCCGGCGCGGCGGCCAGTGGCTGCGCCGTCAGCTCCTGCCGGTGGCCGCCACCGAGCCGCCCGCGGAGCCCGTGCTGCGCCGCGACGGCGTCTATGTGCTCATCGGCGGCGCCGGCGACCTCGGCGTGCTGCTCAGCGAGTACCTCGTACGGCAACACGACGCACACGTCGTATGGGTCGGCCGCCGCGCCGAGGACGAGGACATCCGCGCCAAGGCGGCTCAGGTCGCGGCCGGCGGGCGGAGTCCGGTCTACCTCTCCGCCGACGCCTCCGACCCCGGCGCGCTCGCCCGCATGCGGGACGACGTCGTCCGCCGCTACGGCCGCATCGACGGCGTGGTGCACCTGGCGATGGTGTTCAGCCACACGCCGCTCGCCCGGATGACCGAGCACGAGCTGGAGGCCACCCTCGCGGCCAAGGTCGACCCGTGCGTGCACTTCGCCGACGTCTTCGCCGGGCACGGCCTGGACTTCGTCCTGCTGATCTCCTCGCTGGTGAGCTTCATCCGCAACTCCCACCAGGCGCACTACTCGGCGGCCTGCGCCTTCGAGGACGCGCGCGCCGCCGCCCTGCGCGAGGCGCTGGACTGCCGGGTCAAGGTCGTCAACTGGGGCTACTGGGGCAACGTTCCCGACGAGCTCCTGCGCGACGTGACCTCCATGGGACTGGCCCCGATCGTCCCGGCCACGGCGATGGACGCACTGGAGCGCCTCCTGGCCGGCCCGCTCCACCAGATCGGCTTCATGCGCCTCGGCCGTCCGCTGCCCGTCGAAGGGGTGCTCACCGCGGAGACGCTGACCCCGCAGGCGCACGGTGCGGCGGCCCGCGACGGCGCCGCGGCCCTCGCTCTGCCCACCGGCCTGGCCGCGTACCACGAGAGCCCGGTCCCGGGCGAGATCGACGCGTTCCTGCTCCGCCGCCTCGCCGCCGAGCTGCGCCGGGCGGGTCTGGAGGAGCCGCGCCACGGCCTGGCCGAGTGGAAGGAGCGGCAGGGCGTCGACGCGCGGTTCGACGGCTGGCTCTCGGCCACCCTGCACGCGCTCGCCGAGCACGAACTCATCGATGGCCAGGGCCGCTGGAGCACCGGCGCGCCCACCGCCCGGGACGCCGACGCCTGCCGCGCCGACTGGACCGCGCACACGCCCCGTTGGGCCGGCGCCAACCCCGATCTGCGGGCACCGCTGAACCTGCTGGACCAGACCCTGCCCGCGCTCGCCGACATCCTGTGCGGTCGGGTCCGCGCCACCGATGTGCTCTTCCCCCGGGGAGGTTTCTCCCTCGTCGAAGGCGTCTACCGCGACAACCGCGTGGCCGCGCACTTCAACGCCGTCCTCGCCGAACACGTGGCGGCCTTCCTGCGCGCACGCCGGGACGCCGAACCCGGTGCCCGCCTGCGCCTGTTGGAGATCGGTGCGGGCACCGGCGGAACCACCGGCCCGGTGCTCGACCGCCTCGCCCGCGAAGGGGTCGACCTGGCCGAGTACTGCTTCACCGACCTGTCCCCGGCATTCCTGCAGAACGCCGAGGACACCTTCGGGCCGGGCCGCGACCACCTCACCTACCGCATCTTCGACGCGGCCAGGCCCCCGCACACCCAAGGGCTCGACACCGGCGCCTTCGACGTCGTCATCGCGGCCAACGTGCTGCACGCCACCGACAACATCCGCCCGGCCCTGCGGCACGCCAAGGCGCTGCTGCGCGGCAACGGCCTGCTGGCCCTCAACGAGATCAGCGGCTTCTACCTCGTCAACCACCTCACCTTCGGCCTGCTCGACGGCTGGTGGCTCTACGACGACGCCGAACTGCGCGTGCCCGGCAGCCCCGCGCTGTCGCCGGCGGCCTGGCAGCTCGTACTGGAGCAGGAGGGCTTCACCGGCATCCGCCACCCGGCGCGGGACGCCCTGGCGCTCGGGCAGCAGGTCGTCGTGGCGCACAGCGACGGTCTCGCCCGCAGCCCGCGCCTGCTCTCCGGAACGCCCGAGATGAGCAGCCCTAGCTCCCGGCCGTCGGCGGAGACCGCGGCTCCGGCCCCTGCCTCCGCTTCGGTCCGGACCGTCACGGACGTGGTGCTGGCCGCGCTCGCCGACGCGCTGCGCATGCCCGCCGACCGGATCGGCCCGGACCGGGCGTTCGCCGACTACGGCCTCGACTCCATCGTCGGCGTCCGGTTCGTCCAGCGCCTCAACGAGGAGCTGGGGACCGACCTGCCGACCACGGTCGTCTTCGACTACCGCAGCGTGGCGCAGCTCGCCGCCCACATCGCCGAGAGCCACCGGCCGCAACCGGCCCCCGCCGCGGCGGCACCGGTGCCCGCACCGGACGCCGCCGGAGCACCGGACCGTCCCGAAGGACGCGAGCCCATCGCCATCGTCGGGATCAGCGGCCGCTTCGCGCAGTCGGCCGACACCGACGCCCTCTGGCAGCACCTCGCCGCCGGCCGCGACCTCGTGGGCCCGGTCGAACGGTGGGACCTCTCCGGCTACAGCCAGGACCAACTGTCATGCCGCGCGGGCAGCTTCCTCGACGGCATCGACCGGTTCGACGCCCGCTTCTTCAACCTGACCGGCCTCGAAGCCACCTACACCGACCCCCAGCAGCGGCTGTTCCTCGAACAGGCGTGGACGGCCATCGAGGATGCCGGCTACGCGGGCTCCGCGCTCGACGGCCGCCGGTGCGGCGTCTACGCCGGCTGCACCGGCGGCGACTACCCCCAGTGGTTCGAGGACGCGCCGCCCGCCCAGGCGGCATGGGGCAACGCGCCCTCGGTCGTACCGGCGCGCATCGCCTACCACCTGAACCTCCAGGGTCCCGCCATCGCGGTCGACACGGCCTGCTCCAGCTCACTGGTCGCCGTCCACCTCGCCTGCCAGGGCCTGTGGAGCGGCGAAACCGACATGGCCCTCGCGGGAGGCGTCAGCGTCCAGACCACCCCGGACACCTACCTGGCGGCCGGCCGCGGCGGGATGCTCTCGCCCACCGGCAAGTGCCACACCTTCGACGCCGCCGCCGACGGATTCGTCCCCGGCGAGGGCGTGGGCGTCGTGGTGCTCCGCCGGCTGTCCGACGCACTGGCCGACGGTGACCACATCCACGCCGTGATCCGCGGCTCCGCCGTCAACCAGGACGGGGCGACCAACGGCATCACCGCCCCCAGCGCCCTGTCGCAGGAACGCCTCATCCGCCAGGTGCACACCGAATTCGGCATCGACCCGGCCGAGATCGGCATGGTCGAGGCACACGGCACCGGCACCCAGCTCGGCGACCCCATCGAATGCCAGGCCCTGGTCGGCGCGTTCGGCACGGCCGGCGGCAGCGACACCTGCGCACTCGGCTCGATCAAGACGAACCTCGGTCACACCACCTCCGCCGCGGGCGTGGCTTCCCTGCTCAAGGTCGTGCTCGCCCTGCGCCACGGTCAGATCCCGCCGTCCCTCCACCACTACGAGACCAACCCCGCGATCCGACTCACCGAAAGCCCCTTCCACGTGAACACCACGCTGCGGCCGTGGCAGCCCAACGGCCAGGGCAAGCGCGTCGCCGCCCTGAGCGCGTTCGGCTTCAGCGGCACCAACGGCCACCTGGTCGTGGAGAACGCCCCGGCCCGTGACGGGCGCCGGCAGGCGGAGGGCGAGCTGCTGTTCGTCCTGTCCGCCCAGCAGCCCGAGGCGCTGCACCACCGCGCCGAGGACCTCTTGGCGTACCTGCGCCGCACACCCGACGCCGCGCTGGGCGACGTCAGCTACACGCTGGCGGCCGGCCGAGACCACTTCACCCACCGCGCGGCCTTCGTCGCCGCGGACCGCGAGGCGCTCGTACAACAGCTGGCGGCCTGGCTGGCCGACGGGCGCGGCGACAGCGCCGACGGGCGTGGCGACAGCGCGCCGGAGCGCGCCCGGGCCCGGTACCTGAACGGCGAAGAGGTCGACTTCGCGCCGCTGTTCTCCGGCCTCGACGTACGCCGCACGCCGCTGCCCACCTACCCGTTCCAGCGCAAGAGCTACTGGCCGACAGCCGCTGCTCCGGGCCGGCGCCACCAGGCCCCGGAGGCCGCGAACGGCCGTGCCGCTCGGTCGGCCGAGCCCGCCCCGTCGCCCGAGCCCGTCCGGCCGGCCCCCGCGCAGCGGACGCCGGACACGGACGAGGCGACCGTGCGGTACCAGGCCGGTGAACTGCTGCTGGCCGAGCTGTCCCGCGTGCTGATGATGGAGCCCGACGAGATCGACCCGCAGGCGTCCTTCTCCGACTACGGCGTGGACTCGATCCTCAGCGTCAAGCTCGTCGCCGCGGTCAACCACGCCTTCGCCGTCGATCTGCCGAGCACCGCGCTGTTCCAGCACAGCTCGCTCGACCGGCTGACGGACCATCTGGTCACCCGGTACGGGCCGCAGTTGCGGCCCTCCGGCGCCCTGCGCGGGCCGGCAGCCGAGGCCGTCGCTCCGGCCGCTCCCGTCGGCTCCGCCGCGGCAGCGCCCGCCGTCCCGGCCTCCGTCCCGGCTTCCCTCCCGGCCCCAGCGGACGAACCGGACGCCCCGGTCGTCCCGAACTCCCCGGCCGACGACGGCATCGCCGTGGTGGGCATCGCCGCCCGGTTCGCGCAGTCGCCCGACGCCGCCGCCCTGTGGGCACACCTCGCCGCGGGCGACGACCTGGTGGGCGAGGTCACCCGCTGGGACCTGGACGAGGAGCTGGGCGCGGGCGCCGCGCGCCAGTACGGAAGTTTCGTCGACGACATCGAGCGCTTCGACGCCTGGTTCTTCCGCATGTCCGGTAAGGAAGCCACCTACACCGACCCGCAACAGCGCATCTTCCTGGAGGAGTGCTGGCACGCCCTGGAGGACGCGGGCTACGCCGGCGAACGGCTCGACGGCCGCGGGTGCGGCGTCTACGTCGGCGGCGCACCCAGCGACTACCAGCAGCTGATCGGCGACGACGCGCCACCGCAGACCCTGTGGGGCAACATCTCCTCGGTCATCGCCTCACGGATCTCCTACTTCCTCGACCTGCAGGGTGCCGCCCTGGCGGTCGACACCGCCTGCTCCAGTTCGCTGGTGGCCATTCACCAGGCCTGCCAGGACCTCCGCCTGGGCAACACGTCCATGGCGCTGGCGGGCGGAGTCTTCGTCCAGTCCACGCCGACCTTCTACCGGTCCGCCGTGCGGGCGAACATGCTGTCCGCCCGCGGGCGCTGCCACACCTTCGACGAGCGCGCCGACGGCTTCGTGCCGGGGGAGGGCGCCGGCGTGGTCGTGCTCAAGCGGCTCGCCGACGCGCTGCGCGACGGCGACCAGGTCTACGGCGTGATCCGCGGCTCCGGCATGAACCAGGACGGCACCACCAACGGGCTCACCGCGCCCAGCGCCGGATCGCAGGAACGTCTCCTGCGCGGCGTCCACGAGGGCGCCGGCGTCGACCCCGCCGGCATCCAGCTGATCGAGGCGCACGGGACCGGCACGCCGCTGGGCGACCCCATCGAGTTCGAGGCCCTGCGCGCCGCGTTCGGCGACGTGCCCGAGGGAGGCTGCGCCCTGGGATCCGTCAAGACCAGCCTCGGGCACACCCAGTTCGCCGCGGGCGTGGCCGGCGTCATCAAGGTGCTGCTGGCGCTCAGGAACGAGCAGCTGCCCCCGTCGCTGCACTTCCGCCGGGCCAACCCGGCGATCACGCTGGAGGGCAGCCCCTTCTACGTCAACACGGAACTGCGCCCGTGGCCCGCACCCGCCGACGGTCCGCGCCGCGCCGGCGTCAGCTCGTTCGGCGCCGCGGGCACCAACGCGCACGCCCTGATCGAACAGGCCCCCGCCGTGCGGACCGCCGGGCACGGCCCCCGGCATGCCTGGCTGATCGTCCTGTCGGCACAGGACGACGCCGGCCGCCGAGCCCAGGCCGAGCGCCTGCTGGACCACGCCCTCGCCCATGAGGACCTGGACCTGGGCGACGTGGCATACACCCTGGCCACCGGACGCCGCCACTGCAGCCACCGCTGGGCGGGCGTGGCCACGGACCGCGAGCAGCTCGTCGCCGCCCTGCGGACCTGGCTGCGCGACGGCCGGGCGGAGGGCGTGGTCACCGGTGAGGCGCCCGACGGGCACCGCCGCCAGGACCCCGCCGAGGACGCCCGCGCCGGCCGCCTGATGACCGAGCCCGACCGTCACGACAGCCTCACCGAGCTGGCCGGGCTCTTCGCCCAGGGACACGATCCGGGCTTCGCCCCGCTCTTCGCCGACGGCGGCTTCCGTATCGTGTCGCTCCCGGCCTACCCGTTCGCGGGCGAGCGCTACTGGGTCGGATCGCGTCCGGCGGCCCCCGCTGCGCCCCTGGCCTCCGCTCCGGTACGCGCCCCGGTCCCCGTTGCGGCCCCGTCGCCGCTGGAAGGCCGCCGGCTGACCGGTGATCCCGGCTCGTCGTCCTTCGCCGTCGAGCTGACCGGCCGCGAGTTCTTCCTCGACGACCACCGGGTGCGCAACGTGCCGGTGCTCCCCGGCGTGGCCTACCTGGAGCTGGCGTACGCGGCGGCCCGGGCCGAGGGCGTCGATGCCGCCAACGCCCGCCTGCGCAACGTCGTCTGGTCGCGCCCCGCACGGATCACCGGGCCGACCGCGGTCGAGATCGCGCTGCGGCCGGGCGAGGACGACGCCTTGACCTACGAGATCACCACGGCGGCCGACGGCGAACAGCCCGTGGTCCACGGGCAAGGACGCATCGAGAGGTGCGGGACGCCGTCACCCGCGCGCCTGGACATCGCCGCGCTGCGCGCCCGGTGCGACGTGCGCACTCTGGAACACGACGACTGCTACCGGCTCTTCGACCGCATGGGCATCGGCTACGGCCCGGCCATGCGCGGCATCCGGCGGATCCACGTCGGCGCCGGGCTCGCCGTCGCACGCCTGAGCCTGCCGCAGGCCGCCCGGGACGGCGCCGACTGGGACCTGCACCCGTCGATGCTCGACGCCGCCGTACAGGCCACCTTGGGCCTGTCACTGGCCGAGGACACCGACACCGTGGAGCCGGCACTGCCCTTCGTCCTGGAGGAGGTGCAGCTGCTCGCGCCCAGCCCATCCGGCGGGTGGGCCGTGGTGCGGCCCGCAGCGGGCGACGGTGGCGGAGCCGTACGCCGCGTCGACATCGAACTGTGCGACGACGACGGCAACGTGTGCGTCCGCCTGCTCGGGTTCACCGCACGCGTCCTGTCCGCCGGTGACGACAACGCCGGCGGGGAGAACACCGGAGGCGCGACGCTCACCCTCATGCGTGCCGGCTGGCGCCCGGCCGAGCCCACTCGGGCGTCGCGTCCGCCGGTGCGGTACGAGGTGCTGCTCGGGGGGCTCGTAGGGACCGACCCCGCGGCGGTCCGGGACGGGCTCGGTGTGCCCTGCACCGCATTGCCCGCCGACGGCGATCCGGCCCGGTGTTTCACCCGCCAGGCGGAGACGGTGCTGGCCCGCCTCCAGCAGCTCGTCCCGGCGACCCGCGACGGGCAGGTCCTGCTGCAGGTGGTCGTGTCCGCCGACGGCGAGAACCGGGTCCTCGCGGGCCTGGGCGGCCTGCTGCGCACGGCCCGCATGGAGCACCCCAAACTGCTGACCCAGCTCGTCGAGGTGGAGACGCCCGTCGACGCCGCGACGCTGTGCGAGCGCCTGCGCCGGGACGCGGCGAGCCCCGACGACGTGGCCGTGCGGTACTCCGGCGGGCAGCGCCGGGTGCCGCAGTGGACCGCCGTTGCGGACGCCCCGCCGGCCCGGCCGTGGAAAGCCGGCGGCGTCTACCTTCTGACCGGGGGAGCCGGCGGGCTCGGGGCACTGTTCGCCCGCGAGATCGCCCGACGGGCGCCCGGCGCCGCCCTCGTGCTCTGCGGGCGCTCGCCGGAAGGCCCCGCCCAGCGTGAACTCCTGCGTGAACTGGTCGACTTGGGGGCCTCGGCCGCCTACCGGACGCTGGACGTCGCCGAACGCGACGCCGTGACCGCCTGCGTGCAGGGCATCGTCGCCGAGCACGGCCGCCTCGACGGCGTCGTCCACACCGCCGGTGTGGTGCGCGACGGCTACCTTGCCCGTAAGAGCGCCGAAGAGCTGCGGGAGGTCCTCGCCGCCAAGGTCGCCGGCTTCGTCCACCTCGACGAAGCCACCGCCGCTCTCGACCTGGACTGCTTCATCGGATTCTCCTCACTGTCGGCGTACGGCAACCAGGGCCAGGGCGACTACGCGGCGGCCAACGCCTTCATGGACGCCTACGCCGGCCTCCGCCACGAGCGGGTGGCCAGGGGCGAGCGCCGCGGCCGCACACTGGTGGTCGGCTGGCCCCTGTGGGCCGACGGCGGCATGACGGTGGACGCCGCCACCGAACGCCGCCTGCACGACAGCGTCGGCATGGTGCCGATGCGCGCCGCGCACGGCGTGGAGGCGCTGGAACGCGCCTACGGCACCGGCGACCCGCACGTCCTGGCCGTCTTCGGCGACCGTGCCCGCCTCGACGCCACCCTCCTGGCAGCCCCGGAGGCCACGGGCGCCGTACCGGCGGTGACCGCACCCGACCGCGCCACCCTGCACGCGAAGGTCCTCGGCCGCGCCCTCGGCCACGCCTGCGCCGTGCTGGGCGTGCCGGCGGAGGAGCTCGACGGCGCGGTGCAGCTGAGCGAGTACGGGTTCGACCCCGTCTCGCTCATCGGGTTCGCCGGCCGCCTCACCACGGAGTTCGGGCTTCCGCCCGTGCCCAAGCCCTTCCCCGAACACCTCACCCTGGGAGAGGTCGTGGACCACCTGCTCGACAACCACCCCCATCACTTCGGGACGGTCCCGCCGGCTCCCGCGCCCGAGCGCTCCGCCGGGCCCGAAAGCGCCGCCGCGCCCGTCGCGACGGCCGGCCGGGAACAGCGGCACAAGGCGCTGCTGAAGAAGCTGATCGCCCGCGTGTCCGACCTGCTGGACGTGCCCGCCGAACGGATCACCGGCACGGCCGAGATGACCCGCTACGGCTTCGACTCCCTCTCGTTCATCGGCTTCGCCAACGCCCTCAACGCCGAGTTCGGGCTCTCGCTGGCACCGACCCTGTTCTTCGAGAACCCCACCCTGGACGGGGTGGTCGACCACCTCCTCGACCACCACGCCGACCGCGTCGCAGACACCGCGGGACAGCAGCAGGAACCGCGCGCGGCCGTCGTCCCCGCCGCCCTGGAGCCCGCCACCGCCGACACCACCGCGTCCCGTACCGATGCGCCCGGGAACGAGCCGATCGCCGTCATCGGCATCAGCGGCCGCTTCCCGATGGCCGACGATCTCGACGCGTTCTGGGAGAACCTCAGCGAAGGCCGCGACTGCACCCGTGAGGTCCCCGCGGACCGCTGGGACTGGCGCGCCCACTACGGCGACCCCGTCAAGGAGCCCAACACGTCGAACGTGACGTCCGGCGGCTTCATGGACGGCGTCGGCGACTTCGACCCGCTGTTCTTCGACATCTCCCCCAAGGAAGCGGAGTTGATGGATCCGCAGCAGCGGCTCCTGCTGATGTACGTATGGAAGGCGCTGGAGGACGCCGGGTACTCGGCGGATGCCCTCGCGGGCACGAACACGGCCCTCATCGCCGGCACCACCAGCACCGGCTACAGCACCCTCGTCACCCGGTACTCGCCGATGATCGAGGGATACGACATCACCGGCGCGGCCCCCTCGATGGGCCCGAACCGGATGAGCTACTTCCTTGACCTGCACGGTCCGAGCGAGCCCGTCGACACGGCCTGTTCGAGCGCGCTCGTCGCCCTGCACCGGGCCGTCCAGGCCATCCGCGACGGTCAGTCGGACCTGGCCATCGCCGGCGGCGTCAACACCATGGTCAGCGTCGACGGGCACATCAGCATCTCCAAGGCGGGCATGCTCAGCCCCGAAGGCCGGTGCAAGACCTTCTCCGACCGTGCGGATGGTTATGCCCGTGGTGAGGGCGTGGGCATGCTGGTGCTCAAGAGCCTGTCGGCGGCCGAGCGCGACGGCGACCACGTCTACGGCGTCATCCGCGCGACGGCCGAGAACCACGGCGGCCGGGGCAGTTCCCTGACCGCCCCCAACCCCAAGGCCCAGGCCGCCCTCCTGCGGGAGGCCTACGGGAAGGCCGGGATCGACCCTCGGACGGTGGGCTACATCGAGGCCCACGGCACCGGCACCAAGCTGGGTGACCCGGTCGAGATCAACGGGCTCAAGGCCGCGTTCCGGGAGCTGTACGAGGAGCACGGCGCGGTGGTGGAGGAGGCCCACTGCGGTATCGGCTCGGTGAAGACCAACATCGGCCACCTCGAACTCGCGGCGGGCGTGGCCGGCGTGATCAAGGTGCTGCTGCAGATGCGGCACCGCACGCTGGTCAAGAGTCTGCACTGCGACACCGTCAACCCCTACATCGACCTCGACGGCAGCCCGTTCCACCTCGTACGCGAACAGCAGCCCTGGCCCGCCCCGCGCGACGCGGAGGGCCGTGAGCTGCCGCGCCGGGCCGGTGTCAGCTCCTTCGGCTTCGGCGGCGTCAACGCCCACGTCGTCCTTGAGGAGTACGTGCCGCGCCCCGCCCCCGAGCCGGACCGGGCGCCCACCGCACCCGTCCCTGTCGTCCTGTCGGCGACCCACCCCGACGTGCTGTGCGAACTCGCCGAGCGCTGGGTGGACGCACTGCGCCGCGGCGACTACGACGACACCGACATGGCGTCGATCGCCTACACCACGCAGACCGGACGCACGCACATGACCGAGCGCCTCGCCTGCCTGGCCCGCACGGCCGGCGAGCTGAGGGAGGCACTGGAGTCCTGGCTGCGCGGCGAGCCCGCGGCCGACGTCTTCCGCGGCAAGGTCCCGCGCGGCGTCGACCTTCCGGACGCACCGGCCGGGTTCGGCCCGCACGACGACCACGACAGCGCCGGCCGGCACGACCGGTCCCGCCTGCTCCAGGCATGGGTGAACGGCGCCCCCTTCGACTGGGACCGCCTCCACACCGGGCGCCGCCCGCGCCGGATCTCCCTGCCGACCTACCCGTTCCGCCTCCGGCGCTACTGGGTCGACACCTCGCGCCCCGCGAACGGCACACGGACGGAGGCACTGCACCCGCTGGTGCACACGAACACGTCGGACCTGAACGAGCACCGCTACACCTCGCACTTCACCGGCCGCGAGTTCTTCCTCGCCGACCACCGCGTACGGGCCCAGGTGATGGAGACGGTCTCCGGCTGGCGGCCCGGCCGCCGGCCCACCGCCTACGACGTCCGCGCGGACGCCGTGCCGGTGCTGCCGGCGGTGGCGTACCTGGAGATGGCGCGCGCTGCCGCGGTCCAGGCGGCCGGCGGCCACGAACGCGCCTGGTCGCTGAAGTTGGCGTCCTGGCTGCGCCCGCTCACCGTCGAGAAGGCGACCGACGTGCACACCGCGCTGACCACCCGGGCCGGCGGCGGACTGAGCTACGAGGTGTACGCGGTGGACGAGGACGGCGCACGCGTCACCTTCGGCCGCGGCCAGCTGCGGCGCGCAACACCGGTGCCCGCCGAGCGGCTCGACCTCGCGGCCCTGCGCGCGCAGTGCGACGGGCCCGTGCTCGACAACGAAGCCTGCTACGCGCGCTTCACCGGCATCGGCATGGCCTACGGCCCGGCACTGCGCGGCATCGAGCGCCTGCACACCGGCTCGCGGCAGTCGGTGGCGCGGCTGAAGCTGCCCGCCGCCGCGTCCCGCGAGAGCGGCCATGTACTCAACCCGGGCATGCTCGACGCCGCCCTTCAAGCCACGGTCGGCCTCTTCGTCGACGACCCCGGCACGCCGCGCACGGCGCTGCCGTTCGCCCTGGGCGAGCTGGAGGTGCTGCGGGCGGTCCCGGCCACCGGCTGGGTCGTCGTCCGCTTCGCCGAGGACGACCACGTGGGCGCCGTGCGCCGCCTCGACCTCGACCTCTGCGACGACGACGGCGAGGTGTGCGTACGGCTGCGCGGCTTCAGCGTCCGCACGCTCGGCGGCAGCGAGTCCACCGGTGACAGCGAGCCCACCCGACCCGCCGAACAGGCACCCGAGCCGCCGTCCGGGTCCGACGACGCCTACCTGCTGGACCTGATCGAAGCCATTGGCCGACGCGAGATGAGCGCGGACGAATTCAAGAGGAGCCTGGCATGAGCACCACCCGCATCGCATCCCTGGACGACCTGCACCGGCTCATTCGCGACGGACAGGTGGGACAGGACGAAGCGCTCCGCCTGATCCGCGACTGGAAGCAGCAGGAGCAGGAGCAGGGGCAGGCGCAAGCACGGACGCGGACCGCACAGCCGGCTGACGTCGCCGACACCGAGGCCCTGACGGAGCGGGTCTGCGCCGTCGTGGTGGAGAAGGTCTGCGAGCTGCTCAAGGTCACCACGGCCGACCTGGACGTGAACGTCGACCTCAGCGAATACGGGCTCGACTCCCTCGTCATCACCCAGCTGGTGAACATGGTGAACGACGCCCTGGGCCTGGAGCTCGTGCCCACCGTGCTGTTCGAGCACGCGACGATCCAGGCCTTCGGCGCCCACCTGACCGACGAGTACGGCCCCGCGCTGGCCGCCCGCCTGGGGCTGCGGTCGCCAGGCGCCGCCGCGGAGCCCGCGGCCGCGGAGCCCGTCGGTGCGCCTGTGCCGGCCGCGGCCGTCCCCGCACGGGCCGTACCCGTCCCGCAGCCCGCCGACCGGCACGACGACCCGATCGCGGTGGTCGGCATGAGCGGCAGGTTCCCCCAGGCCGAGGACCTCGACGCGTTCTGGCGGAACCTGCGCGACGGCCGCGACTGCATCGCGGAAGTCCCCGCCGACCGGTGGGACTGGCGCGCCCTCTTCGGCGACCCCTTCCAGGAACCGGGCCGCACCAACGTGAAGTGGGGCGGCTTCATCGATGGCGTCGCCGACTTCGATCCGCTGTTCTTCGGCATCGCCCCGAAGGACGCCGTCCACATGGACCCGCAGCAGCGCCTGTTGATGCTGTACGTGTGGAAGGCGCTGGAGGACGCCGGCTACGCCGCCGACGCCCTGGCCGGGAGCAGCCTCGGCCTGTTCGTCGGCACCAGCGACACCGGCTACGGCCTGCTCTCCGACCGCAGCAGCGGCAGGGGCGAGAGCGTCACGCCCACGGGCAGCGTCCCCTCCGTCGGCCCGAACCGGATGAGCTACTTCCTGGACGTACACGGGCCGAGCGAGCCGATCGAGACGGCCTGTTCGAGTTCCCTGGTCGCCATGCACCGCGGCGTCATCTCGATCGAACGCGGCGAGTGCGACATGGCCGTCGTCGGCGGTATCAACACCATGGTGATCCCCGATGGCCACGTCAGCTTCAGCAAGTCCGGGATGCTCAGCGTCGAGGGACGCTGCAAGACCTTCTCCGATCTTGCGGATGGTTATGCCCGTGGTGAGGGCGTGGGCATGCTGGTGCTCAAGAGCCTGTCGGCGGCCGAGCGCGACGGCGACCACGTCTACGGCGTCATCCGCGCGACGGCCGAGAACCACGGCGGCCGCTCCAACTCCCTGACCGCGCCCAACCCCAGGGCCCAGGCCGCCCTGATCCGGCGCGCCTACAGCACCGCGGGCATCGACCCTCGGACGGTGGGCTACATCGAGGCCCACGGCACCGGCACCAAGCTGGGTGACCCGGTCGAGATCAACGGGCTCAAGGCCGCTTTCCGGGAGCTGTACGAGGAGCACGGCGCGGTGGTGGAGGAGGCCCACTGCGGTATCGGTTCGGTGAAGACCAACATCGGCCACCTCGAACTCGCGGCGGGTGTCGCCGGTGTGATCAAGGTGCTGCTGCAGATGCGGCACCGCACGCTCGCCAAGAGTCTGCACTGCGACACCGTCAACCCCTACATCGACCTCGACGGCAGCCCGTTCCACCTCGTACGCGAACAGCAGCCCTGGCCCGCCCCGCACGACGCGGAGGGCCGTGAGCTGCCGCGCCGGGCCGGTGTCAGCTCCTTCGGCTTCGGCGGCGTCAACGCCCACGTCGTCCTTGAGGAGTACGTGCCGCGCCCCGTACCGCCGGTGAGCACACCGGACCCCGTGGCCGTCGTCCTGTCGGCCCCGGAGCCCGAGACGCTGCGCGCCCGGGCCCGGCAGCTGGCCGACCGGATCGACGCGGGCGCGCTCGGCGAGGCCGACCTGCCGCACCTCGCCCACACGCTGCAGGTGGGCCGCGTCGCGATGGACGAGCGCCTCGCCTTCCTGACCTCCTCGCTCGCCGACCTGCGCGAGCGGCTGGGCGCCTTCCTCGACGGCGGCACCGCACAGGGCCTCCACACCGGACGGGCACAGCGCCCGGCGCCTTGGAACGAGCTCGCCGGGGACGACGACATCGCCCTCGCCATCGACAGCTGGATAGCCAAGGGCAAACTCGGACGCCTGCTCAAACTCTGGGTCACCGGCTTCGACGTGGACTGGCGGCGCCTGTACGCCGGCCGACCGATGCGGCGCATCCCGCTGCCCGTCTACCCGTTCCAGCTGAAGCGCTACTGGATCACTGACGCGAAGAGCACGACCCGGCCCCCGGCCCCGGTGGCCGCGGCGCCGGGCGCACCACCGTCGCCCTACCGCCGCGACCTGACCGGGCACGAGTTCTACGTGAGCGACCACCGCGTGGGGGACACGCCCGTCCTGCCCGGCGCCGCCTACCTGGAGTTCGTGCGCGACGCGCTCGTCCGGGCCACCTCCGGAGTCACCGCCACGGGCGTGCGCCTGCGCGACGTGACCTGGCTGCGTCCCCTGGAGATGACGGCACCGCGCACCCTCGCCGTCGACGTGGACCCGGCCGGTGGGACATTCGAGGTGTACGCCCACGGCCCCGGCGACCGCGTCCTGCACGCGAACGGCACCGCACACGCCGACCCCGCACTCCGCGCCACCGACGACGTCCACGACATCGACGCACTGCGCGCGAACCTCCCGCTCCGGCGTGACGGCGCCGAGTGCTACGCGCTGTTCGCGCGCATGGGCATGGGATACGGCCCCGCGTTCCGGGCCGTGCAGGAGCTGTACCACGGTGCGGACACCGTCCTTGCCCGCCTCCTCCTCCCCGAGGCGGCGGCATCCCCGCTGACGCTCAACCCGGTCATGCTCGACGCCGCCCTCCAGGCGACCCTGGGACTGGCGCTGGGCGAGCACGTCGACGCCCGGCAGGGGACGGCACTTCCGTTCACCGTGCGCGAGGTACAGGTCCTGGCCCCCACCCCGGCCGAGGGCTGGGCGCTCGTGCGCGGTGCCACGGACGACCGCCGCGACGCCGGCGTACGCCGCATGGACATCGACCTCTGTGACACGCAGGGCAACGTCTGCGTGCGTCTGCTGGGCTTCTCCACACGCATGAAGCCGAGCCCGGCGCGCCGCGCCGCCGAGCCGACCACCACGCCCGCACTGCTGATCCAGGCGGACTGGCGCGAGAGCGCGGCACCGGAGCACCACGGCGACGACGTCGAGCGGCACGTCGTACTGTGCGAACTCCCGGCGGCGGACGCCACCGCGCTCGGCGCGGCGCTGGGCGGCGCCACCTGCGAAAGCTGGCAGGCCCGCGGCGAGGCCGGCACCCGCTACACCGAGTACGCCGAGCGGTTGCTGAAGCTGCTGCGCGACAAGGCACCGGAGGCTGCCCGGCAGCCGCGCCTGATCCAGGTCGTCACCCCCGCGCACGCGCCCTGGCTGGGTGGGCTGAGCGGCATGCTCCGCACGGCGCGCATGGAGCACCCCAAGCTGCTGACGCAGTGGATCGCACTGGACGGTGACGGCGCCCTGGCCCCGGCGGAGCTGGCCGGGAGGCTGCGGCGCGACGGCGCCGACACGGCCGAGGAGGCCGTGCGCTACCGCGGAGGACGCCGGCAGGTGTCCCACTGGCACGAAGTCGCACCGGCCGCCCCCGAACTGCCCTGGCGCGACGGCGGCGTCTACCTGCTGACCGGCGGCGCCGGAGGACTCGGCGCCCTGTTCGCGCAGGACATCGCCCGGCGCGTCGAGAAGCCCGCCCTGGTCCTGTGCGGTCGCAGCCCGGCCGGCCCGGAACAGCAGGAACTGCTCACCGCCCTGCGCGCGTGGGGCGCCCGTGCCGACTACCGCGTGCTCGATGTCGCCGACCGCGCCGACGTGACCCGGGTCGTGCGCGATGTCCAGGCCGAGTACGGCGCGCTGCACGGCATCGTCCACGCCGCCGGAGTGCTGCGCGACGGCTTCGTGGCCAGGAAGACCGCGGGCGACCTCCGCGAGGTGTTCGCGGCCAAGGTGGCCGGGCTGTGCCACCTCGACGAGGCGACTGCCTCCGTCCCGCTCGACTGCTTCATCGGCTTCTCCTCCATGGCCGCCTTCGGCAACGTCGGACAGGCCGACTACGCCGCCGCCAACGCCTTCATGGACGGATACGCCGCCCACCGCGACTCCCTGGTGGACCGGGGCAGCCGGTCGGGCCGCACCCTGATGGTGAACTGGCCGCTGTGGGAGAAGGGCGGCATGGGCGCCGACCCGTCGACCGTCCAGCTCCTGGAGTCCGTGGGCATGCGGCCGATGCGCGCCTCCGTGGGCGTCGACGCCCTCGACCGCCTCTGGGCAACCGGCCTGTCCAGCGCCATCGCCCTCGACGGCGACCACGCCCGGATGCGGGAGCGCTTCCTGCCGGCGCACCCGGAGCCGGAGGCTCCTGCCGAACCCGCGCCGGCCGGCGCGACGATGCCGACCTCCGCACCGGTCGCCGAGCCGGCCGAGCCGGCCGAACCGTCGAGCGTGGGAACCGTCGTCGCGGACCTCCTGGCGACGCTGCTGGAGGTCGACGTCGAGACCCTGCGGTGGGACAAGCCCTTGGGTGACTACGGCTTCGACTCCATCTTCATGATGCAGTTCCTCAGCCAGGCGCAGACGCACCTCGACGCGTCCCTCACCCTCGACGTCATCGCCGGCTGCGAAACGCTGCAGGACGTCGTCGACGCGATCACCGGCACGGCCTCTGAGACCGGCACGGCCTCCGACACCGGCGCGGCCTCCGACACAGGGGCGGCCGCCCCAAAGCCCGCTTCGGCGGCTCCCGTTGAGGAGGCCCCGGCGGCCGCCGCACCGGCAAAGGCCCCGGCACGGAGCACCGCGCCCGCCTCGCCGAACGACTTCCCCGAACTGGTCCGCATGAACGGCGTCACCTCCGGCCGGCCCGTGTTCTGGGTCCACCACGGCAACGGCGGCGTGGAGTCCTACGCCCCGCTGGCCGCACGCTGCCCGCGCCCCTTCTACGGCATCCAGCCGAAGGGCTGGATCGACTCCACCGACATCCTCACCGGTCAGTACGCCATGGCCGAGCACTACGCGTCCCTCATCCTCGCCGTACAGCCGGAAGGCCCGTACGACATCGGCGGGTTCTCCCTGGGCGGCCTGTTCGCGTACGAGACCGTGCGGCAGCTCCAGCTGACGGGCGCCGACGTGCGCACGCTGGTCATGCTGGACACGCTGGACGCCGAGTCCACCAACAAGGCCAACGCCCTCATCGTCGGCGGGAACTTCGACGCCGACGTGGTCACCAAGGTGAGCGACTTCCGCGCCGTGAACCTGATCCTCGGCAACAACCGCTTCGACTCGCATGATGGCGCCACCCCGATTCTGCGCCGCGACGAGGTCGACACCACCCTGGAACCCAGGGCGTTCCTCGACTCCCTGATCGAGACCGCCCTCGACCGCGGCGTCAGCAAGACCGAGACGCAGCTGCGCTCCCGCGTCCGGCAGCTGTCCCGCTACTTCGAGGCCACGCAGGGCGAGACGTACACGGTGGACCCGCTGCCGCGGCGCGACGGACTGCGCTGCTACTACCTGCGCAACCGGGGCGGCAAGTTCTTCGGCGCCTTCGAGGAGCACATGGTGCTCTTCCCGAACCCCGAACTCCCCACCGTGGACGGCATCGCGTACTGGCAGGCGTGGGCCGACCAGATCGACGACTTCTTCACCATCGACGTCGACACCTCGATGCACGCCGAGGTCATGACGGCCCCGCAGTCGCTCGACAAGCTGATGCGCCTCTGCGACCGGCTCTACGCCGCCGAGGACGCCGCCGCCCCGGCGACCTCCGTGCAGGGAGGCCGCTGACATGAAGGCAGTGGTCTTTCCCGGCCAGGGCGCCCAGCGGCGCGGCATGGGACGCGAGCTGTTCGACGCGTATCCCGAACTCGCCGACGAAGCCTCCGAAGTCCTCGGCTACTCCCTCCGCACGCTGTGCCTGGACGATCCGCATCAGCAACTGGGCCGCACCGAGTACACGCAGCCCGCGCTGTTCGTGGTCGGGGCGCTCGCCCACCGGCAGTGGCGCGAGAGCACCGGCGACGAGCCGGCCTTCCTCGCCGGGCACAGCCTGGGGGAGTACTGCGCCCTGCACGCCGCCGGCGCCTTCGACTTCGCGACCGGACTGCGCCTCGTCCAGCGGCGCGGTGCACTGATGGCGCAGGCACGGGGCGGTGGCATGGCGGCCGTGGTCGGGGTCGACGCGGCACGGCTGCGCGAACTCCTCGACGAAGGCGGCTTCCGCGGCCTGACCGTCGCCAACGACAACGCACCTCAGCAGAAGGTCGTGTCCGGCGACACCGCGACCGTCGACGCGCTGGTGGCATACCTTGAGGCGCGCGACATCCGCTGCGTGAGACTGAACGTGTCCGGCGCCTTCCACTCGCCCCTGATGCGGCAGGCGCAGCAGGACTTCGCCCGCTTCGCCGACGGATTCGCCCTCGGGGACCCGGCGACGCCCGTGATCGCCAATGCCACCGCGCGCCCGTACGTCCCCGGCCGGACCGCGCGCACGCTCGTCGACCAGATCGTGCAGCCCGTGCGCTGGACCGAGAGCGTGCACCACCTCCTCGACCAGGGCGTCACCGACTTCGTCGAACTCGGAGGCCGCGTGCTCGGCAGGCTGATCGACCAGATCCGCGCCGCCCCGCGGCCGGTCGCCCGCCCCGATGCCCCGGCTGCCGTGCCCGACACACCGGCCGCCGCGCTCGGCAGCCCCGTGTTCCGCCGGCGCATGGGTGTGCGCCACGCCTACGCCGTGGGCGGCATGTACCGGGGAATCGCCTCGGCCGAGATGGTCGTCAGGCTCGGCCGGCACCGCATTCTCGGCTTCCTGGGAACCGGCGGCCTGCCGCTCCCGGAGATCGAGCAGGGCGTGAAGGAGGTCCAGCACGGCCTGGCCGGCGGGCAGCCCTACGGCGTCAACGTACTGGCCGACCACGACGACCCTGCGGCCGAGCGCGCGCTGGTCGACGTGCTGATGCGCCACGGCGTCCCCGTCATCGAGGCGTCGGCCTTCATGCAGATGACCCCCGCGCTCGTTCTCTACCGGGCACGGGGACTCCGCCGCGGTGCCGACGGCCGGACGGTGTGCGACCACCGCATCGTGGCCAAGGTCTCCCGGCCGGAGGTCGCCGAGCAGTTCATGGCACCCGCCCCCGGGCCGGTCCTGGACCGGCTCCGCCGGGAGAACGCCCTCACCGACGAACAGGCGGAACTCGCCCGGACGGTGCCGATGAGCCACGACATCACGGTCGAGGCGGACTCCGGCGGGCACACGGACGGCGGCGTCGCCACGGTCATGATGCCCGCCATGCTCAAGCTCCGGCAGCAGGCCCAGGACCGGTACGGCTACGACGAACCGATCTGCATGGGGCTCGCCGGCGGCCTCGGCACCCCCGCGGCGGTCGCGGCGGCCTTCATGCTGGGCGCCGACTACGTACTCACCGGATCCATCAACCAGTGCACGGTGGAATCCGGCATGAGCACCGAGGTCAAGGACATGCTGCAGGACGTCGGCATCGCCGACACCGCCTACGCCCCCGCAGGCGACATGTTCGAATTCGGTGCCAAGGTGCAGGTGCTCCGCAAAGGCGTCTTCTTCCCCACGCGGGCCAACAAACTGTTCTCCCTCTACTCCCACTACGACGGCCTCGCCGATATTCCGGAGAAAACGCGCTCCCTCCTGGAGAGAACCTACTTCGGCAAGAGCATCGAAGAGGTCTGGGACGAAGTACGCGTTTATCTCCGGTCGCAGGGGCGCGACGCCGACATCGACCGGGCCGACGCCGAGCCCAAACAGAAGATGGCGCTGGTGTTCCGCTGGTACTTCTTCCACACCACGCGCCTCGCCATGAACGGCGACGGCTCCGGAAAAGTGAACTACCAGGTCCAGACCGGTCCGGCGCTGGGTGCCTTCAACCAGTGGGTCGAAGGCACCGAACTCGCCTCATGGCGGCACCGCCACGTGGACCGGATCGGCCTCATGCTGCTCGACGGCGCCGCCGAACACATCGCCACCGCATGCCGGCACTGGCGCGACACCCTCGGAGTGCCCAGTGCGTGACGGACCACCCACCGCAGTCGAGGAGAACGTGATGACCGCTCCGTCCACGGGCACCGAAGTCCGGCTCGCCACCCGCCCCGAGGGGTGGCCGACCGCTGAGAACTTCTCGGTCGTGCAGGCGGAACCGCCCGCAGTCAGGACCGGCCAGGTGCTGATCCGCAACCTGGTGATGAGCGTCGACCCGTACATGCGCGGGCGGATGAACAAAACCAGGTCCTACGTTCCGCCGTTCGCCGTCGGCAAGGCGCTCGACGGGGGCGCCGTCGGCGAGGTCGTCGTCTCGAAGTCCTCGCACCTGGCCGTCGGTGACCTGGTCCTGCACGGCCTCGGCTGGCGGGAGTACGCCGTCGTGGGCGCTGCCGGCGCGGTCAAGATCGACCCGGCGCTCGCGCCACCCGGCGCGTATCTCGGAGTGCTCGGCATGCCGGGGCACGCCGCCTACACGGGGTTGCTCAAGGCCGCCGAATTCCGGCCCGGCGACACCGTGTTCGTCTCCGGGGCCGCGGGCGCGGTGGGGTCCCTCGTCGGTCAGATCGCCCGGCTCTGCGGCGCGGAACGCGTGATCGGATCGGCGGGCAGTGCCGAGAAGGTCGCCTATCTGACCGGGGAGCTCGGCTTCGACGCGGCATTCGACTACAAGGACGGGCCGGTTCTCGAACAGCTGGCGAAGGCCGCGCCGACGGGCATCGACGTCTACTTCGACAACGTGGGCGGCGACCACCTGGACGCCGCCCTGGTCCTGGCCCGGACGGGCGCGCGGTTCGCCCTCTGCGGCAGCATCTCGCAGGCCAACGAGAAGGACCCCCCGGCCGGCCCACGGAACCTGGCGCAGGCCATCGCCAAGGGCATCACCCTGCGCGGCTTCCTCGTCGGTGGCCACGCCGATCTCCCGGACGAGTTCACCGCCCGCATGGGCGGCTGGCTGGCGGACGGGAGAATCTCCTACCGGGAGACCGTCGTCAGGGGACTGGAGAACGCACCCGCCGCATTCATCGACATGCTGCGCGGCGCCAACACCGGCAAAATGCTCGTGAGAATCGCCGAATGAAAGCGCCACGCCCTGCGGAAGGAAAGGGTGAACTCCAGGAAATTTCCTGTCTCCATGGAATTTTCTGTGGAATTGTTCCGCATTTTCTTCCCGGCGGGTATGGTGATCTCCAAGCGCAGACTCCACGCAGATGGCAGGCTTCACGCCGTGCGCAGTGAATTCCCCATCTGCCCCATTTTCCCCCGGCATTCAGCCCGCGGCGAGTAGATGTTTCCGGCGCTTCCGCCCGAATCCACGCGCCCACCGTGCAAGTTGCACCCCTTTCCGGTTCAGCAGACAGAAAAAACGGAGGACTTCCATGTCCAGCACGTCCACGACCGCCCCCGTCTCCGTCCCCGACCCCGAAGAGGTCGGACACCTCTACGACCGCCTCACCGCACTGGACACCGAAGCGGCCGGCGGCAGCCTCCACCTCGGCTACTGGGACGTCGACGACAACGACACCCCGCTCGTGGAAGCGGCCGACCGGCTCACCGACACGATGACCGACCGCCTGCGGATCGACCAGGGACAGCAGGTCCTCGACGTCGGCTGCGGAGTCGGCCAGCCGGCCATGCGGATCGCCCGGCGCACCGGCGCCCACGTCACGGGCATCGCGATCAGCAAGGACCAGATCGCCCGCGCCACCGCCCTCGCCGAGGGCGCCGGCCTGAGCGACCGCGTGGAGTTCCGGCACGCCGACGCCATGGAACTGCCCTTCCCCGACAACTCCTTCGACGCCGCCATCGCCATCGAGTCGATCTTCCACATGCCCGACCGCGGACGGGTCCTCGGCGAGATCCGCCGCGTACTGCGCCCCGGCGGCCGCCTGGTCCTCACCGACTTCTTCGAGCGCGGCCCCATCCCCGCCGAGAAGCAGCCCGCGGTGGACCGGCTCCTCCGCGACTTCATCATGACGCTGGCCCGGCCCGAGGACTACGTGCCCATGCTGCGCGACGCGGGCCTGCGCTTCGTCGAGCTCCTCGACATCACCGAGCAGAGCGTGCGGCAGACCTTCGAGCAGATGAGCAAGGGCTCCCAGGAGATGCAGACCGTCTTCGACGACGAGGCAGAGGAAAAGTTCAGCCCCGCCTCCATGATCGACGTCGACGAATTCGGCTCCGTGCTGCTGACCGCGCAGAAGCCCCTCTGACCGGGGACGTTCGAACGATGTGGCGCCGGAGGAGCGCCGGCCCACCCCCGGGCGACGGCGCGGCGCACCTCCGGCGCCACCGCGCACCCACCACCGATGAGGAGCGATATCCAGTGACCGGACCGACCGACGGCGGCACCCCACCCGCCTTCCCCTTCCCCCGCACCTGCCCTTACCGGCTGCCCGACGAGTACAAGGGCCTGCGCGAGAGCGGGCCCGTGTCGGAGGTGATCCTGCCGACCGGTAAGCCGGCGTGGATCCTGACCCGCTACGACGACGTTCGCAAGGCGCTGCTCGAACCGCGGCTCAGCTCCGACCGGGCCGATCCGAACTTCCCGATGCTGGTCGAGCTCGCCCGCAGCGACAAGGACTCCACACTGTCCCTGGCGGGCATGGACGCGCCCGAACACACCCGCGCGCGGCGCGCCGTGGTCGGCGAGTTCACCTTCCGCAGGATGGAAGCCCTGCGCCCGCGCGTCCAGGAGATCGTCGACGAGTGCGTCGACGCGATGCTCGCCGGCCCCAACCCGGCCGACCTGGTGAAGACGATGTCCTTCCCGGTGCCCTCCCTGGTCATCTGCGAGCTGCTCGGCGTGTCCGTCGCCGACCGCGACTTCTTCGAGGACCGCACCTCCCGCATGCTCAGCATGACCCTCCCGCCGCTGACCCGGCAGCAGGCGTTCTTCGACCTGCAGACCTACTTGGACGAGCTCGTGACGGCCAAGGAGAAGGTCCCGGGGGACGATCTGCTCAGCCGCCAGATCGCCAAGGGCCGAAAGGACGGCGCGTACGACCACGACGCACTCGTCGACCTGGCGTTCCTGCTGCTGACCGCCGGGCACGACACGACCGGAAACATGATCTCGCTGGGCATGCTCGCCCTGATGGAGAGGCCCGAGCTGCGGGCGCGCATCACCGGCGACCCCGGCAGCACACCGCAGGTCGTCGAGGAACTGCTGCGCTACTTCACCATCACCGACATCATCACCACGCGCGTGGCCAAGGAGGACGTCGAGATCGGCGGGCAGACCATCCGCGCCGGCGAAGGCGTCTTCGCGCTGGGCGGCTCGGCCAACCACGACCCGGACGTCTTCGAGAACCCCGGAAGGCTGGACGTCGACCGCGGCGCACGCCAGCACCTCGCCTTCGGCCACGGACCGCACCAGTGCCTCGGGCAGAGCCTCGCCCGGATGGAACTGGAGATCGTCTACGAGACCCTGCTCCGCCGCATCCCCGGACTCCGGCCGGCCGGCCCCGCTGAAGACCTGCCGCTGAAGAACGACGCGGCCATCTTCGGCCTGCACGAGCTCCCGGTCATCTGGTAGGCGGAGGCGGTGCGCGCGGGCCGGTGGTCGGAGGACTCAGGGGCTGGGCAGTGATGCGATCGGCTGTAGGACCCGCGGCGGCCGGTGTGGATACTGATCACCATGCGTATTGACTTCGATCCCGCTGCCATGTCCCGCAACGAGTTCTACCGGCTGCTGACCGCGACGGTGGTGCCCCGGCCCATCGCCTGGGTGTCGACCACCTCGGCGGACGGCACGCACAACCTCGCACCGCACTCCTTCTTCACGATCGCCAGTGTCTCGCCGCCCGTGGTGCAGTTCAGCTCCGTCGGGCGCAAGGACACTTTGCACAATGTCGAGGCGACCGGTCAGTTCGTGGTCAACTTTGCGCCCGAGGGGCTCTTCGAGCCGATCAATGACACGGGTACCGACTTTCCGCACGGGGTGAGCGAGTTCGAGGCGGCCGGGATCGCCACCGAGCCGAGTCTGCGGGTCAAGCCGCCGCGCGTGGCGGCCTCGCCGGTGGCGTTGGAGTGCGAGGTGCACAGTACGCTGCGGATCGGCGACGGCACCGTCGTCTTCGGGCGCGTGGTGCATGCGGCCGTGTCACAAGACGTACTGGTCGACGGGCACCCCGAGATTTCCCGGCTGAAGCCCCTGTCGCGGCTGGGGAAGGACGAGTGGGCCACGGTCTCCGGAGTACGCGAGATCTCCCGCATTCGGCACGCGGACTGGCAGGGGCCGGCGGGCGACCGGTAGAGGCCGTCGACAGGGGTCAGCGGTCAGCGGTCAGCGGTCAGCGGTCAGCGGCCCGGCCGAGGCAAGACAGGCGACCGTCCGCCCGCTCGGTCCCTCGCCCCCTCGCCCCCTTCCCCAGCGTTTCAAGTCAATTGGCCCATCGGCCACTTGGGGAATGTGGCGAGGTTCGGGACTGGGCCGTCATGGTTGTCCTTGCAAGGGTGTCAGTGGTGTAGGTGCCTGCCCGCGCAATGGACGACTGGAGTCGCTGTGACTGCTCTCCCTCCCGCGTTCCACGCTTCACCTGATTCCTCCGGCTCGGGCTCCGGCTCCGCGACCGGGCCCTCGCAAGTCAGCCGGCGGAGTGCGGTTCGGGCGGTGGCCGCCGGTGCGGTTGCCGGAGCGATGGCGGCAGCCGCGTACGAGCCGACGCCTGCGTACGCGGCCGGCAGCGAGCGGGCGCTGCGGGTCATGACCTTCAATCTGCGGTACGCCTCGGACGCCCGGCCGCACTCCTGGGCGGAGCGCCGCCCCGTGATGCGGGCCCTGCTCCGCCGGGAGATCCCGCACGTGCTCGGGACGCAGGAGGGGCTGTACGGGCAGCTGCGGGATATCGCGGCGGACCTCGGGCCGCACTACGCCTGGGTGGGAACGGGACGGGGCGGCGGAAGCAAGGAGGAATTCGCGGCCGTCTTCTATGACGTGCGGAGGCTTGCGCCGGTTGAATACGACCATTTCTGGCTGTCCGGCACGCCGTATCTGATCGCGTCGGCGACCTGGGGAAATACCGTCATTCGGATGGCGACCTGGGTGCGATTCCGGGAGCTGCGGACGGAGCGCGAATTCTATGTGCTCAACACGCATCTCGATCATGCGCATCAGTACGCGCGAGAGCGGTCCGCCGCTCTCATCACCGAACGGCTGGGTGGGCTGGTCAGCACGTTGCCCCGGATCGTCACGGGCGACTTCAATGTCGCCGCGCACAAGAATTCCGTGTACGACGCGATGCTCGGTGGCGGATCACTCGTCGACAGCTGGGACGCGGCCGATGAGCGCAGCCCGCAGTACGCCACCTTTCACGGCTACCGGCCGCTGGTACCGGACGGGGACCGGGTCGACTGGATCCTCACCTCGCCGGGGGTGCGCTGCCGGCGCGCCACGATCAATACGTATTCCGCGCACGGTCAGTATCCGAGCGATCACCTGCCGGTTCAGGCGCTGCTCGAATGGTGATGACGCCGGCCCTGCCCTAAGGGGTGTGCGAGTGCGCACCGCGGTGGGCTGCGGAGCCACGGATCTGCAGGCCGTCGAGGAGTTCCCGGGTCGCGGCGGTCACGGCGTCCACGGCCTGGTCGAACACCTCGCGGTTGTGAGCGGCCGGGGCGCGGAACCCGGAGACCTTGCGGACGTACTGCAAGGCCGCCGCCCGGATGTCCTCGTCGGTGACCTCGGGGGTGGCGGGCGGACGGAGCGTCTTGATGCTGCGGCACATGAGTCCAGTCTGCCGCGTGAGCCCGGCGATGAGGAGCGGGTCCGGTGTGCCGTGGAGGCCCGGCGCTATCCGTCGAGCCCGGTCACCCGCATCGTGATGTTGAGGCGCCCGCTGGACAGGCCGGACGCCGGATCGCCGGTGCCCGGCCGGACCTTGGTCACCCCGTGGTAGGCGAAGCGGGACGGCCCGCCGAAGACGAAGAGATCACCGGCGGCCAGCTCGATGTCGGTGTAGGGCTTGGTGCGCGTCTCGGTGTTGCCGAACCGGAAGACACACGTGTCGCCGATGCTCAGCGAGACGACCGGCGCGGGGGAGCGCTCTTCCTTGTCCTGATGCATGCCGAGCTTCGCCTGGCCGTCATAGAAGTTGATCAGAGCGGTGTCCGGGGTGTAGCCATCGCCGGCGGTGGCGTCCTGGTAGGCCTCGACCAGCGCGCGACGGCTCAACTCGACCATCCAGTCAGGGAACGCGGCCACCCGCGCCCCGTTCACATCGTCGGCGGTGCGGGTGTATGCGTACGGTTGCCAGTGCCAGCCGATGCACACGGTCTGGACGGACATCACGCCGCCGCGCGGGAGCCTCGTGTGACGGATCGGGGCCGGACCACGCGCCCAGCCCCGGCAGGCGGTGACGAGCTCACGCTGCTCGGCCAGGGGCAGCCAGCCGGGGACGTGGATGGCGCCGGGGGCGACTTCCTGGCGGAGCCCACGGGCGGCCCCGCTCCGGTCGAAGCCGGGAAGTGGGCTGCTCATGTGTTCCTGCCTCATTGCTGACTTCCCTCATCGCTGACTTCTTCCAGCGTGCCATGGCGATGCGTCGTGGCCCGAGGGGCCGGTGGACCGGTGAGCAGCTGGACAACCCAGCCGCGATCGACGGTCCAGGTGCCGCCGTCCGCGTCGGCGCCGCGCATGCCCTGGAGCGTCGTCCGGCCCGCGAGGGCGGGTACGCGGGAGTCGCCGAGCGCCGCGAAGCCGTACGTGCGTGCCGGGTCCCAGCCGGTGCTGTGGCGCAGCCGGCGGCTCATCTGCGCCCAGCCGAGCGGCGCGGCCGCCACCACCCAGGCATCCGGTTCCCCGGCGGTGAAGCGGCCGGCCGCCCGGAGCCAGGACGCGGCGGACTCCGGCCAGTCGATCACGGCCAGGACCGGCAGCCGGCCGAGCGCCCGCCACCCTTCGACGAAAGCCGCCGCGGCCGCACGCGACGCAGCGTCCCGGCTGTGCCCGACCACCACGGTGGAGATGCGGGCACCGGGCGAGGCCACGAGGTCCAGCAGAGCGGCGAGTTCGGCGTCAGTGTGCGGAGCGGGGGAGGGGAGGGGCCCGTACGCGGCCGCCTCCGCCCGGGAGAGAAGCGGAGAGGTCATCGGCTCACCAGCAGCAGCCCACCAGCGGCGCCACCGGCAGCGATGTCGCTCGCGGTGGCGGCGGTGTACGTCCCGGGAGTGGTCACGGCGCGTCCGTCCTCGGTCGTGTGCATTGCTCTCACGCTTCGAGTCTGCGGGTACGCGCGCCGCTTCCGCTGGCGGAAATCGGACGGCTTGGTGTGGTCGGCCGGCCCGGTTGCCCATGCCCGTGCCCCATGCCCGGTTGCCGGGTCGTCCGGTCGTCACCGACCTCCGTCCCGCCGATCAGCGATCCGCGCCTCTCGCTCACCACGTCGTGTGCGCGCAGGGCTCCGGGCTGGGCGCGACACCTGCTCGGGGCTCAGGGGCGGTAGTGCTCGGCGATCCGGGTTGCCACGCCGCCCTCAACGGTGACCCGGACCTCGACGGAGTTCATCTTGGCCGCCTTCTCCAGCTGTGCCTCGGTGCACGAGGAGGTGCCGTAACCGCTGCTGTCCACGGTGACGTTGCCGTCTGACGCGCAGATCACAGCCGCGCCAAGGGTCTTGGTCCCGGCGCCGACGAAAAACGCCTGCTCGGTCCCGGACGCCGGCGTCACGGTGAGCTTGCCGGGAGCCAGATACTTGAGGACGCCGGTCCAGGTGCCGTTGCTCCCTTTGCCGTGGGACGCCGATCCGGTGTCCGTACCGGCCCCGCCAGTGGTGCCGCCACCTGCCTTGTTGCCGCTTGCCCCGGCGCTCTGCCCGCCGCTTTTCGCTGTCTCGCCCGACTTCCGGCCCGCTTCCGCGTCTTCGTTGGCTGCGGTGTCGCCGAGGGCGGCCGCCTCCTTGGACCGGTTCACGGGGTCGGGGCTCGTCGAGACCTTGGTGCTCGGCTTGGTGCTGTTCTGGCCGGTGCCGCAGGCGGTCAGCGAGAGGGCGGCGACGGCGATCAGCGAAGCGGCAACGATCGTGCGTCCACGGCGGAGGACGGGAGGTAAGGCGCTGGTGGTGTGGATGCTGGTGTGGGTGGCATCTGCGGCACCGGTGGCGGTTGCGGTGAGGTCGATGTCGGTCTCAGGGCCCTTCTTCCAGGACATGAGAATCTCCCTTGCGTGCACGCTGCCGCTCCGCATTCCGGTGGAATCGTGGCGTCGCTGCGCTGGCTTCGGCGTTGGCTGTGCCGATGGTCGTCGGCGTTCGCACCGCTTCGATGAGCGGAACACGCATCAGCTTGGTGCCGATGGCTGCCGATCCACTAACGCGCCACTAACGCCGCTGCCACATCCCCCCATCCACGCTGACCTTGGGCTATGCCGCCTCGACGACCTCCGCGCGCACCGCCAACGTCCAGATCTCCAGCAGCACCGCATACTCCGCCATGTCCTGCGCCGACCACGCCAGTCCGCGCCGGGCGCGGACGAATCGCCGAATCGATTCGTTCGCCTCGGCGGCGGGAACGGGGACATCCGTGTGGGCAGAAGGAGTTGGGGACATATAAGCCATGCTAGGGGCAGACACTGACAACGCGATCCCGCGCGCATCGGCCCTCCGTCCGTATTTCGCCCTTCGCGCCCCCGTCCTTACGCCGTCTCAACTTCCTGACCAGCCAGGATCGTCGGCCGCCCGATCCGCCCTCGCTACCTGCATGTGTCCATTCCCACACGCTCCGCGATCATCGAGGGTGAAGGGCGGACCCCGGCGCCGGCAGCTACCGCCCCTCGACGCCCAGCCGCCGATACCCCGCCCTCAGCTCCCGCCCCAGCCGTCAACACTGCGCCCTCAACACCTCCACCCTCAATGGAGAAAGAGGCACAACGGGTGTCCCGCCGGATCGAGCAACACCCGGACATCGTCCTGAGGCTGGAAGTCGGCGCGCGTCGCCCCCGCCGCGACCGCATACGCCTCGGCCTCATCAAGGTCATCGACCCGCATGTCGAGATGCAGCATCTTCTGCTGTTCCCCAGGTCGTTCCGGCCACACCGGGGCCTGGTATCCCGGCTCGGACTGGAACGAGAGCCCGGTACCCCCGTCCGGGTCTCTGACGAGTACCCAGTCCGGCTCGCTGTAGGTCACCTCCCACCCGAGCAGCCGCCGGTAGAAGCCCGCCAGCACATGCGCATCCGCGCAGTCCAGGACCACCGTCCCGAGCGAAAACCGAGGTCTCCCGGCCACCTTCACCCCTTTCGCCGCGATGTCGCCGCGTACCGACAGGTCCTTCCCTCGCCGCCGCATCCGCAGCATGCGAGGGCTCCCGTCTGCCCGGCCGCGGCACGAGGGGCGCGAGGGGCGCGAGGGCCGCACTGGCCGGGCCCGCCGGCCCGCCCGTCCGCTCGTCTGCCGGTCTGCCGGTCTGCCGGTCTGCCGGTCGTCCGGTCCGCCGGTCCGTCCGTCGGTCCGTCCGTCGGTCCGTCCGTCCGCCGTTGTCAGTGGTGCCCCGTACCGTGGCTCCCGTAACTATCCGAGCTGCTGGCGCTTCTCGGACCCGCCCCGCTCCCGTGACAGCGCGCGGGGGCGGGGCACCCTCAGAAGCCACCGCTGCCTGTCCCGCCTCTCCCTCTCTCCCTCATGAGGCGCGGCGGGCGGGAGTGGGTGAGGATGGAAGGGCGGAGGTGCAGCGGCGCGCGTCCAGCGGCGTGGGGAGCGCCGCCCACAGCACCTGCCGAGTCGTATTCGGGAGGCCACGATGGAGGATTACCCGGAAAGCTATGAGCTGGTATTTCAAGCTCCCGCGGTGGAGGACGACGTGGTGATCGTCCGTCGTACCGAGCGGGCAGGAGCTGGCGGGTATCCGGTCTACGAGGATGAATCGGGGATCGTACGCGCAGAGATCAGCGACCGGGGCGAGGTCCGCATGCTGGCCAGCGGCGGACATCAGATGCTCAAGACACCGATGCTGGCGCGGCCACTCACTCCGTGAGCCGCAGGCTTCTCAGCGGCTCCTCGTCGGGCTGGGCGCCCTCTGTCGACCGTTCACGCTGAGTGGATGGTCGATAGCAGCATGTTCCGAGTGCGGAGCCGCATGGTGGTGCCCGGCCTGCCCGGACCGTGGCGTTGGCCGGCGTCGGAGGTTGCCCGGCATCCATGACTCTCCGTGTAAGGCACGCGACTCTTCGTGAGTCGCTACTTCTCTTCCATGGATCATCGCTTCCCTTTGAGGGCGCTACTCGCCGTCGCGCGGCCTCCCTCACAGGCTGCGGAGATGGCCTCGCCGCTGGGGTGTCCGTCCCCCGTCCCGCCGCGCGGCGTTCTCCTTGCCGTCGCTGCCGTCGCTGCCGTCGCTGCCGTCGCTGCCGTCGCTGCCGTCGCTGGCCTCGTTGGGCGCGTCGGGCTCATTGACCTCGCTGTTTCCGGTGTCTTCGGTCGCGGTGTCAGGTTCGGATTTCGGCTCGGGGGCGGTGGCGTGTCCTTCGAGTACGGCCATGGCGCGTTCCAGCGTCTCACCGGTGACTTGCATCCGGATCCTGGCCAGTCGTTCTAACTCGGTACTCGACACCACGTCAGCGTACCTGTAGTGCCTTCAAACCTGCTCACAGCACAAGAGCCTGTGTGCAGAGGGGAGTTGATGGTAGTGGCAGCCTTCAACTTGGTGAGGTGGCGGACTTCCGGATCTATCAGACTTACCGGACTCCGTAATTACGGGGAGCCGGTGAGCGCGCGGGTGACGGCGGCTTCGGCATGAAGCCGTGTGGTCGGAAATACCGGGACCGGGCTGTGCTCCGGCTTGATGAGCAGCTCGATCTCGGTGCAGCCCAGGACGATGCCCTCGGCCCCGGCGGCGACGAGGTCCCTGATGATGGCCATCAATGACTGCCGGGACTCGTCACGGACGATGCCCTGGCACAGCTCCTCGTAGATCGTGCGATGGACGATTCGTCGTCCGGCGGCATCCGGGACCCGCACCTCCAGCCCATGGCTTTCCAGCCGGTTGCGGTAGAAGTCCTGCTCCATGGTGAAGGCGGTGCCCAGCAGCCCGATGCGGCGCAGCCCGCTGTCACGTACGGCATCCGCTGTGGTGTCGGCGAGGTGTAGGAGCGGGACGGTGACGGCGGCGGCAACCTGGCCGGCGACCTTGTGCATGGTGTTGGTGCAGAGCAGCAGTATTTCGGCGCCGGCCGCCTCCAGTGCCCTGGCGGCTTCGGCGAGTACCCCGGCTGCCTGCTCCCAGCGCCCTTCGGTCTGTAGTCGTTCGATCTCCGCGAAGTCCACGGAGTAGAGCACGCAGCGCGAGGAGTGCAGGCCGCCCAGACGCTCCCGCGTCAATTCGTTGAGCAGCCGGTAGTACTCCGCCGTCGACTCCCAGCTCATGCCTCCGAGCAGCCCGATCGTCTTCATGCGGGCACTATGGCACGGGGCTGGAGGCGAAGCCGGGGCCGTGTTGGGGCTGCTGTGCCGGGTCCTGCTCCCGGTTCTGCCCGGTCGGTCCGGCTATCGCCGGGAAGGTCCGCCGGACGTTGTCAACGAGGGCTGGCTGGATAGTCGTGGGTGCCGGAGGAAGGCTCAATGCGTTGCCGTGCGAGGCCTCCGCTGCCGTGCCGGGCTGTCGCACCACCTGCTGGTCAGCGGTGCGGCACGCCAGCCAGAACTGCAGGAGGCCGGGCTTCAGTTGCGGCTCGTCCGCCAGGATCGTGCCGCGCTCCTGTCCTTGCCCCTCTCTCCTGTTTCTGTTTCTGTCCCTCGTCCATTCCGGTCCCGCAGTAGCGGCCCGGTAGTCGATTGGGTGAAGGGCTGGATGGCAGGCGGTTGACTCGGAGCACTGCATGGTGGGCGCGGTGGTCCTCTCCGGCGCTGGCGCCGGTGAATTGGCGATCGTTCTATACCTACAGCGGTTTGACGGCGGCCCTCTGCGCGTATCCCGAGTTTGCGAACACCGGGAGCGACACCGTGCGGCGCCAGGAGGCCGCGGTCTTCCTCGCGAACGTCAGCCATGAGACCGGTGGCCTGGTGTATGCGGTGGAGCAGAACACCGCGAACTATCCCTGTGGTACTGGAACACGCAAACCGGACCGGGCACCATGACGCCGCACCACGCGATGGTCAGTGGCGCCGGATTCGGTGAGGCCATCCGCAGCATCAACGGTTCGCTCGAATGCAACGGTGGCAACCCCGGCCAGGTGCGGAGCCGGATCAACAGCTATCAGAGCTTCGTGCAGATCCCGGGGACCGCACCTGGCGGCAACTTGGGCTGCTGACACGGTGTGCGGGCGGAACGGCGTGGTCGAGGAACGAGCCGACGGTCCGGGCGAACTGAACCGGGTCGTCGAGCCATGGGAAGTGGCCGCCGCCCGCCTGGACGCATGGTTCGGCCCCGGAGAGTAACTGCGCCGCGGCGGCGGCCGGGTCAGCAGCGGGCATGGGCCGTGATGTCCGCACCGAATTCGTCGAGCATCGCGGGGGTGACCGTGGGCCGGCAGCGGGCGAGGGCGGCGAGGTAGTCATCGGTGCTTGCCCCGAGCCGCCCACGTGCCCCCGCACCCACCCCGATCGCCTCCAGGTCCCGCTCGAAAGAAGCCTGCGCGGCCACCCGGGCGGCGTGCTCGATATCGGCCGGGGTGAACAGCTCGCTGGCCGCCACCAGCGCCGCGATGTCCACATCGGCCCGGCCGTCCGTGTACCGGGACCAGATCGCCGAGCGCGCCGCCGGGTCCGGCGTGCTGATCGGGATCACGTAGTCGAACCGGCCGGGGCGCAGGAACGCCGGGTCGAGCGACCGAAGGGAATTGGTCGCGCACACCAGCAGCCGCTCGTCCCGCTCCCGGAATCCGGGTATGAGCTTGAGCAGCTCATTGGTCACGCCGTGCAGCCCGCCCGGCTGCGCGGGTTCGCCGCGGACCGGGGCGATCTCCTCGACCTCGTCGATGAAGACGAGGACCCGCTCCAGTTCCGCGATCCGGGCGAAGGCGGTGCGCAGGGCAGCCGCCAGATTTCCCCCATCGGCCAGCCGGGACGGAAGCAGCTCGACGAACGGCCAGCCGAGGCGGGCGGCGATGCCCCGGGCGAAGGTGGTCTTCCCGGTGCCCGGCGGGCCGAAGAGGGCGATCGCCCGCGGCGGCCGTACGCCGTGCCGGGCAGCTCGCTCCGGCTCCGCCAGCGGCAGCACGACCCGTCGCTCGATGAGATCCTTCTCCGCTTCCATGCCGGCCACCTTGGCCCACAGGTCGGCGGGCAGAAACCGCCCGCCGAGGTCCTCCAGGAGGCCGGCCGCGGGCCCGTGATGCGGCTCCACCTTCTCGAAGTAGGCGACTGCGGGCTGCCGGGTGTAGCCCGCATTGAGCAGTCCCTCCCCGAGAAGGTCTTCCTCGGGGAGCACATAGGCGATCCGGCTCACCCGGGCGGCGATCAGCCGCCGCTCCAGCTCCACCAGCAGGGCACTCGCCAGTCCCCGGCCGCGCCAGGACGAGGAGATCGCGATCCGCATCACCCAGCCCCGCTCACCGGCCACACACGCGAGCGCCGCCCCGATGGGAGCACCGTGGTGGACGGCCACCACGGCGGGCTGCCGAGAGGTCAGCGCGCCGATGCACTCCGCGAGGGAGAACACGGACTCCTGGCCGAGGTCGGCCGTGGAGTCGATCAGATGGACCACCTCGGCGAGATCGTTCTCGCGGTAGTCGTGGATGAGCCAGTTCACCGGTACCGCCCCTCATTGGTGATGGTGGTGATGTGGTGGCAGTGAGGCTAGGGGCGGCGGGGGAGCGGGGCCTGCTCCACCGTGCACAATCCGGGGCGCGGACCGCTACGGTCCGTACGTAGCCAGATCTGGCGCGGCTGCGATCGGGCCGGAGCGCCGGTGGCTCGCCGCTCCGGGCTCCGACCGCCGCGAATCCGCTGGCCGGGCCGGCTCGGCCGATGACATGCTGTCCGGCGTGAACGGTCCTGAGATCCCCTTCGTCATCGCCCCTGAGCTGCACCTTTTCGTTGGGGCGGCGCACGCCACCGCCGCCGGTGCGCCCGTGGTGACCGACGGTTCCTCGACGCTCGGCCACGTCGTCGAATCGCTCGGCGTCCCGCTCACCGAGGTCGGACGGCTGGTCGTGAACGGTGCCGAGGTGCCCGTATCCCATGTCCCGCGGGCGGGGGAGCGCGTCGAGGTGTACGCCGTCGAGCGCCCCCAGCGGTTCCCCGGTGCGCCGCTGCGGTTCTTGCTCGACGTTCACCTCGGCACCCTGGCGCGCAGGTTGCGGCTGCTCGGCGTCGACGCGGCGTACACGAATGAGGACCCCGGCGACGCCGCACTGGCGGCGCTCTCGGCGAAGGAGCGACGCGTACTGCTCTCCCGGGACCGGGGGCTGCTGCGACGGCGGGAGATCTGGGCGGGCGCGTTCATCTACAGCGACCGGCCCGATGAGCAACTCCGGGACGTACTGGACCGGTTCGCGCCCGAGCTCGCACCCTGGACCCGCTGCACCGCATGCAACGGCCCGCTCACGGACGCGGACAAGGACTCGGTCCGTGAGCACCTTGAACACGGCACTCAGCGGACGTACGACGTCTTCGCCCAGTGCACCGCATGCGGGCGCGTCTACTGGCGAGGGGCGCACCACTCCCGGCTGGAAGCGATCGTCGAAAAGGCTCTCCGGGACAGCGCCACCTGACCGGCGCGACCGTCCGTCGGTGTTTCATGTGAAACACAGGACCGCCCGTCGGAGCGGCCCTTCGGGTGTATCGAATCCCTCCATCCGAGTGAGCGTGGCCGGCCTTTCGTGTACTCATGGCCCGGGCATCTCCCCGAAAGGGAGGGCAGAGGAGACGACAGCGGGCCTTGCTGGCGGGTGCTGTGGGGTGAGTCCGACGGCACCGTGCGGCGGTTCACCGTGTGCCCGACGAACGTGTTCTCGCCGAATCGTGTGCCCACCGAATCGCGTGTCCACCGAATCGTGTCCCCGTCGAATCGTGTGCCCGCCGGGAGAAGAGGGGTGTCCGTCCTCGCGGCAGAGGACGAGGAGGGATGCGGCACCCGGCGAATGACGAGATCCGGTCGCCACCGTCTGCCGAACGGCCGGGCCCTGGAGGGGTGTTAAGGCATTCTTTTCCTTCTGCGGAATTGAGCTTCGAGTCATTGCTGTGCCCGCTGGGCGTCCGTCGACTGTGCGTCTCTCGCGGGCTGGGCCGGTGCCCCCACCGCACGACGCCCCCACCGCACGACAGCCCCACCGCACGGCAGGCCCACCGCACGACGGCCCCACCGCGTACGCCGGAACTGACGTTGCCTCCTGACGAGCCGCCTCCGAGTCATCGGAGGGCCGTCGGGGCTGTCGGCGGCGTCGGCGAGTCAGGGGCGACCCCGCTCGCGACGCCCGTTCAGTACCGAATGACTCCGCTCTGACGGGCTGTCGAGGCGCCGTCGAGGCCCTTTAGCCCACTCGTAACGCGACACGCCGACGACGCGCGCCGTCCAACGGGTGAATCCGCTGCCTTCCGCCACCCGAAGAGCCCAGGGGGTACCTCGAATGCGACGTTCTCCGGTGGTGCGAGGCCGCAATCCGGCTGACGGTGATCACGTCGCCACTGCGATCCGATGAGCCGACAAAGAGTCAGCCTTCGCAGTTGCGCCGAAAGGAACATGTCCCCATGCGCACTGCTCGCACCCTGTTCGCTTCAGCCGCCATTACGGCGGTGCTCGCAATCTCTGCCCCTGCTGCGAACGCCATGATCACGGAGGACATTGCCGCGGACAGTGGTTCTTCCTCCAGCAACCACGACCACGACCGGAACGGCGACCGCGACCGCGGCCGTGGCGACCGTGACCGCGACCGCGGTCGGGGCGACCGCGACCGTGACCACTGCCGTGACGGCCGCGGCGGCGACCGTGACCGTGGCCGCGGCGGCGACCGTGGCCGTGACGGCCGCGACGGCCGCGATGGCCGCGGCGACCGTGACCGTGGCCGCGATGGTGGCCGTGACGGTGGCCGTGACGGTGGCCGTGACGGCGGCCGTGACGGTGGCCGTGGTCGTGGCGGCGACCGTGACCGCGACCGCGGTCGCGACGGCCGCATGGACCGCTGCCGTGACCACATGCCCAGCGGTGGCGTGCACACCGGTGGTGGCGCCATGGCCAAGGTAGTCGTCGCTGACTGGGACCAGGGCAGCGGCTACGGCGACGACCACGGCCGTGGCGGCCGTGACGGCGGCCGCGACGGTGGCCGTGACGGCGGCCGTGACGGTGGCCGTGGTCGTGGCGGAGACCGTGACCACGGCCGCGGTGGCTACGGCGACCGTGACCGCGACCACGGCCGTGGTGGCTACGGCGACCACGACGGTGGCTACGGCGACCGTCAGCGGCCGCACGGTGGCATCCACACCGGTGGTGGCGGCATGGCGACCGGTGGCGGTCTGGCTGCCGGCTCCGTGCTGATGCTGGGTGGTCTCGGCGCCGGCGCCTACATGCTGCGCCGTCGCAACACCTCGGGCGCCTCTGCGGCCTGATCCGGCTGCTCCGTTACGGAGGCCGCTCTGCTGTCGCGGCCACCGCTCCTCGTGGACGGTGGCCGCGGCGCTTTCTTTACCGCCGTTGCACTGCCCTAGCTGCCGTCCCGTTCATGAAAGGCTCCGTCACATGACCGCCCCGCAGTCACCCCAGCCGAATTCCCGTCCACCCCGGCTCGCCTCCGCGTCCCGCCCCGTCGGCCGCGGCCTGCTGTGGTCTGCGGGAGCGTTCCTGCTGGGTTCTCTCCTCGTCTACAACTCCGTGGACACCTCGGCAGACCCCAAGCCGCTGTCCGGCCCCGCGGTGGCCTCCTCCGCCACGCCGGGAAGCCGTACGGCCACCTCCCCGCGGGTCCCCGATCTGGCTCTGCCGCGTTCCGCGCCGAGGCGGGTGTCGATCCCGGACATCGCCGTCGACGCGCCCTTCACCACGCTGACCCTGAGCTCGACCGGCCAGCTCAATGCACCGCCCGGGAATGACAGAAATCTCGTCGGCTGGTACAAGGACGGTGCGTCACCGGGTGAGCGCGGATCCGCGATCATCGCCGGTCACGTGGATACCAAGACCGGACCGGCGGTGTTCCTGCAACTTGAGTCGCTCAAGCAGGGCGCCTCGATCAACATCACTCGCGAGGACGGTGTCGTCGCAACCTTCAAGGTCGACTCCGTGGAGACCTTCGCCAAGTCGAACTTCCCCAACGACCGGGTCTACGCCGATGCTTCCACCGCGCAGCTCCGCGTGATCACCTGCGGCGGCGCCTATGACAGGAAGGTCAAGGACTACGTCGACAACATTGTGGTGTTCGCCCACCTCGCCTCGTACAGACGTGCCTGAGCGGGCTCTCCTCGCACTCCGGAGACCACCCGGGCACCTCACGACTGGCCCAGGCCGACCTCGTCGTCGGCCTGGGCTTCGTCATGGCCAAAGCCCGGGCGGGGCGCGCCGGAACTATCCCCGGGCCCGGACGCTCGCGTCCCAGCGCCAACCCGTGCGGCGGGAGTGGCCCGGCAGCGCGCCGCGCCCGGTGGCCCACAGCAGGGTCGCCCAGGGATCGTGGCCCTCCTCCGGGACGTCGGGGAACAGCCGGGCGAGCACCCACAGGCACAGATCCGCGGGCGGGTTCCATGCGAGGCCCAGCCCCCGCGCCAGGTCGTAGGTGTGCACCAGGGTCTCGACCGTGCCCATCGCGGCGAAGCCCTCGGGGTCGGACACCCCGAACACATGGTGCGCCCGCGCCTGCGGCGACGCCGTCCGCACCATGGCCACCAGCAGCGCCCCGCTCGCCTCCAGCACCTGCAGCAGCCCGGCGGGCCCCGCCGCACGGTCGGCGTGCACGGCGCCGGCGGGCCCACCGGCTCGCCGGCTCTCCCGCACGAAGGGCACGTTGCCCTCCAACGGCGGTTTCCTGGGGCCCAGTTGGACGGCGTAGGTGAAGAGGGCGCCGCTGAGGTGATCGATCGTCTCCCAGCAGTCCCACTCCAGCGAACCGGCCTTGCGGTCCCAGGCCGTCGGCGGAGCCTCGTGCAGTGCCGCCACGGCGAGCTGTACGGCACCCTCCAGCGCGTCGGCAGGGCCGGCGAACGGCCGCGGAGCTCGGGCTTCGGTTGCTCGGGACATGGTGGGACCGTACCGCGGGGCTGGAGAACGGGCGGAGCCGGGCCTGCTGGTGCCCGTCGCACGGTTCTGACGGTCTATCGTGAGCACATGTCCGCCCCTGAACTGATCCGTATCGTCTCGCGCGATTCGCCCATGGCTCTGGCCCAGGTGGAGCGCGTCCGCGCCGAACTCAGCGCGCTGCACCCCGGCATCGCCACGGAGGTCATCCCGGTCAAGACGACCGGCGACCGCTGGATGGGCGCGCTCTCCCAGGTCGAGGGGAAGGGGGCGTTCACCAAGGAGGTGGACGCCGCCCTGCTGGCCGGTGCGGCGGACCTCGCGGTGCACTGCGTCAAGGACATCCCGGGCGACCGCCCGTTGCCGGCCGGTACGACGTTCGCCGCCTTCCTGGAGCGCGACGACGTCCGTGACGCGCTGATCCACCCCGGCGGGCTCACCCTTGACGAGCTGCCCGACGGCACCCGGATCGGTACGTCGTCGGTCCGCCGGATCGCCCAGCTCGCGGCCTCCCATCCGCATCTGCAGTGTGTGCCGATGCGCGGCAACGCCAACCGCCGCATGGAAAAGCTCGCGGCCGGGGAGGCAGACGCACTGCTGCTGGCCGTCTCCGGTCTCGAACGCATCGGCCGTACGGATGTGATCACCCAGATCCTGTCGGTGGACGAGATGTGTCCGCCCGTCGGAGCGGGTGTCCTGGCCCTCCAGTGCCGCGAGGGCGACACCGAGACCATCGATGCCGTCAGCGGTCTCGGCCACCCCCGGACGTTCCAGGAGACCACCGCCGAACGCATGCTGCTGCACGTCCTGCAGGGCCACTGCAACAGCCCGATCGCCGGCTACGCCAAGACCGACCGCCGCGGCGAACTGTCCCTGCGCGCCTGTGTCTTCACCCCGGACGGAAAGACGGTCCTCAACGCGCACGAGTGGGCCGGCCCGCTCACCCCGGAGACGCTCGGTACGTCCGTGGCCGTCGCCCTGCTGCGTCAGGGCGCCCGCGAGCTGATCGACGGCATCGCGCACTGAGGCTGTCTGTCACACACGGCTGCTCTCGTGCACGGCTGCTCTCCTGTACGGCTGCCTCGCCGGGCAGGAGAGCAGTACGAGGGCAGCACGACGGGAGTGGCGAGACCGGGGGCGATCAGCGCGGTCCGTCGGTGAGGTCGACCCGGAACGTCAGCAGGCGGGTACCGACCGCACGTACGGCAGCACTGTTGAGGCGCGGCAAGGTCTTGAGCCGGGCACGGGCATCGTCGTGCGGGACCGGATGCGCAGTGCCGGCGTACCACCGCCCCTTGATCCGGACCCGGACCTGCGGATCCGCCCGGATGTTCCGCACGTACTGCGACCTGTCGCCGTACTCCGAGACGAACCAGAACTCACGCCCGATGCGGCGGCCACCGATCGGAGTCCGCCGGGGCAGTCCGGACTCGCGCCCCGTCGTCTCCAGCAGGGTCTGACGCGGCAGCCTGGAGAGGACGGGGTTGCCGATCTTCCTCTGGAACGAGGTGACGGCCCGATACTTGATCTCTTGGTAGCGCGACATGGTGGCTGGCCTCCCGTTCCTTGCCGTGACCGTGGCCATGACGAGGGGCACGGCCGCGCCGGACCCGTTCATGATCCCCCGTCAGGCGGGGCGTGTCTCCTCGGGGTCGTCCGGCTGCCTGACCGTGTCGTGCGGGCTGTCGCCCTGCCACGGCACGACCACGACCTGTTCGTCGTCCTCGTAAATGATCTTTCCGGGGTCGGTGGACTCCAGTCGTTCGCAGTCCACGTCATGGGCGGCCAGAAGTGCCACGTAGCCGTCCACCCGCTCGATGAGCCGCACGGCGGAGGTCTTGAACCATGCCACCGCCCCGGGGTTCAGGTCGCGGTCGTAGACGGTGGGATCGACATGGGAGGGGTTGGTGTAGTGGGCGTCGTACCAATCGTTCCCGGCGCGCCAGAAGCGGTACTGCTCCTCGCTCAGCCTGCCGTCCCGCGCGAGGCCGTTGGCGAGGGCGAAGATTCCGGGGAAGTGGCCTCGGGGGCTGCGCCGGGTCCCCTGAAACCTCACGTACAGCGTGTCACCCACGACATCCCCGGCACCCACGAAATCCCCTTCACCAGACCCCTCACCCACGAGATCGACCTCACCCACGAGATCGCCTCCAGTTGCTTCCGATGCTTCTCACGGTTTGCGGCATGGACTCATCGTGACCGAGGGAGCCCTGATGGGGCATGGTTCTCGCCAATCCGCGCGCTCCCGGAGCTCGAAGAGGGGGGAGGGGGCGGGTCGCTCAGCCGGCTGCTGTTATCTGCTTCACTTGCTGCATCGGCCGCACCCGCCACGGCGCCGCCAAACCGGCTCTACGCAGGCATGATGCGTGTCGTCAGCATCGGTCTCAGGCGCCGAGCTGATCTTTGCGTGCTCGCCGCGGTCATGACACGATGTCCAGCGCCGCACGGGGGAGCGGCGCATGTGGGGCACACCTCCCTTTGCGCACCGCGTATTCACCGTGGTGCTCCCTTGTTCTCAGGGCGGCAAGAACCTACCGAGCCGCAGCCGAAGAACCACAAGGGAATGGGATTACCGAGATGACTACCTCCACGCACCCCTCCAGCCAGACCCCTATCTACGAAGAGCTCGTCGAGGAGCAGGGCGATATCCTCGCCGAAGCCCGTGCGGCCGCGGAGCATTCGCAGCTGACGGCGTCCCGGGCGCTGGACTGGAGCGATCTCCGCCGTCGCGATTGACGCACCTCTCGCCATCCGTCGCCGGCTGCCGCCTAGCCATTTTCGGGGAAGGCATCCAAGAGCCGCGTCGGCGCCGCTTGCTTCCATGAGTCCACGAGGATGTCCCGCAGTTCGGCCATGTCCTCCAGTGCGGACAGCCGTACCCGCACCCAATGGGAACCGGCCTCATGGGGCGGCACCCAGAACTTTTCCGGTTCCGCCGCGATCAATTCCTGCCGCTCATGAATGGGGCATCGCACGGCGACCGATGTCTCGTCGTCGGGGACGGTGAGGAACATCTTCCCGGCCACCCGGAAGGTGGGCATTTCCCAGGCCTCTTTCTCCACCGTCTCGGGCAGGGAGAGGGCGATACGGCGGACATCAGTGGAATCGATCACGCCACCACCTTAGGCGGGGGCGCCATTCCTGGGCAGCTCTTGGTGAGGCCGTTCATGAGGCCGTTCATGACGCCGTTCATGGGGTCCTTCATGGGGTCCTTCATGGGGAAGTGCGCGGTGCGGCGGGATCGGAGCGGGGCTCCGCACGGCCCTGCCGGGTGCCCCGGGCCGCTACGGCCTGCGCAGCAGGGTGATCCCGTCCTCCTCCGCCATCTGGACGTAGCCGTGCGCGCGGTAGAGACGCAGCATGCGCTGGGTCTGCGCCACCGGGCAGGGGGTCTTGACGGTCGGATCATGACGGTCCGAGACCACCCAGCGCGGGGGATCGGCCGGGAGAGCGGTCGGCGCCGCCGGATCGGATCCGGTGCCGAAGCAGACCAGGCTGACAGTGGTGCGCCCGGTCAGCATCGGTGCCAGCCGGTTCGACGAGGCGACGGTGTCCCCGTCGGGGATGCGCGCCAGCAGCCGCTCCGCCGTACGGACATGGGCCGGGGTGCGCCATGCCCAGGGGAGCACCAGGTCGTGGAGCGGGTACACCGCCGCGGTGACCGCGGTGAAAGCGGCGGAGAAGGCGAGGAGCCTGCGGCGGCGGGGAGGCGGCACCAGATCCGTCCGGCGGTGCAGCACGTCCACGAAACCGGCGAACACGAGGGGCATCAGGATCGCGTTGTAGTGGAAATTCGGCTGCCAGTAGTGCTCGTTGCCGGCCAGCAGCCGCCAGGCGAGCGTGGGCACGCACAGCAGTGTCAGGGGCGAGCGCAGGCCGAAGAACGCGGTGGGTGCGGCGAGCATGAACAGCAGCAGCCACTTCATGGGCGGCCAGAACAGGTGCAGCCCGAGAGACGCGACACCGACGGCACTACCGGCCGACGAGGCCTCTCCCGGCATCTGATGCCAGTAGTCGAAGCCGCCACGGGGATTCATGGCAGGCAGCAGAACGAGAATTTCGACCGCCGTTCCCACTGCTCCGATGCATACGACGGCCAGGCCGAGCAGAATCGGGGAGCCCCGCCGCGTCGTTTCCTGCGTACGGCGTTCGCGCAGTCCCTGCCATGCGATATAGCCACCGATGGCGGCGAGCGTGAGTCCGAGGTCTTCCTTCACCAAGAGGAGTGGCAGCGCCCAGGCTGCCGCCGCCCGCCAACGCCGGTGCCCGAGCGCGGTCACGCTGAAAGCGAGCAGGGGCACCGCGAAGCAGATCTCATGGAAGTCCTTGGTAACTCCCGTGACCAGGCCCCATGAGGCGCCCAGCGCACAGCCCACGGCCAGACCGGTGACCGGTCCGACGGCCCGGTGCGCCCAGCGGGTGAGGGGGTAGCAGGCCAGCGCCATCAGGGCGGCCTGCACCACGAGCAGCGTGACCGAGCTGGGGAAGAGCCGGTACAGCGGGGCGACGAGCACCAGGATGGGGTGGAAGTGATCGCCGAGAAGATTGAAGCCCGGGCCCTTGAGTTCCACGACCGGGGCCTGGCCGTGCGCATAGGCGCGGATGGCCTGCTCGAATATCCCCAGGTCGTAACCGGCGTTGAGCATGCGATCGTTCCGCAGCAGCGACACCACGGTGTACACAGCAAAAAACACCGCGGTCACGGTCCAGCCCATTGCCTGTGGGCCGGGCAGACGTTTTCCGAGCGCGGTGCCGAAGTCCGAGAGTTTCCGGTCCACGGATATTCGCCCGGCCCACGGGCTCCTGAGCCGCTCCACCGTCTCCACCATCGCACCCACCGTCATCGACTCAGAAAAGAACACGGTGTACCGCCCCCGTCGCTCTGTTGGGCGGCGTGGAAGTCCACGGATGTTTCCCGGGGGCCGGTTTCCCGGCGGTGCTGCTGATGTGCGGCCGGCTCACCGGAATTCCCCTCCCGCCCCGGCCCGCCCGGACGGCGGTACGACCGCCGGAACGCACCGCACGTGAGTGTAACCCCGCGTCCCACCGGGCCAGTTCGATGAGGCGGGGAAAGGGTGCGGGGAATTGCGGCGGAGCGGCTCAGGAGCCCGTGGGCCGGGCGAATATCCGTGGACC
>NZ_SDIF01000229.1 GCF_004122735.1 Streptomyces sioyaensis | reverse complement strand
CGCCTTGCCGGTCGTAGTGAACTGGCTACGAGTGGCCCGCCCCCACGCACCTTCACTCACTCCACTCACGGGAGGGGGCGGGCCGGAGGGGCCTGTTGTGTGGACGTAAAGCGAAGCAGTCCACACAACAGGCCCCGGAGGTCCGTCACCGCACCCGACACCCACCCAGCCCGCCGCAGGCGCAACGGCGAGAAGACCCACGGCGGGCCAGCCGACAACGTGCGGGCGCGCCGCAAAGCGCAACGGCGACAAACCACCACGGCGGGAAAGCCGACAACGTGGGAAGCCAAGCGAAGCGCAGCGACTACGCCTCAAGCGTGACCGTGAACGAGAAGCGGTCGCCGCGGTAGTGGATTCGGGCCACATCGACCGCGCGGCCGTCCTCGTCGTAGGTGATGCCCGTGTAGTGCAGGATCGGGCTGAGCAGCGGGATCTGCAGCAGCCGGGCGGTCTCCGGGTCGGCCAGCCGGGCCTCGACGGTGTCGGTGATCCGGCTGATCCGTACGCCCACCGCGTCCCGCAGCACCTTCGTCATCGGCCAGCGCGTCAGGTCCGCCGGGTCGATCCGGGCGGCGACCTCGGGCCGTACGTAGTTGTGTGCGTGGTTGGTCGGCTCGCCGGTCTCCTCGTCGCTCCGCAGTCGGTGGAAGCCCGTCACCTCGGCCAGGCCGGGGAAGTAATCGGACAGTTCGGACGGCACGGCGGTGGGGCCGTGGCCCAGCAGCTCGGTGCTCATCCCGGACTGCTGGGCCACGATCGCGTCCACGGAACCCAGCAGCCGCACCGGCGCACCGCGCTGGGCGCTCGGCTCGATGAAGGTGCCACGGCGCCGGTGCCGGCTGATCAGGCCCTCCGCCTCCAGCTCCTTGAGGGCCTGGCGCATGGTCAGCACGCTCACGCCGTAGTGCGCGGCGAGCGCGTCCTCGGTGGGCAGCCGCAGCGGCGCCTCGGGGGAGCGGCCGAGTATGGAGGCGCGCAGCGACTGCGAGACCTGGTACCACAGCGGCAGCTTGCGGTTCAGGTCGAGCGAGTCGGGAGCGAAGGTGGTCACGAGGTCTTCCCCGGTGTCACGGGCGGAAATGGCGCTGGAGACCCTGCCATACGTCGTCGTAGCCGTGCTGCAGATGGCCGGCGTCCCGGGCCTGTTCGGTGAGGGTCAGCGGCCAGCGGGTCTCGAACATGAAGGCCAGGCCGTCGTCGACCTTCTGCGGCTGCAGCTCGGCGGCGCTCGCCCGGTCGAAGGTCTCCCGGTCGGGCCCGTGCGCCGACATCATGTTGTGCAGCGAGCCGCCGCCGGGCACGAAACCCCCTTCTCCGGCCGCCTTCGCGTCGTAGGCCCCCTCGATCAGGCCCATGTACTCGGTCATCACATTGCGGTGGAAATACGGCGGCCGGAAGGTGTCCTCGCCGACCAGCCAGCGCGGCGCGAAGACCACGAAGTCCACGCCCGCCAGCCCCGGGGTGTCGGAGGGGGAGGTCAGGACGGTGAAGATCGAGGGGTCGGGGTGGTCGTAGCTGATCGAGCCGATGACATTGAAGCGGCGCAGGTCGTAGACGTACGGGACGTGGTTGCCGTGCCAGGCGACGACATCCAGCGGCGAGTGGTCGTAGGTCGCCGTCCAGAGGTGGCCGCAGAACTTGTTGACGACCTCGACCGGGCCCTCGACGTCCTCGTAGGCGGCGACCGGTGCCCGGAAGTCCCGGGCGGCCGCGAGGCCGTTGGCGCCGATCGGGCCGAGGTCGGGCAGCTGGAAGGGCCGGCCGTAGTTCTCGCAGACATAGCCGCGGGCTGACGGGTGCTGCCCGTCGGACGCGGCGTCCAGCAGCTCGACGCGGAAGCGGATACCGCGCGGGATGAGGGCGACCTCGCCCGGTTCGGCGCGCAGCAGGCCGAGTTCGGTGCGCAGCAGCAGCCCGCCGCGCTCCGGAACGATCAGGAGCTCACCGTCCGCGGAGCTGAACACCCGGCGGTCCATGGAGGTGTTGGCGCAGTACAGGTGCACGGCCATGCCGGTGCGCTGCGTGGCGTCGCCGTTGCCGCCCAGCGTCCACAGGCCGTCGAGGAAGTCGGCCGGGCCCGTGGGCTCGGGCAGCGGGTTCCAGCGCAGCCGGTTGGGGTCGGGGACGCAGTCGGTGAACGGCGCCGAGCGCAGGGCGCCCTGCGCGGCGCGGACGAACGGCGGATGGGCGGCCGACGGGCGGATGCGGTAGAGCCAGGAGCGGTGGTTGCGCTCGCGCGGTTCGGTGAACGCCGAGCCGCTGAGCTGCTCGGCGTAGAGGCCGAGCGGGGCGCGCTGGGGGGAGTTGCGGCCGATCGGCAGCGCACCCGGGACGGCCTCCGAGCTGTGCTCATTGCCGAAGCCGGTGGTGTACGCCAGCGCCTCGGCCGCTTTCCGCGCCTGCTCGTTGTCCGTGCCTGCCATCGCGTGCTCCCGCCGCTCAAGGAATCCTATGCAAGACCTTAGGATTGCGGCAGGGGGCCGTCAACGGAGACTCCCGGCCGCGCGGCCGGAACGTCGCGGTTGCGCACCGGCGGCCCGGTCGCCGGGCAGGATGGATGGGTGCAGCAGCCCACTCCGCGCCCTGTCCCGCCGCCCGGCTCCCTCCGCCGCGCCCCCGTCCAGCAGCGCAGCGCCCAGCGCCTGGCCCGGATCCTCGATGCCTGCGCCCACGTCCTGGAGGAGAGCGGGTACGAGAACCTGAGCACCCGGTCCGTGGCCGTCCGCGCCGGTGTCCCGATCGGCTCCGTCTACCGCTTCTTCCCCAACAAGCGCGCCATGGCCGAGGCCCTCGCCCGGCGCAATCTCAACGCCTACGCGGACCGCATCACCGCCCGGCTGACCACACCGGTCCATGCGTCGTCGGGGTGGCGCCGGGCGATGGACGTGGTCATCGACGAGTACCTCGCCATGAAGCGGACGGTGCCGGGCTTCGCCTTGGTGGAGTTCACCGTCCCCGCCCCGCGCGCCGCCCGGCAGGCCAACTACGAGGTGGCCGACCGGCTGCTCGCCCTGTTCGCCGGACCGCTCGGCCTGGACACCACCGACGAGCGGCTGCGCACCTCCTTCCTGGTGGGCGTCGAGACCGCCGACGCACTGCTCCAGCTCGCCTTCCGTACGGATCCGGAAGGGGATCCGGCGATCGTCGCGGAGACCAAGCTCCTGCTGCGGGCCTATCTGGCGCGCTATCTGGACGGCGACGGCGGCGACGGTGACAGAGACGGTGGCGATGCCGGCGAAGGCGAGGGGCAGGGCGGCGGCGACGCGGTGGATGCGGGGGAGGGGTGAGTGCGGCGGTCCCCAGGAGATCCACATTGACCTGGGGTTTTGCTCGTATTGCTCGCACGTCAAGACCTTGTTAACAAAAGTTTGCGGGACCTAACGTCAGCCCAACCGCCACCCCCGGCAGATGTTCAAGGGCGAACGTGAGGTACCCCCAATGCTGACAATCCTCGGATTCGTCATGATCGCCACCTTCCTGGTGCTGATCATGATGAAGAAGATGTCACCCATGGCAGCGCTCGTGCTGATCCCGGCGCTGTTCTGCGTCCTGGTCGGCCAGGGCGCGCACCTGGGCGACTACGTCCTCAAGGGCATCGGCGACCTGGCCCCCACGGCCGCGATGCTGATGTTCGCCATCATCTACTTCGGGGTGATGATCGATGTCGGCCTCTTCGACCCGGTCGTCCGCGGCATCCTGAGGTTCTGCAAGGCCGACCCGGTCCGCGTGGTGGTCGGCACGGCGCTGCTCGCCGCGATCGTCTCGCTCGACGGCGACGGCTCCACCACCTTCATGATCACCGTCTCGGCGCTCTACCCGCTCTACAAGCGGCTGAAGATGAGCCTGGTGGTCATGACCGGCGTCGCCGCCACCGCCAACGGCGTGATGAACACCCTCCCCTGGGGCGGCCCGACCGCCCGCGCCGCCACCGCGCTCAAGCTCGACGCCGGCGACATCTTCGTCCCGATGATCCCCGCCCTGGCCGTCGGCCTGGTCGCGGTCTTCGCCCTCGCCTACGTCCTCGGCCGGCGCGAGCGCAAGCGGCTGGGCGTGCTGACCCTCGGCGACACCCGGGTGGTGACCGAGGCCGCGGACGAGCAGGAGAGCGAGCAGGTCCTGGTCGGCGCGGGCGCCGTCGGTGCGGGCGGCGCCCCGGCGGGTGGCCCGCGCACCTCCGGCGGCACCGGTTCCGGCACCGGTTCCGGCACCGGTTCCGGCGCCGCGCCGTCCGCCGGTGGCCCGCGGGACGCGGACGACGCCGGGCTCCAGACCCTGGACCCGCACCGTGCCACGCTGCGCCCCAAGCTCTACTGGTTCAACGCCGCGCTCACCGTCGCGCTGCTCACCCTGCTGATCCTGCAGGCGCTGCCGATCCCGGTGCTCTTCCTGCTCGGCGCCGCCCTCGCGCTCACCGTCAACTTCCCGCACATGAAGGACCAGAAGGCCCGGGTCGCCGCGCACGCCGAGAACGTCCTCAACGTCTCCGGCATGGTCTTCGCCGCCGCCGTCTTCACCGGGGTGCTCACCGGCACCGGGATGGTCGAGCACATGGCCCGCTGGCTGGTCAGCGGCATCCCCGACGCGCTCGGCCCGCACATGGGCATCGTCACCGGCGTGCTCAGCATCCCGCTGACCTACTTCATGTCCAACGACGGCTTCTACTTCGGCATCGTGCCGATCCTCGCCGAGGCCGGTGCCGCCCACGGCGTGGCCCCCGTCGAGATCGCCCGGGCCTCCCTCGTCGGCCAGGCCCTGCACATGTCCAGCCCGCTGGTCCCCGCCGTCTACGTCCTCGTCGGCATGGCGAAGGTCGAGTTCGGCGACCACACCAGATTCACCGTCAAATGGGCCGCGCTGACCTCCCTCGTGGTCCTGGGGGCGGGGCTGCTCTTCGGCATCCTCTAGGGGGCTCGGATACGGGCCCGGACAGGGTTCCCGGAGGGGCGGGGTCCGGGGGTTCCCGGAC
>NZ_SDIF01000228.1 GCF_004122735.1 Streptomyces sioyaensis | reverse complement strand
TAGGCCCGTCGCGGGGGCTCGAAGATGTGTATAAGTGACAGCCACAACACCCCGCCCCCCCCCCGCACACCGTCGCCACGCATGCCCCAACGGGAGCACTCGCCCCGTCACCAACCAGACAAGTACCGAGCCCACCGCCGGTCCACGCCACCAGTTCCCGCCACCCGACCCACGACACGAAAAAGCCCCGCCCAGTCGACCCGGGCGGGGCTTTCACCACTGTGCGCTCGGCAGGATTCGAACCTGCAACCTTCTGATCCGTAGTCAGATGCTCTATCCGTTAAGCTACGAGCGCTTGGCTTTCCGGCGGTTTTTCTTGCCGGTCGGCGTTGCGGGAACAACATTACATGACCTGCGGCGTGAGGCGAAATCCATTGCCCGTAGCACCGCTGACCTGCAGAAACGCCCCTGTGGGAGTGTTCTCGGGGTTACTCCGGGCAGGAGGACTCCTCGATGATCCGGACGAAGTTCGGGCGGGTGTAGCCCTCTTCGGAAGCGGTCCAGGACGTCGGCCGTCAAGGTGCCGGAGTCGGCCCAGGGGTGGCGTCCCGGGCCGGGGTGGAAAGCGTGGAGAAGGTGGCGCTTGGAGTCGGGGCGTGGGTGGGCCGCACGAGGGCTTCCGGGTTCCGAGGAGTGGGTGTCGTAGCCGACGCTGCGGGCGCCGAGGATGTCGCGTTCGATGCCGGCGGTGACGCGCGCCACGTCCGGAGCCAGGTGGTCCGGGACCTTGGGAGTGGCGTGGAGGGGATGGCCTCCCGGCCAGGTCGCCGCTCCCCCGGCCCGCTGGACGCCGCCGCTGGCCCCGACCCGCCGCCCCGGCCCCCGGCTCGCTCAACGTGGCGGAACCCAGGAGCCCGGCGGTGGACCCGGACGCCAGGCCGAACATCAGCAGGACGGTCAGAGGACAGCCAACGGTCAGAGGACAGCCACAGGACAGTCAGACGTAGACGTAAAGGCCCGGCGGACCCGGGGTGGGGGAAGCCGGGCGGTGATCATTGTGGTCCGGGAAGCGCTCAGGCCCCGGTCGGGAAGACCGGGGCCTGAGCGAAGAAGAGCGGAGGCGGAGGGATTTGAACCCTCGATGGGGGGTAAGCCCCAAACCGCATTAGCAGTGCGGCGCCATAGACCGGACTAGGCGACGCCTCCACACACCCCACGCGCGCATATGCGCGCTGTGGCGTGTCCAGATGATGGCACAGCTCCAAGGGCTGTCACCAATCGCCCCCTACGGTACTAGGCGCGCGGGCCACCCGGCAAAGACGTTCCTGCAGCGCAACGTCGGGGGCGGAGGCGCGTTAGGAGTGTGGGGCCGTCGCGACGCCGTTGTCGTGCGCCCCCGGCGTGTACGCACCCCGTGCCGCCCCGCACTCGCCTCTGGAGCCTGTGATGCCGCACCACCGGACGTCATCCCTCTTCTCCGCAGCCGCAGCCGTGGGCGTCGCCGCCCCGGCCGGCGCCCGCCGCTCCGCCACGGCGGCCTTGGTGTCCCTCGCCTCCGGCGCCGCGCTGGCCCTGGCGGCGCCCGTCGCCTCGGCCGCCCCGATCCCGCTGCCGCATCACTGGACCGGTGACGGCCTCGTCGGCGCCGGCCATCACGCCGCCGGGCCCCGCACGCCCGACGGTCAGCCCGTCCCCGCCGACCACGGGCCGGCGGCGGCGCACCTCGCGACCGGCGACCACCTCACCGTCACCGTCCAGCACTCCGGCTCGGCGCGGACCGACGGCACCTTCGAGCTGTATTGCCACCCCGGCGGCGGCAACCACCTCCATGTGAAGGGCGCCTGCGCGAAGCTCGACGGGATGACGAGGTGGGGCAGGGACCCGTTCGCCGCCGTGCCGCAGGGCTCGAACTGCACGATGATGTACGGCGGCCCGGCCACCGCCCATGTCACCGGGACCTGGGCGGGGCGTCCCGTCAACGCGGATTTCCGGCGCACCAATGGGTGTGAGATCGACCGCTGGGGCCGCTTCGAACCTCTGCTCCCCTCGACCCGTTCATGACCCGGTTCGTGCCGTAGTAGCGCGGCAGGTCAGGACGAGGGGCACATGTCGGGCGTGCGGTGAGTCGCACAAGGCCGGGGCATTACCTCCTCGTCATCCGCCTCCGCGTCGCGGGCAAGTGCCCGTAGACTCCATCCCAGCGATCCGCCACGGTGGATCGGCAAGGTGCGGTAACAGGGAGGAAGCGTCGTCGTGAGCAGCAGGCCATCCCGAGGCGCTGCTCGCCTCGCAGCCATACTCGACGCCCTCCCCGACGCCCTGTTGCTCGTGAACTGCAACGGCACGGTCGTCAATGCCAACACCATCGCGCTGGAGACCTTCGAGGCGCCGGGCACCGCCCTCGTGGGGCGCGGGCTGCTCGATCTGCTGCCGTCCTTCGACTCCAAGCGGATCCCGGGCTCCATGCGGCGCCGGGACGAGGAGGAGGAGCGCACCCGCACGAAGCCGACGCGGATGGTCGCGCGGCGGACGGACGGGACGGAGCTGCTGGTCGAGGTGACCAGCGCCAATCTGGAGGACGGCCGGACCCCGTACGAGTCCGCCTTCGAGGCCGCGTACGCCGATCACCGCAACGGCTATACGGGCAACGAGCTGCTGATGCTCGTCGTCCGGGATCTGACCGGGACGCTGGACACCGAGACCGAGCTGGCCCGCCAGCAGCGGCAGACCGAGATGATCCTGCGGGCCGCGGCCGAGGGCGTGATCGGGGTCGACGCCGAGGGCAAGGTCGTGCTCGTCAATCCGTCCGCGGCGCAGATCCTCGGCTACCGGGCGAGTGAGCTGGGTGGCAAGGAGCTGCATCCGCTCGTCCACCACTCCCGGGCGGACGGCTCGGCGTTGCCGTGGGAGGACACCCCGCTGGCCGACACGCTCAAGTCCGGGCGCAAGCACCGGGTGCGCGGGCAGGCGCTGTGGGCGAAGGACGGGCGTGCGGTGTCCGTCGATCTGACGACGGCGCCGGTGCGGGACGGCGATCAGCTCGTCGGCGCGGTGATGACCTTCACCGACCGCCGCGCCTTCGATGCGCTGGCGGCCCGGCACTCCCAGCTGCTGGCGGTGCTCGACCAGGCGCTGCGCGGGCCACTGGAGGAGCTGAAGGGCGAGCTGGGCACGCTCGCCTCCGACCCGGCCGGGCAGCTGTGGCCCGAGGCGAACCAGATCCTGCACCACCTCGCGGCCGGCCACGCCCGGATGACGACGCTGGTGGACAACGTGCTGAGCTACCAGCGGCTGGACGCCGGCAAGGAGAAGCTCAACCGCACGAAGGTTTCGCTGGACGCCGTGGTCGCGGCGGGCGTGGAGGGCGCGGTCGAGCTGATCGGGCCGGGCCGGGCGCAGTTCGCGGTGCATGCGCCGCCGATAGAGGCGACGGTCGACGCGGAGCGGATCGCCCAGGCGCTGTCGCATCTGATCGCGGATGTCGCGGGGGTCGATTCGACGGGGCGGATGCCGGCCGGGGAGGCCGCCCTGGGCGGGCGGTCGGGGCCGGTCCCGGGCGATTCGACGATCGTGGTGGCGGCGGCCAAGCGCGGTGACGTCGTACGGATCGAGGTGCGCGGGCCGTTCGACGGTGGCGATCCGGTCCATGAGCCGATCGTCCGCGGCATCGTGCGGCAGCACGGCGGGCTGATGCAGACGCACGAGGTGCCGGGGGCGCCCGGCGGGCCCGGTGCGGGCGGCAGCTCCTATGTGCTGGAGCTGCCGGTGGCGGCGGACGGCGCGGCCCTGGACGGCGCGTCGGCCGGGGCGGACCGGCCGGCCGAGCTGACCGGCAACGAGACGACGGTGATGCCGGTGCCGGCCGCGCGGGCGCGGGGCACCGAGGGCGACGCGGCGGACCCCGCCGCCGGTGAGCGTCCGGACGACGAGGGCTGCGAGGGCCCCGCCGGTGGTGGTGACGGCGGGACCGGCGGATCCGGCCGGCCGCTCGGCGGTGGCGGTGCGGGACACGGCGCGGTGCCGGCTCAGGCCGGCGGCGCGCAGCCGACCGGTCGCCGGCGGGCGCGGCACTCGGGTGCGGAGCCGGGGAACGAGACGGGCTCCGGCGCCACCGGCGGCGGCCCGGGAGCGCATCCGCAGCACGGTGACGGGACGAACGGTGCGGGGCTGCCGCCGGGCACGGCGGGGGCCGAGGGCGTGCCGCCGACCGGACGGCGCCGGGCGCGGCAGGGGGCGACGGAGGGCGGCGGCCTGCCCGCGCTCCCCGCCGGTACGAACGGGACGGCGGAGCAGCGGCCGGGCCACGGGCCGGCCGGCGGGCAGGGTCCCGCGGCGGCGTCTCCGGCCGCGGCGGCCGGCCAGGATCCGGCGGCCGCGGTTCCGGCGCGCCCGCAGATTCCGGGTCAGGCCCCGGCGCCGGGCCAGGCCATGGCTCCCGGTCCCGCCCACGTCCCCGCTCAGGACCCGGGCCCTCAGGGGCTCGGCCCCGTACAGCCGGCCGGCCGGCGGGCGCGCCGGGCGCTGGCCGAGGCGCCCGAACGCACCGCGCAGAGCCCCGGAGGCGCCGCCGCGGGCGCCGCCTCCGGGGCACAGCAGTCGCCCGGTGCCCGTACCGCTTTTGCGCTGCCGCCCGCCGCGGCGGACCGGACCCCGCAGTCGTCGCTGCCGGAACTGCCCGCGGCCGCCGATCAGATGGCCGGTCAGCAGGCCGGTCAGCCCGGCGGCAGCGGCTCGGGGCGCCGTCGGGCGCGCCGTCCGGTGGCCGGCGGTCCGGAGGCGTCGATGCCCGGTGCGGTTCCGGGACAGGAGCGTGCCGCGGCCGGTGACGCCACCCCGCCGCAGGGCGGCGACTGGGAGGGCGAGCCGACCGGACGACGGCGGGCCCGGCGGGCCGCGGCCGAGGAGCGCGCGGCGGCCGCGATGGCCGACGCCGAGTCCTCCGGCACCTTCGTGGCGGGCCCGGAGGGGCTCGTGGCGCAGCCCGCCGAACCGGCCGAGGCGACGGGTACGGCCACCGGCACGGCGGCCGGCATCGCCCCGGCGCCGGAGGCCGGCGCACCCCAGGCCCCCGCGCC
>NZ_SDIF01000227.1 GCF_004122735.1 Streptomyces sioyaensis | reverse complement strand
CAGAACTTGCACGCCGTCACGCACACGTTGGTGTAGTTGATGTTGCGCTCGATGATGTACGTCGCGATGTGCTCGGTGCCCGCGTAACGGCGGCGGCGCACGGCGTCGGCGGCCTGGCCCAGCGCGTGCAACGGGGCGGAGCGGTACAGGTCGAGCGCTTCCTGCGGCGTGATCCTGCCGCCCTGCGCGGCGCGGTCGAGCACGGACTGGAGGTCGGCGTTCTCGGTCACCGGGGCGTCCCTTTCACAGGCGGGCATCACGAACTGGACCAGCGTACGTCAGGGGTCCGACAGCCCCGCCTCCGGTCAGCCGGCGCCCGGCACGGGCCCCTGGTCAGCGCCTCATACGCCCGTACGCGTCGCCGCGGCCGGCGCCTCAGCCAGCCCGGCGCCCAGCGCCCGTACGGTGTGCCCGGGCAGCGCCCCGGTCTCGGCGCCGGCCGGTTGGCTACCCGGCCGGCGACGTCAGCAGATCCACCTTCACATCGGCCGGGAACCCGGTCGTCGGCCCGACGCGCCGGGCGAATTCCGTGACCCCCCGCAGCTGGGCGGGCCCGAAACGGAAGTCGAGCGTGGTGAAGTAGCGCTCCAGGACCGGCTCGTCGAAGGTCTCCCAGCGGGCCGCCTGCTCAGCGACCTTGCCGACCTCCTCCAGCGACAGATCACGCGAGGCCAGAAACGCCTCGTGCACCTTCTGCACCACGACCGGCTCGCGCTCCAGGTACTCGCGCCGGGCCGCCCAGACGGCGAAGACGAACGGCAGGCCCGTCCACTCCTTCCACATCTGGCCCAGGTCGTGCACCTCCAGGCCCAGCCGTGGACCGTCGTGCAGATTGGCGCGCAGCGCGGCGTCACCGATCAGCACCGCCGCGTCCGCCTCCTGCATCATCACGCCGAGGTCCGGCGGGCAGGTGTAGTACTCGGGCCGCACCCCGATCTTCTCGGCCAGCAGCAGCTGGGCCAGCCGTACGGACGTCCTGGAGGTCGAGCCGAGGGCGACCCGGGCGCCGTCCAGCTGCTCCAGCGGCTTCTGCGAAACGATCACGCAGGACATCACCGGGCCGTCGCAGCCGACCGCGAGGTCGGGAAAGGCGACGAGGTCGTCGGCGGCCCGCAGGAATTCCACGAGGGTGATCGGCGCGATGTCGAGCTCCCCGCGGACCAGCTGCTCGCTGAGCTTCTCCGGCGTGTCCTTGGTGAGGTCCAGATCGAGCAGGGTGCCCGTACGGGCGAGGCCCCAGTAAAGGGGCATGCAGTTCAGGAACTGGATGTGGCCCACTCGCGGCCGGCTGCGACGGCGGCCGGCGTCGGCTCCCGCGGGTGCGTCTCCGAAGGTTGAATTGTCCACATGCGGAGGCTAGACCTGTCCCGCCAGGGGCAGCGCGGCGGGTCGGCGCATGGACGTTAGTGCGGTCGGTTAAACGTGATCTTTGGCTCTTCCGCCTTGCGAGCGCACCATGCTAAGCTCAGCGCAAGTTGCAGTTTGGTTTCCCTTGCAGTACAGAGCCTGCGGAGCATGTGACCCCGCAGGCTCTTGTAGTTTCAGACTTCTTTGCAGGTTCTGGAGCAGGGCAACCCTTTGGCCCAAGGAGGGCTTATGGCTACCGGAACCGTCAAGTGGTTCAACGCTGAAAAGGGCTTCGGCTTCATCGCCCAGGACGGCGGCGGCCCGGATGTCTTCGTCCACTACTCGGCGATCAACGCCTCTGGTTTCCGCTCCCTGGAGGAGAACCAGCAGGTGAACTTCGACGTCACGCAGGGCCCGAAGGGTCCGCAGGCGGAGAACGTCACGCCGGTCTAAGTTGCCTGGCCCGGAATCTTTCCAGGTCGTTTCCAGCAGTACCCAAGGAGCCCTGCTCCGCCATTTCGGTGGCGAGCGGGGCTCCTGCCTTTTCCTGCCGACGACCGGCTTGAATGGCCATCGCATGAATTTTTCTCGTCCCGCGCATGACACACCCATCGGGCGCAAGCAATGCGGAATTTCTCCGGCAATGCGCGCACCGCTCGCCACTGCCCCGGCAGCAGTCATCTCCCTCGTTCGGTCGCAAAGAGTCGCAAAGAAACGGGATCTCGCCGCGCCCGGACGGGGCAAGTAGAGCGGTCGCTCAGCGGAAAACCGTGAGCACCAAGGGAACCCGCCGAGGTGGCGAGAAGGCGGGAATCCAGACCGTCCCGATGACGGATGCGGCGATCAGCGGCGCGCCTCACCACCACCAACGGTCACGGACCCTTGGGGGCCAGCGGGAGCGCCGTCGTCGCATCCGACGCTCCGACGGTGGCCACGAGGACGCCGAGCCCGCGGAGGCCCGTCCGGCGAGCAGGCAGACCCAGCCGCACATTTTGGCGCAAGTGCCCACCGGTACAAAGAAGTTGCGGCAGATGACGAAGTGATCACGGAAAGTGGTCACATCGGAACATGGCGCGGCATACCGTGGGCAGAATGAGCGAGCACTTGCCCCCGCAGAAGACCTGTCCCGACTGTGGGGGCAGAGGCACCGTGGACTGGGAGACGCCGGCCGGCGACACGGTCACGACGCAGTGCTCCGGTTGCGGCGGCACCGGCACCGTCCTGGCTTAGGGGAGGCGAAGGCGACATGGCGCCCTTGGGAAGGAACGGTAAGCCGGTCGGCCTGGACGCGCAGTACGTCGGCCGGCTGCCGTGCTCGACCTGCGGGATACGTTCGATGAAGCTGCCCGGCCAACAGGGCGGGCTGTGCATTCCGTGCTACGCCGAGGAGTGCGCGACGGAGGGGCGCCGTGCGGCGACGGCCGGGGCCTGGGTGACCGCGAGCTTTGTCGGCGACCCGTGCCTGGCCTGTGGCTCGCGGTCCGTCGACGCCAACGGCTGGGCGTTCTGGTGCAACTCCTGCGATATGCAGACGGCGGTCGCGCTGCCGCCGCGGTGAGCGGGTCCCGCCCCGGGCCCGCGCAGCGCCGCGACCTCGCACGTCAGACCCCGTGCCACCTCCCCCACAGAGGTGACACGGGGTTCCAGTCTGACGCGCCGGGGGCGAGGGCTCCAGAGCGGGGTCACCCGCTTTCGTAAAGGCTGGCTATGTCTTTGGCGAAATCACGGGAGACGGCGGCACGGCGGAGTTTCAGGGATGGGGTCAGATGCCCGGATTCCGGGGTGAAATCCACCGGGAGAACGGCGAAGCGGCGAATGGATTCAGCCCGGGAGACCAGTGCGTTGGCGTCGTCCACCGCGCGCTGGAGATCGGCGAGCAGGTGCTTGTCGCGGAGCAGCTGCTCGGACGGCACGCCCTGCTTCTTGTGCATCTGGCACCAGTGGGCGAGGCCGTCCGGATCCAGGGTGAGCAGGGCGGTGATGTAGGGGCGGTTGTCGCCGACGACCATGCACTGGCCGACGAGGGGGTGGGAGCGGAGGCGGTCCTCCAGGGGCGCGGGGGCGACGTTCTTGCCGCCCGTGGTCACGAGGATCTCCTTCTTGCGGCCGGTGATCGTGAGGTAACCGTCCGGGTCGAGTGATCCGAGGTCGCCGGTGGCGAACCAGCCGTGGTCGGTGGTGGGGCGGGCCGCGCCGAGGGCGGCGTCCCAGTAACCGGAGAAGACGTGTCCGCCGTGGATCAGGATCTCGCCGTCGTCGGCGATCCGCACCGCGGTGCCGGGCAGGGGCCAGCCGACCGTGCCGATGCGGGGGCGCAGCGGTGGCGTGACGGTGGTGGCGGCCGTGGTCTCCGTCAGGCCGTAGCCCTCGAAGATCTCGATGCCGGCGCCGGTGTAGAAGGCGGCGAGGCGGTGGCCGAGGGGGGAACCGCCGCAGAGGACGTGGCGGACCCTGCCGCCGAGGGCGGCGCGGATGCGGCGGTAGACGAGCGGATCGTACAGCTTGCGGGCGGCTTTGAGGGCGACGCCGGGGCCGGGGCCCGTCCCGTGTTCCCTGGCCTCGACCGCCTCGCCGTAGTGGCGCGCGACGCGGGCCGCGCGGTCGAAGGAGGAGCCCTTGCCCATCTTCTCCGCAGTGGCCCGGCCGGTGTTGAAGACCTTCTCCAGGACGTACGGGATGGCCAGCAGGAACGTCGGACGGAATCCGGCCAGGTCGGCGAGCAGGTCGTCGCTCTGGATGCTGGGGGCGTGGCCGAGGCGGACGCGGGCGCGCAGGCAGCCGACGGCGACCATGCGGCCGAAGACGTGGGAGAGCGGGAGGAAGAGGAGGGTGGCGGCGGGCTCCTCGCTGACCGACGTGAAGATCGGGTACAGCAGCTCGACGGCGTTGTCGACCTCGGCGAAGAAGTTGGCGTGGGTGAGGGCGCAGCCCTTGGGGCGGCCGGTGGTACCGGAGGTGTAGATGAGGGTGGCGAGGGCGTACGGGCCGGTGGCGGCGCGGCATTGGTCGACCGCCTCGTCCGGGAGGTCCCGGCCCGCGGCGATGAGCTGGGCGACGGCGCCGGTGTTGAACTGCCAGAGGTGGTCCAGAGCGGGGAGTTCGCCGCGCAGTCCGCTGATCAGCCGGGCCTCTTCGACGTTCTCCACGACGCAGGCGCGGGCACCGGAGTCGTGCAGGATCCACTGCGCCTGGTGGGCGGAGGACGTGGGGTAGAGGGGGACGGTGACCAGACCGGCCGCCCAGGCGGCGAAGTCGACGAGGGTCCACTCGTAGGTCGTACGAGCCATGATCGCGAGCCGGTCGCCGGGGCGGAGACCGTGCGCGATCAGGCCCTTGGCGACGGCGCGGACCTCGACGGCGAACTCCGCGGCGGTGATGTCCCGCCAGGTACCGCTGGGTTGCTTGCGGGCGAGCACGACGTCGGCGGGCGCCTCGGCGGCGTTGGTGAAGGGGAGGTCCCCGAGCGAGCCACTGCGGACGGGCGGGGCCAGCGGGGGCACGTAGACCTCCCGGACCGTGCCGTTGACCAGGGTTTTCTGGGGCTCCCGCAGGCTGCGGGCGGCGGCGTCGGCCGGGTCGGCGGGTGGTGCGTCGAGGGGTGATCCGGTGGCTGCACTGTCCTGGTGGAACACGAGCGGCTCCTCGTTTCGCCTGTGGAGTGCGGAGGGGGGTGGGGCGGGCGCATGGG
>NZ_SDIF01000226.1 GCF_004122735.1 Streptomyces sioyaensis | reverse complement strand
GTGTTGAGGGGATGTGGGCGGGCGTGGGGGGCTATCCGGCCGGTGCGGTCATCGCGTGCAGTGCGGCGACCGCCCGTCCGGCGATCTGCTGCGGGGTGCCGGAGACGTCCACGGCGACGCCCGCCTCGTCGCGCCCGAGCGGTTCGAGCGTGGCGAACTGGGAGTCCAGCAGCGCGGCCGGCATGAAGTGGCCGGTGCGCTCGGACATCCGCGCCTCGATCAGCGCGCGGTCCCCGGTGAGGTGCAGAAAGACGACGCCGGGGGCCGCGGCGCGCAGCCGGTCGCGGTAGCCGCGCTTGAGCGCGGAGCTGCTGACCACCCCGCCCCGCCCGGCCCGCCCGTGCGCCCAGGCGCCGATGGCGTCCAGCCAGGGACCGCGATCGTGATCGTCCAGCGGGACGCCGGCCGACATCTTGGCGATGTTCGCCGGCGGATGGAAGTCGTCCCCCTCGGCGTACGGGACGCCCAGTGCGGCGGCCACCAGCGGACCGATCGTGGTCTTGCCGGTGCCGGCCACGCCCATCACGACGATCACGTCGGGGGTGCTCATCCCGTGGTACCTCGCTGTCTTCCTTGACCTCGTGCGGGCCCCACTGAAACCCATTAGGTACGACGTATTCAAGAGTCCGTGACGAAAACGTCATACTTAATTGGCCGGGCTCGGGAACGTAGGCTTGGCCCATGGAAAACGAGGGGAAGGGACTGCACGCCCGTGTACTGGAGTCCCTCGGACCCGCGATCACCGCGGGCGACTACCCTCCGGGCACGGTCCTGCGGACGGACGAACTGGAGGAGCGCTTCGACGTCTCCCGCACGGTCATCCGCGAGGCGGTCCGGGTACTGGAATCCATGCAGCTGGTCGCCTCCCGGCGCCGGGTCGGGGTGACCGTCCGGCCCACCGAGGAGTGGAACGTCTACGACCCGCGGGTGATCGGCTGGCGGCTGGCCGGCCGGGACCGGCCCCGGCAGCTGCGCTCACTGACCGTGCTGCGCTCGGCCGTCGAACCGGTCGCCGCGGGCCTGGCCGCCCAGCACGCCACCCCCGCCCAGTGCGCCGAACTCACCGAGCACGCCATGGGGATGGTCGCCACCTCACGCGGCCAGCAGCTCGACGCCTATCTCGTCCACGACGTGGCCTTCCACCGGATCGTGCTGACCGCCTCCGGCAACGAGATGTTCGCCCGCCTCGGCGATGTCGTCGCCGCCGTCCTGACCGGCCGCACCCAGCACCATGTGATGTTCACCGACCCCGACCCGGCCGCGGTCACCCTCCACGTACAGGTCGCGGAGGCGGTACGCACCGGCGACGCGGCCCGCGCGGAGTCCCTCACCCGCGAGATCACCGCCGGCGCGATGGCCGAACTGGACGTCCTGGCCCCGTAATCACCGCCGCGACCGGCCGCCCGCCCCCTCAGAACAGCGGCTGCTGCCCCGGCATCGGCGGCTCCTCCGGATCGAAGAGCTTCTCCGCCGGCGCCATCATCGGCGCCATCCGCCGCGAGCCCGGACAGGAGATCAGCTCCAGCACCGTCCGCCGCCCGGGCGGGTCATGGCGAGCGAAACGGCCGCCGACGACGGCGATCTCTCGAGTACAGATGGGGCACGCGCGGCGGGGTGACGACATGCCCACAGTCTGACGCAGCCCGGCCCGGGGGTCACAAACTCCCGCTCCCTGTGGGGCCAGAGCCCTTCCGTCAGAACGCGTCCGTCGGCACATACGTCCCCCACACCCCCCGCAGCGCCTCGCACACCTCGCCCACCGTCGTCCTCGCCCGCAGTGCCTCGCGCATCGGGGGGAGGACGTTGTCCGTGCCTTCGGCCGCCTTGCGGAGGGCGTCGAGGGCCGCGGTCACGGCGCGGGCGCTGCGGCGGTCGCGGAGCTGGGCCAGCCGTTCGACCTGCCGGGCCTCGATCGCCGGGTCGACACGCAGCGGCTCGTAGGGTTCCTCCTCGTCCAGCTGGAAACGGTTGACGCCGACGACGATCCGCTCGCCGGCGTCGGTCTCCTGGGCGAGGCGATAGGCGTTGCGCTCGATCTCGTCCTTCTGGAAGCCCCGTTCGATGGCGGCCACCGCGCCGCCCATGTCCTCCACCCTCCGCATCAGCGCGACGGTCTCCTCCTCCACGTCGTCGGTCATCGACTCAACGGCGTAGGAGCCGGCGAACGGGTCGACGGTGGCCGTCACATCGGTCTCGTACGCCAGCACCTGCTGGGTGCGCAGCGCGAGCCGGGCCGCCTTGTCCGTGGGCAGGGCGATGGCCTCGTCGAAGGAATTGGTGTGCAGCGACTGGGTGCCGCCGAGGACGGCGGCGAGCCCCTGGACGGTGACCCGGGCGAGGTTCACCTCCGGCTGCTGCGCGGTGAGTTGCACCCCCGCGGTCTGGGTGTGGAACCGCAGCATCATCGACCTGGGGTTGCGCGCGCCGAATTCCTCCCGCATCACCCGGGCCCAGATCCTGCGCGCGGCACGGAACTTGGCGACCTCTTCGAGCAGCGTCGTACGGGAGACGAAGAAGAAGGACAGCCGGGGCGCGAAGTCGTCGACGTCCATGCCGGCGGCCACGGCGGTGCGCACATAGGCGATGCCGTTGGCGAGCGTGAAGGCAATCTCCTGCGCGGGCGAGGCGCCGGCCTCGGCCATGTGGTAGCCGGAGATGGAGATGGTGTTCCAGCGGGGGATCTCGGCCCGGCAGTACTGGAAGATGTCCGCGGTCAGCCGCAGTGACGGCTGCGGCGGGAAGATGTAGGTGCCCCGGGCGATGTACTCCTTGAGCACGTCGTTCTGGATGGTCCCGTTCAGCTGGTCGGCCCGCACCCCTTCCTCCTCGCCGACCAGTTGGTAGAGGAGCAGCAGCAGCGCGGCGGGCGCATTGATCGTCATCGAGGTCGACACCCTGTCCAGCGGGATCCCGCCGAACAGCACCCGCATGTCCTCGACGGAGTCGATGGCCACCCCGACCTTGCCGACCTCGCCCGAGGCGATCGGGGTGTCCGAGTCGTGGCCCATCTGCGTCGGCAGGTCGAAGGCGACCGACAGGCCCGTGGTGCCGTGGGCGATCAGCTGCCGGTAGCGCGCGTTGGATTCGCGCGCGGTGCCGAAGCCGGCGTACTGCCGCATCGTCCAGGGCCGTCCGGTGTACATCGACGGATAGACACCGCGGGTGAAGGGGTAGCCGCCGGGCGCGCCGAGCCGGCGCTCCGGATCCCAGCCGTCCAGTGCCTGTGGCCCGTACACCGGCTCGATGGGCAGGCCGCTCTCGCTGTACCGGCCAGTGCCCGACTCGTGCGCCATGGGGGTATGCCTCCCACTCGGTGACCAATATCCGGTGTCTCGCTCTTTATCCATTTATCCACGTATTCACGTATCCACAGCATGCCCGCAGGTTCGCCGCGCCGCAGCACTGGGAAGAGTCATCGGTGGCCGGTCGGCCCACCGAGATCCGGGGGTGGCGCATGCAGCGCAGTAGTGGACGACGTACGGCGCCGGTGATGGCCGCGGTGCTGGTGGTGGCGGCTCTCGCGGTGGGCTGCCGCCCGGTGACGGTCTCCGGCGCCACCGCCCCGGACGGCAAGGGCGCCCGCTACGCCCCCACCACGCCCGCTCCCCCGCCGCTCGGCCGGCACGGTCCGCCCGCTTCCCGGCACTCCGCCCCGTCGCGCCCCCACCCCACGACGCCGCGCGCCGCGCACCGTGCGCCGCGGGCCGCCGGGCCGCTGATGGCGCCCGGCGCGCAGGGTGCGCGGGTCCGCGAACTCCAGGCGCGACTGGCCCAGCTGGGCCTCTTCGGCCGCTCCCCGACGGGCTCCTACGCCGCCGTCACGACGTCCGCGGTGCGCGCCTTCCAACGGCGGCAGGGCCTGCCCCGAACGGGCACCGTGCAGCCCGCGGCCTGGCTCGCGCTGCGGTCACAGACCCGCCGGCCCTCGCATGCGGAGCTGTATCCGCCCACGACCCGGCCGGTCGGCGCCCTGGATCCGCGCTGCATGCGGGGCCGGGTGATCTGCATCAGCAAGCGGACCCACACCCTCGCGTGGGTGATCGACGGCCGGGTCGTCTCGGCGATGGATGTCCGCTTCGGTTCGCAGTACACCCCCACCCGCGAGGGCACCTTCGCCCTCACCTTCAAGAGCCGCCACCACGTCTCGACGCTCTACCACACGGCCATGCCGTACGCGATGTTCTTCAGCGGCGGCCAGGCCGTCCACTACTCCGCGGACTTCGCCGCCCGCGGCTACCGCGGCGCCTCACACGGCTGCGTCAACGTCCGAGACAAGAAGAAGGTGGCCGCACTCTTCCACGCCACCCACCAAGGAACCAAGGTCGTGATCTCCCGCTGACCAGCACTCCCCCCAAGCCCCACACACCCGAACCCGCCAACGGAAGCGAAAATTGAGCAACCCCCACGAGGGGGAACCACATCCGCGAGAGCGGCGCCGGATTAGGCGCAAAAGAAGGGCGCGGGCAGGGCCGGGGGAACGTGCCCCGCCCGCGCCAGATGCGCTGAGCCGTGGGTACGGGGGGAACCCCGGCTCCTCGCGCAGCCGATGACCAGTCGGCTTCAATCAGTACTGCGTCACCCGCTCGAAAAACGTCACACCTACGGGGCGGGGGCGGTGCTGGGCGTCGCTTTCCCGGGATCCGTGGCGGTCGCCGACGAGCCGGGGGCCGGGATGGACGTGCCGGCGGGAGGGGTGGCGCCGGGCGACTGGGAGGGGTGACCCTCGTCGTCTTCGTCGCCGCCCGTGACGCCGCTGGTGACCCCGGTGCCGGCGGTGGTGCCGCCGAGGCCGCTGCCGCCGCCGGAGTTGCCGAGGTTCTGGTACCGCGCCAGGTAGGCGCGGCAGAAGGCGAGGACCTTGTCCGCTCCACCGGCCTTCTGTTCGAGGCGGTGCAGGGCGTCGCGGTCCATGCCGTCGCGCTTGCCGGATGCATAGCTCTGGCAGAGCGCGAGCAGGAGGTTCTTCTTGTCGTCGTGCCCGGAGTTCCCGCCGCCGTTGCCCCGGTGTCCGGTACCGGGGGTGCCGCCGGGCGGGGTGGCGCCGGGGCTGCTGCCGGGTGCTGG
>NZ_SDIF01000225.1 GCF_004122735.1 Streptomyces sioyaensis | reverse complement strand
CCCCCGGGGGGGGCGGGGGGGCCCTCCCCCCCCCCCGACGCCGCCGCTTCCTCGCCGCCCCGCCCGCGGGGGGCGCGGGGCGGGGGCGGAAGCCGGGACCCGAGTCGGTGATCTCGATGCGGCAGGTGTCGCCGTCGATGAACGCCGTGACGCGGTAGTCCTCGGAGGCGGCGTCCCCGCCGTGTTCGACGGCGTTGGCACAGGCCTCGGACAGGGCCACCGCCAAGTCGTAGCAGATGTCCGGGTCCACGCCCGCCGTCTCCATCGTGCCCAGCAGCAGACGACGGGCGAGCGGGACGCTCGCGGCCTCGCGCCGCAAATGGAGTGACCACCAGATGCTCATCGCTCCAGCCTCCTGGCCGCGGCTCGACATATCGATACCTATTGCCGTGCCTCAAGGTCCGTAAGCATGTCCGGGACGTGATACCGCTCATTCGGCGGATGCGAAGAGTGAGCGCATCGGTGTAGGTGCAGCGCCGCCCATGCGCCCTTGCGCGCCCCGTCGGCCGCCTCGGCCGCCCCGGGAGGCGCCCCTTGGCGCCGCCCTGCCGTAGGCCGCCCATCAGTGCAGTGGGATGATGGCGCCGCCATGACTCCCCCGCCCGCCTCCACAGCGCGCGCGGCTGCCGATCTCCGGCTGCTGCGGGCCGCGGTCTTCGCCGCGGCCTGTGTCGCGCTGTCCGCGGCCGGGCACGTCGCCGCCTCGTGCGCCCCCGTCCCGCTGTGGACGCTGGGCGTCGCCGCTGCCGTGATCTTCGCGATCGCGGCACCGCTGGCCGGACGGGAGCGCTCGCTGCCGGGCATCGCCACGGGTCTTGCCGTGGGGCAGCTCGGCCTGCACACCCTCTTCGCCTGGGGCCAGAGCCCGCGACCCGCGATGGTCCGCGGCGGCCACGGCTCCGGCGGGCTCTCGGACCAAGCGGCGATCGCCCTTGCCCGCCATGTCATGTGCGGGTTCGGCGGCGGCCGGATGGACGGCGCACAGGCGCGCCGGATGCTCGGCTCGGGCGGCTTCGACGCGGCATCGGCCGCCGGGCTGACCGCTCCATCGGGGCACCCGATGGCCGGCGGCACGGCCCCGGGCCCCACGGTGCCCGACGCACTGCTGTCCTCGCTGCCCATGCTGCTGGGGCATCTGCTGGCCGCGCTCGCCGTCGGCTGGCTGCTGCGGCGGGGCGAGGCGGCGCTGTGGCGGCTGGTCCGGCTGTCGGCGCCGGCGGCGTACGAGAGCACGGTGCAGACGCTGGCGGGCGCGGTGCGCGGGGCGCTCCGGCTGGCCCGGGCCCTGCTCGCGGACCTCGCGGCGGCGCACGACGAGGCGCTGCGTGCCCCCGTTTCGTACGGGGATGACAAACCCGGCCCGAAGGACCCCGCACTCCACCACAGTGTGATCAGGCGCGGGCCACCCACCCTCGCCCTCGCGGCCTGACGTCACGCGAACCACGCTCCGACAGGAGAGGTACGGGCTCGCGCGTCGTCGCCGTACGCGCGCCACCTGCACCGTTATCAGCACCTTTCTCCTTCCTGTGGAGTGTTTTTCGATGTCGAGCAACTCAACGATGGCGGAGCCGTCGCAGCAGCCGGAGTCGCAGCAGCAGCCGGAGTCGTCGCGGACGCGGCGCTACGCGCGCCGGCTTCCGCTGGTGGGCACCCTCGCGGCCGGCGGCGTGCTGCTGCTCGCCGGACCGGCCTTCGCGCACGTCAGCGTGCAGCCGGAGACGGCCGCCAAGGGCAGCTTCGCCACCGTCAACTTCAAGGTGCCCAACGAGCGCGACGACGCCTCGACGGTGAAGCTCGAAGTCACGCTGCCGACCGACCACCCGCTGGCGTCCGTCATGCCGCAGCCGGTGCCGGGCTGGAAGGTGTCGATCACCAAGGCCAAGCTCCCCAAGCCGATCGAGATGGAGGGCGAGAAGATCACCGAGGCGCCCTCGAAGATCACGTGGACGGCCGAGGACAAGGGTGTCGAGCCGGGCCAGTTCCAGCAGTTCCCGCTCTCCGTCGGGCAACTGCCCAAGGACGCCGACCAGGTCGTCTTCAAGGCCCTGCAGACGTATGACGACAAGCAGGTGGTGCGCTGGATCGAGCCCTCCAAGGAGGGCGCACCGGAGCCGGAGAACCCGGCGCCGACCCTCAAGCTCACCGCGGCCGAGGCGGACGGCCACGGCGCCGCCGCCGGCAAGAGCGAGGCCAAGGACGGCGGGAACACGGCCGCCGCGGACGCGTCCTCCGGGAGCGACACCACGGCGCGCGTCCTCGGCGCCGTCGGCATCGTCGTCGGCATCGTCGGAGTCGGCTTCGGCGTGTTCGCCGGCCGGCGCCGCGGCGCCTGATCACCGGCCGGGCCGGCGCTCGACCGTGCCGGCCCGGTCCCTCCCGGACGCCCGGGATTCACCACACAGGATTCACAGGATTTGTCTGCAATGCGTAGAAGAACTCTGCTGGCGTCCGCCCTCACGGCGGCCGCGGCCCTCAGCCTCACCGCCTGCAACGGCGACGACCAGAACAAGCCCGCCGCCGAGGTCTCCGGCGGCACCGCCGCGAAGCCGATCGTCACGCTCGACAGCCCGATGGCGAAGCCGGATCTCGTCCTGACGGACACCAGCGGCAAGAAGTACGACCTGCTGAAGCAGACCAAGGGCCACCCCACGCTGATCTACTTCGGCTACACCAACTGCCCGGACGTCTGCCCGCTGACGATGGCCAACATCGCGGTCGCGGTGAAGCAGCTGCCGAAGGCCGAACAGAAGGACCTGCGGGTCGTCTTCGTCACCTCCGACCCCGAGCGCGACACCCCGGCCGCCCTGAAGAAGTGGCTCGGCGGCATCAACAAGGACTTCACCGGGCTGACCGGAAAGTTCGACACCATCCAGGCCGGCGCGCGCAGCGTGAACATCGGCATCGAGAAGCCGGTCAAGAAGAAGAACGGCGATGTCGTCTCCACCCATGGCGCGCAGGTGCTGCTGAGCTCCCCCAAGGACGACAAGATCCACTGGATGGGCATGCAGGAGGCGACCTCCGACAACTACACCAAGGCACTGCCGAAGATCATCAAGGGACAGAACCCGTGAACCGCCGCACCACCCTCGCCGCCGCCCTGACCCTCACCACCGGTCTCGTGCTGGCGGGCTGCGGCGACAGTGCCCCGAAGCTCAAGGTCGCCGACGCGTACATGCCGCAGCCGGTCACCCAGGACATGGCCGGTGCGTACTTCACGGTCAAGAACAGCGGCGGCACCGCGGACAAGCTCACCTCGGTCACCAGCGACCTGGCCAAGGACATCTCGCTGCACAAAACGGTCGGCACCAAGATGGAGCAGGTCAACTCCCTGCCCGTACCGGCCAACGGCGAGCTGGCGCTCGGCCGCGGCGGCAACCACCTGATGTTCATGGGCCTGACGAGGAAGCCGGCCGAGGGCGACAAGGTCACCATCGAGCTGCACTTCGCCACCGCGAAACCGATCAAGGTGGAGGTCCCGGTCAAGGCCGCCACCTACGCACCGAAGCAGTAGCCGGCTCCCAGGAGACGGCACCGGCCGGTTCACCCCAGACAACCCAGTAGACGCAGTAAGGGGAGCGATCACTATGGTCACCACCGGGCTTCGGCCGGGACGGTCCGCCGTGCTGCGCCTGCTGGTCGTCGCGGTGGCGCTGGCGGGCGCCCTGCTCGGCGGGCTCGGCGGTGCCGCCCCGGCCTCGGCGCACGCCGCACTGACCGGCAGCACCCCCGCGCAGGGTGCGGTGGTGGACCACGCCCCCGAGCAGGTGGCACTCACCTTCTCCGAGGGCGTCGCCATGGGTGACGACTCCATCCGGGTCCTGGACCCGAAGGGCAAGCGGGTGGACCGCGGCAAGCTGCGCAAGCTGGGCAGCGGCAACGTCGTGAAATACGGCGCGGGGCTGCCGGCGGGGCTCGGCGACGGTACGTACACCGTCGCCTGGCAGGCGGTCTCCGCCGACAGCCACCCCGTCTCCGGCGCCTTCACCTTCTCGGTCGGCGCGCCCTCCAAGACCACCGCCACCGTTCCCGTGCAGAAGGCCGGCGGCGGCCTGGTGGGCGCGCTCTACGGCATCGCCCGGGCGCTGGCGTACACCGGTTTCGTTCTGCTGGTCGGCGGCGCCGCCTTCGTGGTGGCCTGCCGGCCGGCCGCGGCCCTCGTCCGGTCCGTGCAGCGGCTGGTCGTCCAGGGCTGGGCACTGCTGACCGGCACCACCGTCGCGATGCTGCTGCTGCGCACCCCCTACACCGGGTCCGGCGATCTCGCCGACGTCTTCGACTTCGGCGGCCTCCAGCAGGTCCTGATCACCAAGCCGGGTGCGGCGCTGGTCTCCCGGCTGCTGCTGCTCGCCGCCGCGGCGCTGCTCGTGGCGGTGCTCTTCGGGGCGTACGCGCGGACGCAGGAACCGGCGGAGCCGGGCGAGGAGCCGCGGGATGCCACGGCGTCGGCCAAGCAGCGCAAGGAGCTCGCCTTCGGGCTCGGCGTCGGCGGGCTGATCATCGCGGCCGGGCTCGCCGCGACCTGGGCGATGGCCGAGCACGCCTCGACCGGTCTGCAGACCGCCGTCGCGATGCCGGTCGACGTGCTGCACCTGCTCGCGGTCGCCACCTGGCTCGGCGGGCTGGCGGCGCTGGTGGCCTCCCTGTACTGGGGTCCGCCCGTGGAGCGGGCCGCCGTACGCCGCTTCTCGCGGATCGCGTTCGGCTCGGTGCTGGTACTGGTCGCCACCGGCCTCTACCAGTCCTGGCGGCAGGTGGGCACCTGGCGCGCGCTGACCGACACGACGTACGGGTGGCTGCTGCTGCTCAAGGCGGGCCTGGTCGTGGTGCTCGTCGGGATCGCCTGGGTGTCGCGCCGGTGGACGGATCGGCTGGCGGAGGTGCCGGCGGCGGCGGAAGGTACCGGGGGCGAGGTTACGGAGACGGAGAGGGCCGGGGCGAGCGCGACGGCTGAGGCGACGGAGGGGGCCGAAGGGGCCGAAGGGGCCGAGGAGAAGGTCGCGGCCGACGCGGATGCGGAGGCGGACGCGGGCGCGGAAACCGGCGCGGGCGCGGAGAAGGCCACCGTCGGCGTCTCGGCCGCTGCCACCACCGTCACCTCCGCCTCCACCTCCCCCTCCGTCTCCGCCTCTGCCTCTGCCTCCGACAACGCAGGCTCCTCCAAGGGCACCCCCAAGGGCATCCCCACCGACCCCCCCGACCC
>NZ_SDIF01000224.1 GCF_004122735.1 Streptomyces sioyaensis | reverse complement strand
ACCGAAGGGAAGCGCCCGGAGAGCCTGGTGAAACAGGCACAAAGGAAGCGTCCGTTCCTTGAGAACTCAACAGCGTGCCAAAAGTCAACGCCAGATATGTTGATACCCCGTCCACCTCGGTGGATGAGGTTCCTTTGAAAGTCCTGCCGACCCATGTGCTGCGGTAGGCAAACACAGCGAGGACGCTGTGAACGACCGGACCTATTCCGTCTGGTCGTTCCGCTCTACGTGTGTGTTACCCGATTACGGGTAAACATTCACGGAGAGTTTGATCCTGGCTCAGGACGAACGCTGGCGGCGTGCTTAACACATGCAAGTCGAACGATGAACCTCCTTCGGGAGGGGATTAGTGGCGAACGGGTGAGTAACACGTGGGCAATCTGCCCTTCACTCTGGGACAAGCCCTGGAAACGGGGTCTAATACCGGATACGACACACGACCGCATGGTCTGTGTGTGGAAAGCTCCGGCGGTGAAGGATGAGCCCGCGGCCTATCAGCTTGTTGGTGGGGTGATGGCCTACCAAGGCGACGACGGGTAGCCGGCCTGAGAGGGCGACCGGCCACACTGGGACTGAGACACGGCCCAGACTCCTACGGGAGGCAGCAGTGGGGAATATTGCACAATGGGCGAAAGCCTGATGCAGCGACGCCGCGTGAGGGATGACGGCCTTCGGGTTGTAAACCTCTTTCAGCAGGGAAGAAGCGAGAGTGACGGTACCTGCAGAAGAAGCGCCGGCTAACTACGTGCCAGCAGCCGCGGTAATACGTAGGGCGCAAGCGTTGTCCGGAATTATTGGGCGTAAAGAGCTCGTAGGCGGCTTGTCGCGTCGGATGTGAAAGCCCGGGGCTTAACCCCGGGTCTGCATTCGATACGGGCAGGCTAGAGTTCGGTAGGGGAGATCGGAATTCCTGGTGTAGCGGTGAAATGCGCAGATATCAGGAGGAACACCGGTGGCGAAGGCGGATCTCTGGGCCGATACTGACGCTGAGGAGCGAAAGCGTGGGGAGCGAACAGGATTAGATACCCTGGTAGTCCACGCCGTAAACGTTGGGAACTAGGTGTGGGCGACATTCCACGTCGTCCGTGCCGCAGCTAACGCATTAAGTTCCCCGCCTGGGGAGTACGGCCGCAAGGCTAAAACTCAAAGGAATTGACGGGGGCCCGCACAAGCAGCGGAGCATGTGGCTTAATTCGACGCAACGCGAAGAACCTTACCAAGGCTTGACATACACCGGAAAACCCTGGAGACAGGGTCCCCCTTGTGGTCGGTGTACAGGTGGTGCATGGCTGTCGTCAGCTCGTGTCGTGAGATGTTGGGTTAAGTCCCGCAACGAGCGCAACCCTTGTTCTGTGTTGCCAGCATGCCCTTCGGGGTGATGGGGACTCACAGGAGACTGCCGGGGTCAACTCGGAGGAAGGTGGGGACGACGTCAAGTCATCATGCCCCTTATGTCTTGGGCTGCACACGTGCTACAATGGCCGGTACAATGAGCTGCGATACCGCGAGGTGGAGCGAATCTCAAAAAGCCGGTCTCAGTTCGGATTGGGGTCTGCAACTCGACCCCATGAAGTCGGAGTTGCTAGTAATCGCAGATCAGCATTGCTGCGGTGAATACGTTCCCGGGCCTTGTACACACCGCCCGTCACGTCACGAAAGTCGGTAACACCCGAAGCCGGTGGCCCAACCCCTTGTGGGAGGGAATCGTCGAAGGTGGGACTGGCGATTGGGACGAAGTCGTAACAAGGTAGCCGTACCGGAAGGTGCGGCTGGATCACCTCCTTTCTAAGGAGCACTTCTTACCAAGCCTGGCTTGGTCAGAGGCCAGTACATCAGCGAGTGTCTGATGCTGGTTGCTCATGGGTGGAACGTTGACTATTCGGCACACTTGAGTCTTTGGACGTTAGTACTGCTTCGGCGTGGAACGCATCTGAGGGGTTGAGTGGGTCGGGCACGCTGTTGGGTATCTGAGGGTGCGGACTACGGTCTGAACCTTCGCGATGCCGGCCCCAGTGAACTCAGCCTTCGGGTTGGGGTGGTGGGTGGCTGGTCGTTGCTTGAGAACTGCACAGTGGACGCGAGCATCTGTGGCCAAGTTTTTAAGGGCGCACGGTGGATGCCTTGGCACCAGGAACCGATGAAGGACGTGGGAGGCCACGATAGGCCCCGGGGAGCTGTCAACCGAGCTTTGATCCGGGGGTGTCCGAATGGGGAAACCCGGCAGTCGTCATGGGCTGTCACCCGCTGCTGAACACATAGGCAGTGTGGAGGGAACGCGGGGAAGTGAAACATCTCAGTACCCGCAGGAAGAGAAAACAACCGTGATTCCGGGAGTAGTGGCGAGCGAAACCGGATGAGGCCAAACCAGTTACGTGTGATACCCGGCAGGGGTTGCGTGGTTGGGGTTGTGGGAGTTCTCTTTTACAGTCTGCCGGCTGTGAGACGAGTCAGAAACCGTTGATGTAGGCGAAGGACATGCGAAAGGTCCGGCGTAGAGGGTAAGACCCCCGTAGCTGAAACATCAGCGGCTCGTTTGAGAACCACCCAAGTAGCACGGGGCCCGAGAAATCCCGTGTGAATCTGGCGGGACCACCCGTTAAGCCTAAATATTCCCTGGTGACCGATAGCGGATAGTACCGTGAGGGAATGGTGAAAAGTACCGCGGGAGCGGAGTGAAATAGTACCTGAAACCGTGTGCCTACAAGCCGTGGGAGCGTCGCACAAGGAACTTGTTCCTTGTGTCGTGACTGCGTGCCTTTTGAAGAATGAGCCTGCGAGTTTGCGGTATGTTGCGAGGTTAACCCGTGTGGGGAAGCCGTAGCGAAAGCGAGTCCGAAGAGGGCGTTGAGTAGCGTGCCCAAGACCCGAAGCGGAGTGATCTAGCCATGGGCAGGTTGAAGCGGAGGTAAGACTTCGTGGAGGACCGAACCCACCAGGGTTGAAAACCTGGGGGATGACCTGTGGTTAGGGGTGAAAGGCCAATCAAACTCCGTGATAGCTGGTTCTCCCCGAAATGCATTTAGGTGCAGCGTCGTGTGTTTCTTGCCGGAGGTAGAGCACTGGATAGGCGATGGGCCCTACCGGGTTACTGACCTTAGCCAAACTCCGAATGCCGGTAAGTGAGAGCGCGGCAGTGAGACTGTGGGGGATAAGCTCCATGGTCGAGAGGGAAACAGCCCAGAGCATCGACTAAGGCCCCTAAGCGTGTGCTAAGTGGGAAAGGATGTGGAGTCGCAGAGACAACCAGGAGGTTGGCTTAGAAGCAGCCACCCTTGAAAGAGTGCGTAATAGCTCACTGGTCAAGTGATTCCGCGCCGACAATGTAGCGGGGCTCAAGCACACCGCCGAAGTCGTGTCATTGCGATATTACCCCCAACGGGGATCGTGATGGGTAGGGGAGCGTCGTGTGCCGGGTGAAGCAGCACCGGAAGGTAGTTGTGGACGGTTCACGAGTGAGAATGCAGGCATGAGTAGCGATACACACGTGGGAAACGTGTGCGCCGATTGACTAAGGGTTCCTGGGTCAAGCTGATCTGCCCAGGGTAAGTCGGGACCTAAGGCGAGGCCGACAGGCGTAGTCGATGGACAACCGGTTGATATTCCGGTACCCGCTTTGAAACGCCCAGTATCGAATCCATTAATGCTAAGGCCGTGAAGCCGGCCTGGAGTCTTCGGACGAAGGGACGTGGTGGAGCCGCCGATCCAAGGTGGTAGTAGGTAAGCGATGGGGTGACGCAGGAAGGTAGTCCAGCCCGGGCGGTGGTTGTCCCGGGGTAAGGGTGTAGGGCGCTGTCCAGGCAAATCCGGACAGCTTGAAGCCTGAGACCTGATGCCGAGCCGATTGTGGTGAAGTGGATGATCCTATGCTGTCGAGAAAAGCCTCTAGCGAGTTTCATGGCGGCCCGTACCCTAAACCGACTCAGGTGGTCAGGTAGAGAATACCGAGGCGTTCGGGTGAACTATGGTTAAGGAACTCGGCAAAATGCCCCCGTAACTTCGGGAGAAGGGGGGCCATTTCTGGTGATGAGACGTGCTCTCTGAGCTGGGGGTGGCCGCAGAGACCAGCGAGAAGCGACTGTTTACTAAAAACACAGGTCCGTGCGAAGCCGTAAGGCGATGTATACGGACTGACGCCTGCCCGGTGCTGGAACGTTAAGGGGACCGGTTAGTCATGATTCGTCATGGCGAAGCTGAGAACTTAAGCGCCAGTAAACGGCGGTGGTAACTATAACCATCCTAAGGTAGCGAAATTCCTTGTCGGGTAAGTTCCGACCTGCACGAATGGCGTAACGACTTCTCGACTGTCTCAACCATAGGCCCGGTGAAATTGCATTACGAGTAAAGATGCTCGTTTCGCGCAGCAGGACGGAAAGACCCCGGGACCTTTACTATAGCTTGATATTGGTGTTCGGTTCGGCTTGTGTAGGATAGGTGGGAGACTTTGAAGCGGCCACGCCAGTGGTTGTGGAGTCATTGTTGAAATACCACTCTGGTCGTGCTGGATGTCTAACCTGGGTCCGTGATCCGGATCAGGGACAGTGTCTGGTGGGTAGTTTAACTGGGGCGGTTGCCTCCTAAAGGGTAACGGAGGCGCCCAAAGGTTCCCTCAGCCTGGTTGGCAATCAGGTGTTGAGTGTAAGTGCACAAGGGAGCTTGACTGTGAGACTGACGGGTCGAGCAGGTACGAAAGTAGGGACTAGTGATCCGGCGGTGGCTTGTGGAAGCGCCGTCGCTCAACGGATAAAAGGTACCCCGGGGATAACAGGCTGATCTTCCCCAAGAGTCCATATCGACGGGATGGTTTGGCACCTCGATGTCGGCTCGTCGCATCCTGGGGCTGGAGTCGGTCCCAAGGGTTGGGCTGTTCGCCCATTAAAGCGGTACGCGAGCTGGGTTTAGAACGTCGTGAGACAGTTCGGTCCCTATCCGCTGTGCGCGTAGGAGTCTTGAGAAGGGCTGTCCCTAGTACGAGAGGACCGGGACGGACGAACCTCTGGTGTGCCAGTTGTCCTGCCAAGGGCATGGCTGGTTGGCTACGTTCGGAAAGGATAACCGCTGAAAGCATCTAAGCGGGAAGCCTGCTTCGAGATGAGGGCTCCCACCAACTTGATTGGTTAAGGCTCCCAGTAGACGACTGGGTTGATAGGCCAGATATGGAAGCGCCGTAAGGTGTGGAGTTGACTGGTACTAATAGGCCGAGGGCTTGTCCTCAGTTGCTCGCGTCCACTGTGT
>NZ_SDIF01000223.1 GCF_004122735.1 Streptomyces sioyaensis | reverse complement strand
GAAAAGGGGCGGGCGGCAGGAAAAGAGCGGGCGGCGGGGAATAGGAAAGGCCCGCCCGGCCGCGATCAGGGCGTGACCGGCCGGGCGGAGCGAGTTCCCGTGCGAAGGCCCCGGGCGCGGGTAGGTGGCCTCCACACGGGAGTTCGGGGGTGCCCCGGAGGGCGGGCGGACCCGGTGCCGGGTCCGCCCATGGGTCACAGCCCGTAGCGCTTCCGGGCTTCCTTGACGGCCTCCGGCTTGACCTCGCCGCGGCGGGCGAGGGCGGCCAGCGCCTGGACGACCACCGACTGCGGGTCGACGCCGAAGTGCCGGCGGGCCGCCTCGCGGGTGTCGGACAGGCCGAAGCCGTCGGTGCCGATGGAGGTCCAGTCCTGCTCGACCCACGGCGCGATCTGGTCCGGAACGGCCCGCATCCAGTCGCTGACCGCGACGACCGGGCCGGGCGCACCGGCCAGCGCACGGGTGACGTACGGGATCCGGTCCTCGCCCTCCAGCCGGGCGGCGTCGCACTCCAGGGCGTCCCGGCGCAGCTCCGTCCAGGACGGCGCCGACCACACGTCGGCCGCCACGCCCCAGTCGTCGGCCAGCAGCCGCTGTGCCTCCAGGGCCCAGTGGATGGCGGTGCCGGACGCCAGCAGCTGGAGCTGCGGGCTGTCGGCCTCGGCCCGGGTGCCCTCGTTGAAGCGGTACAGGCCCTTGAGGATGCCCTCTTCGACGCCCTGCGGCATGGCCGGCTGGACCTTGGTCTCGTTGTAGACCGTGAGGTAGTAGAAGACGTCCTCGGCGTCCGGGCCGTACATACGGCGCAGACCCTCCTTGACGATGACCGCGACCTCGTAGGCGAAGGCCGGGTCGTAGGAGAGCGCCGCCGGGTTGGTGGAGGCGATGAGGTGCGAGTGGCCGTCGGCGTGCTGGAGGCCCTCGCCGGTCATCGTCGTACGGCCGGCGGTGGCGCCGATGACGAAGCCGCGGCCCAACTGGTCGGCCAGCGCCCAGAACTGGTCGGCGGTGCGCTGCCAGCCGAACATCGAGTAGAAGATGTAGAAGGGGATCATCGGCTCGCCGTGCGTCGCGTAGGACGTCGCGGCGGCGGTGAAGTCGGCGAGCGAACCGGCCTCGGTGATGCCCTCGTTGAGGATCTGGCCGTCCTTGGCTTCCTTGTACCAGAGGAGCTGGTCGCGGTCGACCGGGTCGTACGTCGCGCCCCTGGGGGAGTAGAGGCCGGCGGTCGGGAAGAGCGACTCCATGCCGAAGGTGCGGGCCTCGTCGGGGACGATCGGCACCCAGCGCTTGCCGGTCTCCTTGTCCCGCATCAGGTCCTTGATCAGCCGGACGAACGCCATGGTGGTGGCGATCTCCTGGCTGCCGGAACCCTTCTTCAGCGCGTCGAAGGCCTTGTCGGCGGGCATCGGCAGCGGCTTGTCGACGACCTTGCGGGCGGGCGCCGGGCCGTCGAGGGCGGCGCGCCGCTCGCGCAGGTAGACCATCTCGGGGGAGTCCTCGGCCGGGCGCCAGTACGGCACCAGGTCGCCCTCCAGCGCGCTGTCCGGGATGGGGAGTTCCAGCACGTCCCGCATGGTGCGGAACTCCGCCATGGTCAGCTTCTTCATCTGGTGGTTGGCGTTACGGGACTCGAAGCCCGCGCCGAGGGTGTAACCCTTGACGGTCTGCGCCAGGACGACGGTCGGCGCGCCCTTGTGCTCGACGGCGGCCTTGTAGGCGGCGTACACCTTGCGCGGCTCGTGGCCGGCCCGGGAGGTCTGGAACAGCTCCAGCAGCGTGGCGTCGGTCAGCCGGCTGGCGAGGGCCTTCAGGGACTCGTTGGCGCCGAAGAAGTGCTCGCGCAGGTAGGCGGCGTCGCGGGTGGCGTACGTCTGGAACTGCGCGTCGGGGGTCTCGCCCAGGCGCCGGATCAGGGCGCCGTCGGTGTCGAGGGCGAAGACCTCGTCCCAGGCGCGGCCCCACAGCGACTTGACAACGTTCCAGCCGGCCGCGCGGAACTGGGCCTCCAGCTCCTGCACGATCTTGAAGTTGGGGCGTACCGGGCCGTCGAGGCGCTGCAGGTTGCAGTTGATGACGAAGGTCAGGTTGTCCAGGCCCTCGCGGCCGGCCAGCGCCAGTGCGGCGGTCGACTCGGGCTCGTCCATCTCGCCGTCGCCCAGGAACGCCCAGACGTGGGAGTTGCTGGTGTCCTTGATGCCGCGGTGCTCCAGGTAGCGGTTGAAGCGCGCCTGGTAGATGGCGGAGAGCGGGCCCAGGCCCATGGAGACGGTGGGGAACTCCCACAGCCACGGCAGCCGCCGCGGGTGCGGGTAGGACGGCAGGCCCTCGCCGCCGGCCTCCTGGCGGAAGTGGTCGAGGTGGTCCTCGGTGAGCCGGCCTTCGAGGAAGGCGCGGGCGTAGACGCCGGGGGAGGCGTGACCCTGGATGTAGAGCTGGTCGCCGCTGCCGTCGCCCTCCTTGCCGCGGAAGAAGTGCTGGAAGCCGGTCTCGTAGAGCCAGGCGGCGGAGGCGAAGGTGGCGATGTGGCCGCCCAGGCCCAGCGCGGAGCCGCGGGTCACCATCGCGGCGGCGTTCCAGCGGTTCCAGGCGGTGATCCGGGCCTCCAGCGCCTCGTCGCCCGGGAAGTCGGGCTCGGCGGAGGTCGGGATGGTGTTGACGTACTCCGTCTCCAGCAGCGACGGCAGGGCGGTGCCTTCGGTGCGCGCGGTGTGCTCCAGGGCACGGCGCATCAGATAGGCGGCGCGATGCGGACCCGCTGCCTCGGTGACGGCGTCGAGCGACTCACGCCATTCGGCCGTCTCCTCGGGATCACGGTCCGGGAGCTGGTCGAGCTGGCTGTACGGCAGGCGCACGGGTTCGGGCATGGGTGGCCCCTTTCCGGACGGGAGGGAAGCTCGGGGTGTCGTCGTGGCCGGGCCCGCGTCCACAGGGCAGGACGGCGGGCCCTCGACGACACCCCCTACGAGTTCGGCAGGCAGGGTTGTCGCGCCCTGGGGAGGACGATACGCCTCTGATCGATGATCGATCAACGCTCCGCATGCGAAAAACCGCAGGTCGGCACGGGGTGCCGCATTTTTGGGCACCGCGTGCCAGCCGAAAGGGGGGCGGTTCGCCCCGTCCGGGAGGGGGCCGGCCGCCCCGTCCGGGAGGCGTCGGTCGACCCCTCCCGGACGTCGCTCAGACCCGAGGTGCGCAGCTCAGCACGTGTGCCTTGAGCACGGCGCCGATCTTCGGGTCGCGCCGCCGGAAGGCGTCCACGATCTCCTGGTGGTCCTGGGCGTGCGCGCGCGGCTCCGGGCTGAACCAGCGGATCGACAGCGTCGTCCAGACCTCGATGCCCAGTGACTCCCAGGTGTGCAGCAGCACGGAGTTCCCGGCCGCCCGCACGATCTCCCGGTGGAAGGCGACCGTGTGCCGTACCTGTGCCTCCCCGTCACCGGCCCGGTCCGCCTCGCGCAGCGCCGCCACCTCCCGCTCCAGCGCCGCGGTGTCCTCGGCCAGCCGGCCGGCGGCCAGCTCGGCGGCCACCTGCTCCAGCCCGGCCCGCACCGGGTAGCTCTCCTTGAGGTCGTCCGCGGTCAGATTCCGCACCCGGACGCCCTTGTTCGGCGCCGACTCGATCAGCTGGAGCGACTCCAGCTCGCGCAGCGCCTCCCGTACGGGCGTCTGGCTGACCTCCAGCTCCACCGCGATCCGCCGCTCGACGATCCGCTCGCCCGGCTGCCAGCGGCCGCTGACGATCCCCTCCAGGATGTGCTCGCGGATCTGCTCGCGCAGCGAATGGACGACCGGTGGGGTCATGAAGTGGCTCCTTCAGAGCGGGGGGTGGTAAGGGGGCCATTATCCGGGACGCGACCGCGCAAAGGGGCCGGCCCCGGTTCGTACGAGACGCTGTACGAACCGGGGCCGGCCCCTTGCACACCTGCCGGTTGACTACCGGGCTCAGAGACCGATCTCGGTCTCGAACTCGGCGGCCTCCAGGATCTGCTTGACCGTGGTCAGGTAGCGGGCGGCGTCGGCGCCGTCCACCAGACGGTGGTCGTAGGAGAGCGCGAGGTAGGTCATGTCGCGCACCGCGATGGTCTCGCCGAGGTCCGGGTGGTTGATGACCACCGGGCGCTTGACGGTGGCACCGATGCCCAGGATGCCGACCTGGTTCGGGGGCACGATGACGGTGTCGAACAGGGCGCCGCGCGAACCGGTGTTGCTGATGGTGAAGGTCGCACCGGACAGCTCGTCCGGCGTGATCTTGTTCGCGCGGACCTTGCCCGCCAGGTCCGCCGTCTTGCGGGCGATACCGGCGATGTTGAGGTCACCGGCGTCCTTGATGACCGGGGTCATCAGGCCCTTCTCCGCGTCCACCGCGATACCGACGTTCTCGGTGTCGAAGTAGGTGATGGTGCCCTCGTCCTCGTTGATCCGGGCGTTGACGACCGGGTGGGCCTTCAGCGCCTGGACCGCGGCCTTGACGAAGAACGGCATCGGGGAGAGCTTGACGCCCTCACGCTGCGCGAACGCGTCCTTGGCCTTGTTGCGCATCCGCATGATCGCGGTGATGTCCACCTCGACCACGGAGGTCAGCTGCGCCTGGCTGTGCAGCGCCTTCATCATGTTGTCGCCGATGACCTTGCGCATCCGCGGCATCTTGACGGTCTGACCGCGCAGCGGGGACGCCTCGATGGCCGGGGCCTTCGACGCGGCCGGAGCGGCGGCGGCAGCGGGCGCGGCGGCCTTGGCGGCCTCCGCGGCGGCGATGACGTCCTGCTTGCGGATGCGGCCACCGACACCGGTGCCCTTGACCGTGGCGAGGTCGACGCCGTTCTCCGCGGCGAGCTTGCGCACCAGCGGGGTGACGTACGCGCCCTCCCCGGCGGCCGGGGCCGGGGTGACGGGGGCGGCAGCCGGAGCCGGAGCCGGGGCAGCGGCCGGAGCCGGCGCGGGGGCCGGAGCCGGAGCGGCGGGCGCCGGGGCAGCAGCGGCCGGAGCCGGGGCCGGGGCCGGGGTGGGCTCCGGAGCGGCGGCGGGGGCCGGGGCGGCCGGAGCCGGCGCGGCGGCCGGGGCAGCACCGGCGACACCGATCACGGCGAGCTTGGCGCCGACCTCGGCGGTCTCGTCCTCACCGACGACGATCTCCAGCAGGGTGCCGGAGGCCGGGGCGGGGATCTCGGTGTCGACCTTGTCGGTGGAGACCTCCAGCAGCGGCTCGTCGGCCGAGACCTCCTCGCCGACCTCCTTCAGCCAGCGGGTGACGGTGCCCTCGGTGACGCTCTCGCCGAGCGCGGGGAGGACGACGTCCGTGCCCTCGGCGCCGCCCGCGGGGGCAGCGGCGGGGGCGGGGGCCTCGGC
>NZ_SDIF01000222.1 GCF_004122735.1 Streptomyces sioyaensis | reverse complement strand
GCCCGACCCCCCTCACCGCCCGCCCCACAAGGCACTCTTCGGCCAAGGCTGCTGCCCTGTCCTCCGGCCGCCCCCTGTCGCACGGACCGCCCGGTTCCTACCGTCCTCTCAGGCACCTCCGGCATCCCCTGCGGCGACAGTGGGCATGACAACGGTGCCGCCATTGAGAACGACCTCGGGAGGGGCACGTGCTGCGCACCGCATCGGCCGTGGACGTCGTCATCGTGGGAGCCGGCCCGGCCGGACTCGCCGCCGCCCGCCATCTGACCGGCGCCGGGGTGTCGGTCGCCGTCCTGGAGGCCTCGCCGGAGATCGGCGGCCGGTCCGTCACCGATCATCTCGACGGTTTCCGGCTGGACCACTGCGGCCGGCCGCTGGCGGTCTCCGCCGCCGAGCTGCGCCGCACGCCGGGCCTGGGCGAGCTGACGCCGCGTCCGTTCGCGCCCGGCCTGAGCGTCCACAACGGACAACGGGTGCAGCGCATCAGCGCCCCCCGAAGCACCAGAGGCGCACTGTCCGCGGCCCGCGCCCTGGTACGCGCCGACCGTCGCACGGAGCGCCGGACGGACCGTCAGGCAGGCCGCCAGACGGGCCGTCTCCCCGACCGGCGGGCCGAACGGGACGCGGACCGCCGCACGGTGCGCCGCCTCGACCGCCGCACCGGCCGCGCCGCCCCCTCGTACGCCACTCCCCCCGCCGGCTCCGCCCCGGCCGTCGACCGCCCCATCCGCGACGCGCTGGCGAGCCGCCCGGCCTTCCCGCCCCGCGCCCATGACGCGTTCCTGCGGCCCCTGCTGGGCGCGCTGCTGTGCGATCCGCAGCTGCGCGGCTCCAGCCGGGGCGCCGCGGCCGCGCTGCGCGGCTATGCGGAGGGGCAGTTGTGGCTGCCGGCCGGCGGCGCCTTCGCCGTCCCCGAACTCCTCGCCGCCGCCCTGCCGCCCGGCACGGTCCGTACCTCCGTGCGGGTCACCGCGGTCTCCACCACCGGCGTGCAGACCGCCGAACACGGTCCCGTCCCCTGCCGGGCGGTGCTGGTGGCCACCGGCGCCCGCGACGCGGCCGAGCTGCTGCCGGGGCTGCGGGTACCCGCCTTCCACCCGGTGACGGTCCTGCACCACACCGCGGCGACGTACGGGGGCCGCGGTGCGCCCTCCCGCGAGACCGCGCTGATCCTGCCGACGGACGGCCCGGTCGCGTACACCTACGCCGCCGGCGCGATCGACCCGTCCCGTACGCCGCCGGGCCGGGCCCTGATCACCACGGTCGTGCTCGGCGCCGCGGCGGCCCTGCCGCCGGCCGTCCTCGACCGGGCGGTGCGGCCCCAACTGGACCGGATCCACGGTGCGCAGACCGGCGACCGCCAACTGCTGACGACCCATCACGATCCGTACGCGGTACCGGCGATGCCGGCTCCGCACGACCCGGAGCGCCCGGTGCGGGTGCTCGCCGGCCTCTACGTGTGCGGCGACCACCGCGACACCGGCACCCTCCAGGGCGCCCTCAACTCGGGCCGGCGCGCGGCCCGCGCCATCCTCCAGGACTTCGGCCTGCCGGCCCTCACCACCGAACCGGACACCCTGCCCGCGGCGGCCTGACCGGGGCGGCGCCTCAGCCCAGCGCCGCCACCCGCTCGCGGTACCCGCGCACCGCCGCCGCGTCCCGGTACGGCTCCAGGCGGCGCTCGAATTCCCTGACGTACTCATGGGCCCGCACGGACCGCATCTCGGAGGCCTGGAGCGCCGCCTCGGCACCGAGCGTGCAGGCCTGCTCCAGCTCGCCCAGGCCCAGCCGCGCGGTCGCCAGCACCACCCGGCAGAAGAGCCGGCTGCGCGCGAAGCCGGCCGCGCGCAGCTGGAGCGAGCGCTCGGCGTGCTGGGAGGCCGCGCGGTACTGCTGGAGGTCGCGGTGGCAGTGCGCCAGTTCGTCGGCGAGCTGTGCCTCGTCGAAGAAGCGCGCCCAATACGGGGTCTCGTCGCCGGGGCGGACGGTCTCCAGCGCCCGCTCGGCACGGGCCAGCGCCGCCGTGCAGGCCCGGACCTCGCTCAGGACGCCGTGGCCGCGCGCCTCCGCGGCGTGCAGCAGCGCCTGCACGGCGGGCGGCGCGCTGCTGCCGATGCCCTGCTGGGCGACCCGGGCCAGCTGGACGGCCTCCCTGCCGTGCCCCAGGTAGACGGCCTGCCGGCTCATCGTCACCAGGACGTAGGCCCCGTACGCCCGGTCGCCGGCGGCCTGAGCCAGCCGCAGGGCCTGGACGAAGTACCGCTGCGCCAGTCCGTGGGCGGCGATGTCGTACGAGGTCCAGCCCGCCAGCCGGGTCAGATCGGCGGCGGCGGCGAACAGCCGGCGGCCGGTGGCCTCCCCGTAGCTGCCGCGCAGCATCGGCTCGGCCTCGTGCTCCAGATAGCGCACCAGGGCCTGCCGGGCGTGGCCGCCGCCGTAGGCGTGGTCCAGCGCCCGGAACAGCTCGCCGACCGAGCGCAGCGCCGCGATGTCGCCGGAGGTGACCCGGGAGCCGTGGGTGCGGTCGACCTGGTCGGTGCGGCGCTGCCGCGGCACCGCGGTCCGGCCCTGGAGGGGCACCCGGGCCGGCCCTTCGGCGGCCTCGCCACGGGCGACCCGTTCGTCGGCGCGGCCGATCAGCCAGTCGCGGCTGGGCACCACGAGCCCGGCCGGGGTGAAGGCGATCTTGCGGAGCTCGGCGTGGCTGCCGGAGTCCTTGCGCCACAGGCCGCTGACGATGTCCACCGCCTCGCTGGGGGTCGCGGCGAACTCCAGCCCCGCGTACACCGGCGCGCAGGCGTCCAGGCCCAGGTCCTGGGCGGACAGCCGGCGGCCGAGCCGGCGGGTGAACACCTCCGCGATCAGGGCGGGGGTGGTGCCCCGTGGCTGCTGGCCGCGCAGCCAGCGGGTCACCGACGTCTTGTCGTAGCGGAGGTCGAGGCCGTGCTCGATGCCGAGCTGATCAACCCGTCTGGCGAGCCCGGCATTGGAGAATCCCGCCTCGGCGATGAGCGCGGCGAGCTGGCGGTTGGGCGTGTGGTGCGGGGGTCGTTCCGTCATCAGCTTTACCGGTCTCCTGCCTTCCGGGCCGCACTGCCGGGTCCGGCGGACCCTGCTCCGGCATTGCTCATCGCCCTTGTGGAACGGCGTGAATGTAACGGCCTTCGGGACCCTGATCGCCGCCTGCGCCCCGCGTTCATCCGATCGTGTGAGCAGGGGCGAACGGGCCGGACACCGGCCGCCTGCCGGGTCCGGAACGGGCGGCCGTACAGTGGCATGGGCGCGAAGTGGCATCAACGTTGCGGCAAACTGCAACACAGGTTCGAAGAGGAGCTGCCGGTGACTGCGATCTCTCGGGGGGAGACCCCCGCACCCGAGGGGCTGCGCTTTGTGCATCTGGGCTTCGGCGCCGACGCCGTGGAGTACGAATCCGCATGGCAGGAGCAGCGCCGGGTGCATGCCGCCCGGTTCGCCGACGAGGTGCCCGACACCTGCCTGCTGCTGGAGCACCAGGCCGTCTACACCGCGGGGCGGCGTACGTCCGACGATGAGCGCCCCCTGGACGGGACGCCGGTCGTCGACGTGGACCGCGGCGGGAAGATCACCTGGCACGGCCCCGGCCAGCTGGTGGGCTACCCCATCCAGAAGCTGCCGCGTCCGGTGGACGTCGTGGCCCATGTCCGCCGCCTCGAAGAGGCGCTGATCCGGGTCTGCGCGGAGTTCGGCGTGGAGGGCACCCGGGTCGAGGGCCGCAGCGGCGTGTGGGTGCTGGGCGACGCCGTCGGCACGGCCGAGGAACGGGCGGCCCTGGGCGGGCTGAACCTCGACTTCGACCCCCGGGTGACGGACGAGCTGTTCGACCCGCGGCTGAACGGTCCCGAGTACGCGCCGTCCAATGCCGGCCAGCGCCGCGAGGACCGCAAGCTCGCCGCGATCGGCATCCGCGTCGCCAAGGGCGTCACGATGCACGGCTTCGCGCTCAACGTGAACCCCGACAACACCTCGTTCGACAAGATCGTGCCGTGCGGCATCCGCGATGCCGGCGTCGCCTCGCTGGCCAACGAGCTGGGCCGGGAGATCACCATCGCCGAGGTGCTGCCCGTCGCCGAGAAGCATCTGCGGGACGTCCTTGAGGGCGCCGAGCTGCTCCCCCGCGCGGTCTGAGCGGGTCCGCGGACCGACCGGGCAGGTACCTGATCATGCACTCCGGAGACCTCCGGGAATGCCACCCCGCCATTCGGGGTTGCCCCGCGCGTAAAGACGTGCGAATCAACGGGCGTACCCTGGTGTACGCCGAAGAAACGAAGTGGTAGGGAGCCGGTCGTGTCCGCAGTCGCACCCGACGGACGCAAGATGCTGCGCCTGGAGGTCCGGAACAGCCAGACCCCCATCGAGCGCAAGCCCGAGTGGATCAAGACCCGGGCGAAGATGGGTCCCGAGTACAACCACCTCCAGGGCCTGGTCAAGAGCGAGGGCCTGCACACGGTCTGCCAGGAGGCGGGCTGTCCCAACATCTTCGAATGCTGGGAGGACCGCGAGGCGACCTTCCTCATCGGCGGTGACCAGTGCACCCGCCGCTGCGACTTCTGCCAGATCGACACCGGCAAGCCGCAGGAGCTGGACCGCGACGAGCCCCGCCGGGTCGCCGAATCCGTGCAGACCATGGGCCTGAAGTACGCCACGATCACCGGCGTGGCGCGCGACGACCTGGAGGACGGCGGCGCCTGGCTCTACGCCGAGACGGTCCGGCAGATCCACGCCCTGATGCCGGACACCGGCGTCGAGCTGCTGATCCCCGACTTCAACGCGGTCCCCGAGCAGCTCGCCGAGGTCTTCTCCTCCCGCCCGCAGGTCCTGGCCCACAACGTCGAGACGGTCCCGCGGATCTTCAAGCGGATCCGCCCCGGCTTCCGCTACGAGCGCTCGCTGGAGGTCATCACCAAGGCCCGCGAGGCCGGTCTGGTGACCAAGTCCAACCTGATCCTGGGCATGGGCGAGGAGCGCGAGGAGATCAGCCAGGCGCTCCAGGACCTCTACGACGCGGGCTGCGAGCTGATCACGATCACCCAGTACCTGCGCCCGACCGTGCGCCACCACCCCATCGACCGCTGGGTCAAGCCCGCCGAATTCGTCGAGTTCAAGGAAGAGGCCGAGGAGATCGGCTACGCCGGTGTCATGTCCGGCCCGCTGGTCCGCTCCTCCTACCGCGCCGGCCGCCTTTACCAGCAGGCCGTCGAGCGGCGCGAGGTCGAGGCGTCCAGTCAGGCGGTTTGAGTCCCCCGGCGCGCCAACTTGTGAAACGTGGCACATGCTGAGGACGCGGCCCGCACTCCCCCAGGACGGGGGGCGTGGGGGCCGCGTCAACGTTTCATTGGTGTTTGACCGGCAGGTCATCCGTTGGTAACACCTTTCCGTGACGATGGATGCACGCACCGCTCCCGCACCTACCCCTGCTTCTCCGAACAGATCAGAGGGAGTCACCACCATGCAGGCCGCGCCGCTCCGCGCCACCCCCGCCGCCAGTACGTACTCGGCCTCGTGGCGGTCCTTGGCGC
>NZ_SDIF01000221.1 GCF_004122735.1 Streptomyces sioyaensis | reverse complement strand
GTTCGGGGGTGGGGGGAGGAAGGGCCGAGGAAGGCCCCGGTCAGCCACCCTCCGGCCGGCCGCCCCGGGGGCGCAGCTGCTGCGGTCGCGGCAGGTGCAGCCCGAGGTAGACCGCGCCCATCCGCAGGGCGAACACCACCCCCGCCGAGGCCACCGCGGCGGGGGTGGCGCCCGTTCCGACGTGGTGCAGCAGCAGATAGCAGCCGGCGCCGGCCAGCGCCGCGATCGCATAGACGTCCTCGCGCAGCAGCAGCGGCGGGAACTCCCCGCACAGCACATCGCGGATGACCTCGCCGGCGACGCCGGTCAGCACCGCCAGGATGATCACGGCGAGCGGGGTGGCGCCCGCCTCGATCGCGGCCCGCGCGCCGATCACCGTCACGACGGACAGCCCGACCGCGTCGACCACCAGCAGCGATTTGTGCGGCAGCTGCCAGAACCGCAGATACGCCATGGTGCCGAGGCCGACGCAGATGATCACGGTCAGCAGCACCCAGTCGTGCGTCCAGTACAGCGGCCGCCGGTCGAGGATGAGATCGCGCAGCGTGCCGCCGGAAATGGAGGCGGCGAAGGCGAGCACCAGCCCGCCGAAGGGGTCCATGTTGGCGCGGTAGGCGGCCAGCACTCCGCTCGCCGCGAAGGCCGCGACACCGGCCAGATAGAGGACGTGCAGCATGGCGCTCATCATGGCAGGCCCCGGAAGGACTGCTTCCGGGGAGGCCGTGAAAACTGACACTACCGGTCGGTAACTATCCGGTGTAGCGTGCAACCCATGGCTCTGGTGACCCTTGGCAACAGCGAGTTCGACCGCGATACGGCGGTCAGCCGCCGCGCCCCGGGCGTCTATGACGCCCACCTCTCCGCCGGCTGGACGATCATCCAGGCGGTCAACGGCGGCTACCTCCTCGCCCTCATGGGCCGCGCCCTGGGCGATGCCCTCCCGCACCCCGACCCGCTGTCGGTCACCGCGCACTACCTGACGGCCTCGGTTCCGGGCCCCGCCGTCATCCGCACCGAAGTGGTCCGCACCGGCCGCACCATGTCGACCGGCACCGCCCGCCTCCTCCAGACCGACGAGGACGGCAACGAGATCGAGCGGCTGCGGGTGCTCGCCTCGTACGGCGACCTCGACGCCCTGCCCGACGACGTCCGCACCACCGCCAAGCCGCCGGCCATCCCGCCGTACGAGCACTGCCTGGGGGCGGACAGCGCCCCCGGCGGCGACCCCGTCATCCCCGGCAGCACGGCCATCGCCGAGCGGCTCTCCCTCCGGCTGGACCCGGCGACCGCCGGCTGGGCGGTCGGTGCCCCGTCCGGCAAGGGCGAGATGCGTGCCTGGTTCGGTCTCGCCGACGGCCGCGAACCCGACCCGCTCTCCCTGCTGCTGACCGTCGACGCGCTGCCGCCCACCGCCTTCGAGATGGGCCTGCTGGGCTGGGTGCCCACCGTCGAACTGACCGCCCACGTCCGCCACCGCCCCGCCCCCGGCCCGCTGCGGGTCGCCATCACCACCCGCAATCTGGCCGGCGGCTTCCTGGAGGAGGACGCGGAGGTCTGGGACTCCCAGGACCGACTGGTCGCCCAGTCACGGCAGTTGGCGCGGGCGGTGTTGCAGGGCTAGCTGTGCCGACCGGGGGCGGGCCCGTCCGGCCCCGGTCGCGGCTCGCCCCGCGGCGAGGGCGGAAAGTGTGACGCAAAGAGCAGGCGGTGGCCGACCGGCTCGTGCCAGACTGATCGCATGGGGGATGTGGCTCTCAGAATCGACGACGCGACCGTGGTGTGGCTGCGGGACGGGCAACCGGCCGCCGGGCAGCCTTCCGGCATGCACGAGCGGTCCGGCGGACAGCAGCCGACGGACGGGGACCGGCGTCGACATCCCGGCGACGACGCCGAGTTGGAGCTTCCCGACGGCTTCGGCGGCGCCGTGCCGGTCAGCGTGGACGGCCGGATGAGCCGGGCGCTGACCCGTGGCGGCGAGGCCCTCGAAGAGGCCCTGCGCCCGCTCGGCGGCGTACTCGGCCAGATCCACCGCTCGATCTCCGCCGGCAGTCACCGCCCCGACGAGGTCACCGTCGAGTTCGGGGTCACGCTCGGCTCCGACCTGAGCCTCGGGGTGTTCTCCGGCAGCGGCGAGGCCAGCTTCAAGGTCTCCGCCACCTGGAATCTCGGCAGCGGCACGGACGGATCCGGGGGGACGACGACGCCGTGAGCGCAGGCGCAGGTCCGGACACCCCGCTGCAGCAGTCCTTCGCCTCCTTACGGTACGGCGACCGGGCCGTCGGCGCGGGCGTATTGGTCGCCGAGCGGCTCGTGCTGACCTGCGCCCATGTCGTCAACAGCGCACTGGGCAGGGACCGTTTCGCCCAGGACACCCCCGGGGCGGGCGACCCGGTCACCCTCCGGCTGCCCCATGTCGCGGCCGGCCGCGACCTGACCGGGCGGGTCGTGCGGGAGATGTGGGTGCCGCCGCGGGCCACCGCCGCCACGAGCGCCCCGGTCCGGCCCGGACAGGTGCCCTACCACGGCGATCTGGCCGTCCTGGAACTCGCCGAGGCCCCGCCCGCCGGCGCCGAGCCGGCACCGTTCCTCCAGCACAGCTACGCCAACGAGACCATTGCCTTATGGGCCAGCGGCCATCCGCTGCCCACGGTGCGCGCCGTGCCCCGGGTCTCCGCCCCGCCCTGGATCGCCCTGGACGTGCTCGGCGGCGCCGAGGTCACCGAGGGCTTCAGCGGCGGGCCGCTGTGGGACCGCGCCCGGCAGGCCGTCGTCGGTCTGGTCGCGGCCGTCCACCGCGCCCCGGAACCGGCCGCCCCCGGGGCCCCGCCGACGACGATGTACGCCATCAGCGTCCCGGCCATCGAGGCCGAACTCCCGGCGCTGCCGCCCTCGGCGGTGCCCACCGCCCGGCGCGGGGTACAGCAGCTGCTCACCGCCCTGGAGCGGGTACTCCAGGGCCGCGAGGCGGTGCTGGCCTGCGAGGAACGGCTCGCCGCCCGGTTGGGCAGACCCTCGGCGGGTCCGGCGGCCGACCTCGAACGGCTGGTCGGCCTGGCCGTGGGCGTCCGCCGCGGCATCCCCGAACTCCTCGACCTCGTACGGGACTACGAGCCGCCGCCCGCCCCCGGCCCCTACGAGCCGCACCCCTGGCCCGGCCACCACGGCGCCCGCGAGGACTGGGAACGGCTGCGCCGCGCCGCCCGTACGGTCCGCCCCGGCGAGTACCTGACCACCCGCCAGCGCCGCGACCTGTCGGGCCTGCTGGCCCACTGCACCCGCACCGACCCCCGCACCCTCCTCGAACGCGTCCTGCCGCACGCCCCGGAGCTGCCCGCCGTCGCAGGCCTGGCCGACGCGATGGACGCCCTGGAGGGCTTCAGCTCCCTCACCGGCGCGCCCGTGCCGCCGCTGCTGCAAGGGGTGGTGCGGGTCAGCGTCGAGGAGAGCGCGGCCGGGACGTACCCGTCCGAGGACCTGGACGCCTGGGTCGAGCGCGTCGGTGCCCGCTCGGGCGTCGACGAGGCGGCGGTCAGCCAGTTCCGTGCCGATGTGGTCGCGGCCGCCGCCCCGGTCCGTACCCCGGCGGCACCGGGCCTGCCGGGCACCGGCACCGCGGCCGTCGCCCCGCGCGTCCAGGTGGAGCTGCTGCCCACCGCCACCGGACGCCGCTTCACCTACCAGATCTGGACCCTCGCCGACCGCCGTACGCACCGTCTCGCGCTGGTCCGCGATGCCGAGGCGGGCAGCGAGCAGGTGGTGGACGACATCCGCCGGGTGCTGCGCACCGAGGTCCGCGAAGACCCGGAGACCGCCCTGGTGGAGTACTTCCTCCCGGCCGCCTGGCTCGGTCTGGACGTCGACTCGTGGGAGTCGCCCGACGGCGACGAGGACGGGCCGTTCGTCCCGGGGATCACCCGCCGGGTGGTGGTGCGGACCACGGAGCGCTCCCGGGAGAGCTACGCCGGATGGAAACAGCGCACCGCGGCCCTGCCGCACGCCAAACGCCTGGTCCTCGACGAGCGGCACACCGACCGGATGGTCGCCCGCGCCCAGTTGGAGGTGCACCGCGACGCCGGGACGGTGATCGTGTGCTGTCCACCCGACCACCACGGCACGCTGCTGCGGCAGTGCGTGCAGGCGGGCGTCCACACCGTGCTGTGGCACCGCGCCGAACACGGCGCACAGCTCGCCCAGGACCTGCTGGCCCTGGTGGACGGCGCCGACCACACCGAGGTCCCCGAGGTGGTGCGCCTGGAGCGGGCCAAGGCGATGGCCGAGCCGGAGAGCACCACCCACCACGGCCGCCGGCTGTCCCTGCTGTACGACGCACCCGACCACCGTCCCCCGCAACTCGCCCCGGACGCCTGGGTGCTGACCCAGCCCTGAAGGCCCGAGTGTGCACCGTGGACACGGCGACCACCCGGCGAGCAACACAGCAAAGAACGAGGAGAACGTGCGGTGACCGGACAGAGCGCAGCAGGCGCACCCCACGACCCGGAGGCGGAGCCGGAGGCCTGGTGGGTGTTCCGCGGCCCGTCGGACCTGCCCGCCCCACCGCCGTGGCGGCGCTTTCCGTCCGAAGCAGGGACGGCGGCGACCCGTGCGCCGTACCTCCTGGAGCGCAATGAGATCTCCGTGATCAATGCGGCGCTGCATCTGCACCGTCCGCTGCTGGTCACCGGCCGCCCCGGCGCCGGCAAGAGCTCGCTGGCCCACGCCGTCGCCGAGGAGCTCGGGCTCGGGGACGTCCTGCGCTGGTCGGTCAACAGCCGCTCCACGCTCCAGGACGCCCTCTACCGCTATGACGCCGTGGGCCGCCTGCGGGAGGCCTCGCTGCGCCGCGAGCGGGAGGCGTCCCACGGCTCGGTGCGCCGGCCCAGGGCCCCGCGCGCCACGACCGCCGGCGACATCGGCCAGTACCTGCGCCTCGGCCCGCTCGGCAGCGCGCTGGCCGCCGGCCGGCCCCGGGTCCTGCTCGTCGACGAACTCGACAAGGCCGATATCGACCTGCCCAACGACCTGCTGGTCGTCCTGGAGGAGGGCGAGTTCGAGATCCCGGAGCTGGCCCGGCTGCCCGAGCACCAGCAGGAGGTGCCGGTGCTGCTGAGCGGAAGCCGGGAGCGGGTCACGATCCACCGCGGGATGGTGCGCTGCACCCACTTCCCGGTGGTCGTCATGACCAGCAACGGCGAACGGGACTTCCCGCCCGCCTTCCTGCGCCGGTGCGTGCGGCTGGATCTGCCGGAGCCGACCGGGGAGCGGCTGCGGAAGATCATCGAACACAATCTGGGCGCGCGGGCGGTCGCCGCGGCGGAGGACCTGATCGAGGCCTTCCAGCAGCGCGCGCAAACCCAGACGCTGGCCACCGACCAGCTGCTGGCCGCCGTCCACCTGCGCATCAGCGGCGCCGACCTCACCAGGGACGAGCTTCTCGGCGCCGTGCTGCACCGCCTCGACGAGCCCATGGCGCCATGATCGACCGACTCCGACAGGCGATGTCGGCCGCCGGCTACGACCTCGGGGCCACCGAACTCCTCGACGTGCTGTGGCTGGCACGGGTCATGGAGGGGCGTACGGCGGCCGACATCGCCTGTCGGAGTCGGTCGATCATGGCGCCATGGGCTCGTCGAGGCGG
>NZ_SDIF01000220.1 GCF_004122735.1 Streptomyces sioyaensis | reverse complement strand
GGCCGGGGGTTGTGGGGCTTGTGCGGGTGGTCGGCGCGGCTGCTGGCTGCTCGGCTGTCCGTCTGGCCCGTGGGCTGTCTTGGCCGGCTGTCCGTTCACGGTCCGGGCGGCCCGGCCGCTGACGCCGTCAGGGGGGCCGGCCTGCCGCCCGCGCTCACGGACGGAAGTGGCCGAAGGCGCCCCGGTGGAAGAGGAGCGGGCCGGTGCGGGCGGCGTCCGGGTCCGTGCCGAGGGCTTCGACCCTGCCGACCACAATCAGATGGTCGCCGCCGGTGTGCACGGCCTGGATCGTGCAGTCGATCCAGGCGGGAACCTCCGCCAGCCGCGGCGAACCGGTGGCCGGCGCGGGCCCGTAGGAGACGCCGGCGAACTTGTCGCCACCACTGACCGCGAACCCGCGGCAGAGCGCGCCCTGTCCGGCCCCGAGGATGTTGACGCAGAACACGCCGGCGCGAGCGATCCGCGGCCAGGTGGTCGACGTACGCCCCACCATGAACGCCACCAGCGGCGGGTCGAGGGACAGCGAGGCGAAGGACTGGCAGGCGAACCCGGCCGGCTCCGGCTCTCCGGGGGCCGTGATGACCGTGACTCCGCTGGCGAAGTGCCCCAATACGGCGCGGAATTCGGCCGGATCCAGCGGGGCGCGCTCGTCGTCGCGCACGGCGCGCAGCGCGGGCCGCGGCGGGGCGGAGGCGGCGGCCGGTGAGGAGGCGGAGGCCGGTGCGGCGGCCGTGGTGGGCGCGCCGACGGAGCGCAGATACCGCACGGCCGTGGCTGCCATTCCCGCATGTCCCATCATGTCTTTCAGTGAACCTGATGCAGCGTCAGATGTGAAGGTGCGGGGCGCCGCCGGCCACCCGCACGTGTGGTTTACCGGCGCATCGGATCCGGTCTCGGGGGATTCGCGCGAGATTGGTCGGTGGATTCCTGATTGCGTGTCGTCCGCACGGGTAGCGTCCTGCACGGCCGCGTCCGTAGCCGAACACGGGGGAGAGTTCCGGTACATGGCCGATGCGAGACCGACGTCAGCTTCGTCCGCCGCGTCACCCACCTTCGACGAGGTCTTCTGTGGGCTGCTGCCCCGCCTCTACCGAAGGGCGGTGATGCTGGCCGGATCCAGACAGTCCGCGGAGGACGTGGTGCACGAGGCGTACCTCAAACTCGCCCGCCGCCCCCAGCGCTTCCTCGCCCATCCGGAGCCGTACGCCTACGCCTTCACCGCCGTGCTCAACGTCGCCCGCGACGCGTACCGCAAGGACCGGCGGCAGGTGCTGGTCGACGGCATGGAGGAGGTCGAGGAGACCGGCGCGGGCGGGGCGCCGGTGAGCGGCTCCGGCGGCTGGGACGGCGGAGTGGAGCGCCGGCAGGCCGAGATCGAGGCGGTGCGCCTGCTGGGGAAGCTGTCGCACCGGCAGGCCGGCATCGTCATCCTCGTCGACCTCGACGGCTACACCCTCGACCAGGCCGCGAAGATCATGAAGGTGCATCGGGGCACCGCCGCCCGCCATCGCGCCCGTGCGCTGGACAGACTGCGCGCCTACCTCGTTGAATCGGAGCACGGGCAGGCCGGGAGGTGAGCGGCGCGGTGGGTGTGGGGTCACGCTACGACGGCGGCGCGGGCGGCGGCGGACGGGACGCCGGCGGCGGCCTGGGGGACGGCGCCGGGGACGATCCCGAGGCGCTGCTGCGCGCACGGCTGCGGCGCGCGGACGAACAGATCGAGACACCGCCCGGACTGTGGGACCGCATCAGGGAATCGGGCTCCGGGCCGACCCCCGCCGTGGTGGCGCTGCCCCGGAGGCGGCCGTATGCGGTCGCGCTCACGGTGGCGGCCGCGGTGGCCGCGGTGCTGCTGGGGGTGTGGTGGCTGATGCGTCCCGGGTCGGTGTCCGTGCGGCCGGCCGGGCCGCCCCCGACGGTGAAGATCACGGTCTACAACAGCGAACGGGCGTGCCGCACGGGCCGCTCCCTGGAGTGCGCGCTGCGGCTGGCCAAGGACCCGCACACCGCGTACGCCGCCCGCGGCAATTCCGCCGGCCGGGTCTGGCACGGCGATGACCTGGCCGCCCGCTGTGTGGTGACGGACGGCCGGATGGTCCGCGACGAGGAGGGCGTCACCTCCACCCGCTGGTATCTGGTCACCAGCGGGCAGGGCGTACGGGGATGGCTGCCGGGGGTGCGGACCCGCAACACCCGTGAGGTGCCGGAGTGCCCGGATGGGGTGGGGTAGGGCCGGGGTACCCCGGGGGCAGGAGGCGCCCCGAAGTGGCCTAGCGCCGTAGTGGCGTAGTGCCGTGAGCGCCGTAGGGACGGTGGCGGTCCCGGGGTTGGTCCCGGGGCCGGTCAGCGTCTCTGGTCAGCGTCCCCGGTATGCAGGGTTGCGGCGCGCCACGAAGGAGGCGACCCCCTCCTGCGCGTCGGCCGTCGTCATATTGATCTCCTGGGCGGTGGCTTCGGCGGTGAGAGCCGTGGTCCGGTCGCTGTCGAGCGAGGCGTTGACCAGCTGTTTTGTCAGAGCCAGTGCCCGGGTCGGGCCGGCCGCCAGCCGCTCGGCCCACTGCCGTGCCACGGTCCTCAGCTCGAAGTCCGGGACGACCCGGTTGACCAGCCCCAGCCGTTCCGCCTCCGCGGCCGGTACGGCGTCCCCGAAGAACAGCAGTTCCTTGGCGCGCTGCGGGCCGATCAGCCGCGGCAGGAGGTAGGCGCCGGCGCCGTCCGGGACCAGGCCGCGGCGGACGAACACCTCGATGAAACGGGCCGATTCGGCGGCCAGCACCAGGTCGCAGGCGAGCGCGAGATGGGCACCGAGCCCGGCCGCGGTGCCGTTGACGGCGGCGATCACCGGCTTCTCGCAGTCCAGCACCGCCGTGATGAGCCGCTGCGCGCCGTGCCGGATCAGCCGGGCGACATCGCCGGTGACCCGCTCCTCGGCGGACGGTGCGCCGCGCAGATCGGCGCCGGCGCAGAAGCCCTTGCCGGTGGCGGTGAGGACGACGGCCCGTACGTCCGGGTCGGCGGAGGCGTCGGAGAGCCGGCCGATGAGGCGTTCGCGCTGGTCCGGGGTGAGGGCGTTCAGCACCTCCGGCCGGTTGAGAGTGAGCCAGCAGACGCCGTTGTCAGTGGTGTGGAGTATCAAGGAGTCGACGGGGTCCGTGCGTTCGGCGGAGCCGGCGCGGGCGGTGCGGCCGTCGGGCCCGGCGGGCTCGCCGGGCGCTTCGGGGGGAACGGAAGAGGGGGACGGTGAGCGGGTCATGGGGGAGCGGCTCCAAAGGGGACGGCCGGGGCGCCTGCGCCGGGCCGCGGCCGGGTGGTCGCGGTGGTGGTCGCGGGCGTGGCGGCGGGCGCCGGGTCCGGCAAAGCGGCGGTGGCCGGCGGCGGGGCGGCGGCCCGTCTGGTGGCGGCGGGGGTACGCGCCGGTGCGGTCAGGGGCAGACGGCGAGTGCGTCCAGGGCCACGGCGCCCTGGCCGCGCTCCAGGACCACCAGCGGATTGATGTCCAGCTCGGCCAGTTCGCCGTCGAGTTCGAGGGCCATCCGCTGCACCCTCAGCACGACCTCGACCAGCGCATCGACGTCCGCGGGCGGTGCGCCGCGCACGCCGTCCAGGAGGGCGCGGCCGCGGAGTTCGCCGAGCATCGCGCGCGCCTGGTCCTCGCCGAAGGGCGGTACGCCGACCGCGACATCCCGCAGGACCTCCACCAGGACCCCGCCCAGGCCCACGGTCACGGTCGGCCCGAAGAGGCTGTCCCGGGTGACGCCGACGACCATCTCGACGCCCCGCTCGATCATCTGGCAGACCAGCACGCCGTCCAGCGGGGCGTCCTCGTAACGGGCGATGTCGGTGAGCTCGCGGTAGGCGTCCCGGATCTGGCTTGCCGAGGTCAGACCGACCTTGACCAGGCCGAGTTCGGTCTTGTGCGCCAGCTGCGGCCCGGAGGCCTTCATCACCACGGGGTAGCCGACCAGGCTCGCCGCCCGTACGGCCGCCGCCGCGCTGGTCACCAGCTGTTCGCGGGGGACCCGGATGCCGTAGGCGCGCAGCAGCTGCTTGGCCGCGTGTTCGCTGAGCTGCTGGCCCGGACGCATCAGGGCCCGCGCCTTGCGTGCGGACGGGGAGAGGACGCGCGGGGCGTCGTCGAAGGGGGAGCGGTAGCCGGCCGCGAAGCGGTGGTGGTCGAGGTAGGCGCGGACGGCGGTGATGCAGTTCGCGAAGGTGCGGAAGGTCGCCACCCGCGAGGAGCCGAGGAGGGTGCTGCGGTAGGCGTCCTCCGTGCCGACCGGCGAGCCCCACACCACACACACCAGCTTGTCCGTGCGCTCCGCCGCGGCCACCAGATCCTGCGCCAGCTTGTCGCTCATCGGCGGGAAGGGCCCGGTGATCGGGCAGATCAGGACGCCGATGGACGGGTCGGCCAGGAGCGCATCGATGATCTTGGGTCCGCGCCAGTCGCCGACCGGGTGCCCGCCGTTGTCGACCGGATTGGCGACGCTGAGATAGTCCGGTATCCACTGGTGCAGTTCGGTCTGCTTCGCGTCGCCGAGGGTGGGCAGCCGCAGCCCCGCCGCGGTCGCCAGATCGGCGAAGTGGGCGCCGGTGCCGCCGGAGATCGAATAGACGGCGACACCCTCGGCGAGGGGCTTCCTGGCGCGGGCCAGCAGCGCCGCGGTGTCCTGCAACTCGTCGAGCCCGTCCACCCGGATCACCCCGAACTGCCGCATCGCGGCGTCCACGACCGCGTCGGCGCCGGTGAGCTTGCCGGTGTGCGAGGCGGCCGTCCGGGCGCCGGTCTCGGTGCGGCCGACCTTGACGGCGACGACGGGGACCTTGTTGCGGGCGGCGCGGTCGGCGGCGAGGAGGAAGCTGCGGCCGTCCTTGAGCCCTTCCACATACGCGGCGATGGCGCCGACCTCGGGCCGGGTGGCGAAGTAGGAGAGGAAGTCGGCGGTCTCCAGATCGGCCTCGTTGCCGGTGGGGGCCCAGTGCGAGAGGCGGATGCCCAGTTCCTGAAGGCTGAAGACGGGCCGGCCCTGGTGGCCTGACTGTGTGATGAGGGCGATGGCCGGGCCGTCGAGGTCCGTGCGGAACTTCTCGAAGGCGTTGAGGTTGGTGTTCGGCCCGAGCAGCCGCAGGCCGGAGCGTGCGACGGCCTCGGCCAGCCGGTCCTGGGCGGCCGCACCGCGCTCGCCGGTCTCGGCGAAACCGGAGGCGAAGGCCACGGCGAACTTCACCTTGGCCTCGGCGAGTTGCTCGATGACCGGCAGCGGGTCGCCGACCAGGAGGACGGCGAGATCGACGGCTTCCGGCAGATCGGCGACGGTGGCGTGACAGGGCCGCCCGAAGACCTCGGCGCGCCCCGGGTTGACGGGGTGGAGCCGGGCTCCGACGCGTTCCGCCCAGGCGATCAGCTGGCGGGTGATGCCGGTGTTGGGGCGGCCCGCGCTGTCCGAGGCGCCGACCACCGCCACGGACTCGGGCCGGAAGAACCGGTCCAGGTCGGGCACCGGAGCCTGCAGCGGACGCCCGCTGACATCGCGGTCGAGGGCGTCGGTGCCCTGTCCACCGCCGCCGGGGTGCGGTTCACTGGTGCCGTGGACGGTGTGTGGTCGTTGCTCCCCACAGGCCACGACGCGGGCCGGCCGGGAGTGCGTGGTGAGGGTGCCGTGAGTCGATCCAAGCATCGCAGACGCCCGCTCCTCTGAGACGGCTCTGATTACCTGACACATAGTCAGGTTACTGAACTGACGCCCCGTCAGGAATATGGATGCACGGTAAACCTTGGGCGGCGGGTGGGGTGGGGGCTGCCGGGTGG
>NZ_SDIF01000022.1 GCF_004122735.1 Streptomyces sioyaensis | reverse complement strand
CCCCCGAAGGTGGAGGAGGGGGAGGGGGCGGGGGAAGCCCTGCGGGGTCGAAGCGGACGAGGCAATTCAGGTACGAGACGGTTCAAGCAGCGGACGCGGCGGCTCAGGTGACGAGGCGGTTCCGGCAGCGGACGAGCCGATCCAGGGAACGAAGCGGTTCGGCAGCGGACGAGGCGATCCAGGCGACAAAGCAGTTCACGCACCGGACGAGGCGATTCAGGTACCAGGCCGCAACCGCACCCCCTGCATCCCCCCGTCCACGGCGAGGGCCGTCCCCGTGATGCCGGAGGCCGCCGGGGACGCCAACGAGGCGATGGCGGCGGCCACTTCGCCCGCGGTGACCATCCGGCCCATCGGCTGGCGGGCGTGCAGGGCGGCGCGTTCGGCGGCCGGGTCGTCGGCCGCGGCCAGCAGCCGGTCGATCCACGGGGTGTCGGCGGTGCCCGGATTGACGCAGTTGACGCGGATGCCCTCGCGGAGGTGGTCGGCGGCCATGGCGAGGGTCAGCGAGAGGACCGCGCCCTTGCCGGCGGCGTACAGCGCGCGCTGCGGCAGCCCCGCGGTGGCGGCGATGGAACAGGTGTGGGTGATGGACACCCGGCCCGGGGCCCCGGCGGCGGTGCGGCGCAGCGCCGGGAGCGCGGCGCGGGCGCAGCGCACCAGGCCCAGCACGTTCACGTCCAGGACCCGGTGCCACTCCGCGTCGTCGTTGTCCTCGACGGTGCCCACGGCGCCGATGCCGGCGTTGCCGACGAGGGTGTGCAGGGCGCCGAGTTCGGCCACCGCCCGGGCGACGGCGGCCCGTACCGCGCCGTCGTCGGTGACATCGGCCCGGACCGGGATCGTCCCGGCGGGCGCCCCGGAGGGGTCCCGGTCCAGGACGGCGACCCGGGCGCCGCGGTCCCGTAGGAGCGCGGCGGTGGCCGCTCCGATGCCGGAGGCGCCGCCGGTGACGAGGGCGGCCATGCCCGTGAAGTCGGCCGGTGGTGGGCCGGTGTGCGGTGCGGCACTCATGCGGTGACCTCCTGTGCGTCGGGCCGGTCCGGCTGCGTGCGGCGGGCGCGCCACACGGGCCCGTCGGGAAAGCGGTAAGCGGTGAGCGAGGCGGGTTTCATCCGGGCCGAGAAGCCGGGCGCGGCCGGGGCGCGGTAGCGGCCGCGCTCGATGACGACCGGATCGCTGAAGTGGTCGTGCAGATGGTCGACGTACTCGATCACCCGGTCCTCGCGGGTTCCGGAGACCGCCACGTAGTCGAACATCGCCAGGTGCTGCACCAGCTCGCACAGCCCCACCCCGCCCGCGTGCGGGCAGACCGGTACGCCGTACTTCGCGGCCAGCAGCAGGATCGCGAGGTTCTCGTTGACCCCGGCCACCCGCGCCGCGTCGATCTGCACGAAGTCCACGGCGCCGGCCTGCAACAGCTGCTTGAAGACCACCCGGTTGGCGATGTGCTCCCCGGTGGCGACCTTCACGGGCTGGCCGGAGCGCACCGCGGCGTGCCCCAGGACGTCGTCCGGGCTGGTCGGTTCCTCGATCCAGTACGGGGCGTACGGCGCCAGCGCGGTCATCCAGCGGACCGACTCGGCCACGTCCCAGCGCTGGTTGGCGTCGACGGCGATCCGTACGCCGGGGCCGACCGCGTCCCGTGCGAGCCGCAGCCGCCGCCGGTCGTCGTCGAGGTTCGCGCCCACCTTCAGCTTGATCTGTCCGAAGCCGGCGGCCACCGCTTCGCGTGCCAGCCGCACCAGCGTGCGGTCGTCGTAGCCGAGCCAGCCCGGCGAGGTGGTGTAGGCGGGGTAGCCCTCGGCCTTGAGGCGGGCGGTGCGCTCGGCGCGGCCCGGTTCGGCGGCGCGCAGCAGGGCGAGGGCCTCGCCGGGGGTCAGGGCGTCGGAGAGGTAGCGGAAGTCGACGAGCGAGACGAGTTCCTCGGGGGTCAGGGTGGCCAGGAACTGCCACACCGGCAGTCCGGCGCGGCGGGCGGCCAGGTCCCAGGCGGCGTTGACCACCGCGCCGGCCGCCATCTGCATCACGCCCTTTTCGGGACCGAGCCAGCGCAGCTGCGAGTCATGGGTGAGGTCGTGGTGGAGTGCGGCGAGATCGGCGGCGGTGGCGGGCGCGGGGCGGCCGGTGAGGTGCGGTGCGAGCGACCGGATCGCGGCGGCCATGACCTCGTTGCCGCGTCCTATGGTGAAACAGAGGCCGTGCCCCTGCGGGCCGCCCGTGGTGCGGAGCACGACGTAGGCGGCGGAGTAGTCGGGGTCCGGGTTCATGGCGTCCGAGCCGTCGAGCCGGTCCGAGGTGGGGAAGCGGATGTCGTGGCAGTCGAGCGCGGTGAGGGTATCGGAACCGGCCATGCGCATGCCCCCTGAGATGTTGGGGAAGAACATCGGACCTTTCCGGGTCATCCGATGTATAGCCCTTCGCGCGAGACGACGTCCAGCCCCCGTACGGAAGTTGGACCGGCGGAGGGCAACGGACGCGCAAACAGATCGGATGAATCACTACCCCTTGCTGGAAAGGGGCTGCATACCGGCACCACAGAAGCCGTAGTCTTGGGATCGCACGCAAAGGAACTGCTGCCGGCGGCCGCCCCAGGCGGCCGGACCGGTCGGAAGGAGGCGCTGGGTGATCGAGCTCGAGGGGGTGCCCGAGCTGATCGACCCGGTCATGGTGGCCGCGTTCGAGGGCTGGAACGACGCCGGCGACGCCGCCTCCGCCGCGGTCGCGCATCTGGACCGGGAGTGGAAGGGCGAGGTCTTCGCCGCGCTCGACGCCGAGGACTATTACGACTTCCAGGTGAACCGTCCCACCGTCTTCCTGGACGGCGGCGTACGCAAGATCACGTGGCCCACGACCCGGCTCTCCGTCGTCCGCGTGGGCGACGCGAACGGCAAGGGGCGGGCGCGGGACCTCGTCCTGGTCCGCGGCATCGAGCCGAGCATGCGCTGGCGCTCGTTCTGCAACGAAATCCTGGGATTTGCCCATGAGTTGGGTGTGGAGATGCTGGTGGTGCTGGGCTCGCTGCTCGGCGACACCCCGCACACCCGCCCGGTCCCGGTCAGCGGCGTCACCTCCGACGCGGAACTCGCGCGCCGCATGGACCTGGAGGAGTCCCGCTACGAGGGCCCGACGGGCATCGTCGGCATCCTCCAGGAGGCGTGCACCCATGCCGGCGTCCCCGCGGTGAGCCTGTGGGCCGCGGTACCGCACTATGTGTCGCAGCCGCCCAACCCGAAGGCCAGCCTCGCCCTGCTCAACCGCCTGGAGGACCTCCTCGACGTCCGTATCCCGCTCGGCGAGCTGAGCGAGGACGCACGCGCCTGGCAGCTGGGCGTGGACCAGCTCGCCGCCGAGGACAGCGAGGTCGCCGAGTACGTCCAGTCCCTGGAGGAGGCGCGGGACACCGCGGATCTGCCGGAGGCGTCCGGCGAGGCCATCGCCCGCGAATTCGAGCGCTATCTGCGCCGCCGTGACCCGCAGTCCGGTCCCGGTGTGGCGACCGAGGGCGGGCTCGCCGACGGCCGCGACGGCTCCTTCCACCGCGATACCCCGAGCGGCCGCACCCGCCCGCCCCGCCCGGTGCCCAAGGAGCCGCGCGAGCCCCGACCCGGCGACGACCCGGGCAGCGGCCCCACGGACCCGGGCCACGACAAGAACGCCATGGACTCCGCGGACGAGTCCGATCCGTCCGGCGGTGCGGGCTCCGCCGACTCCGCGAAGCCGGAGGACGGCCCGGAGGACAGCGGGCGCTGACCGGTTCGCCAGGGCGCCGGACCGGCCGTCACGCCGGTCCGGCGCCCTGCGTGCGCTCCCCCGGACGGGGGCCGCGCTCACCGCGCGCAGTGGAAGCGCGCCCCCGCCCAGTCGCCGTGATCACCGGACTTCTTGCCGTCCGTATCGGTCACCTTGAGCCGGACGTGCCGGGCGCCGCCGAGCGGTACGTCCACCGGCACCGGCGCCGACGCCCCGGTCAGCTTCGGTGAGGTCCACAGCACCTTGCCGTCCGCCTCCACCGAGAAGGCGACCTCGCCGTAGTCGGCGATCTCGTCGTCGATGCCCACGTCCGCGGTGACGGACATGCAGCGCCCGCCGGTGAAGAACTCCAGGTCCGAGTCGGCGTGCGCGCCGATGCCCTTGGCGTAGGTCTTTCCGGCGAGGGTGAGCGGAGCGCCGTCCGTCGCCCCCGACTCGCCGTTGCTGCGGTCGCGTTCGGCCGGACCGTAGCCGTTGGCCGCGCTCAGCCACTCCAGATCGCTCGCCCAGGTGTCCCCGGCGGGCGCCGGCGGCACGGCCCGTACCTCGAACCGGTGCACCGCCGTCCGCCACGCACCGGCCGCGCGGTAGCGGACGGTCGCGGTGACGGTGACCGGGTCCGCGCCGGCGGCGTCCCGGGGCGCGGTCAGGGTCAGCGTCTCGTGCTGGGTGGCACCGGCCGCAATCCGCCGGTGGTGCACCGGCGCCGAGGTGGTCCAGCCCCTGGGTGCGGACAGCGTCACCGAGACGTCCTGGGCGTCCCGGGTGCCGGCGGTGACGGCGGCCCGTACGGCCGTCGGTGCGCCCTTGGTCACCTCCTGGCCGCCGGGCGTGGCAACGACGGCCGGGGCGCCCGGGGTTCTGCCGCCGACGGCGCTCGCGCCCTTGAGCGTCAGGGCGAAGGCGCGACCGGTGGTGCGGGAGGCGGTCTTGACCTGTACGACGCCCGCGCGGTCCGCGGGGTCGTAGCGCCACCCCTCGTCCGCCGCCCGGAACGCCCGCGCGGACGGGAGCCGCTTCAGCGGCCGCCCGGCCAGCTCGACGGCGCGCGGGGCGTCGCCGGTGTGCACGGTGAAGCGGTAGGGCCGGGCGGTCTGCTTGCCGTGGAATTCACCCCGCAGGGCGCCGACGTCGATCCGCACGTCGCCGCCGCCGGAGCGCGGCGCCGCCACCCGCACCTGCTGGGTGGCGCTGCCGCCCCGCCGGTGCGCGCGGGTGACGCCGTCGTCCTCGTAGAGCGTGAACGAGGAACGGCCCTGCGGATAGACGTCCCAGGCGAGCGGCGAGTGTGCGGTGCGGTCCTGATACGACCTGATGCCCGGCCACATGGGGACGGCGGCCCCGGCCTTGACGAACAGCGGCAGGGTGTCCAGCGGAGCGCTGTAGCCGTTGACGGTCGTCGGGCCCCGGTAGGTGCGCCCGGACCAGTAGTCGACCCAGGTGCCCTTCGGCAGATAGATGCCGTCGCGGGTGTCGCTGTCCCGGTAGACGGGCGCGACGAGGAAATCCTGCCCGGAGAGGAATTCGTACTTCGCGGCGTCGGTGCCGGCTTTCGGGTCACCGGGATATTCGAGCGCCAGCGGACGCACCGGACCGACGCCGGTGCGGGTCGCCTCCGCCGCGTACGAGTACATGTAGGGCAGCAGCGATTCCTTCAGTTTCAGATATCTGCGGTTGATGGAGGTGTAGGGCTCGCCCTGGCGATAGGGCTGTTTGTCACTGGCGGCCCAGCCGTCCATCGTCATCATCGCCGGGAGGAAGGATTTCCACTGCAGATCGCGGACGTAGGTTTTGGGGCTGCCGCCGAAGATGCCGTCCACATCGCCGGTCGTATAGGCGAGTCCGGACATGGTGGCGCCGGCATAGGTCGGAATCTGCCAGCGGATGTAGTCCCAGCTGCCGCTCTGGTCACCGGACCACTGGACGCCGCAGCGCTGGGCGCCCGACCAGCTCTCCGGGGCCCAGGTGAAGCCCCGCGCGTCGCTGTTGTCCTCGATGCCTCGGTAGGCGTCCTTGCAGCCGTCCAGGGCGAATTTGTAGCCGTCACCGACCCAGGCGACGTCGAGTTTCGCGATCCGCTGGCCCGCCTTCACCTGGTCGGCGAGTTTGGCGATACCGTCCTCGGTCCACAGCCCGAGCTTCATCTTCCTCTCGCCCAGCCCCTGTGAGGTCTCGGCGAGATGCTCATAGCCGCAGCCGTAACCGTCGTTGACCAGCATCCAGCCATTGGGCAGATCGTTCTGCGGATAGCCGTCGGCGACCTTCAGGGCGTCGAGAGTATGCCGCTCACCCCGGTTGGCATTGTGCAGATAGCAGTCCGAATCGCCGATCTCCAGCCCGTACAACGGTGGCAGAAAGGGCTTTCCGGTCAGTGCGGTGTACTGGCCGATGACGTCCTTGGCACTCGGCCCGGCGAAGTAATAGGCGTCGAAGCGCCGTTCCTGCGCGCTGGTCGTCACCGGGTCCTGGAAGGCGTAGGTGTTGGGCGCGTAGGTGTTGCGGAAGACGCCGTAGCCGGCGGAGGAAAGGTAGAAGGGGACCGAGTTGGGGTGACCGCCGTCGTCCCAGTGGTAGTCCACCCCGACCTCGGTGGTGTGGCCGCGGTGGGAGGTGTTGCCGCGGCCGTTCTGCATGCCGGCGCCGTAGAACTGCTCACCGGCGCCGCGCGCGAGGGTCTGGGTGGTGGTCTTGTCGTCCCAGCTCAGCCCCTTCGTCTCGGACCACACCAGCGAGCCGTCGGCCCGCCGCAGCTCGAAGCGCAGCGGCGCCTTGAAGGCCTTCAGGGTGACCTGGGAGGTGCTGAGTTCGTAGGCGTCGCCGGTGTCCCGCCAGCGGGTGGCGGGCGGCGCGCCCTGGGGCAGCACGATGTCCTTGCCGGTGGGGTCGGAGAAGGTGCCATCGGGGGCGAGTTCGAGCCGGAAGGTACGGGGGGTGACGAAGCTGACGCGGGCCTCGGCCCGGCCGGCGTGCAGATGGTAGACGGGCCCGTCCGCCGCGAAGCCGGTGATGTCGCCGACGGTCTGTGCGGGCGCCCGGCCGTCGGCCCGTACGCTGCCCGCCGGCCCCGCGACCGTCATCGCGAGCCCGAGCAGCGCGGCAACGACCGCCGCCCGCAGTCCTGTTGGTGTCCTCATGACCGCAAGCTCTAGTCCGCCCGCGGGGCGCGCCACCATGGACTCTTGCGGCGGGCTGCTGGATTTCCGGGCGCGCCGCAGATGAGCAGGGGCGCTTTCACCGGTCGGCGAAAGCGCCCCTGAGGACGGAGCGGACGGGTGTTACAGGGCCACGCCGAGGAGGGCGTCGACCGCACGGGAGACGAGGCCGGGTGCGCCCTCGTCCGTGCCGCCGTCGGCCTGCTGGGCGGCGACCCAGCGGTCCACGGCTGCCAGCGCGGCCGGGGAGTCCAGGTCGTCGGCGAGCGCCGTACGGATCTCCTCGACCAGGGCGTCGGCGGACGGGCCGTCGGGACGGGAGACGGCGGCACGCCAGCGCGCCAGCCGCTCCACGGCCTGCTCCAGCACGGCGTCGGTCCACTCCCAGTCGGCGCGGTAGTGGTGGGCGAGCAGCGCCAGCCGGATCGCGGCCGGGTCGGTGCCGTCGCGCCGCACCGTGGAGACGAAGACGAGGTTGCCCTTGGACTTGGACATCTTCTGGCCGTTCAGGGCCACCATCCCGGCGTGCACGTACGCCTTGGCGAACGGGTGCTCACCGGTGAGCGCCTGGGCGTGCGAGGCGCCCATCTCGTGGTGCGGGAAGGCGAGATCGGAGCCGCCGCCCTGGACGTCGAAGCCCATGCCGAGGTGGTCCAGGGCGATGGCGACGCACTCGATGTGCCAGCCGGGCCGGCCGCGGCCCAGCGAGGCGCCGTCCCAGCTCGGCTCGCCGTCGCGGGCCGCCATCCACAGCATCGGGTCGAGCGGGTTCTTCTTGCCCTCCCGCTCCGGGTCGCCGCCGCGCTCGGCGGACAGCAGCCGCATCGCCGCGGCGTCCAGCCCGGAGACCTCGCCGAAGTGCGGGTCGGACGCGACGGAGAAGTAGATGTCACCGTCCAGCTCGTAGGCGGCACCGGCGTCGCGCAGCCGCTCCACCAGCGGGACGATGCCGGGTATCGACTCGACCGCGCCGATGTAGTGGCGGGGCGGCAGCATCCGCAGGGCCGTCATGTCCTCGCGGAAGAGGGCGGTCTCGCGCTCGGCGAGCGCCGTCCAGTCGTCGCCGGTGGCCACGGCCCGCTCCAGCAGCGGATCGTCGACATCGGTGACGTTCTGCACGTAGTGCACCTGACGCTTCGTGTCGAGCCACACGCGCTGAACCAGGTCGAACGCGTTGTAGGTCGCCGCGTGCCCCATGTGGGTGGCGTCGTACGGCGTGATGCCGCAGACGTAGATACGGGCGACGGGACCGGGGTCGAGGGTTACCCGTCCGCCGGTCGCGGTGTCGTGGATCCTCAGGTCGCGGCCCTGGCCGGGCAGGGCGGGGACCTCAGAAGCGGGCCATGCATGCATGCCATGAGCGTAACCGGACGCAAGTTCCGCATACGAACCGACCAGGACTCTTGGCCGGAAAGGCGGTCTTGTGTTCGACGGACGGACGTGCAAGCCGGACGGACGGGCACAGGAGAGGCCCGGCGTCACCGCCCGGTGGCCGCCCGGTTCAGACGGGCGGCCAGGGGATGGCGGGCCAGTCACCGCTCGGCTCCGGGTGCCGGCCGCCGCGCAGCAGCCCGGCCACCCGCGCGCGCAGCGCCGCGGCCTCGCGGTCCGTGATCAGTTCGGCCAGTCGGGCGGCGAGCGGCCGGCCGTCCGCCAGCGCCGTGTCCAGCTCCCGCAGCGCCGCCAGCGCCTCCTCGGTCAGCGGCTCCCCCGCCCACCCCCACAGCAGCGTGCGCAGCTTGTCCTCGGCATGGAACGTCACGCCGTGGTCGATGGCGAAGAACTCCCCGCCGGCGCCGGGCAGCAGGTGTCCGCCCTTGCGGTCCCCGTTGTTGATCACCGCGTCGAGCACCGCGAGCCGCCGCAGCCGCGGATCGTCGGCGTGCACCAGCAGCGCCGTACGGCCCTCGCCGGTCTGCGCGAAGCCGACCGCCTTCCAGCCCGGCCCCGGCTCCTCGTCCTCGATCAGGGCGAGCAGCTCGGGCACCTCGTCGTCGCTCTCCGGCGGCTCGATCCACTCCTGGACCATGCCGGTGCCGTACGGGCCGTCCCGCAGCACCGTCGGAGGGATCAGGTCCCAGCCGCAGGCCCGGGAGATCTCGTACGCGGCCACCTCACGCTGGGCGAGCGTGCCGTCGGGGAAGTCCCACAGCGGGCGCTCGCCGGCGACCGGCTTGTAGACACACGCGGCGGCGGTGCCGTCGTACGCGACCGTGCAGTAGAGCACGGCGTTGGACGCCTCCTGGATGCGGCCGCGCACGGTCAGCTCCCCCTCGGCGAGGAGGACGTCGCGCGGGCCCGTGACCGGTGGCGGCGCGGCCTGCGGAGCGGCGGGAGAGGGCAGCGGGGCGGCCGGGTGGGCGGCGGGCTCCATGGCGCTCAGGCGTCCCGTCGGTATCCGTTCTGGCGCGGGCATACGTGTCCCTCCGGGTCGAGCGGCAGGCTGCACAGCGGGCACGGCGGGCGGCCGGCGTTGACGACCTCCAGCGCCCGCTTGGCGAATGCCCTGGCCATGGTGCCGGTGAGGCGGACCCGCAGCATCGGCGGGCCGTTCTCGTCGTCCTGGAGCAGCCGCTCCTCGGCGTCGGCGAGGTCCTCGTCGCTGTCCGCGTCCAGCTCGACCAGGGCCTGGGCCTCGACGATCATCCGCTCGTCCTCGCCGTCCCAGGCCAGCGCCATCGTGCCGACCCGGAATTCCTCTTCGACCGGCGATTCCAACGGGGCGGTGTCGGACAGCTCGGCGGGCGACACCGCGGGCACCGGCGCGTTGCCGCCGCTGCGCCGTACGACCTCGTCCAGCAGCTCGTCGATCCGCTCGGCGAGGGCTGCGACCTGGGTCTTCTCCAGGGCGACGCTGGTCGTGCGGCCGGCCGCGGTGGCCTGGAGGTAGAAGCTACGGCGGCCAGGCAGCCCGACCGTACCGGCCACGAAGCGGTCCGGCGCGTCGTAGAAGAACACCTGACGGGACAACGTCCTGCTCCGATTGCTCGACTGCGGGGTCACTGCGGTCGCTGCACGTCCTGCGGTCACTGCGCGGATCGCAGGGGCGTGGCGGGCAGCGCCGTCGCACCACCCTACTGCGCCGACTGATCACGCTGCTCCCGCACCACCACCGACGGCCGCGTCCCGGTAGGCCGCCGCGCTGCCCCCGTCCTCCCGGGGCGCGAGCGATCCGAAGTCACCGGTGTCCCCGAGCCGTACGAGGTAGGGGCGCAGCCGCGTGTAGCGGATCGCGGTGACCGAGCAGGGCTCCACGGAGATCCGCTGGAACAGGTCGAGGTGCATGCCCAGGGCGTCGGCGACCAGCGCCTTGATGATGTCACCGTGCGCACACATGGCGTAGGTCGCCTCGGGGCCGTGCGCCTCCTCGATCCGGGCGTTCCAGTCGCGTACCGCGTCCACCGCCCGCGCCTGCATGGCGCGCAGCGACTCGCCGCCGGGGAAGGCCGCCGCGGACGGGTGCCGCTGGACGACCTCCATCAGCGGCTCGTCGCTCAGCTCGGCGAGTTTGCGGCCCGACCAGTCGCCGTAGTCGCACTCGTTGATCCGGTCCTCGATGTGCAGGGTGAGCCACGGCCGGGCGTCCAGCAGCGGCCCCATGGTCTCCCGGCAGCGCTGCAGCGGGCTGGAGACGACGGCGGTCAGCGGCACCTGCGCGAGGCGGGCGGGCAGCGCGGCGGACTGGGCGGCGCCGCGCTCGTCGAGGGCGACTCCGGGCGCCCGCCCGGCGAGCACCCCGGCGGTGTTGGCGGTGGAGCGGCCGTGCCGCACCAGGATCAGCGTGGGCATGACCGCCAGCCTACGTTCCGCGGTCGCCTTTCTGGCAGGTGGCCGGGCGAGGGGCGAGAATGCCAGATGTGATCGTGGACTGCGCCATCTACCGGGAAGGCCGTCGCAACGAGTGCGCGACGGACTTCTCCGATGCCCTGCATGCGGCGCGGGCCGAGGGACATTCCTTCCTGTGGCTGGGGATGTACGAGCCGACGGAGGAGGAGTTCGCACTCGTCAGGTCCGAGTTCGCGCTGCATCCGCTGGCGGTCGAGGACGCCCTCAAGGCACACCAGCGGCCCAAGCTGGAGGTCTACGACGATTCCCTGTTCATGGTGCTGAAGCCGGTCACCTACGACGACCGGGCGGACACGGTGACCGCTTCGGAGCTGATGGTCTTCGTCGGCGACTCGTTCGTGGTGACCGTCCGCCACGGGGAGGCCAGCCCCCTGACCGCGGTACGGCACCGGCTGGAGGAGCACCCGGAGATCCTGCGGCACGGCCCGGGAGCGGTGCTGTACGCGGTCAGCGACGCGGTGGTGGACCACTACATCGAGGTGGCGGCCGAACTCCAGGTGGACCTGGAGGAGTTGGAGGCGGAGGTGTTCGCTCCGGTGCGCGGCCAGGACACCCGGAACACCGCCGCCGAGATCTACGCCTTCAAGCGCGAGGTGCTCGAATTCCGCCGGGCGACCGGCCCGTTGGCGGAGCCGATGGCCCGGCTGCAGAACCCCGGGGTGCCGTTCGTCCATGACCACGCCCGCCCGTTCTTCCGCGATGTCGAGGACCACCTCACCCGCGCCAACGAGTCGGTGGAGGGCCTGGACCGGCTGCTCTCGGACATTCTCGCCGCCCATCTCGCGCAGATGGGCGTACGGCAGAACGACGACATGCGCAAGATCTCTTCCTGGGCGGCGCTGGCGGCCGTCCCCACGCTGATCGCCGGCATCTACGGCATGAACTTCCACGACATGCCGGAGCTGCAGTGGCACCTGGGGTATCCGGTGATCCTGGGGCTGATGGTCGTCATCGAGGTGTCGCTGTACCGGCTGTTCAAGCGCCGCGGCTGGCTGTGACGCCGGGGAGCCTCCCGGCGCCTCCGGGCGGGAGGCTCAGGCGAATTCCGGTGCCGAGGCCGCCGGCCCGCCCAGCGCGTCTCGCTGCTCGGGCATCTGGAGGCTGACCATCCGCCGCCAGCCGCCCAGCCGCTCATAGGCGTACATCGCCCGGATCCCGGTGGCGAGCGCGGCGGACTTCGCCTTCGGCCACGACAAGATGCGGCCCATGTGGTCCATCACGGCCAGGCTGACGTCCCGGTAGATGGCGATCTCGGCACGGGCACACTCGTGCAGGATGCGCTGGATGGTCCGGCCGTGCCCGGCGCCGGCCAGCCGCAGCAGCTCCTCGTGGCAGTAGGCGAGGTGGTTCGCCTCGTCATGGCCGATCATCCGGATCGCCTTGCCCACCTCGGGGTGGTCGCCGAAGTACCGGGTGAGCATCTCCATCTGGTCGGCGGCGCGCTGTTCGGTGACCCGGCTGTGGGCGAGGTAGGTGATGATGTCGTGCTCGGTGAGCGGCTCGTTGCGGCGCAGCTTGTCGTGCGCCAGACCGATGCCGTGCCGCTCCAGCAGGGCGGTGTAGTCGGTCTCTTCGGGGACCGTGGTGGGCGTCAGGCCGCGCCGGCGCATCAGGGCGTGGAAGATCCGGCCGTGTTTGTCCTCGTCGGCGCCGTGCCGGCTGACCTTGGGCGCCAGCGCGCGCATGGAGACCGGGATCAGCGCGGCGATCCGGCCGTTCTCCCAGCCGCCCTGGGCCTCGCCGCTCGCCGCGATGGAACAGAACAGTCGGTAGGAGTCGTCGTTGTCGACGATCTCCTGGAACAGGCTTCGGGCCGAGAACATCTGCGCCACCTCCGAACGGACACACCCGCAAAGAACGAGTCAAGTGGGGTGTTCCGTGGGCGGCAACCGCAGTCACGGGCCCTTGGCCCGTTCGGGCGGCAGCCGCCCCCGTGGCGGGCGTAACCAGCCTGCCCGCCACCGCGTTGTGCAGCGCGACGGTCGTGGCGGGGAGGTTCCCCCGAGCCCCCACCACGGCCGCTGCGTATGTCCGGTCCGGCGTCATGGCGCCGGACCGTGACGGGACGGGCCGAGCGGCCCCCGCGCAGACCCGGCGCCCCTGAGGGACCAAGGCCTGATCCAAACGACAGACCCTACGCCAGTCCGGCGCGCTCCAGGGCCTCGATGCCCGCCCGCAGCGACGCCAGCCGGTCCTCCAGGGCGAAGCCCGCCGGGGCCAGCGACAGTGTGGTCACGCCCGCCGCCGCGTAGGCCTGCATCCGCTCCGCGATCCGCTCGACGGAACCGAGCAGCGTGGTCTGGTCGATCAGCCGCTCCGGGATCGCGGCGGCGGCGCCCTCCTTGTCGCCGGACAGGTACCTGTCCTGGATCTCGGCGGCTTCCTTCTCGTACCCCATGCGCCGGGCCAGCTGGTTGTAGAAGTTCTGCTTCGGGCTGCCCATGCCGCCGACGTACAGGGCGGTGTACGGGCGGAAGATGTCGGCCAGCGCGCTGACGTCCTTGTCCGCGCCCACGGCCAGCGGCAGCGTCGGACAGATGTCGAACCCGTCCAGCGTCTTGCCCGCCTTCTCGCGGCCGGCGCGGAGGTGGGTGAGCGCGGTCTCCTCCAGATGCTCGACGGCGGGGAAGATCAGCAGCGCGCCGTCGGCGATCTCGCCGGTCTGCTCCAGGTTCTTCGGACCGATCGCGGCGATGTAGAGCGGGATGTGCTCGCGCTGCGGGTGCACGGTGAGCTTCAGCGGCTTGCCGGGGCCACCGGGCAGCGGCAGGGTCCAGTGCTCGCCCTCGTAGGACAGCCGCTCGCGGGTCATGGCCTTGCGGACGATGTCCACGTACTCCCGGGTGCGGGCCAGCGGCTTGTCGAACTTGACGCCGTACCAGCCCTCGGAGACCTGCGGCCCGGAGACGCCCAGGCCCAGCCGGAAGCGGCCGCCGGAGAGCGAGTCCAGGGTCGCGGCCGTCATCGCGGTCATGGCGGGCGCGCGCGCCGGGATCTGGAAGATCGCCGAACCGATGTCGATGCGCTCGGTCTGGGCGGCGACCCAGGAGAGGACCGTTGCGGCGTCGGAGCCGTAGGCCTCGGCGGCCCAGCAGACGGAGTATCCGAGGCGGTCGGCTTCCTGCGCCACCGCGAGATTGTCGGAATCCATCCCGGCGCCCCAGTAGCCGAGGTTGATGCCAAGCCTCATGCCGCTCCCCTTACCGATCGGTAACGTCGCTGTTCCGGGGACTGTAGCGCGCGCCTGCGCCGGCCGTCATCGGCGGGTTGTCCACAGGTCCCCTGATCCTCGCGCGCGGCCAGTAATCTCAAGGCTCATGGAGCAAAGGCACCTCGGCCGTACGGGCCTGCGCGTGACCCGCCTCGGGCTCGGCACCCTGAACTGGGCCCGCGACACGGACGAGCAGGAAGCCGCCGACCAGCTCAAGGCGTTCTGGGAGGCCGGCGGCACCCTCGTGGACACCGCCGACATCTACGCGGACGGCGCTGCCGAATACCTCCTGGGCCGGCTGATGGAAGAGCTCGTGCCGCGCGCCGATCTGGTGATCGCGACCAAGGCCGGCAGCGTCCTGGAGGCGGACCGCCGGGTCGACTGCTCCCGGCGCCATCTCCTCGCCGCCCTGGACGCGTCCCTGGAGCGGCTGGGCACGGACTACGTCGACCTCTGGCAGCTGCACGCGTTCGATCCGCACACGCCGCTGGAGGAGACCCTGGCCGCCCTCGACCTCGCCGTCAGCAGCGGCCGGGCGCGCTATGTGGGGGTGTCGAACTTCTCCGGCTGGCAGCTCGCCAAGGCCGGCACCTGGCAGCTCGCGGTGCCCGGTGGGCGCCACCGCCTGGCGAGCACACAGATGGAGTACTCCCTGCTCCAGCGCGGCGTGGAGCGGGAGGTGCTGCCCGCGGCGCTCGATCTCGGCATCGGCCTGCTGCCGTCGTCGCCGCTGGGCCGCGGTGTGCTGACCGCCAAGTACCGCCATGGGACCCCGGCCGATTCGCGCGGCGGCTCGGATCACATGGCGCCGTTCGTCGCGCCGTATCTCGACGAGACGGCCCGCCGGGTCGTGGACGCGGTCGCCACCGCCGCCGACGGACTGGCCGTCACCCCGCTCCAGGTCGCGCTCTCCTGGGTCCGCGACCGTCCCGGAGTGACCGCGCCGATCCTCGGCGCCCGCACAGCACAGCAGCTCAGCGCGGCATTGTCAGTGGAGGCCCTTAGTCTTCCTGACGAGATCCGCCGGGCGCTGGACGATGTATCGGCTCCGGTGCACCACTACCCCGATCAGGACTGGAGCACGCTGTGAGTACCGACCGCCCCGCCGGCGACACCCCGCCCGAGCAGGAGGCCGCGCCCGGGACCGCGGATGCCCAGACGCCCGGCGCCGCGGCGGCGCCGGGCGGGAAGACGGAGGCCGCGGCTCCGAGCGGAGAAGCCCCGGCCGGTGCGGCGCGGGACACCGCGGCGTCCGGATCTGCCCAGGCGACCGCCGCGGCGCTGGCCGCGGCGGTGCGGGCCGTGGAGAGCGGCGAGCGCTCGGCCGCCTCGTTCTTCAACGACGCCCCGCGCCCGGCCAAGCCGGCCGCGCCCGCCGGCCGGGGGCCCGCCCAGGGCGCCCCGTCGCCCGGCAGCCCTGCCCCCCAGGCTCCCCAGGGCCGCCCGGCCGGCCCGGCCCCGGAAGGGGCCCGGCAGCAGCCCGCCCCCGAGGCCGGCGTCCCGGCCCGTCCTCCCGTCGTGGACGGCGGCGCCACCGGACCGGCCGCCGGGGCAGCCGCCCGCACCGGCCCCACCGGCCCCGCAGCGGCCCCCGGCCCGGCGGCGTACGCGCCCGGAGCCGAGGGCGTACGGCAGGTCCTCGCGGCCGGCGGCGCCCCCGAGACGTTGGCGGACCGGGCCGCCGAGGTGCTCGGGGAGCGGGCCGCCGAGGCGCTGCGCGAGGACCCCTGGCAGCTGCTCGCCGTGCCCGGGGTCCGCCCCGAGCAGGCCGACGGCTTTGCCCGCGCACTGCTCGGCCCCGCCTGCGGGCCGGGCGACGAGCGGCGCGCCCAGGCCCTGGTCGGCTGGCTGTTGGAGCAGGCCGCCGTCGCGGGGCACTCCGCGCTGGAGGCATCCGCGCTGCGCGCGTCGCTCGCCCAGCGCGCGGTGCCCGACCCCGATGACGCCCTGCAGACCGCCATCGCGGACGGTGCCGTGCTGGTCTTCCAGGACGCCATCGAGGAACCGGGCAGGCCACGTCCCGTCACGGACGAGGACGGGGAGGAAGCGCAGCCGGTCCGGATCCTGCTCGGCCTGGACCGGTTCGCGATGGCCGAGGAGAGCGTCGCCGACGGGCTGGCGCGGCTGCTGAACACCTTCGCAGCGGCTGCCGGGCCGGAGGACCGCCCGGCGGACGGCCCGGCTCCGGACGAGGACGCCACGGCTGAGGACGCCACAACTGCCGAGGACACCACGGCCGAACCGGAACCGGCACCGGCACCGGCAGCCGACGAGGAGCGCCCGGCCGCGCCGACCGACACCACCCCGGCTGCCGACACCGACAACGGCACCGGGGCCGGGGCGGCGGCCGTCCGTCCCTCCGACCACGCCAACGGCACCCCACACGACACCACCGACGACACCACCACCGCCGCCCGCCCCGTCCGTCCCTCCGCCGCCGAGTGGGAGGCCGCGGCGGCCGCCGCACCGTCGCCCTCCGCCGCGGAGCTCATCCGCTCCGCCGCCCACAGCGGCCTGGTGGCACACACGGGCGCCGAGGCGGCCCGCGCCGAACCGGCCGCGCTGCTCGCCGCGGCCCGCTCGCTGGGCCTGCGGGCCTTCGGCGCCACGCATACCGAGAACGGCCGCCGGCGCCTGGCCGGCGACCTCACCGAGTGCGCGCCCGGCGCCACGGCCGTCGACACGGCCGCCGTGACCGTGTCCGCCCTGCTGTCCGGGCAGCAGGGCCCCGGGCGGGACGCGGACGGCGCCCTCGCGCTCGATCTGCTGGTGGTGCTGGACGCCCCGCAGCTGGATCTGGAGACCGCCGCGCTGCTCGTCGAGTCGCTGCCCGACGGGACCCGGCTGGTGCTCAGCGGCGACCCGGGCGTCCTGTGGTCGGCCGGTCCCGGCCGGCTGTTCGCCGATCTGCTCGCGGCCCGCTTCTGCCCCCAGGTCGCCTCCCGTACCCCGGACTTCGGCCCGATCGGCGAGCTGGTGTCCGGCATCGGCATCGGCGAGTTGAGCCAGGTCGAAGCGCCCGGCAAGGAGGTGGTGATCGTCCCGGCACGGGATGCCGGGGAGGCGGTGCACCGCACCGTCCAGCTGGTCGCGGACTCCGTGCCCCGGGCGCTGGGTGTCCCCGCGGACCGGACCCAGGTCATCACGGTCGGCCACGGCGGCGCGGCCGGCACCCGTGCGCTGAACGCCGCCCTCAAGGAGCGGCTCAACCCCGGCCCCGGCCGGTTCGGCGGCTTCGACCCCGGCGACCGCGTGGCCTACGCCCCCGCACCCGGCCGTACGGTGCCCGGCACGGTCACCGGCGCGGACGCGGCCGGGCTGCGGCTCGACTGCGACGGCGCCGCGGTCGTGGTGCCGCGCGAGCAGGTCGGCGCGGGAGCCGTACGCCACGGCTGGGCGCTCACCGCGCACCAGGCGGCCGGGATGCGCTGGCCCGCCGCGGTGGTCGTGCTCCCCGGGGATGCCGCCGGCGGCCTGACCCGCGCCTGGGTCTACACCGCCTTCAGCCGCGGCGAGCGCCATCTGTCGGTGGTCCAGGGCGTCGACCAGGCCCTGCCCAGGGCGGTCGCCGAGGTGCCCGTCAAGGAGCGCACCACCCGGCTGCGCACCCTGCTCCAGCAGAGCGTGCAGACCACGCAGGAGCCGTCGGCGGCCGACTGAGCCCGGCCCGCCGGCGCCCCGTACGCCCACTGCCCCGGCGGTCGGCAGGATTCCGCCGACCGCCGGGGCAGCGTCGTACCCGGGGTCGTACCCGGGTCGGAGTGCGGCGCCACGGCAGCGCACCCCGACCCGGACTCACCGCTCGTGGTCGAGCGGCTCCATCAGATCGTCGTCGCCGAGTTCCTCGTCGAAGACCGCGCTGACATCGAAGCGGCAGACGACCCGCTGGGGATCCGCCTGGTCGAAGGGGGCGGACAGCCACTCCCCCGGCTCGGCCGGGTCGTCGCCGGCCGCCACCCACAAGGTGGAATCGCCCTCCTCCAGGCCGAACTCCTTGTGCCGGGAGGCGATCTCGTCCGGTTCGAACTCGCCGAACAGCACACCGAGCGCGGCATGCACGCTGGTGCCGACGACCGCGGCGGCGTCGGCACCCCCGCCCGCGGCCTCGTCGGCGGCGTCCGGATCAAGATCGGCGATGCGCTGTGCCTGGTGCAGCAGCCGCTGCGGTTCGGCGACGGTGTAGTCGCGCCGGATCAGCACGCTCAGCGCACTTGGCTCCTCCGGGCCCGCATAGGCGGGCAGCGCGTCGCTTCCGGGGATCTCGAAGGGGGTGACCTCGTCGTAGGTGTCGTACAGCAGCTCGTCATAGACCTCAGCCGCCGCGGCGAGCTCGTCGAACGCGGCGTAGACAGCCGGATCATCCTGCCCCGAGCGGCGTTCGACCGCGTCGAGGTGACGGTCCAGCGCGGCTTTGACCGCCTCGGCGGCGGCACGTACCTCGGCAGCGGAAGGCTGCGCAGCATCAGACATAGTGCAGACGCTATCCGTACCGGGGCCGGTCCCGCACAATAGATGCGATGCCGGAATACGAATTCTGCGATGTGTATGTGCCCCGGGGAGTGTCCCGGAAGGCCGCCACACGCCTGCTGACCGACCATGCCGAGTACGGACACTGGGAGTTGGACCGCCTGCGTCTGAATCCCGACGGGAGCCGCAAGGTACGCCTGCGCCGCCGGATCATCCGGCAGCTCCGCGCCACGTGGTGACCGCCGGCGGCGGATGAGGACAGCAGAGCGGGCCCCGCCGAGGCGGGGCCCGCTCCGTCGTGCGCCTGGTGCGCTATCCGCGGCCGGTCACCGGCGTGCGGCGCGCGCCCGACGGTAGAGCACGGCGCCCCCGAGCAGCAGCCCGGCGCTGGCCGGCACCGCGTACCCGATCGACCCCGCGCCGGTGTGCGCGAGGTGCCCGACGGGCTTGGCGGGCTTGGCCGGCGTCACGTGCGGGGTGTGACCCTCGGTCGGCGGGTGGACACCCGGCGTGTGCGGGGTGTGCTGGCCCGGGGTGTGCGGCGTCGACGGGTGCTCCGGCGTGCCCGGGTGATGGGGCCTGCCCGGGTGCTCCGGCGTGCCGGGGTGGTGCGGCTTCCCCGGGTGGTGCGGCTTGCCCGGGTGGTGGGGCCTGCCGGGGTGCTGCGGTACACCCGGTCCGGTCGGCGTCTCATTGGCGCAGTGGTTGCCGAAGGCCGGGTTCAGCGCCCCGCCTCCCGAGACCTGGTTGCCGCAGGCGTTCACCGGAACGTCGACCGGGGCCTGGACGTTGTTGCCCGACACGATGCCCGGCGAGTTCGACGCCTGGCCGGCCGCGCCGGCACCGCCGCCGCCACCGTGGTGGTGGACGCCGTGGTGGGCGCCACCGCCGCCGTTGGCGCAGCGGTTGCCGAACGCGGGGTTGAGCAGCCCGACGACATTGACGGTGTTACCGCAGGCGTTCACCGGTACATGGACCGGGACCTGAACATTGTTGCCGGATCCCACACCGGGCGAGTTGGCCGCGCCTCCGGCGGCTCCCGCGTCGGCGTGTGCATAGCCGGCGGCCAGGGCGAGTACGCCACTGGCGGCCGCCGCGGTGATCAGGCCCTTTCGTGCGACCTGTCTCATAGGTTGTTCCCCTGCCTAGTGCCTTACAGGAATACGGACGAGTGGCGAACCTCGAAAAGGTTCACCCGTCCGCCTAAATCCTCAGCGGCTCCGGAATACGGGAAACGCCTTCCGGAACTGGACTGAGTCGGACCCTTACGGGTGCAAGTACAACGCCAAAGGACGTCGGAAAGTCACTTGTTGACGCAGTTCTCGCCGAAGGAGGGGTTCATCAGGCCGACCACGGAGACCGTGTTGCCGCAGGCGTTCACCGGAACGTGCACCGGCACCTGGACGGTGTTGCCGGACACCACGCCAGGGGAGTTCAGCGCCGCACCCTGCGCACCCGAGTCCGCAACGGCCAGGCCCGCACCGGCGAGCACGACACCACCGGCCAGTGCCGCAGCAGCGGCGACCTTCTTGATCATTAGTCCTCCTTGTAGGCAATACGATCCCAGCCGCGGACCGCACACACTGCAACGAAGAAAAGGCCGTTGAAGCTACGAACACATCAGTGCGTTCACTCGTTTCAGCGAACGCGGCGCGAAAGGCGGGAAATCCGCGCCGAATTCAGCTCTGGTCGATGAATCGATCGAGCACCCGCACCCCGAACTTCAGTCCGTCCACCGGCACCCGCTCATCGACACCGTGGAACATTCCCGCGAAGTCCAGCTCCGGCGGCAGCTTCAGCGGGGCGAAGCCGAATCCGCGGATTCCGAGATCGTCGAAGGACTTGGCGTCCGTGCCCGCGGAGAGCATGTACGGCACGGCCCGTGCGATCGGGTCCTCGGCCTGCAGCGCCGACTGCATCGCCTCGACCAGCGCACCGTCGAAGGTGGTCTCCAGCGCCTTGTCGGCGTGCACGTCCTCGCGCTTGACCCGCGGGCCCAGGATCCGGTCCAGGTCGGCCAGGAACTCCTCCTCGTAGCCCGGCAGGAACCGGCCGTCGACATGCGCGGTGGCCTGTCCGGGGATGACGTTGACCTTGTAGCCGGCGCCCAGCTGGGTCGGGTTGGCGGTGTTCTTGAGCGAGGCGCCGATCAGCTTGGCGATGCCGCCGAGCTTGGCCAGGGTCTCGTCCATGTTCTCCGGGTCGAGTTCGGTGCCCAGCGCGTCCCCGAGCTGGTCGAGGAAGGACCGCAGCGTCTTGGTCACCCGGACCGGGAACTCGTACCGGCCCAACCGGCCGACCGCCTCGGACAGTTCGGTGATGGCGTTGTCCTTGTGGATCATCGAACCGTGACCGGCGTTGCCGTCCACGGTCAGCTTCATCCAGTGCATGCCCTTCTGGGCCGTCTCGATGAGATAGAGCCGCACCTGCTCGTTGACGGTGAAGGAGAAGCCGCCGACCTCGCTGATCGCCTCCGTGACGCCCTCGAAGAGGTGCGGGTGGTGATCGACGAGATAGCGCGCGCCGTAGGTGCCGCCCGCCTCCTCGTCCGCGAGGAACGCCAGCACGATGTCACGCGGGGGCTTGCGCCCGGTGCGCAGCCGGTCGCGGACGACGGCGAGCGTCATCGCGTCCATGTCCTTCATGTCGACCGCGCCACGGCCCCAGACGCACCCGTCGGCGATCTCGCCGGAGAAGGGGTGGTGGGTCCAGTCGTCGGCGTTGGCCGGTACGACGTCGGTGTGGCCGTGGATGAGCAGCGCGGGCCGCGAGCGGTCCTCGCCCTCGATGCGGGCGACGGTCGAGGCGCGGCCCTTGTGGGACTCGAAGATCTGCGGCTCCAGGCCGACCTCGGCGAGCTTCTCCGCGACGTACTCGGCGGCGGCCCGCTCACCCGGGCCCGAGTGGTCGCCGTAGTTGCTGGTGTCGATCCTGATCAGATCGCGGCACAGATCGACGACCTCGTCCTCGCCGGTGACCGTACGGCCCGACTGCGACTCGCTCACGCTGCCTCCTAAGGGTTCACGGCCGCGTCACGCGCCCCCGGAGAGCGCGGCCCGCGGCGGGGTCCACCGCCATCCTCCACCCGCCACCGTCTGTGCCCAAGGGCGCAATACTCCCGACATGCCCTGGTCACAGCCCCGCGGCCGGCCAACAGTGCGGGTGATCGACCACCCGCCAGGGTTTGCTATTGTTTTCCACGTCGGAACGGCCGAGGCCGCACCGGCAGACACCTTGTCCGGGTGGCGGAATGGCAGACGCGCTAGCTTGAGGTGCTAGTGCCCTTTATCGGGCGTGGGGGTTCAAGTCCCCCCTCGGACACTCGAATACGCACATCAGCGGGTTGTGACCGTACGGTCACAACCCGCTGATGTGCGTGGTACTCCAGCTCAAGGCCGAAATCGGCGTAGAGCGGGGCTTCGTCTTCCGGGACGGCGGCCGGGAGCCGGTCGGCCATGTCTCCGACGGTCTTGATCATGTGGTGGACCTGTTCCTCGGTGAGGACGTCCCGCTGAGCGTCCGACGCGGCGGCGAGCCGTTAGCGGGCGGCTGTCTGCTCGTTCTGGGCGGCGGTGATCCAGCCGGCCACGACCGCGGGGTCGGCTCCGCCATCCAGCGCGGCGCGGTATCGGTCGATGCGTCCATTTGTCTCGGTGATGGTCCGCCGTGCGGCTTCCAGGGCGGGGGCGTGAGGAACCTCGGGGCGGGTCCTCAATCCACCGGCCCCGATGTCAACTCGCCGAGGCGATCGCTCTTCCGTCGACGCCGCCCGCAGCGCGTGCAGGATGACGGCATGACGTCCCATCACGGCGGTCCGACGGGCGGTCCTTGGCCTCGCCCCGTCATCCGTCTCCCCCATGAGCAGGACCTCTTCGCCCGTGGGCGCGGTGCGCAGGACCACATCGCGGACGCGATCACCGCTTTCGCGGGGTCCATGGCCTTTGTGTATGTGCACATGGTGTGGTTCGCCGGCTGGATCATGATCAACGAAGGGCTCTTCGGCCAGGCCGCGGTCTTCGACCCCTACCCCTTCGGGCTACTCACCATGATCGTCAGTCTTGAGGCGATCTTCCTGTCGACGTTCGTCATGGTCAGCCAGAACCGTCAGGCCGCGCGCGACACGATCCGCGCCGATCTCAACTTCGAAGCCAGCGTGCGTTCGGAGGTCTGGTCGACGAACTTGGGGCGCGCCCTGGGCCTGAACCCCGAAGAAATCGAGCGGCAGACACAGGAGCTCATCGCGACAAGCCGGGTCAAGATGAACGACGAGATGGGACGACCTCAGGCCTGAGCGTTCGTACGCGGCAGGAGCACGTACGCGCGTGATAGAGCCCGGCAGTGCATTGGGGAGTGCCGCTGCTTGAGGCGGCTGGTGCAGCGCAGCACGATGAACAGCCGTACCCATGCCCCGTCGACGCCCACGTGCGCAGCTGGTTGTACACGCGCCACCAGTTGACGCATTGGCGGGCAGGCTTCCCGTGGCCGGCCGGTCTGGAGTTCCAGACGATTGCGTCGATCACCTGATGGTGATGACGTCAGCCCGCTCCGCTTCGGTATCCGATCCAGAAGCAACGACTCTTCATGCCCTTTGCGCAGAGCAGTCAGCTCTCCGGAATGCGTGGGGCGCTCGTCCCCTCACCTGACCCACGGCGCGCTCGGACACTTTGCGCGAGTGCCTCGCTCTTCCGATGCGCCCGGGCCGTGGCCATCAGACCGTCCAACGCGGCCCGGGTCCGCACGAGTTCGTCGATGTGCTCGGAGAGCCGGTTGCGTTTCTGTGCCATCCGCTCAAGAGCGGCATCGAAGGGCGCGGGCAAGCAACACCTGTACGAGGTGCCGCCCCTGGCCGTCGGCGGATGGCCGAGTCGGATTCCGAGGGCGGCCCGCTGGCGACGACTCTCTCTCCCCCCCGACTCCGAGGTCCCCACTCTGCAACTGTCGTGGAACGAACCCCGTGACGCCGTCTGGGACCACCGGGCGAACGTGGTGGTGGCCCGGCTCGCCGACCCGCCCAGCCCTGACAGGTACTCCGCGGAAGGTCAGTTGCCACCCCTGAGCTGAGTGGGGCGGCAACGAAACGAGAGGCGCCGGGGCTCCGGGCCGTGTGGCTCCGCGGTGCACGGCCGGACGTGGGTCGGGGACGTCAGCGGGTGGTGAGCACCATCCGGAAGCGGGCGGCGCCGGACAACATCTTCTGGTAGGCCTCGTCGGCCTGGTCGAGCGGCACGGCCTCGATCATGGGGCGGATCCCGTGCAAGGCGCTGAACGCCAAGGTGTCCTGCACGTCCTGCGCGGTGCCGGACGGGTGGCCGCGGACGGTCCTGCCGCTCATGATCAGCTGAGCCGGGCTGATGCCCAGCGGGGCAGGGTCCACGCCGATGACCACCAGTTCGCCGCGGTGGGAGAGCCCGTCCACGGTCGCCGTGATGGCGTCGGAGTCGGGGGCGGTGGCCAGGACAACCCTGGCGCCGCCGAGGGCCTGCAGAGCGTCGGCAAGAGGAATGTCCGCCGTGCTGTCGATGTAGTGGTGCGCGCCGAGTTGCTTGGCGAAATCGGCCTTGGCGGCTCCGCGGGCGATGGCCACGGTCTCGAAGCCCATCGCGGCCGCATACTGCACCCCCAGGTGGCCGAGGCCGCCGATGCCGAGTACGGCGACCAGGTCGCCCGACCGTGCGGAGCTGCGCCGAAGCCCGTTGTACGTGGTCACTCCCGCGCATGCCAGGGGCGCCGCATCGGTCGCGGTCAGCCCGTCGGGGATCCGAGCCAGGGCATCCGCCGGCGCGATCACGGACTCGGCGTACCCGCCGTCGTACGCCCATCCGGGGACCTTGAGGTTCTCGCACACGATGAAGTCGCCCTGTCTGCACGGCGTGCAGTGGTGGCAGCTGCCGCCGAACCAGCCCACCGCCACCCGGTCACCCACCTGCCGGCCGTGGTCCTGCATTCCCTCGCCGAGCGCCTCGATGCGGCCGGCGATCTCATGCCCGGGAACCAGAGGAAACCGCACACCGGGGAACGCATCGTTCACGAAGTAGACGTCGCTGTGGCAGATCCCGCAGGCGTCCACGGCCACCCGTACGTGCCCGGCACCCGGCCGCTGCACCTCACGGTCGACGATCTCGAACGGACTGCCGGCAGCAGGGACCTGAGCGACTCGGTAGGTGCTCATCTCGATCTCTCCGGGGTATCTGTACGAGGGCCCCTCCACCCAGCACACCAGCTCCGGCCGCATCACGCACGCCGAAAGAGATCAGGTGAACGCCCAGCGACGCCGGGTAATCAAACCCTCCCTCACCAGTGCGTTCTCGGGGATGGAGGTCTCTGTGGCGCATGGCGAACCTGCGCCGGGGAAACGCCCCGTGGGCCTTGTTCATCGTCCAGACTCTCGGAGCCTGCCGTGCCCTGCGTGCCCCAACTCGCGGAAACCTTCTGACCAGAGGGGCATTGGCATTCCACGCAAGGCACCCGAGTGCGGATGATCCTCGAATGGCGAGACGTGTTTCCTTGGACACGCGTCACCAGCTGGCCATTACTGCGTGAATTCGCGCCCCTGAAGGGGTGGTTGGACCGACCAATGGCGCGGTGAAGGATGCTGTCGGAGGCAGAGGGCACTGTCAGGTGAGGGCGGGTCAGCGGTTCGCCGCCTGGACGCCGGCACCGTTCAGTGTCCAGCGCTCTGACCGCCGTCGACATGCAGGATCTCACCGGTGACGAACGAAGCGTTCTCAAGGTAGAGGATCGCTTCGACAACGTCGTCGATCTCGCCCAACCGGCCGATCGGGTGCAGCTCAGCGAGGGCCTCGTACGTCGCGGCGGGGTGCATCGGTGTGCGGATGATGCCGAGCGCGACGGTGTTGACCCTGATGCCGCGGGCCGCGTACTCGATCGCCAGTGCCTTGGTGACCGCGTTCAATCCGCCTTTGGTCAGCGACGTGAGCGCTGAGGGATGCTGCGAGTCGGCATGGTCGACCAGACTGGTCGAGATGTTTACCAGGTGGCCCCCGTCATCCCGGGAGAGCATGGCGGCGACGGCGCTACGGGATACCTCGAAGAAACCCCGTAGATTCACCCCGGCCACGATGTCGTAGTCCTCATCGGTGTATTCGGTGAACGGCTTGGCGATGAAGAGACCGGCATTGTTGATCAGCGTATCGATCCGGCCGAACCGCGACAGAGCCGCATGGACAACACGGGCTCCGACGCCCGGCTCGGCCACGTCGCCACGCACGGTCAGTACCTTGGGATCGCTGGATTCACCGATGGAGCGGGAGACCGCGGTGACCGCGTATCCGAGCTCACGGTAGGCGGTGACCAGGGCGGCGCCAATCCCTTGGGAGGCACCGGTGATGACGGCTACCTTCTGCACGGTATTCATAGTCTGCACGGGATTCATGAGGAGAGGACCACTTACTTTCCCTCAGCAGTATGCGCACAATACGCGACCCGAATCCGGATCCGCACCACCGTGCGCGGGAAGTGTCCTGGCCGGGCCGCGGCCACGACTCCGGCGTCACGTGGATGAGAGCCGCCCGGCCGCGCGAAACCCATCGACTTCCACAACGGCGCGCGCGAAGGCTTCGGGCGCCTCCTGGGGCACATTGTGACCGATACCCTTCAGAGTTCGGTGCGAGTATTGCCCCGTGAACTTGTCGCGATAGGACGAGCCACCGCCCGCAGGTGTGAAGGGATCGGCCTCGCCGTCAAGGGTGACCGTGGGCACCGTGATGACAGGACTCTTGGCGAGTTGCCTTTCGAGGCCGTCGTAGCGAGGGTCCCCCTTGGTCAGGCTCAGCCGCCAGCGGTAATTGTGGATCACGATGCTGACATAATCCGGATTGCTGAATGCCGCCGCGGTACGATCGAACGTGGCGTCATCAAAATTCCATGTCGGGGAGTTGAATTTCCAGATCAGCTTCGTCAATTCGCGCCGATTCCGCTCAAGGCCGAGCCGGCCTCTCTCCGTGGCGAAGTAGAACTGGTACCACCATGCCCATTCGAGCTTCGGCGGCAACGGCTCCTTGTTGGCTTCAAGGTTCGTGATCAGGTAGCCGGTCACGGAGACCAGGCCCTTGACTCGTTCCGGCCAGAGCGTCGCGATGATGTCTGCCGTCCGCGATCCCCAGTCATAGCCGGCGAGGATCGCCTTGTCGATCCTCAATGCGTCCATCAAAGCGATGATGTCGAGGGCAAACACCGACTGCTGCGCGTTCCGGAAAGTCTTGCTCGAAAGAAATCGCGTCGTGCCATGGCCACGCAGATACGGGACGATGACCCGGTAACCCTTGTCCGCCAGCAAAGGCGTGACTGCGACGTAGCTGTGAATGTCGTAGGGCCAGCCGTGCAGAAGAATGACCACAGGTCCATGGGCCGGACCCGCTTCGACGTATCCAACATTCAGGACGCCAGCCCTGACCTGCCTCAATGAGCCAAAAGGCGGTTTCTTCGCTGATTGCTCCTTTCCACGGTCGGTGGCCTGTGGGGCCTGGTTGTTGTCGCCGGACATGGCCGTGGAGCATGCCGAGGAAAGGACGGCTGCCGACGCCACGGCCGCTCCCCTGCCGACGGTCTTCCCGAAGGTTCGTCTGCTGATCATCTCCATACTTCCCGTGAACCGGGGCCGATCAGGCACTCGGGTTTCGTCGATGCTGAATGCACGAATTCCCCTACCCGGTGCGGCATCCGTCACCTCATCGGTTACGGGAACACCAGGCCATCGGCCGAAGCTGCGCGGCTTCTCGAAGGGGGCTGGCGGTGCCCGTTCACGCGACTGTCGCCCCTGACATGTCTCGGGTAATCGGCGGGAGAGGAGTTGCATGGGGGGAGCCCCGGACGCCCGCACGGCCACCGCTCGGCACACCCGACGACCTGGCACGAGCCGGCACCGGTTGCCGCCGGGCAGGTGGGCGGGGCACAGGGAATGGCGGGTCAACACAGTGCGCGGTCGAGGCTGAAGGCGACGCTGATGAGGGCGAGGTGGGTGGCATGCGCTTGAAAGGAGTACCAGTGGGAGTGGGGGTGGCCACAGCGCGATTGCGGGATTCCAGATGGGAAATTACGCCGCTTGGCGTGGCTGCCGCCCGAATGGAGACCAGGGGCGCCCGCTAAGATGCCCCGGGAATGCAAACATCCCCATATGCGAGCTATCGGCCTTCGGGTCGCTGATATCCGGGATGGTGCGTCAGCGCGGGGTCCGGTCCGCTCACGGGGTGGGCGTTCATGGTCGGGCCCGTGCGGTGATGGTGCTCGTGGCACATGGTCGCCAGACGGGACGCGAAGCCCTCGACCGTCCGGACCGGGTACCGGGTGCTCCCACAGCAGCGAGCGAACCGGACACCCGGAGGGAAAGACGCTGTGTGAGCGTGCAACGGGTGGGCATCGTCGTCCACGGGGGCCGTCCCGGCGCCGTGGCGGCCGCCGACGCCGTCCGACGGTGGTGCGAACGCCAGGATGTCGGCTGCGTCGCCATCGACGTGTGGAGTCAGGACGAACAACGGCGCGATGCGCGGGAAGAGGTCGGGGCTGCCGGCAGCCCCGACCTGATCGTCACGCTCGGAGGAGACGGCACCTTCCTGCGCGGAGCACGCCTGGCCGCACAGAACGACGCGCTTGTCCTCGGTGTCGACCTGGGCACCCTCGGCTTTCTGACCGAGGTCCCGGCCGACGACGTCGAGTGTGCGCTGGACACCATCCATCGCGGCCAAGTGAACGTCGAGACCCGCCTGATGCTGACGATGCGGGCGTCCTGTCCGCTGCAACTCCCCGAGGGTATGGAGGCCCTCCTGCGCTACGGCCGGGGTCCCGCGCTGCCGCCTCCGCCGGTGCGCACCGAGTGTGCCGTCGCCCGGGACTGGGGGGTGGCCCTGAACGTGACAGCCCTCAACGACATCGTCCTGGAGAAACTGGCACGCGACCGGCAGGTCTCCCTCGGCGTGTACCTCGCGGGCCGACTGCTCGCCTCCTACTCCGCCGACGCCGTCTTGGTCGCCACCCCCACCGGATCCACCGCCTACAGCTTCGCCGCCGGCGGCCCGGTCATCTCCCCCCGAGCCGACGCCATCGTCTTCACCCCTGTCGCTCCGCACATGACCTTCAACCGCTCGGTAGTTGCCGCACCCGACGAAGCCGTCGCCCTACGCGTCCTAGGACATTCCGGCCGCGCGGCGGTGAGCGTCGACGGTCAGTTGCGCGGCGTCCTGGATCCAGGGGACTGGATCGGTGTCTACGCGGCTCCGCAGCGCCTGCGCGTCGTGCGGCTCGGGCCAACTGACTTCTACGGCAGGCTACGTGAGCGCATGCGCCTGACCGATGCCCCCGCGACCGCCGACGCCGACATCACCCCCATGTGGCCCCACACCAGCCCACCCCCCGATGACCTCGCACACCTGCGCCTTCCGCCCCTGCCCGCGGACGTCGACTGACCTGACTCTCCCGGCAGAGGGGTCCGCAGAAACCGGCGGACCAGCGCGGGCTTTCATGGACGAGACCGTCCATGCGGAAGCGCTCGCGCCGGCAGCCAGTTCCCTCGCTCCCGGCGGCGACCAGCCGTGGGAGGGGGCTGTGTCCAGCACCTCGCAGACGGCATCCGACAGGGATTCCGCCTGTTCGTGGAGATCCAGGCTCATCCAGCGACGGGGGCCAAGCCAAGTTACCCCGCACACGCGGGAGAGCCCCGCCCCCTGGTGACAACAGACCTGCCCCCAGGCCCGGTTCGCTTGAGCCCGTGTCAGGTGGTCTTGATCTGGCCTCCATCGATGACGAATTCGGCACCGGTGATGTTGCCGGCTCGCGGGGAGGCCAGGAAGGCAACGAGGTCAGCCACCTCATGGGGTTCGGTGATGCGTCCGGTGGAGATGCCCATCTGCTGGGGTACGACCTGGTCCAGGGCCTCCTGTGCCGTGCTGCCCGCACTGGCCGCGACGGTTTCGGCAAAGGCGCCGGGGGCGGTCCAGAACGGGGTGCGTACGGGGCCGGGGGGCGACGGCGTTGACGCGGACACCACGGGGAGCGAACTCCTCCGACAAAGCCTTGGTGAGGTTGCTCAGGGCGGCTTTGGCCGCTGAATAGTCCACCACCATGGGGAAGGGCAGTCGGGCGTTGACCGAGCTGATGTTGACGATCGCGCCCTCGCCGTGGGCCAGCAAGTGTGGCAACGACGCACGGCTGGCGCGCACCGCGCTCAGGAATGTCATGTTGAGGCATGCATCCATGCTGCGTCATCGACGTCGAGGAAGCTGGAGCGTGGGCTGGTGGCACCGACGTTGTTGACCAGCCTGATGCCGTGCTGGACGGTGAAGCCGTCACCCTGCCGACTCCCGTGCGGTGCCGGATCAGCCCCGGGACGCTACGGGTACGGGTTCCCCGCCATCGGCCAGGTGCCCCAGCCCGCCGGGCGGCCGCCGGGCTGGGGCACCATCCGGCGGGTGGCCTCGGCTGTCGGGCGAGCTGTTCACGGCCGTCATCACACCGGCTGACCGAAGCCGAACCGGGCAGAGCGCGGACTCCCCCGGTCAGCGATCGTTGCCGCCGTCGCAGCGCGTTCGCTTCGCGGTCGTCCGCGCCGTGCGGCGTCGGCACCGGCCGAGGCGTCTGCCCGGTCCGAGGGGGCGGCCCTTCGCTGTTCGCCGGTGGCCGGCCGATCCGACCCCGGTGATCAGTGCTGGGGGTGCGGACGGTGCGGACGGTGGAACAGGGGGCGCCGCTGGGCGGCGGGGGCCGGAGCGAGACGGCCGACTTCGATGCGGAGCATGATGGCCCGGATCACCTCGGTCAGCCCCAGGACGATGGCCATGACGCCCACCACCAGGGTGAGTGCCGCGATCGAGGCGAACGGCGAGACGATCAGCACGATGCCCGCCAGAGCGCTGATGATCCCGAAGGCCACGTGCCAGCCTCGGGCCGGCATGTCCTGGGCGGAGGCCGCCGCGGCCGTCTCCATGGTGCCGCGCAGCAGCCAGCTGAAGCCGATCCACAGGGCGAGCAGCAGAATCGACTCCATGGTGCCCCGGAAGCAGATCAACCCCAGCAGGATCAAGAGCGCGCCTGTGAGGAAGTGCAACACCCGAAGATGCCGGGGCACGTGCGTGCCGAAGGCGCCGGCCAGCTGGAAAACGCCGGTCGCCAGCAGATAGACGCCGAAGAGCACGCCGAGGACCCGCAGCGTTGCGCCCGGCCAGACCAGGGCGATGACGCCCAGGGCGGTGGTGGCCAGGCCCATGGTGAGCAGGATCTGCCAGCCCTTGTTCGCCAGGAAGGCCATGCCTTCGGCCAGGGGCGTGTCCTGTGGCTCGGTGCTGCGCGGGGGAACGGGGCCTGGGGACTCGGAAGGGGATGCCATGACGTCTGCCTCCTTCTGGGAGCAGCGTGATCACGTCAGTACACGTCCATCGTCACCCGATCGGCTCCGCGTCGCTCGGCGGAGACGGAGGTTGCGGCAGTGATCCGCTGCGGGCAATGGTGGGGTTCGTCCGAATCCGAGGCCCCCGCCGACAGCGGACATGTGGAAGAGGGAACCTGGTGGTCGACCAGCACCACGGCTGCGACTCCACCCATCAGTGGTCGACATCGCACCGACCCTCGCCGCGGCCCAGGAGGGGGCGAACGACGTCCTGGGGACGAGCCGGCCGCGTGATCACCCTAGGTGAAGGCGTCCCGCTCCGCGCTCGCGGAAAAGTGCTGGTGGGCGGCCGAGATCTGGCCGGCCAGGACGGCGAACGGCATGTCCAGCGCGGCACAGACCGCATCGGCCGCGGGATCCGCGTTGTCGGCGTGTGTCTTCACCATGAGCGTGGCGCAGTCGCTGACGATGACTCCGGACTGTTGCATGCGCAGCAGGCCCGCCTCCCGCTTGGGCAACGATCAACCCCGATGCCACGCACGCTCCTTGAGGTGGCGGAGGAGCCGACTGACGGCCCGGGGGAGTTCAGGTTCTTGTGCGGCAGTCGAACCGCTCCACCATCACCAATTTGGAAATGGCATCCATTTTCATATAGCGTGGGGTGTCGCCTAGTCACGCAGGAGGTCGCCATGGCCGTATCCAAGCGCAAGATGTCCCGCAGCAACACCCGCCACCGCCGCGCCCAGTGGAAGGCCAGCACCCCCCAGCTCGTGCCCGTCACCGTCGACGGCACCCCCTACCTCGTACCGCAGCGGCTGGCCAAGGCGTACGAGCGCGGGCTGCTGCGCCCCGATGGCTGAAACGACGACATGACGCACAACCGACTGCCCGTCACGGTCCTGTCCGGTTTCCTCGGAGCGGGCAAGACCACCCTGCTCAATCACGTCCTGGGCAACCGGGAGGGCCTGCGTGTCGCGGTCATCGTCAATGACATGAGTGAGATCAACATTGACGCGACCCTGGTCCGCGGCGGTGAAGCCGCGCTCTCCCGCACCGAGGAACGCCTGGTCGAGATGACCAACGGGTGCATCTGCTGCACGCTGCGCGATGATCTCCTCGAAGAGGTCGACCGGTTGGCCCGTGAGGGCCGCTTCGACTATCTCCTCATCGAGTCCAGCGGCATCTCGGAACCGATGCCCGTCGCGGCCACCTTCGCCTTCCCCCGCGACGACGGAGCGACCCTGGGCGATCTCGCCAGGCTCGACACGATGGTCACCGTCGTCGACGCCGCCAACTTTCTGCCGGAGCTGGCCGGCGGCGACGGGCTGGCCGAGCGGGGGCTGGACCAGTACGAGGAGGACGAACGCACCGTCAGCGACCTGCTGATGGACCAGATCGAGTTCGCCGACGTCATCGTCCTCAACAAGACCGACCTCGTCGATGCGGCCGGCGCCGAACGCCTTCAGGCCGCGCTCACCCGCCTCAACCCGGCCGCCCGCATCGTGCCCGCCCGGCACGGTCGGGTGAACTCCCGCGAGATCCTCGGCACCGGACTCTTCAACCTGGAGCGGGCTCAGCAGGCCCCCGGCTGGGTGCAGGAACTCAACGGCGACCACATTCCGGAGACCGAGGAGTACGGCATCTCCAGCACGGTCTTCCGCGCCGGTGTGCCGTTCCATCCCGGCCGGCTGTGGACCTTCGTCACCGAGGGGCTCGACAGCAGCGCCTACGGTCAGATCCTCCGTTCCAAGGGCTTCTTCTGGCTGGCCAGCCGCCCGGGTGTCACGGGGTTGTGGTCACAAGCCGGGGCCGTCGCGCGCTTCGAGCCTTCCGGGGCTCGTGATGCCGACGACAGCCAGGGCCAGGAACTGGTCTTCATCGGCACCGGGTTGCGCACCGAGGCACTGCAAGCGGCCCTGGCCGACTGCCTCCTGGCCGCGGGGGAACGGCTCACCGGCGACCCGTTCCCCGAATGGGAAACATACGGCCTCGACGACGCCTGCGAACACGAGCACCCGGATCTGGTGCCGCAGACCTGACAAGCTCCGGGTTGGGCAGTGGTCGCAGCCACGGCACTGCCCAACCCGGCACTCACACGAAGGTGCACACGCCGGTGCCCCCGTGCTCACGCGGAGCGCGGGGGCGCCGGTGCATCGGCATGTCAGCGCTAGTGCACCTGCAGCGGCAGAACATCAGGGCGTCACCGGCCGTCCCGGCGAGCAATGTCGTCGCGCGCATGCGTGGTCGTATGCAGGCCCCGGACCCGGCGTTCCTGGTCAACGCGGGAGATCGCCGAGCAGAGGATCAAGGGTGTGCCAGCCGCTTTCGAGGAGGTCGAAGGCGCGGGTGATGGCCTGACGAGGATCGTCGTGGCCACGGGCGGCGCGCGGGGCTTCGAGGGTGAAGTGAGCCAGAGCGGTGCAGGCGGGATCGGCTTCGGACAGGCCGCTCTCCTCCGCGATGACCTGGGCAAGGGCGGCAGAGTGGCGCAGCCACATGCCCTGTAGGTAGTCCCGCAGCGCCGGAGCGTTGTTCACCAGGTCGGCGAAGGCGGTGAAGCGGGCGTCGCCGTCCGCGGCGGGGATGCGGTATCGCAGCGCGTGCTCGCGCAGTGCTGCAGGGATCGACTGGCCCTGTGGGCGTTCGCGGACGGCGGCGAGCAGTCGGGCCTCCTGGTCGGCGTCCTCGTCGAAGACCAGGGCCTCCTTGACCGGGAAGTGCTTGAACAACGTGGTGGTGGACACGTCGGCGGCATCCGCGATCTCGCGGATGCCCACATCGTCGTATCCGCGCTCCAGGAACAGGCGCATGGCGGCATCGGCGATGGCCTGGCGGGTGGCGGCCTTCTTGCGCTCACGGCGCCCCATCTGCGCCGGCGCGGGGCCTGTCTCGGTGTCGGTCATACCCAAGAGCCTATCCTTCGGTTGCACAACTTCAAAAGTGCATCAGTTGCACTTATTGAGTTGGTGTGCTCTTCTGGAGCAGCGGTCGTGGGGTACTCCCCCGCCTCTCCCCTCTCTTCCTCCCTGCCCGAAGGGGGTGATCAGTCATGTCCGCGTCTACATCTGTCCCCTCTACTGGCCCTGCGGCCGTGCCGAAGAACGCGCGCTGGGTCCTGCTCGGCGTCATGCTCGCGATGCTGCTCTCGATGCTCGACAACATGGTCGTCAGCACCGCGATGCCCACGATCGTCTCCGACCTGGGCGGCCTGGAGCACATCTCCTGGGTCGTGACCGCTTACACGCTGGTCACCGCCGTCACCACCTGTCGTCCACCATCGCGCAGAACAGCGTCGCGCTACGGGACATGGGCGCCGCCATGAGCTCGGTCAACGTCTTCCGCACCCTGGGCGGCTCCCTCGGCGTCGCCGTCTTCGGCTCCCTGTTCACCCGCGCCATCCAGTCCCACCTGCCCGGCACCGGCGGCACCGACACCGACCCGAACGTCCTGCAAAAGCTCCCTGCAGGAGCCAGGTACGCCTACCTCCACCCAATCACCCAGGGCACGAGTCACATCTTCCTCACCGGCGCGGGCTTGTGCGTCCTCGCCTTCGTCGCCGCGCTCTTCGTCATCGAAGTCCCACTGAAGACGGCCGGCCGACCGCACCCGCCGACAGCGCCAAGAACACCCCCGTCGGCACCGCCAACTGACACAACCCCCGTGCACGCCAGCACAGTGCCGTGCGACACGAACGGAGCACCACCATGAACACCACTCCCCGCATCACGATCATCGGTGCCGGTCCCGGCGGACTGACCTGCGCCCGCATCCTCCAGCAGCACGGCATCACCGCCACCGTCTACGACCACGAAACCGGTCCCGACGCCCGCAACCAGGGCGGCACCCTCGACCTCCACGAGGACAACGGCCAGATCGCCCTGCGCGAAGCCGGACTGCTGGAGGAGTTCTTCCAACTGTCCCGCCCCGAGGGGCAGGAGATGCGCCAGCTGGACCCGGCCGGCACGATCCTCTTCCACCACACCCCGGAAGAGGGCGAACGCTTCAAGCCGGAGATCGACCGCGGCCAGCTGCGCGACCTCCTCCTGGGCTCTCTTCAGCCTGGCACCGTGCGCTGGGGCCACACCCTCCAGGCTGTCGACGGCCCCGCGGAGGGGCCCCGGCAACTGCGCTTCACCGACGGCACCACCATCGAAGCCGACCTCGTCATCGGCGCCGACGGCGCTTGGTCCAAGGTCCGCCGCGCCGTCTCACCGGCCGCCCCCCAGTACAGCGGCGTCAGCTTCCTCGAAGCCTGGTTCCACGACGTCGAAAGCCAGCACCCCGACGTAGCCGAACTCGTCGGCCAGGGCGGCGCTGCCGCGGCCGACGGCGAGCGTGGTCTGTTCGCCCAGCGCAACAGCGGCGACCACATCCGCGTCTACATCATCCAGCGCGTCCCCGCTGACTGGATCACCGCCCACGGCCTGACCCTTCAGGACACCGACGGCATCCGCTCAATCCTCCTCGCGCAGTACCGCGACTGGTCCCCCCGCCTGCGCCAGCTGATCACCAACAACGACGGCCTCTACGTCGACCGCCCTCTCTACGCCCTGCCTGTCCCCCACACCTGGGAGCACAACCCCACCGTCACCCTGCTCGGCGACGCCGCCCACCTCATGCCTCCGCTGGGCGTCGGCGTCAACCTCGCCATGCTCGACGCCTGCGAACTCGCCCTCGCCATCGCGAACAACAACACCATTGACGACGCCATCCACGCCTACGAGAAGACCATGCTGCCCCGCTCCCACCAGATGCAAAAGCTCCTCGACCACGGCGCCGAGGAGCTGCTGTCCACCGAACTGCCCGACTTCGCCACCGACGACACCCACTGACCACCGCAGCGTCCCTCGGCGCCGGGGGCTCCTTCGAGCGGCACCAGGGGTATCTCGTCGATCATGGAAGAGGGTCGCAGCAACCGCCGGCGTTCCCAGCGATGACGCTTGCGTCGACTGCCATCCGCGATGCCGTAAGCACGCAGCGCCGCCGGCATACCCGGGAGCGCACCGGCCACCGTGCGCCGTGCACGGTATCGCCGCAATCTGGACGTATGGCCTATCGGTGTGCGACGAAGGGTGAGCAATGAAGTTCGCAGTCATCGGCGGTACCGGTCTGATCGGGTCGCAGGTCGTGAAGAAGCTGAACGCCGCCGGGCACGAGGCCGTGCCGCACTCGCCGTCCACAGGTGTCGACGTGATCACCGGCCAGGGCGTGGAGGAGGCGGTGGCCGGAGCAGACTGCATCGTCAATCTGACGAATTCCCCGACCTTCGACGATGCCTCTCCCGCCTTCTTCCAGACCTCGATGGACAACCTCCTGGCCGCCGGCCACAAAGCCGGGGTGGGGCACTTCGTCATCCTCTCGATCGTCGGCGCGGACCAGGTGCCCGACCTCGCCTATTACCGCGCCAAGGTCTTGCAGGAAGACATCCTCAAGGCCGGACCGATCCCCTATTCGATCGTCCACGCCACCCAGTTCATGGAGTTCATCAACGCCTTCATGTCCTGGACCACCGAGGGCGACACCGTCCGCCTGCCCACCACCCCACTCCAGCCGATCGCCGCCCAGGACGTCTCCGACACCGTCGCCGAAGTCGCCGCCGGTACCCCTCTGAACGGAACCCTCAATGTCGGCGGACCCGACGTTCATCCCCTCGACGAACTCGGCCGGATCACCCTGAGCGCCCGACCCGACGGCCGCACGGTCATCACCGACGACACCGCCGGCATGTTCGCCGCCGTCCACGGCGATGTGCTCACCACCAAGGGCGACGCACGCATCGCCCCCACCCACTACACCGACTGGCTCACCTGACCCGGCACGGCCCAGCACTGGAGATCTCGCCATGTCGAAGGACGAACAGGCGGCAGGCAGCGCAGGGTGAGGCAGCGCAGCACCGCTTCCCCTGAGACATTGCAGGAATGGCCGTTCTACGTCCCCAACACGCAGATCTTGGCCTGCCTCTCACGCACCCGGCTCATGGCTCCCTTGCCCTTCGATGCCCACTAGACCTGGGCGGTTCCGAGGGCGTTGCGCAGGAACGCCGTTGCCTGGTCGATGGCTCCGCGGGCGGCTTTGGACTGGCTCAGTGAGTTGAGCAGCATGAAGTCGTGGACCGTGCCGTCGTAGCGCACCGTGGTGACCGGAACGTCGGCTGCTCGGAGCTTGGCGGCGTACGCCTCGCCCTCATCGCGCAGCACGTCGGCCTCGTCGACGATCAGCAGGGCGGGGGGCAGGCCGGAGAGTTGGTCGATGGTGGCGTGGTTGGGAGATGCGGTGATCTCCGCGCGTTGGTTCGGGTCGGTCGTGTAGGCGTCCCAGAACCATTCCATCAGCTTGCGGCTCAGGTAGTAGCCGGTGGCGAACTGGTCGTAGGAACCGGTGTTCATGGCCGCATCCGTGACCGGGTAGTACATCGACTGCTGTATGAACGTGACGTCACCGCGCTCCTTGGCCATGAGGGCGAGTGCGGCGGTCATGTTCCCGCCGACCGATTCCCCGGCCACTGCCATGCGCTGTGCATCCAGCCCCTTGGACGCACCCTCGCGGACGATCCACTGCGCGGTGGCGTAGCCCTGCTCGATGGCCACGGGGTAGTGCGCCTCGGGCGACGGCGTGTACTCCACGAAGGCCACTGCCGTACGGGCGCCGACCGCCAACTCGCGCACCAGGCGGTCGTGGGTACCGGCATTGCCCAGCACCCAGCCACCGCCGTGCATGTACAACACGACGGGCAGCGTTCCGGTGGCGCCCTGCGGCTTGACGATGCGTACCCGAACATCGCCCACGGCCACCGGAACGGTGACCCACTCCTCGTCGACCGGCGGCTTGTCGACCGGCGCGGCCTGGAGGTCGTCGAGCACCTTGCGCGCTGCGGTCGGATCCAGCTCGTACAGGAACGGATGTTGTGAGGTTGCGTCGGCGAGCTCCTGTGCCTCGGGCTCGAGGACGATGGAGGCGGTTTGACCAGCCATGGGAGTGCTCCCTGCGAAATCCGAGAAGCGCAGCGCATGGTGACGAGCGCGGGGCGCTGAAGAGCGCCGCGCTGGGCCCGGGCTGCGGAGCGGTCGGCAGAGCCTCCGCCCTCGCACAAGCCCCTGATGGGTATATATGTCCAGTGTAATTGCCCATCCTCCGCAGATGCATTCCAAGGAACGGCCTCATCCGTGCCGCGGCGCGTGCGCGGCTCGGTGACGACACGGCCCCCAAGGCGACATGCTCACCATCTCGTTCGCCCCTCATCGAGGAATCGAGCCAGCGCAGGGCGGCCCAGTGCCGAGAAGCGCAATCACCACATCAGCCGACCCGCGTCTTCAGCAGACGTGCCGACAGGGTCACTGCGAGCGAATCTCCCCAGGTCACCAGCGGTGTGGCACGACCAGCCCTTGATTGCGGCTCCTGCCCAGGGCTCGCGGGTCGCTTCCGTCGGGAGCGTGACGGGGATGGGTGTCGTCTGCGGCGGCCGGTTGCGGGTGGGTGATTCGCAGGCTGGCGTGGACCTGCCGCCCGGCGCTGCCCTGGTGGATGTCGAGCCGGGCCGTGAGGGCGTGCACGATGTGCAGTCCGCGGCCGTGCTCGTCGGGGTCGTCGTCCGAGTGCGACAGCGTCGGCGGGTCGACATCCCCGTGGTCGGCCACCGCAATGTGCAGCATGTCCGGGGCGAGGGTCAGGCGGATCGTCATGTCGCGGTGTCCGTGCCGAGCCGCGTTGGTCGTCAGTTCGCTCACGATGAGCACTGCGGTGTCCTGATCGTCGGCAGACAGGGCCCACCAGGCGAGCAGGGCGGCGGCGAAGCGTCGGGCGCTGCGAACGCAGGCCTCCTGTGCGGGCAGGACCAGCATGGCGTACTGCGCGGACGGCGACGTGCGGGCGGGCGGCAGCGTGCCGTGTGTCGTGACGCCTTGCCTGCTGGTGCCCCTGGGGCCGGGCACGGTGTCGGACATGATGTCACTTCCATGGTCAGGGGCCGCGGCGGGGACCGAACGCGCTCCGGGACCTGCCGTATGTGGCCGAGCTTGGCCGGTGGGCAGTGCGGTACTCATACGCGCACCACCCGGGGGCCGGCAGCGGCCAGGTCGTCGGCGAGGGTGGAATCCAGACCCGAGTCGCTGATGACCACGTCGACCTCGTCCAGATGGCCGAAGCAGGCGAAGTGGTCGAGGGAGAACTTCGTGTGGTCGGCGAGGACGGCGACGCGCCGGGCGCTGGCCATCATGCACCGCTTGACGGCTGCCTCCGTGGTGTCGGGGGTCGTCAGCCCCCGTTCCACCGAGATGCCGTTCGTGCCCATGAAAGCGACGTCTACGCAGGTGTCGGCGAGGGGGGCACGGGTCCAGTCGCCGACCGTGGCCTGCGTGCGGGTGCGCACGTGGCCACCGATGAGGAAGAGGTTGATGTGGGGGTGGGGTGCCAATTGGACCGCGATGGCCAAGCCGTTGGTGACGACGGTCAGCTCGCGGTCGGTGGGCAGCAGGCCGGCCAGGTGTCCGGTGGTGGTGCCGGCATCGAGCAGGATGGCGCCTGACTCGGGGACCTCGGCAAGCGCCGCTGTGGCGATGCGTTCCTTCTCCTCGGCCAGCATGGTCGCGCGATGGGCGAGTGCGGGCTCGAATCCGAAGCGCTCGACCGGGATGGCTCCGCCGTGCACCCGGCGGAGCTGACCGTGACGCTCCAGCATGGTCAGGTCGCGCCGGATGGTCTCAGGGGTGACGTCGAGCTCAGCCGCCAGCGTGGTGACCTCGACCCGGCCGTCATGCCGGGCCCGCTCCACGATGAGTCGTTGACGCTCTTCCGCGTACATGTTGTTTCACCGCCGTTAGAGGCTCCTTGGCTCCGGTTTACGCCTGCAGGTGGGGAGAATCAAGACATTCGGGCAATAGATTTCACAAATTGCGTGATTTTAGCCTGAAATCCTTGTTAAATTGCTCCGGCCGTGGGCGCGGGAACCGTCGGTGTGGAGGCGCCGGAGCGGCACCCGGCCGCAGCTGGGCCCGTCCGTGAATGCCCGGCCCTCGCTCTCCGTAAGTGAGGCGACACCGGAACGTCACGGGGGTTCAGCCGCCGGCGAGCCGGCTCCACACCGGGCCAAGGGCATCAACGGCTGCCAGGTATGCCTGGTAGGCCTCGCCCAGTACCGCGACCCGGCCGGCGTCCGGTTCGTAGGAGCGGCCGCCCGTGGTGAGGGCGCGGGTGTCATCGATGCCGGTGAACATGCCGATGGCGGTTCCGGCGAGCAGAGCGGCACCGCGGGCCGCACTCTCGTCGACACGGGGTACCTCGATCGGCCGGTTCAGGGCGTCGGAGAACATCTGCGCCCAGGTCTCGCTGCGTGCCGCGCCGCCGGTCAGCCGCGTCGCCCCGGTGATGGGAAGGGCCGAGGACAGGGCGTCGACGTGCCATCGGTGGTTCAGCACGACGCCCTCCAGAAGCGCCCTCAGCAGGTGGCCTCGGGTGTGCCAGCCGCGCAGGCCCAGGAACGTCCCGGAGGCGGGCCAGCTGTGTGGAGAGCCGTAGATGAAGGGGTGGAACAGCACCTCCGACGGTCCGGCAAGGTGGGCGCCGACCTCTTCGGCAATCACGTCGTGCACGCTCTCGCCGGGCGCCGTGGGCACGCCGACCACGCGCAGGAACCACTCAAGGTTGGCCACCGAGGCAGGCGAGGTGGACATGCTCATCCACTGGTGCGGCCGGACGAAGTTGCGTACCTGCCAGCGAGGGTCGATCACCACGCGATCGCTGACCACCTGGTTGACGCTGAACGTCCCGGCGATCAGGCAGAGATCGCCGGGAGTGATGCCGCCGATGCCGATCGCCGCCGCGTCGACATCATGCGCACCTGTGACGATCGGCGTACCCACGCTGAGACCGGTCGCCGCGGCAGCCTCGGCGGTGACCCGCCCGGCCACGGCCTCGCAGGGCAGGACGGGCGGCAGTTTCCCGGCCAGTTCACCGAGTCCGTACAGATCGAGCAGCGGCCGGGAGTAGGCATGGGTATGCACATCGGTGAATGAGGCACTCGCCTCCGTGGGATCGGTGGCGACCTCGCCGGTCAGCTTGAGGCGTAGCCAGTCCTTGCAGAACATCAGCCATCGGGACCGCTCCAGCACGGTCGGTTCGTGGCTCTTCAACCAGGCGAGCACGGCCGCCGGAGACGCGGCGAACGGCACCTGACCGGACCATGCCAGTGCCTGCGGCCAGACGGGGGTGTCCCGCCAGCCGTCGAGCACCGTGTGGGCGCGGGTGTCCATGGCGCTGATCGCCGCCCGTACGGGTTCATGGCGCGCATCGACCGCGTACAGCCCGTCGTTGTGGCCCGAAAGACCGACCGCCGCCACCTCCCGGCCGGTCGTGACCCCGCCGTCGGCCAGGCACCTCCGGATGGCCTGCTGCGCGGCCTCCCACACCTGGTTCATGTCGCGTTCCACCCAGCAGGGACGGGGGGTGTGCAGCGGGACCTTGATGCTGCCCTTCGCCACCTGCCGTCCGGCGGCGTCGAACAGCACCGCCTTGGTCACGGTCTGGCCGGCGTCCAGCCCGAGCAACAGCTTCCGCACCTCCGATTACCCCCATTCCAACGCGCGCGCGTTGACCGCTTCGAGGCATCGACCGGTGCGCGCCAACTCGTCGATGGCCCGCGCGACCAGGCGCGCCGAACGCAGGTTCGTGGTCACGGTGTCACCCGCGTAGTGGGTGGTGAGCGTGACATTGTCCAGTGCGCGCCAGGGGCTGTCGGCGGGCAGCGGTTCCTGGTCGTGCACGTCCAGGCCCGCTCCGGCGATGCTGCCCGTGGCCAGCGCCTCGTACAGGGCGTCGGTGTCGACCAGCCGGCTGCGGGCCGTGTTGATGAAGAAGGCCGTATGTTTCATCAGCGCGAACTGCCGGCGTCCGATGAACCTTTCGGTCTCGGGTGTCAGCCGCGCGAGGACCTGCACGAAGTCGGACTCCAGGAAGACGGTGTCCATATCGGCTCGCAGCGCCCCGTGCTCGGCGATCACCGCGTCGGGCAGGTACGGATCGTGGACCAGGATGCGAGCGCCGAAACCTCGCAGGAGACGGGCCAGTTCCCGCCCTACGTGACCCATGCCGACCAGTCCGATGGTGCTGCCGCCGATCTCGTGACCGGGGCCGCCGAAGTCCTTGCGCCACCCACCGGCCTTGACCGACGCGTCCGCGCGGGCGATGTCGCGGGCTTCGGTGAGCATGAGTCCCAGCGCCAGTTCCGCGACGGCCGAGGCGTTGCGGCCGAACACCGGTACCACTGCAATGCCCCGCTCGGTGGCGGCGGGCAGGTCGACGTTCTCCAGCCCGGTACGTGCCACGCACACCGCACGCAGCTTCGGTGCGGCCGCCAGTACCGCCCGGGAGACCGGAGCGAAGTGCACGGCGAGCACTTCCGCATCACCGAGCGCCGCTACGATCTCGCCGGGCACCGGCACGGCAGCAGGCCCCTCCCGCTCCATGGTCTGCTGGGCCGAGTGCTGGTCGGCCTTGGTACCGGACCAGTCGACGGTACGCACGGGGCCGAAGCTTGTGCCGCACACCTCGGCCAGCGCGTCGATGTAGAGGGCGGCGGGGACGAACTCGTCACCGACGATGAGGGTGTGCATAGGAACCTCCTGAATGTGGCGCCCTCACTTGACGGCACCCATGGACAGGCCGCGCACGAGTTGCCGCTGGGCGGTCCAGCCGGCGAGCAGGACCGGAAGGCAGGCCAGCGTGGCGGCGGCGGACAGCTTCGCCCAGTACAGGCCCTCGCTCGTGATGAAGCCGACGAGGAACACCGGGATGGTGGCGGCGCGGAACGAGGTCAGATTGAGCGCGAGGAAGAATTCGTTCCAGGAGAAGATCAGGCAGATCAGGGAGGTCGCGGCGATCCCCGGCAGGACCATGGGGAGCAGCACCGCGGTCAGTTCCTGGCGCGTGGTGGCACCGTCCACCCGGGCGGCTTCCAGCACTTCGCGGGGGACTTCGAGGAAGAAGGAACGCAGCATCCACACCGCGATGGGCAGGTTCATGGCCGCGTACAAGATGATCAGTGTGCCGATGCCGTCCAGCGCCCCGAGGTCGCGCACGGCCAGGTAGATGGGGATGATCGCGGCCACGACCGGGAGCATCTTGGTGGAGATGAAGAAGAACAGCGCGTTGCGCCACTTCTTCACGGGCCGGACGGACAGGGCGTAGGCCGCCGGGGCCGCCAGGAGCAGCGCGAGAACCGTGGAAATGACCGAGGCCAGCGCGGAGTTGGCCAGGTACGGGCCGATGCCGCTGGAGAACACCGCGCGGAACTGGGTCAGCGTCGGGGAGAAGACGAGCTGGGGCGTGCGGGTGTAGGCAGCGGACTCGGGCTTGAACGCCGTGAGCACCATCCACAGCACCGGGAAGAAGAACACGATCGCGGCCAGCCACGCGCCGGTGGTCCAGGCACTGCGCCCGAGCCGATGGCGGCGCGACCGACGGTGTGTGGGAGGGGTCATCCGGCGCTCCTCTCCGTGCCGGAGAACACGGTGAACAGCAAGCGCAGGGCCACCGCGGCCACCACGATCGTGCCGGCAACGGTGACCACGCCCAACGCGGACGCCTGGCCCACGTCGAAGCCGAGGAAGGCCCGCTGATAGACGTAGTAGGGCAGGTTGGTGGTGCGCGTGCCCGGCCCGCCCTGAGTCATCATGTAGATCACGTCGAAGGTGTTGACCAGATAGATCGCGCCCAGCAGCACGCCCAGTTCGAGGTAGCGGCGCAGATGCGGCAGGGTGATCCACCGGAACGTCGTCCACGGGCCGGCGCCGTCCACCCGAGCGGCCTCCAGGACGTCGCCGGACTGGCTCTGCAGCCCGGCCAGCACGATGAGCATCATGAACGGCGTCCACTGCCACACCAGTACGGTCACCACCGACGCCATGGGGAACCGGCTGACGAAGTCGGTGGCCGGCACGCCGAACCACGACAGGACATAGCTGACGATGCCGTAGACCGGGTCGAGCATCGTGGTCTTCCACAGCAGTCCCGACACCGTCGGCATGATCAGGAACGGCGAGATCAGCAGGGTGCGCGCCACACCACGGCCCGGGAACCGGCGGTCGAGCAGCATCGCCAGGGGCACGCCGAGCGCCATGGCGAAGGCCACCGCGAGCACGGTCATTTCGATCTCGGTGAGCAGGGCACTGCGGAAGGCGTTGTCGGTGAAGACGTTCGCGTAGTTGGCCAGGCCGACCCAGTGTTCCGACCCGGGCCGTACCAGGTTCCAGGACTGGAACGAGTAGAGCACCGTGAAGACGAACGGCGCCTGCGTGACAACGACCATGTAGAGCAGCGCGGGGAGGAGCGGCCATCTGCACCGCCAGGCCGTCGGGGCCGTCGGAGCCGTCGCTACGGCGCCGACGGGCAGGGTGGCGCTACCGGCCATGGGGTCCCTCCTGGTGGCTCGGCCGCCGGTAGCTGCGGCCAACGGTCTGCGCGTACTGCTGCGACTGGTCCAGCGCGGCCCGCACGGACTGCTGCCCGGCGATCGCGGCGTTGATCTGCTGACTCACCCGGGTGCCCAAGTCCTGGAACTCGGGGATGTCCAGGAACTGCACGCCGGTGTACGGCACGGGCTGCACGGTGGGGTGCTCCGGGTCGGCCTGGCGGATGCCTGCCAGAGTCGGTCCGCCGAACGGGCGGGAGATCTCGCGGTACTGCGGGATGGTGTAGGTGGACTCCCGGCTGCCCGGCGGCAGCCTGGACCAGCCCAGCTTGTGCCCGACCAGCTCGATGTAGCCCCGCGAGGTGGCCCAGGCGATGAACCGCCAGGCCGCGTCCTTGTGCACGGTGGCGGTGGGGATGCCGAACGACCAGGAGTAGAGCCAGCCCGACGACGCCGTCGCCTCCACCGGAGCGGCCACATATCCGACCTTGCCGACCACTTTGCTGTTCGCCGGGTCCTCCAGCAGTCCGGCCGCCGAGGTCGCGTCGTACCACATGGCGGCGTTGCCCTGCGCGAAGTGGGTGGCACATTCGGTGAAGCCCGCGGTGGCCGCTGCCGGCTCTCCGTCGCGGCGCACCAGGTCGACGTAGAAGCCGACTGCCCGTTGTACGGCCGGTGACGTGAGCTGGGCGTTCCACCGCATGTCGTACCAGCGGCCGCCGAAGGTGTTGATCACCGTGTCCAGAGGGGCGAGCACCTGGCCCCAGCCGGGGGCGCCGCGCAGGCAGATCCCCGCCCTGCCGTGCCGGGGGTCGTTGAGCCTGTGGGCGAAGGTCGCCACCTGCCGCCAGGTGGGGTGCGGCGGCATGGTCAGGTGGTGGGCGGCGAAGAGATCCTTGCGGTACATCAGGAACGACGACTCGCCGTAGAACGGGACCGAGTAGAGGCGACCGCGGTAGGAGAGGGCCCTGCGGATCGGGCCGATGAAGTCGGAAGGTTCGTAACCAGGGGTTCGGTCGGCCAGCGGCTGCAGATCGGTCAGCCAGCCGTTCCGAGCCCACATGGGCGTCTCGTAATTGCTGATCATGACCACGTCGAACTCACGGCTACCGGTGGCAACGGACTCTGTGATCTTCTGTCGCGCCACGTTCTCCGGCAGCGTCACGTAGTGCACACGGACGCCTGGGTGGGATCGCTCGAATTCCGGCGTGAGGGTTTCCACGTCCTGCATCTGCGGGTTGGCGACGATGGCCACGGTGACGGTCGTCCCGCCGGGCGTGCCACCGATCGCGCCGATCCCGGTGCAGCCGGACGCCAAGAGGCTCAGGAGCGAAACAGCGGCCGCGATTCCGTTCGGCCACCGCGCTCGGATCAGCTGGGACATGACGGTTCCTTCCCCCGTGGGCCGCGCCGAGGGGACCGGTGTCAGGCCCTGCGGCAGCACACCGGGATCCGGGACTCCGGCCGTACCCGGGCGCGTTGTCCGCCGACGGGCACACGCACCGGCCGGCCGTGCAGCGGCTGGTCCGAAGGCCGCGGGCAGGTCTACCGCGGCTCGTGGATCCGCTCGTGGCGCGATCGTCGCATGGCCCCGGTCGGGGCAGGGGACGGACACGCGGGCATGGACCGCATGTCCGTCCCCTGCGCCGGGCCCGCGGCGGGCAGCCGGCCGGCACGGCGTCAGTCGCTGAGACGTTCGCCGGTGGACGTGGAGAAGACGTGGGTCCCGCCGGCCCGGCGGACGACGTGCTTGCACCAGATCCACCAGAGCCTCGCCGACAACAGTGATCATCTGCTCTCTGGAACGGTGACCGACAGTGAGAGGCCTCCGTCGGAGCCGGGGCGCTGAGGACCCCGATCGATTGGCACGACGATAGATCTAGCCATTAATTCTCGCAAGATGTGTTAACAATGCGAGTCTCTTCTGCTAAGAATGCCGTCGACAGTCCTTCGCGCTCTCCCACCCCTGGAGCGCAAGGGTTCATCCCGGCCCCTTCCAGGCCCGTGTCCTCCTTCGGTCAGCAACCGCTGTTCCGGGCCGTTCCTGGACGGGTGAAGTTCAGTGGCGCCTTCCCTCCCCGACCTGGAAAGCGCCACTGGACCCGCCTCACGCGGCAGCGACGGGACGGCGCCATGCGAACCGGTCTCGTGTCTGCTGACTGCTCGTCGCGCCCCACCTGAACGGACCCGTGCGAGCCACCGCGGTCCTGGGCCGCCCCGCCCCCCGGGGCAGGCCCGCGGTTCATGCGTCACTCAGTCCCACCTCTCAAGGAGGAGCAGTGATCAGATTCAGATCAAAGCCGCTGTGCGCGGCTGCCGTTCTCACCGCCATGGCGGTGGTGGCAACCGGTTGCGCAGGTGCCGGTGGTACCGCGGCCGGCGGCGGTGGCCGTTCGATCAGCGTGCTGATGGTGAACAACCCGCAGATGGAGGACCTGCGGCAGCTCACCGCGCAGAACTTCACCCGGCAGACCGGAATCCACGTCAATTTCACCGTTCTCCCGGAGAACGACCTGCGCGACAAGGCCAGCCAGGAGTTCTCCAACCAGGCCGGCCAGTACGACGTGGCCACACTCACCAACTACGAGGCGCCCTTCTACGCCAAGAACGGCTGGCTCACGCCGCTCGACTCCTACGTGGCGAAGGACAAGGCATTCGACCAGGGCGACATCCTCAAGCCCATGGCCGAGTCGCTCACCGCGGCCGACGGCAAGCTCTACGCCGAGCCGTTCTACGGCGAGTCGTCGTTCCTCATGTACCGCAAGGACGTCTTCGCAGCCAAGCACCTGACCATGCCCGCCCACCCCACCTGGCAGCAGGTGGCCGACCTCGCCGCGAAGGCCGACGGCGCCAAGCCCGGGATGCGGGGCATCTGCCTGCGCGGGCAGCCGGGGTGGGGCGAGCTGTTCGCCCCGCTGACCACGGTCGTCAACACCTTCGGTGGCACCTGGTTCACCAAGGACTGGCAAGCGCAGGTGAACTCGCAGCCGTTCCGGAAGGCGACCCAGTTCTACGTCGACCTGGTGCGCAAACACGGCGAATCCGGCGCGTCGCAGGCCGGTTTCACCGAGTGCCTCAACAACATGAGCCAGGGCAAGGTCGCCATGTGGTACGACGCCACCTCCGGCGCCGGCGCCCTTGAAGACCCCAAGCAGTCCAAGGTGGCCGGAAAGATCGGATACGTTGCCGCGCCGACCGACAAGACCGACAGCGCGGGCTGGCTGGCCACCTGGGCCTGGAGCATCGAGAAGGCGAGCAAGCACCAGGACGACGCCTGGAAGTTCATCTCCTGGGCGTCGAGCAAGGGCTACGAGAAGCTGGCCGGAGACAAGCTCGGCTGGTCCCGTATCCCCGCGGGCAAGCGCGCCTCGACGTACTCGAACGCGGACTACCGCAAGTCCGCTTCGGCTTTCGCGGAACCGACGTTGAACGCCATCAGCTCGGCGGACCCGCGCCACCCGGGCGTGCAACCCCGGCCGACCGCCGGCATCCAATTCGTCGGCATCCCGGAGTTCACCAGCCTGGGCACCCAGGTCTCACAGGGCGTCAGCTCTGCCATCGCCGGTCACACGACGGTCCCGGCCGCGCTCGACAAGGGCCAGAAGCTCGCTGAACAGGTCGCCAAGAAATACCGCTGACCCAAGGCTGTCCGGCCCGCCCCCCGGCCGGGCCGGACAGCCTTCGGATCCCCCCTTCAGCCCGGATGAGAGACGGACATGAGTCTTATGAGCCGCGCCACCAGCACGACCGCGCGGGTGGCCGCAAGCAGCCGGTCACCCGGCCCCGAACCGCGCACCCGACTGGCCAGAACGGGCTCCTGGGCCCGGCGCGCTCCGCTGCTCCCCGCGATGATCTTCCTGGTCGTCGTCACGCAGCTGCCCTTCGTCGTGACCCTGGTGATCTCCTCGTTCAGCTGGAACTCCCTCGATCCCACGTCCCGTCACTTCGCCGGGCTGTCCAACTACGCGCGGGTGTTCACCGACAACGAGTTGCGCTCCGCGGTCGGCACGACGGTCATCATGACCGTGTCCATCGTCGCCGTCTCCCTGGTGCTCGGACTGATCATCGCGCTGCTGCTCAACCGGGCATTCCTCGGTCGCGGCATCGTGCGGACCCTGTTCATCGCACCGTTCCTGCTCGTGCCGGTGGCCGCGGCGCTGCTGTGGAAGGACGCCCTCTACAACCCCAACTACGGCCTGCTCAACGGGCTTCTCACCTGGGTCGGCCAGCTCTTCGGCAGTCACCACCCGGCGCAGCCGGACTGGCTCTCCACGATGCCCAAGACCGCGGTGGAGACCTCCCTGATCTGGCAGTGGACGCCGTTCATGATGCTGATCCTGTTGGCCGGCCTGCAGAGCCAGCCCACCGACGCGATCGAGGCCGCCCGGGTCGACGGCGCGGGCCCCTTGCAGATCTTCCGCTACCTCACCCTGCCGCACCTGCGCCGTTACCTGGAGCTGGGCACGCTGCTCGGGTCCATCTACATCGTGCAGAACTTCGACGCCGTCTTCACCCTGACGTCCGGTGGGCTCGGCACCGCCAACCTGCCCTATTCGATCTACGAGACCTTCTACCAGGCGCACGAGTACGGCCAGGCGTCAGCCAATGCCGTCGTCGTCCTCGTCGCCACGATCGTCATCGCGACCTTCGCCCTGCGCGTGGTGTCGTCGCTGTTCCGCGAGGAGACCCAACGATGACCACCCACCTCCCCACCGTTGCCAGCGCGCCGCCGCCCACCAGGAACCCGCGCCACCGCCTGCCGCAGCCTCCGTCGGCTCGGCGGAGGAAGGGATGGAACACAGCCTGGGGGCTGACCGCCTGGGGCGCCGGGCTCTTCTTCTTCCTCCCGGTGGCGTGGATGGTGCTCACCTCCTTCCACTCCGAGACGGACGCCGCGACCAATCCCCCGTCGCTCGCGGCCCACCTGACGCTGTCCGGATACCGGGAATTCTTCGGCAGCGCCACCGGCCAAAGTCCGCTGCCCGCGCTGATCAACTCGGCGACCGCCAGCATCGGCTCCACCCTTCTGGTGCTCCTGCTGGCGGTTCCGGCGGCCTACGCCCTGGCGATCAAGCCGGTACGCAAGTGGCGGGATGTGCTGTTCTTCTTCCTGTCCACCAAAATGCTGCCGACGGTGGCGGGTCTGCTGCCCATCTACCTGTTCGCCAAGAACACGGGCCTGCTGGACAACATCTGGCTGCTCGTCATCCTCTACACGTCCATGAACCTGCCGATCGCCGTGTGGATGATGCGGTCGTTCCTCGCCGAGGTGCCGATCTCGATCCTGGAGGCCGCCCAGATCGACGGCGCAGGTCTGCTCACCACCCTGCGCCGCATCGTGGCGCCGATAGCGGCCCCGGGCATCGCCGCGACCGCGCTCATCTGTTTCATCTTCAGCTGGAACGAGATGCTGTTCGCCCGTGTCCTCACGGGCGTGGCGGCGATCACCTCGCCCGTCTTCCTGACCGGCTTCGTCACCGGCGAAGGACTCTTCCTCGCCCAGGTCTGCGCCGCAGCCACCCTGATCTCCCTCCCCGTGCTCGCCGCCGGCTTCGCGGCCCAGGACAAGCTCGTCCAGGGGCTGTCCCTGGGCGCCGTCAAGTAAGGGGCCGAAACCCCCGGGCCGGCCATCCAGCCGGCAAGACCTCGCCCACATCCGCCAGCTCCGACCGTCCCTGCCGACCGCGCCCGAAGGACGACTGTGAATCCTCTGCCCTCGCACATCCCCGCCACCATGCGCGCCGCCGTGCTCCGCGCACCCAAGGACCTCGTCATCGAGGAGCGGCCGGTCCCGGTTCCGGGACCCGGCCAGGTACTCGTCCGCGTCGAAGCGGTCGGCATCTGCGGCTCCGACGTCCACTACTACGAGCACGGCCGGATCGGAGACTTCGTCGTCCGCACCCCCATGGTGCTCGGTCACGAGCCCAGCGGCACGGTCGTCGCCCGCGGACCGGGCGCCGGCTTTCACCCCGTCGGCCGACGCGTGTCCCTCGAACCGGGCATCCCGTGCGCACGCTGCACCCAGTGCCGTACGGGCCGCTACAACCTCTGCCCCGACGTTTCCTTCTACGCCACCCCGCCCGTCGACGGCGCACTGTGCGAATACGTGGCCGTGGACGAGGACTTCGCCCACCCCGTCCCCGACAGTCTGAGCGCGGATGCCGCCGCTCTGCTGGAGCCGTTGTCCGTCGGCATATCGGCCTGCCGCAAGGCCCGCATCTCCCCGGGATCGCGGGTGCTGGTCACTGGCGCCGGCCCCATCGGCCTGATTGCCGCGCAGACCGCCCGCGCCTTCGGCGCCGCCGAGGTCATGGTCACCGACATCGCCCCGCACCGCCTCGACCTGGCCCGCGAACTGGGCGCCACACACACCGTGGACGCCCGCACCACCCGGATCTCCGGGACCGGATTCGAGCCCGACGTACTTCTGGAGTGCTCCGGAGCCCCGGCAGCCGCGGACGAGGCGATACGTGCGGTGGGCCGCGCCGGGCAGGTCATCCTGATCGGCATGGGCGGCGACACGATCCCGCTCCCGTTGGCACATGTGCAAAACTTCGAGATCGAGGTCACCGGCACATTCCGCTACGCCAACACCTGGCCGACGGCGGTCTCACTGGCTGCCTCCGCCGAGGTCGAACTCGACCGGTTGGTGACCCACCGCCACCGGCTGGGGGACACCGAACGAGCACTCACCGCGGGTGCTCTCGACCGGACCGCGATCAAGACCGTCGTGCGTCCGCAGGAGAACTGACCGCCCTGTCGGCAGGGCCGGGAAGGGAGACATACGTGCCCAACAAGGCACGGTCGTCGCACGCCACCCTCGAACAGCGACGCCAGAGCATCCTGCGCTACGTCGTCGAGCACGGCGAAACCCGTATCGACGAGCTGGCGGACCACTTCCACGTGAGTCTGATGACGATGCACCGCGACCTCGACGACCTGGCCGGCCGGCATCTGCTCCGCAAGAAGCGCGGCCGGGCCGCCGCCTTCCCCGCCCTGACCATGGAGACCGCCACCCGCTTCCGCGAGGGCGAGAACCTCCCGGCCAAGCAAGCCATCTGCGAGTTCGCGGCGGCATGGATCCAGCCCGGCAACACGGTGGTGATGGATGACTCCACCACGCTGTACCCCCTGGCTGCTTCCCTCACGGGCATTGCGCAGCTCACCGTGATCACCAACTCCGTTGGCATCGCCCAACTCCTGGGTACCGCACCGGACACGACGGTCACCTTGCTGGGCGGCGAGTACCGCGGTGAGTTCAACTCGTGCACCGGACCCGAGGTGGCCCGCGCCCTGTCCCGGATCCAGGCCGACATCGCCCTGATGTCCGCCACCGCCATTCTCGAAGGGCGGCTCTTCCACCCCTTGCGGGAGTACGCGGACGTCAAGGAGTCCATGATCGCCTGTTCCGACCGCGCCCTCTTGCTCGCCGACCATTCCAAATTCGGCAAGACCGCTACCCACGCGTTCGGAGCAATCAGCGCCTACGAGGCCGTCATCACGGACTCCGCCACTTCCGAAAGTGAGATCGCGGCCATCCGCGACCTCGGGGTTCCGGTCGAGGTCATCGAGCCCGCAGGGTGACCTGCGCAGTTCCGAGGACATCGGTATCGGGTCGGGGCCTGTTGTGCCCCCGAACGCGAGACCGGCCAGAACGCTGCCCAGCCGGGCCCAAGGCCGCATCGGTCACGCCATCCCCCTTTTCAGGAGCCGTCCGCGCGGTTCGTCGCCGATGTCGATCTGCACACCGTTCAGCCAGGTGCTGCGCACCGTGCCGGCGAGCGCTCGGCCGCAGTAGGCGGATACCGGGTTCTTGTGCTGCAGGTTCGCGACGTCCACGACGGCTGCCTCGTCCGGGGCGAAGACGCAGAAGTCGGCGGCGCCCCCGAGCGCGATGCGGCCCTTATGAAGCAATCCGGCCTGTTGGGCGGGGCTCTCCGCCATCCACCGCACGACGTCGGTCAGGGCGTAGCCGCGCTTGCGGGCTTCGGTCCAGACGGCGGGCAGGCCCAGTTGCAGGGAGGCGATCCCGCCCCATGCGACCCCGAAGTCACCGATGTCGAATCGCTTGAGTTCCTCGATGCACGGCGAATGGTCGGAAACGACCATGTCGATGACGCCGGCGCCCAGGCCTTGCCACAGCAGCTCGCGGTTGGCCGCCTCCCGGATCGGCGGGCAGCATTTGAACTGTGTCGCACCGTCGGGAATCTCCTCCGCGGTGAAGGACAGGTAGTGCGGACACGTCTCGACCGTGAGCTGTACGCCATCGCGCCGGGCCGAAGCGATCATGGGCAGAGCATCGGAACTCGACAGGTGCAGGATGTGCACCCGGGCCCCGGTCCATCGTGCCGACTCGATGACCTGCGCGATGGCGAGGTTCTCCGCGCCGCGCGGCCGGGAACGGAGGAAGTCCTGGTAGCTCTCTCCATGGGGTGTGGCCGCTCGATCGATCGCGTGCGCGTCCTCGGCGTGCACGATCATCAGCGCGCCGAAGGATGCGGTCTCCCGCAGGGCGCGCTCAAGCTGCTCCGGCTCCAGATGCGGGAACTCGTCGACGCCCGAGTGCAACAGGAAGCACTTGAACCCGAACACTCCTGCGTCGTGAAGGGCCCGCAGGTCGGCGAGGTTGTCGGGCAGCGCACCGCCCCAGAAACCGACGTCGACCCACGACTGCCCTTCCGCGGCCTTGCGTTTGACCTTCAGGGCGCTGGTGTTGGTCGTGGGGGGAACGCTGTTGAGCGGCATGTCGATGAGAGTGGTGATCCCACCGGCGGCGGCCGCGCGCGTCGCGCTGGCGAACCCCTCCCACTCGGTGCGGCCCGGCTCGTTCACGTGAACATGGGTGTCCACGAGGCCGGGCAGAAGGACCACGTCCTCGCCGAGCGCGATGACCCGCTCCGCCGGCAAGTCCGCATCGAGCGGCTCGATGGCCACGATCCGCCCCTCGGCCACGCCGATGCAGCGCGCAACCTCGCCGGCTGCGGTCACCACCCGCGGGGCTCGGAATACCACATCAAGGTCTGGCATGCGGGCTTCCGCCCTTTCTGTCTCACGGCCGGGCACGCGACGGTGCACGTGCTCGGCCGACGGGCCCGGAGGCGCTGCCTTCGGGGTGTCCGGTGGTGAGCGGAGTTCAGTGCTCCGTGGAGGGAACCTCTTCACGGACTTGTGCCGTGTCAGGGCCGGACGGTGCCAGCTCGGAGGCGATCATGGTGTGGTCGAGCTTCCCGACAACCCGGGAGGCCGCGGACCGCCAGTAGTACAGCGCCCCACCGATCACCAGGCCGAAGACCCAGGAGAACGGTGCGACGTCCTGGAAGTCCTTGTCGAGCGCCAGCACCGCGCAGATGACCGCTGCCGGCACGAACGCGATGATGCCGTTCGGATTGAACCCCTTGCGGTAGTAGTACGCACCAGCCCGGTCGGCGCGGAACAGCGCATCGACGTCGATCCTGCCGCGGCGGATCAGGTAGTAGTCGACGAGGAGGATGGCGACCAGCGGACCGAGGAACGCGCCCAGCGCACCGAGGAAGTACTGGATCACCACCGGGCTGGAGTAGAGCTTCCACGGCATCACCACGATCGCCAGCACTGCTGTGATCATGCCGCCGCGCTTGAAGTTCAGGTACTTCGGTACCAAGTTGGCGAAGTCGTAGGCCGGTGAGACGAAGTTGGCGACGACATTGATGCCCACGGTGGCGATCATGAAGGAGAGCGCGCCGATCACCGTCACCCACGGGTTGTCGATCCGGTGGATCACCTCGACCGGGTCGGAGATCGCGTCGCCGAAGACGGCGATGGTGCCTGCCGTCATCAGGACGGAGACAACCGCGAAGGCGGTGAAGTTCACCGGCAGTCCGAGGAGGTTCCCTCGTCGGTAGGAACGGTGGTCGGGCGTGAAGCGGGCGAAGTCGGCGTAATTGAGGACGAGCGTCAGGAAGGTGGCCACGGTCAGGCTCACCGCGATCACACTCTGGTGGAACTGCTCGCCTCCACCGAGGCCGGTCAGGCTCTTGGTCAGTGAGATGTCCCCGTCGGCCTTCACCAGCAGCCAGATGGCGAGCGCGACCATGACGAGCCAGACCACTGGGCCGGTGGCGAAGTCCTGAATCCTGCGGATGAACTCCATGCCGCGGGTCAGCAGCAGCGCCTGCAGGCCCCACATCACCAAGAAGGCGATCCAACCGAGGGTGGACAGGCCGAGGATGGAGTTGTGGTCGTACTGCGCGAGACCCGGCGCGATCTGGATGCCCAGGAGCACCAATGCCTCCGAGGCGAGCCAGGTCTGGATGCCGTACCAGGCGACTGCCATGATCGCGCGGATCAGTGCGGGTATGTTCGCTCCGAAGACGCCCCAGCTCGCCCGCGCAAGCACCGGAAAGGGTACGCCGGTGCGGTGACCGGCGTGGCCCATCCGGTTCATGAACCCGTACACGATCGTGATGCCGACGAGCAGTGCGACGAAGACCTCCCAGGGGGGCAGGCCGATGACGAAGAGGCTTGACGCGAAGGCGTAGTTGCTGATCGCGTGGGTGTCGGACATCCACAGCGCGAAGATGCTGTACGTACCCCACTTGCGCTCACGCGCCGGGCCGAGGTCTTCGTTGTAGAGGCGGGGATCCGGGTTGTTCGGTGCTGACACGCTGTCCTCCATCGAACGGGGTGGAGTATTTCCGGGGAACGGTGACGTGCGGGTGGTGCGTGTGCGAGGCGCGGGCGTAACCCGGGCCTCAGCGGGCGTCACGTAGGTGTGTCGAGAGCGGCCAGGAGCCGATCGTCTTGGGCCGGGGGCCGGCGAAGCTTCGGACCTTGGAAGTGGAGAGCCCCAGTTCGTGGCACGCCTCGGCGAATTTCACGGCAGCAGCGACGCCGTCCACGACCGGGACGCCGAGAGCGGCGGACACCTTCTCCTGCAGGCCGGCCATCCCTCCGCAGCCGAGGCAGATCACCTCGGCCCGGTCCTCCTCGATCAACCGCCGGGCGGTCGCGATGACCGCCTTGACGGTGACCTCCGGGTCCTCCTCCAGCTCCAGTACTCCGAGGCCGGTGGCGCGCACCGACGCACAACGCTGAAGGAGTCCGGCGGTACGCAGTCGGTCCTCGATCTGGGGGACGGCCCGGTCGAGGGTCGTGACCACGCCGTAGGAGTGCCCGAGCAGCATCGCCATCTGCGCCGCGCACTCCGCGATGTCCAGGACAGGTCCGTCGAGGACTTCCTGCGCACCCTCGCGGCCGGGTTCGCCGAACCCCGCCATGACGAGGGCGTCGAAGGGGACGTCGATGGTGGTGAGCCGGTCCAGGACGGCGGCGGCGCTGAGGTAGCCCTCGAAGTGCCCCTCGATCGACTCGGGCCCCCAGAGGGGCTCGGTCGCAAGGATCTCGGTACCGGGGGATGCACTCGCTTCGGCGATCGCCCGGATCGAGGCGGTCATCGAAGCCGTGGTGTTCGGATTCATGACGAGGATGCGCACGAAGAACTCCGCAGGGGGGAGATTTAGAGGTTTCCACAAAGCGGAAACCAAATTCCGTTGCGCTGACCGTAGCTTTACCCAAGACCTCGGTCAAGAGCGATGACCAGGGGGAACGCGAGACGTTCGAGCGCCCTGCCCAGGAGCAGCAGCGGGGGCACACGGGCGCCACGGCATCCCCGGAACGCCGGGCCTCGGCCTCTCTTCGCCACCGCCCCATGGGCCCTGGTCGCCGGGGACCCACCTGTCGCTGAGCTGCCGTCAAAGGTGCAGCTTTGCTTGGCGGTTGGCCGAGGCGTCAGCGTGGACGTCGTCCCTCACCGGCCCGGGGGCCGGCGGCCGGCTCATCGGGAGGCGGCGACCAGCTGCGCCGCTTGGACAGAGGTGTGGCGTATGAGCCGACGCGGCTGGTGGTCAGGCCCAGACCGACGAGCGATTCGGCGAGTTTGACGGCCGCGGCGACACCGTCGACGACGGGCATGCCCAACTCGGCCGCGGCGGTCTGCATCAGCCGGGTCATGCCGGCGCAGCCCAGGACCAGTACCTCTGCGCCGGCCTGACGGGCGCGGGCACCGGCGGCGGTGACGGCGGCCAACACTCTTGGCTCATCGGCGAGTTCCAGGACGCCCAGGCCGGTGGCGACGACGGCCGCACAGTGCTGGGCGACACCGGCGGTGAGCAGGCTGTCCTCGATCTGGCCGCAAGAGCGCTCCAGGGTGGTGACCACGCCGTAGCGCCGCCCGAGCAGGCAAGCGAGGTGGGCGGCGGCCTCGGTGATGTCGACCACCGGAACGCCGAGCAGTTCCCGGGCACCTTCCCGGCCGTGTTCACCGAAGCCCGCCATGACCACCGCATCGAACGGTTCGTCGAGGTCGCGCAGCAGGTCGAGCACGGCGGCGGCGGACAGGAAGCTGTCGACCCACCCCTCGGCCGACTCCGGCCCCCACCTCGGGGTAAGACCGACGATCTCGGTGCCCGGGCCGGCCGCCGCCCGCGCGCGGGCGCAGCTCTCCTCGGTCATCGCGACTGTGGTATTGCAGTTGGTGACCAAGATGCGCATCGCGTCAGGCATGGCTGCTCTCCACCACCGGGGCCGGGACAGTCATCACGGGCTGACGGCCGGCCACCAGCCTGTACAGCAGAGCGGCACCGGCCGTACCGATGAACCAGGAGTACGCCGCTATCGGCGAGAAGACCGGAACCAGTGCGATCACCGCGCTGAGAACGGCGGTGGGGATGAAGGCGATCAGCGCCTTGCGGTTGAAGCCCTTGCGGTAATAGTACGGCGACGACTCGTCCGCGACGAAGAGTTGGGCCACGTCGACCTGCCCGCGCTTGATCAGGTAGTAGTCCACCATCATCACGCCGTACAGGGGGCCGAGGAAGGCACCCAGGCCGCCGAGGAAGTAGTTGATCACGACCGGGTTGGAGAACAGATTCCACGGCAGGACGACGAGCGCGGCCACCGTGCTGATCATGCCGCCGGTCTTGAAGGAGATCCGCCGCGGGCAGACGTTGGCCAGGTCGTAGGCGGGCGAAACGAAATTGGCCACGATATTGACACCCATGGTGGCGACCGCGAAGGTCACCGCGCCGATGACCAGGATGAAGGGATTCCCGACCTTGGCGATCAACTCGGCCGGATCGGTGATGGCCGTACCGAAGACCTCCACGCTGCCTGCCGTGACGATCACCGACAGCAGGGCGAAGGCCGAGGAGTTGATCGGCAGGCCCCAGAAATTGCCGCGCCGCACCGTCCGCTCGTCAGGGGCAAAGCGAGCGAAGTCGCAGAAGTTGAGCATCAGCGTGCCGTAGGTGGCCAGGATCAGGCCGACGCCACCGAACCACATCCGGACCTGCTCGCCGGTTGAGATGTGCCGGAGACTGCTGGTCAGCGAGATGTGCCAGTCGGCCTTGATCATGATCCACACGGCCAGCACGATCATCACGAGCCAGATGGCCGGTCCGCAGAAGTCCTGGAACTTACGGACGGCCTCCATTCCCCGGCTGATGATCAGCGCCTGGAGGACCCACAGGACGAGGAAGGAGATCCAGCCGAGCTCGTTCAGCCCGAGGAAGCTGCGCGTCGTCCAGGACCTCAGGGCAGGATCGGCGGTCAGGATGAGGACATTGACGGCCACCGAGGCCAGGTAGGTCTGAATGCCGTACCACATGATGGCGATCACGGCACGGATCAGTGCGGGAATATTGGCGCCCCAGACGCCGAAGCTGATGCGCGCCACCACGGGAAAGGGCACGCCGGTGCGCTGACCGACGCGTCCCATGAGGTTCATGCCGATGTAGATGATCACGAAGCCGGCCAGCAGCGAGGAGAATATCTGCCACGCGCTCATGCCCAGGACCAACAGGCCGGCGGCGAAAGTGTAGTTGCCGAGGTTGTGCACGTCGGACATCCACATGGCGAACAGGTCGAAGACCTTCCATCTTCGGCCTTGCGCAGGGGCCAGGTCCGCGTTGTGGAGTCTCGGGTCGGCGGTGGGGAGAGAGTCGGCGGTGGGAAGAGTGGTGCCGGACTCGGCGGGTTCGGTGGGATTCATGGTCACCAACGCCTCCAGACAGGCGGTCCGAGGAATTCGCGCGGAGGTGGGTGCGCCCGTAGCGCGAATTTTGGGATCCCAAACTTGCCAACGATGATGCGCCCCTCGTGGCGGCTGGTCAACGGATGTGAGTTTCCGTTCTGGAAAAGTCCGGTCGCGCAGTGGTCACACGGCTCTACGATGTGGTATCGGACCTGGAGGTCACCGCACCATCGACGGGAAGTGAGACGTGTCCGCTGCCGCACAGTCGCCACAGCCCCTGGCCGCCGTCCGGGAACGCGTCCACGCCGAACTACGAGAGCGCATCATCAGCGGTGAGCTGGAGCCGGGCAGCCGCCTGGTCGAGCGCGAGGTCGCCGAGCGCTTCGGCGTCTCGCGTCTGCCCGTCCGTGAGGCCATCCGGACCCTCACGGCGGAGGGGTTCCTCGCCGCGGAGTCGGCGCGCCGCATCGTGGTCCGCCGACTCACCCGCAAAGACGTGGATGAGCTCTTCGAGCTGCGGGAAGCACTGGAGGGCTACATCGCCGGACTGGCCGCGAAGCGCGCCTCCCCCCACGACCTGGAGGCTCTGCGGGACCTGCTCGACCAGGCGGCGAGGGCCACCGAGCGGCAACGGGCGCCCGAGATCCTCGATATCAACAACCGGTTCCACGAGCGGATCCTGGCGCTGGCCGACAACAGCGCGATCGCCAAGGCGCTGCACTCGGCCGAAGGCCGAATGCGGTGGATCACCAGGCAGAACCGCGAATGGAGCCACCTGCTGGAGGAGCACCAGCAGCTCTACGAGGCGATTGCCTCGCGAGACGTACGGCGGGCCACGGCATATGCGCTGCAACACGTCAGGGTCAACCGCCTCGTCACACTGCGCACTCTCTTCGGTCCCGAGGACGGCCCGGGTACGGAGCACAACCATGGCAAGCGGTGACGGACTCCAGAAGAGACCGCCGGCCGGCACGTGCGCGGACGTCGCCGCCTGCCCACCGCCCCGGGAGACCTCTGTTCAGCGCCGCGCCGGGCACGGTCTGTCGCTTCTGCCGGGCCGGGCCCAGGCCGAAGACGACGCACGTGCTCAGTCGCCGGAATCGGCGGTGAGGGCCTGCTCGGCCCAGATGGTCTTGCCGTCGTTCCCGTAACGCACGCCCCAGCGCTGGGTGAGCTGAGCGACGATGAAGAGCCCGCGGCCGCCTTCGTCGACCGTGCGGGCATGCCGCAGGTGGGGGGCGCTGCTGCTGCCGTCCGACACTTCACAGGTGAGGGTGCGGTCCCGTATCAGACGCAGCCGCACGGGCCCCCGGGCATGCCGGATCGCGTTGGTGATGAGTTCGCTGATCACAAGCACCGTGGTGAACGCTGTCCCGGTCAGGTCCCACAGAGCCAACTGCTGTTCCGCCAGCGCGCGTGCCGTGCCGACCACAGCGGGGTCCGTCGGCAGGTCCCACGTTGCGACCTGGTAGGGAGCCAGGGCACGGGTGCGGATGACGAGCAGCGCCGCGGCTTCCTCCGGCGGCAGTGCCTGCGTGATGCGGCGGCATCCCTGTGCGACCGAACGGCCCGGGCGGGTGAGAACGCGTGCGAGCTCGGCCGGCCCGGACCGTGGGTCACCGTCCTTGGCGCGTAGCAGGCCGTCGGTGGACAGGGCCAGCAGGGCTCCCTCGGGCAGTTCGAGGTCGACCTTCCGGAACGGCTCTTCGCCCACGCCGAGCGCCGGGCGGGCGGGGCAGTCGGAGGCCTGCACCGCGCCGTCGGGAAGGACGACGACCGGGGCAGGACTGCCTGCCCGGGCGAAGGTGCACTGCCGCAGGACCGGGTCATAGACGAGGTACAGACACGACGAGCCGGCCAGCACGCAGCCCTCCTCCGCAACCTGGCTTTCCAGGTCACGGCGCACGACCAGGTCGTTCATGCGGGCGAGGATTTCGTCCGGGGGCAGGTCCAGGTCGGCGAGCGCGGACAGGGCTGCCCGCAGCTGGGCCATGCCGGCAGCGGCCTGCAGGCCGTGCCCCTGCGCCTCGCCGATCACGAGGGCCACTCGGGCCCCGGACAGCGGTACGACGTCGAACCATGCGCCGGTCGTGTCCGACGGGGTGTAGCCGTAGGCGATCTCCACGGCGCTCTGCGTGGGCACGTCGTGGGTGCACAGGCTCCGCTGCAGGACGAGCGTGGCGTTGCGTTCGTGCGTGTACCGCAACGCGTGATGCAGGCAAACGGCCGTCCGGTCGACGAGCTCTGTGGCCAGAGACAGATCCTCCTGTCGGTAGGGGCCGGGCTGCAGTGCGCTTCGGTAGAAGCTCACGATGCCCAATACGGCTCCTCGCACACACAGCGGCACCACCATCAGGGAGTGAATCCCCTCGTCGATGATGCGTCTGCTCCGCACCGGGTCCTGCGCGAGCCACTCGGCTCCGGGGTCCAGCGAGCTGATCAGACGTGGCCGTAGGTCCGCCAGGCACTGGTTGTGCGGTGTGGGGACGGTGGCCGGCACCGTGGTGAGCTCACCCACGGGATAAGCCGTGGAAGACATCGTTCGAGTGGACCGGGAAGCAGCGCGGCGCAGCATGAGGCCGCTCCCCACCGTCTCCAGGGCGGGTTCCTCCCCGCGTAGCACCGCGTCCACCGCATCGACGCAGACACTGTCGGCCAGCCGGGGCACGGCCATCTCGGTCAGTTCACGTGCGGTGCTCAACACGTCCAGGCTGGTCCCGAGGCGTGTGCCGGCCTCGGCGAGCAGTGACAGACACTCCTGCGCCTGGCGGCGGTCGGTGACATCGACCACCGCCAGGGCCGCTCCGACCGGCCGGCCTTGCCCGTCGTGGAGGGGGAAGGCCGAGGCCTGGAAGATGTGCTCGCGTCGTGGGTCCCGGGGCGGGGGAAACCGCATCTCCATGGCCGCCGGCGCACCCGATGCCAGGGCCCGCTCAAGCGCTTCCTCCGCGCGTTCACCCAGGAGGCCGGGCCACGCCTCGCTCAACCGCCGCCCTGCGGCGGCCTTCTGCTGTGGGATGGTGTGCAGGGCTTCAGCGGCGTGATTGATCCGCAAGAGCCGAAGGTCCGGTCCGCACACGACCAGCGCGACCGGGGAGTGACGGAGCAGCGACTCCACGATCGTGGAGTCGAAGCCGTCGGGCGGCCACGCCTCGGTGGTGGTGAGCGCGACGCTCCAGCGCAGGTGATCGGCGCTCGTCCGGTCAGGGCGCAGTTGAAGTTGGCATGCCACCCGGTGGCCGTCGCGGTGCCGTACGTGCACGCTGGTCGGCAGGTCCGCCTCGAACGGCCCGGCCAGCAGGGACACCGCCGGCCGGCCCAGCACTTCCGACCGCGGATAGCCCAGCAGGTTCTCTGCTTCACGGCTCCATGCGACCACCACGCCGCGCGAGTCGACCGTGACCATGGCCGTGCGCGCCGCGGAAGGGGCACCACCACGCCCCCTACCGTCTCCTACAACTGGTGCGACCGGTGAGGTACTCATGGGATCGGCCCGTCCGTACGGCTACGCCCGCGGGTGCCGGCGCCAAAGGCGGAATCTAGAATACGGACAATAGGTGGCATTTCGCCACCCGCGAGGAAGTTTCCGCATTGCGGAATGAAGACCCGTTGTGTGTGGGCCTGGTTCCGTTTCCCTGTCGTCAGCAAGCCTGCAGGATCGGGTGCCCATGAAGAGCGGTCGCGAGCCTGATCAACCAGATCACGCCGCGCTCGCCGCTGCCGACCCGACCGGGCGTCTGTACAACGAGGACTTGGCGCCGGCACCGCCGGACCGGCGGTCCTGGAACGCCTACAGCCTCCTCGCGCTGTGGATGTCGGACGCCCACAACATCGGGAACTACACCTTCGCCGCTGGGCTCTTCGCCATCGGCATGGCGCCGTACCAGATCGCGATCGGCATCCTGGGCGGAGCACTGATCATCTTCCTCGGTTGCACGCTCAGCGGGTTCATCGGCCACAAGACGGGCGGACCGTACCCGGTCGTGCAGCGTCTGAGCTGGGGAGTGTTCGGTGCGAACATCCCGGCGCTGATCCGAGCGATTGTCGCCATTGCCTGGTACGGAATCCAGACTTACCTGGCCTCGGTAGCGGTCAGCGTGCTGCTGTTGCGCCTCGCACCCGGCCTCACCACGATGACTCAGCACAGCTTCCTCGGCCTGGACTCCTTGAGCTGGGCCTGCTTCCTGTTCCTGTGGCTGCTCCAACTGGTCGTACTGACCAAGGGCATGGAGGTGGTGCGACGGTTCCAGGACTGGGCCGGCCCGGCGATCTGGGCAATCATGATCGTGCTCGCGGTATGGCTGATCATCCAGGCACACGGGCACGTGGCGTTCTTCACCGGGGTGCAGCACCTGTCCGTGGGCGAGCAGGTCTATCGGACCTTCGCAGCGGTGGGGCTGACCGTCAGCGTGCTGGCCACCCTCATGCTGAACTTCTCCGACTTCGCGCGCTTCGCACCGAGCCGCAAGGCCATTGTGGTCGGCAACTTCTGGGGCCTGCCGATCAATTGGACCGCGTTCGCGGTCACCTCCGCGGTTGTCTCAGCAGCCACGGTTGCCGTCTACGGCAAGGCGATCCTGGAACCCGCCCAGTTGCTGGGCATGGTCTCCAGCACGCCACTGCTCATCGTCGGCGTCATCATGTTCATCATCGCCACCATCGGGGTGAACATCGTTGCGAACTTCGTCTCGCCCTCATACGACCTGGCCAACGTCTGGCCGAAGATGATCACCTTCCGGCGGGGAGGCATCATCACGGCCGTGGTCAGCGTGGCAGCCCTGCCCTGGAAGCTGTACTCCTCGCCGGCAGTGATCGACGGCTTCCTCGGAACGCTCGGCGCGTTCCTCGGCCCGCTGTTCGGGATCATGATGACGGACTTCTACGTGGTCAAGCGACAACTCGTCAGCGTGAGCGACCTCTACAGCCCCGACCCTGGCGGCACCTACCACTACCGCAGGGGTGTCAACCTCCGGGCCCTTGCGGCCTTCCTGCCGTCGGCCCTCGTGGCCGCGGTCATCGCTCTCGTCCCCGTCTTCGGGCGCATCGCCCCTTTCTCCTGGTTCGTCGGAGTCGCGGCGGCCGCCGTCCTGTACTACGCACTCAGCCGCCATCACGAAAATCGGCGGCGCCGGCCGACGTCGGCCCGTCGGGCCCACTGATCGGGCGTCGGTCGTTTTCCGGCCGGTCCGTGGCGCGCGGCGCCGGGCGTAACGGCCCGATCGCGCCGTTCGGCGGCACGGCCGGGCCCCCGCACCATCGGGCCGCTCGGGCCGCGACTTGAGCGGGCGGCCGTGCCGGTGTTCTCTTGGCGGGTGAGACGCAGATCCCCGGTTCCTCCTGCCCCGCTCCCCCAGCGCGACGGCATCGATCCCGTACGGGTGCGGCTGCCCGCCGATCCGGAGGGGCGGTGGGGCACGGTCCGGGCGCATCTCGTCGACCGGTTCCAGGGGGCGATCGGGGCCGGGCGGGTGGTCGCGATGCTGGACGCGGGGCGGTTCGTCGGGGCGGACGGGGTGCTCAGTGGCGGCGAACCGTATGTGCCGGGACGGTACGTGTGGTTCCACCGGGACTTCGCGCCGGAGGTGCCGGTGCCGTTCGAGGTGGGGATCGTCCACCGGGACGACCGGATCGTGATCGCCGACAAGCCGCACTTCCTCGCCACGACCCCGCGCGGGCGGCACATCACCGAGACCGCGCTGGCCCGGCTGCGGCGCGCGCTCGGGCTGCCCGCGCTGCAGCCCGCGCACCGGCTCGACCGGCTGACGGCGGGGCTGGCGCTGTTCGTCGTACGGCCCGAGGACCGGGGCGCGTACCAGAATCTGTTCAGCGGGCGGCGGGTGCGCAAGGAGTACGAGGCGGTGGCGCCGTACGACGGGCGGGTGGCGCTGCCGGTGACGGTGCGCAGCCGGATCGTGAAGGAGCGCGGGGTGATCGCCGCGCGCGAGGAGGCCGGTGCGGCCAATGCGGAGAGCCGGATCGAGCTGGTCGAGCGGCGCGGCGGGCTCGGGCGCTACCGGCTGCTGCCGGCGACCGGCCGTACGCATCAGCTGCGGGTCCATATGAACGGCCTCGGGCTGCCGATCCGCCACGATCCGGTCTATCCGGTCGTCCGGGACCCGGCTCCCGACGACTTCACCGCGCCGCTCCAACTGCTCGCCAGGGTGCTGGAGTTCACCGATCCGGTCGACGGGCGGACCCGGCGGTTCGAGAGCCGGCTGCGGCTGGCGGAGTGGGACGGCGGCGCGCTGCCGCGAGAGTGAAGACCTGGGGCGCGGCGCCGTCCCGTTCTTCCACGGCCCCGGACGCGCCGAATTTCCGGTGCGGCCGGAGCCGGTCCGTGCGTAGGGTGCGCGGGTCGGTGACGTGGGAGAAGGGCGTGCTGCCGGATGTTGATCTTCGATGCGGATGACACGTTGTGGGAGAACAACGTGATCTACGAGCGGGTGATCGAGGAGTTTTTGGAGTGGATGACCCCGATGGCCCCTCCCGGACTCGACCGGGCCGGGGTCCGGGGCGTGCTCGACGGGATCGAGGCGGCGAACGCGGTGACCCTCGGCTACGGCAGCAAGGTCTTCCTGCACAGCCTCGGACAGTGTGTGGCACAGCTGCGGGGGCGGGCCGCGACGGCCGAGGAGTCGGCGCGGATCTCCGGGTGGGCGGCGGCCTTCGCCGGTGAACGGGTGGAGCTGATGCCCGGGGTGGCCGAGACGCTGGCCGAGCTGGCCCGGCGGCATGAACTGCTGCTGCTGACCAAGGGCGACACCGAGGAGCAGCGGCGGAAGGTCACCGCGTCCGGGCTGACCCGGCACTTCCGGGACGTGCACATCGTGGCGGAGAAGAACACCGCCACGTACGAGGAGCTGACCCGCGCCTACGACCTGGTGCCGTCCTCGGCCTGGATGATCGGGAACTCCCCCAAGTCGGACATCCTGCCGGCCCGTGCCGCCGGCCTCAATGCGGTGTTCATCCCCCATCAGCACACCTGGGTGCTGGAGCACGGCGACCTCGACCCGGCCGACGAGAAGGTGCTGCGGCTGTCGGCGTTCGGTGAGTTGCTGCGGCATTTCTGAGGGGGGAGAGGGACGTGTCGGTGGAGGGATCCAAGGGGCCCAGGGTGTCCTGTGTCTTCGTGTGTCATGACGGCGCCGGGCGGGTGTTGTTGGCCCGGCGCGGCGCGGGAGCCAGGGACGAGCCGGGGACCTGGGACTGCGGCGCGGGGGCGCTGGAATTCGGTGAGTCCTTCGAGCGGGCCGTGGCGCGGGAGGTGCACGAGGAGTACGGCGTGCGGCCGCTCGACATCGAACAGATCGGGGTGCGCAATGTGCTGCGCGGTGACCCGGTCGACTCGCACTGGGTCGCGGTGGTCTTCGCCGTACGGGTGGCGCCGGACGGGGTGACGATCGGCGAACCGCACAAGTTCGACGCGCTCGCCTGGTTCGCTCCGCACGCGCTGCCGATGCCGCTGCATTCACAGTGCGGGGCGACTCTGGAGTTGTTCGGCACGGGTGCCCGGGCCACTGTCCACGGGTGACCGTGGACGGTCCACGGGTGGCCGTGGACAGTGGCCCGGGCGTCGGCACGGCTGATCGGCGCGGTGGACGGATCGGTGGACGGATCGGTGTGGGGGCGGAGGGCCGAAGCCCGCCCCCCCACACCGGTTCGGGCGCCTACAGCGGTGCCGTGCCGGTCAGTTCGCCGTCCTCAAGGGCCAGCCATCGCGTGATGCCGATCTCCCGCAGGAACGTCAGATCGTGGCTGACCACGACCAGGGCGCCCTCGTAGGACTCCAGGGCCGTGACGAGCCGGCGGACCGACGCGATGTCGAGGTTGTTCGTCGGCTCGTCGAGCAGCAGGAGCTGCGGGGCCGGTTCGGCCAGCATCAGCGCGGCGAGCGAGGCACGGAAACGTTCGCCGCCGGAGAGCGTGCCGACCGGCTGGTCGGCGCGGGCCCCCTTGAACAGGAAGCGGGCAAGCCGGGCCCGGATGTGGTTGCGGGTGGCGTCCGGGGCGAAGCGGGCGACGTTCTCGGCGACGGTGAGCGCCTCGTCGAGGACATCGAGGCGCTGCGGCAGGAACCGGTAGGGGACATGGGCCCGGACCGTGCCGCCGGCCGGCGGGATCTCGCCGGCCACGGTGCGCAGCAGGGTGGTCTTGCCGGAGCCGTTGCGGCCGGTCAGGGCGATCCGTTCGGGGCCGCGTACCTCCAGGTCGGCGGGTGCGCCGTAGTGGGTGTGCAGGGCGTCGAGGCTGAGCACGGTGCGGCTCGGGGGCACGGCGGTGTGCGGCAGGTCGATGCGGATCTCGTCGTCGTCCCGGACCGCTTCGGCCGCCTCGTCGAGGCGCTCCCTGGCCTCCTTGAGGCGTTCGGTGTGCATGATGCGGTGTTTGCCGGCGGATACCTGGGCCTCCCTCTTGCGCTCGTTCATGACGATCTTCGGCTCGCGCTTGTTGGCGTTCATCTTGTTGCCGTAGCGGACCCGGCGAGCCAACTTGACGTGGGCGTCGGCAAGTTCGCGCTTCTGACGCTGGACATCGGCCTCGGCGACGCGCAGCATCCGCTCGGCCGCCTCCTGTTCGACGGCCAGGGCCTGTTCGTAGGCCTGGAAGTTGCCGCCGTACCAGTGGACCTCTCCGTCGCGGAGGTCGGCGATCCGGTCGACCAGCTGGAGGAGTTCGCGATCGTGGCTGATCACGACGAGCACCTTGGACCAGCCGGTGACCGCGGCGTACAGCCGCTCCCGGGCCGCCCGGTCGAGGTTGTTGGTGGGCTCGTCGAGCAGCAGCACGTCCGGCCGGCGCAGCAGCAGGGCCGCCAGCCGCAGCAGGACGCACTCGCCGCCGGACACCTCGCCGATGGTGCGGTCGAGGTCGATGCCGGGCAGCCCGAGCTGGTCGAGGGTGGCGCGGGCGCGCTCCTCGACGTCCCAGTCGTCGCCGAGGGTGGTGAAGTGCTCCTCGCGTGCGTCGCCGCCCTCGATGGCGTGCAGGGCGGCGCGGGCCCCGGCGATACCGAGGACCTCGTCGACCCGCAACTGGGTGTCGAGCGGGGCGTGCTGCGGGAGGTAGCCGATCTCGCCGGCCACCTTGACGCTGCCCGCGGTCGGGGCCAGCTCGCCCGCGATCAGCTTCAACAGGGTTGATTTTCCTGCCCCGTTGAGGCCGATCAGGCCCGTACGGCCGGGGCCGATGGTCAGCGGGAAGTTCTCCAGGACGGTGCTGCCGTCGGGCCAGGCGAAGTCGAGGCCGGTGCAGACGATGGAGGCGGAGGCGGGGTGCATGGACATACGGGTCTCCTGGGCGCGGGTGGAAGGGAGGGGACTGCGCGGGGAGACACCGGGCCGGGAGCGCGGGGGTGCGCCGGGGTACGCGGTTGCGGTACGCCGAGGTCACGGACAGGCTGCGCCGGGCACGATCCGCCGCTCCGGAATGCCGGGAGCACGGGACGGATCCGCCGCTTACGGGCGCGGTGTCTCAGGACCTCAGACGAGCAACGGCCTTCTCCGATCGGCGGCAATGGAACGGGGATGACGGTACGGGGGCACGGATCAAAACGCAAACGCATTTTTCGTTGCGTTTATGCGCTCGGCGGCCGGATCCCCGTGCCGTGCGCCGGAGCTGCCCCCGTAGCATGAGCCGAATGATCAACAAGCGTTCCGGCCGGGCGGCCACCGCGTCCCCGTGCCGGGTCACCGTGTGCCGCGGCTGTTGCTGCGGCGACGCGGCCAAGATTCCGGGGGTCGACCACGCCGGGCAGATACCCCGGTTGCGCGCCGCGCTGGACGGCGCGGCGCCCGTGCGGGCCTCGGAGTGCCTGGACGTCTGCGACCAGGCGAATGTGGTCGTGGTCCAGCCGTCGGCCGCGGGGCGGGCGGCCGGCGGGCGGCCCGTCTGGCTGGGGCTGGTCAACGACGACGACGCCCTGGCGGACATCGCCGCCTGGATCCGCGCCGGCGGCCCCGGCCTCGCGGAGCCGCCGGGCGTCCTCGATCTGTACGCGATCACGGTGTCGCGGCGGGTACGGGAAGGGCTGGAGGGCTGATCCGCCGGGCCGCCGCGGCCCGCCCGGCGGCGCACGGGAACACCGTCACCGGCCACCGGGGTCGTACGCCACCGGCCACCGAAGTCGTTCGTCACCAGCTACCGGAGTCCTGCGTCGCCGGTTACGGGAGTCTTACGGATACGGACCCGGTGGCCCGCCGCCGCGGGTGCTGGTGTTGGCTGGCACCATGACCTGCCTCCCGGGAACGGCACGCTGACCGTGCACCCCGCCACGCCGCCCTCCGCGCCACCGCCCGTCCTCGTCCCCGGGCCGCCGCGTCGTGTCCTGGTCGTCGAGGACGATCCGACCGTCGCCGAGGTCGTCACCGGCTATCTCTCCCGCGCCGGCTACGCCACCGCGCACGCCGCCGACGGTTTCGCCGCCCTCGACCGGGCCGCGGACTTCCGCCCGCATCTGGTCGTGCTCGATCTGATGCTGCCGGGCCTCGACGGCCTGGAGGTGTGCCGCCGGCTGCGCCGGTCCGCCGACGGCCCCCCGGTGCCGGTGGTGATGCTCACCGCGCGCGGCGAGGAGGCGGACCGCATCGCGGGCCTGGAGCTGGGCGCGGACGACTATGTGACCAAGCCGTTCAGCCCGCGGGAGCTGGTGCTGCGGATCGGCTCGGTGCTGCGCCGTGCGGAGTCCGCGCCGCCGGCCGCGTCGGCGGCCTCCGTACTGCGGGCCGGGGACCTCAGCGCCGACCCCGCCGGCCGGCGGGCCGCACGCGCGGGGCGGGAACTCTCCCTGACCGCCCGCGAATTCGATCTGCTGGTCTTCCTGATGCGCCACCCCGGGCAGGTCTTCTCGCGGGACGAGCTGCTGCACCGGGTCTGGGGCTGGGAGTTCGGCGACCTGTCCACGGTGACCGTGCATGTGCGGCGGCTGCGCGAGAAGATCGAGGCGGATCCGGCCGCGCCCCGGCTGGTGACGACGGTCTGGGGCGCCGGCTACCGCTTCGACCCCGTGCCGAGCGAGCCGCCACCGGACGGCCCGCTGCTGGAAGGCGATCTGCCGTCATGATGGACTTCCTGCTCATCGTGGCGCTGGCGGCGCTCGGTGCGGCGCTGGCGGGACTGCTCGCCGCGCCCGCGGTACGGGTGCTGCGGCGGCGTTCGGTCGCGCTGTCGCTGTTCGCGGTGGCGGCGCTGGCGGTGGCCGCGATGGCGGCGGGCACGGTGGCGGTCGCCCAGGCGATGTTCCTGTCCGGGCACGACCTGGGCGTGGTGATGGCCGTGGTGGCCGTCTCCGGAGTGGTGTCGCTGGCGGCCGCGCTGCTCTTCGGGCGGCGGATCGCGGCGGGCAGCGAGGAGCTGGCGCGCTCGGCCCGTACGGTCGGCAGCGAGGGCGGCTTCGTGGCACCGGCCGAGCCGCCCACCACCGAACTGGCCGCGCTGTCAAGGGCGTTGGAGGAGACCAGCGGGCGGCTCGCGGAGGCACGGGAGCGCGAGCGGGCACTGGATGCCTCCCGGCGGGAGCTGATCGCCGGGATCTCCCACGATCTGCGCACCCCGCTCGCCGGGCTGCGGGCGATGGCCGAGGCGCTGGAGGACGGGGTCGCCGAGGACACCGCGCGCTACCACGCACGGATGCGGATCGAGGTGGACCGGCTGGCCGCGATGGTCGACGACCTCTTCGAACTCGCCCGGATCCAGGCCGGTGCACTGGCTCTGACGCTGTCCCGGGTGTCGGTCTACGACCTGGTGGACGAGGCGCTCGCGGGCGCCGGGCCGCTGGCGCGGGCGAGCGGGGTGCGGCTGGTGGCCGGCGGGGTGGTGCCGCTGCCGGTGCGGGTGGACGCCCAGCAGATCACCCGCGTCCTGGGCAATCTGCTGGTCAACGCGATCCGTGCGACCCCGGCCGACGGGACTGTCGCGGTCAGCGCACGGCAGGAACAGGGCCGGGTGGTACTGGCGGTGGAGGACGGCTGCGGCGGTATCCCGCCGGAGGATCTGGGGCGGGTCTTCGACACCGGCTGGCGCGGCGGTGCGGCGCGCACGCCCCGGGCGGACGGCGAGAGCGGCGCCGGGCTGGGGCTGGCGATCGTGCGCGGCATCGTGGAGGCGCATCAGGGCCGGACGACGGTGCGCAACGCCGGAGCGGGCTGCCGCTTCGAGGTCGAACTGCCCACCGTGGGGCCGCCGCCGGCCACGGACGCACCGGCGCTGCAGCCGGCCGGGTGACGCGGCGCCCGCGCCGACACCCGGCCTCGGGCCCCGGCCTCAGACCGCCGGCCTCGCTGGCTCCCGGCCTCGCGGGCCCCCGGTCTCAGGCCCCCGGCAGTGGTGTCACGCCGTCCCGCCCCGCCGGCTCCGGGCCGCGCGCACCGGGCTCCGGCCGGTCGTCCTCCGCGGGGCGTACCGGCAGGTCGCGCACGCGCCCGATCGGTGAGAAGAGCAGGATCAGCGCGGCCAGCGGCACACCGGCCGTCATGATCCACATGGCCGGGCGGACACCGAGGGCCGAGCCGAGCGCCCCGCCGAGCAGCGCCCCCAGGGGCAGCGTGCCGTAGTTGAGGAAGGCGCTGCCGGCGATCAGCCGGCCGAGCAGGGCAGGCGGGCAGTAGCGCTGCTGGAAGCTCACCTTGAGGACGTTGCCGGCCACCACCCCCGCGCTGACGCCGAAGCTGCCCGCGACGTAGAGCAGCGCCCCCGCGCCGTGGACGGCGAGCGGCATGAGCAACGCGGCACTGGACAGCCCGAATTCGGACAGCAGCAGCGCGCGGGCGGTGCCGAACCGGCCGGCGGCGCGGCGCGCCAGGAAGGCACCCGCGACACCTCCCGACGCGCCCAGCGCCAGCAGCCCGCCGACCGCGCCGGGCGCCAGGCCGACCTCGCGGACCAGGAAGACGGCCGCGATCGACTGATAGCCCATGAGCGCAAGGTTGGAGACGGCGCCGAAGAGCGTCAGCGTACGGAACCACACATCGCCGGCGACCAGCCGCAGCCCCTCGGCGAGCTCCGCGGTCAGGGTCCGCAGACCGCGGTCGCGAGCTGCCGGGCGCGCCTCACGGTGCCGGATGCCCCGCAGACACAGCAGCGCGATCAGGAAGGTGCCGGCGTTGACGGACAACGCGTTGACGGAACCGGCGAGTTGGGCGAGGAGGCCGCCCGCCCCCTGCCCGGCGAGCTGCGCCGCCGAGGCGCTGCCGTGCAGCTTGGCGTTGCCCTCGGCCCGGTCGGCCGGGGCGAGCAGCGTGGGCAGATAGGCGCTGTAGGCGGTCTGGAAGACCACCGCCGCCGCGCCGGCCAGCAGTGCCACGGCGATCAGCAGACCGAGCGGGAGCCGGCCGGACCGGGCGAGGAGCGGGACGGCGGCGAACAGCACCAGCGACAGACCGGCGGCGCCCAGCATCAGGGGACGCCGCCGCAGCCGGTCCACCCATACGCCGACCGGCAGACCGATGAGCAGCCACGGCAGCCAGCCGCAGGCGCCGAGCAGTCCGACCGCGAAAGGGGACGCGTGCAGGGTGGACACCGCCACCAGCGGCATCGCCACAGTGGTGAGGGCCGCGCCGAACTTGCCCGCGGTCTCCCCGCACCACAGCAGCCGGAAGTCGCGGTGCCGGCGCAGCAGTCCGCTCATCGCTCGCCCCGTTCCTTGCGCGGGAAGGACTGCAGCTGGACGAGGACCGGCTGCCCGTCCGCCTCCCCGGCACCGGACGCGCGCCGCGCCGCCGTCCGGTGCCGGTCGACGACCTCGGCCAACTCCGCGTTCAGCGCCGCCAGTTGTGTGGGGCTGAGCCGCAGGTCGGTCATGGACGTCAGCGTAGGACCGCAGAGAGTCCTTTGCAGAGGGTTCTCTGTAAAGGACTGGGGGAAGTTGACGCCCCGGCAGGTCGTTCGGGCGGGGCGGGTCAGGCCCGCGGCTCGCGCCACTTCCCGTCGTGCTCCGCGTCGTGCTCCCCGCCCGACGTCCCGTCGTGCTGCCCGTCCCGTTCCCCCTCCCCCCTCTCCTCCCGTTCCCCGTCCCCGTGACGCCACAGCGGGTGCTCGCGCCGGGCCCACTGCGCATCGACGGAGCCGGTCCGCATTCCCCGGCGGGACTCGGGATCGCCGTACGCCTTGCCGACATGACCGGCGATCACGAGGATCACGGCGAGTGCGAGCCAGTCGTGGACGAACGTGGCGCCGGTGCGCCAGACCAGGGGCACGGGCGTCCCCGCCCGGACGAGGCCGAGCGCCTGCGGGAGGGTGGACCACATCAGCAGGCCGGTGCCGAGCATCACCAGCACGGCGCCGGCGATCCAGGCGGCGTAGAGCTTCTGGCCGGCGTTGAACTTTCCGGCCTGGCGGCCCCCGCGGCGGCGCAGCGCGGCCGTCAGCCACCGGCGGTCGTGCGGGCCGTAGCGGTTGAGCAGGGTGAGGTCGGCGCGCAGGGCCCGGGAGAAGAGGCCCAGCAGCACGGGCACCGGCAGCAGGATGCCGGACCACTCGTGGACGGTGACCATCAGGGCGCGGCGGCCGACGAGTTCGGCGAGGAAGGGGAGGTAGAGACAGCCCGCGGTGAGCACGCAGACGGCCATCAGGGCGGCGGTGGCCTGGTGGACCCGGTGTTCGGCGGGGGTGAAGCGCCGTACCCGGGGGCGGGCGGCGGCCGCGGACGGACCGTCAGGTGGTGGGGGCATCGTCGCGTCCGTTCGACCGGCCGACCCAGGCATCGACGTCATATCCGAGGTTCTCCCAGTATCCGGGCGCGACATGGTCGGTGACGGTGATTCCGGAGAGCCACTTCGCCGACTTGTAGAAGTACATGGGCGCGACATAGAGGCGGACCGGGCCGCCGTGTGCATGGGCCAGCGGTTTGTCCTGCATCCGCAGGGCGACCAGGACGTCGTCGCGGCGGGCCTGGGCGAGGGTGAGGGATTCGCTGTAGGACCCGTCGAAGCAGGTGAAGCGGACGGCCTTGGCCTCGGGGCGGACGCCGGCGGCGTCGAGGAGCGCCGAGAGGCGGACGCCCTCGAAAGGGGTGCCGGGCACTCGCCAGCCGGTGACGCACTGGACGTCCCGTACGAGCCGGGTCTGCGGCATCCGGCGCAGGTCGTCGAGGCGGTAGCTGGTGCGGTGGCGGACCAGGCCGTCGACCGTGAGGCGGTAGGTGCGGGCGTCCTTGGGCGGTACGGAGCCGGTCACCGAGTAGTAGCGGAAACCGCCGCCGGCCGGGAGCAGACCGGACAGCCCGGTGGGGTCCTTCTGGGCGGCGGCGCCGAGCGTCTCGTCGTAGGCGCGCTGGAGGAAGGGGGCCGCAGCGACGCCGGCGGCACCGGTGGCGAGCATGCCGAGCAGCACGCGGCGGCCCACGGGGGCGCCGCGCCCGTCCTCGCCGCCGCCCGCCGCGCCGGCCGGATTCGCGTCCTTGGTCATTCCTCGATTCGAACACCCCGCGGCCGCCGGGGCCAGTGTCCGGGCCCCGACGTCAGACTTTCGTCATCGGCGTCGGAGTCATCAGCGCCGCGGGGTCAGCGGGCGGCGGCGTCCCGGCGCGGCGCAGGGCGGTGGCGCGGGCGGCCCGGAACGCGCCCTCGGCGTCCCGGCCCGCGTACGACCACGGAGCGCGGGTGGGGTGCGGGCCGATGCGCTGGAAGAGCGCGGCGGCCTCGGCCATCCGCCCCTCGTGGAACATGGCGTGCGCGAGGAAGTTGAGATCGATGGTGCGGCGCGGATGGTCCTCGCCCTCCCACTCCAGCCACCAGTCGAAGGCGGCCTGCAGGACCTGATGGGCGTGCCGGGTGGACCAGTGGCCGGAGTCCGCGGGGTCGGGCGGTGCCAGGCCCGCGGCGGCCAGCGCGCGGTAGCGCTCGGCGTGCGCCACGACGGGCAGCAGGGCGAGCGGGGAGTCGGCGGGGGCGCGTTCGGCGGCCCGGGCGGCGAAGTCGTGGGCCGGGTGCCGGGGGCCGTCGCCGCCGTCCGGCTGCCGTTCGGCCAGCGCGGCCGTCATCAGGTGGTGTGCGTGGTGGTGGTCGCGGTGCCGGGCGCGGATCTGCCGGAAGGCGTGCTCCTGTCCGTCCGGGGTGCCGCAGCGGCGGGCGAGGATCAGCGCGCCGAGCCAGGGGGTGGGGTCGTCGGGCAGCATCCCGGCGGCGGTGGCACACGCCCGGGCGGCTGCCGTGGTGCTGCTCGCGCCGCGCAGCGCGAGCCGGACGGTGGCGAGGGCCAGGAGGGTGGCGGCGTCGCCGCTGTCCGGTTCGGCGAGCAGCCAGTCGGCGGCCCAGGCGGCGCTGCTGGGAGAGGTGGCCAGGACGGTTAATCGGTGGCCGCGCAGATCCCAGTCGGCGCCGGTGCCGGTGAGCAGGGTGCGCACCCGGGCCCACTGGCCGAGCGCCAGCGCGTCGGCGGTGACCGCCAGTTCGGCATCGCCGAGGGCCGGGGCGAGGGCCCGGAGGTCCGGGCAGGGGGTGGGCACGAGGGACGACGGAGGGGACGGTGGGGACGGGGTAATCGACATCACGGGTCAGCGGGCTCCATGACGCGCCGCACCGGCCGTTCGCCGTACCGAGCCGTCCTCGGCGGGTGGGGCCGGATCTGCGCGCGCCTCTACAGAGGGTGATGACGTGGTCCGCACCAGTCATCACGGACAGCAAAGCGGTACGCAGAGCTCCGCGTCAAGACGGGAAGGGGAATGGCTGGATCCGCCAACCCCGCTTGCGTATCACGGTATTGGGCGGGCGGGCCACCCGGACCCGGTGCCGGGCGCCCCTCCCCCGGCCCTGCCCGGCCCGCTCGGCACACCGCCCCGCCCGCTCAGGACACCGCCCGGGCCGCCGCCCGCCCCGCCGTCCGCCCGGAGAAGAGACAGCCGCCGAGGAAGGTGCCCTCCAGCGAGCGGTATCCGTGCATCCCGCCGCCGCCGAAACCGGCCGCCTCACCCGCCGCGTACACACCCGGCAGCGGCGTGCCGTCGTCGGTCAGCACCCGCGACGAGAGGTCGGTCTCCAGCCCGCCGAGCGTCTTACGGGTGAGGATGTGCAGCCGTACCGCGATCAGCGGGCCGGCCTTGGGGTCGAGCAGCCGGTGCGGCGCGGCGGTGCGGATCAGCCGGTCGCCGAGGTATTTACGGGTCCCGCGCACCGCGGTCACCTGGAGGTCCTTGGTGAAGGGGTGGGCGAGCTCGCGGTCCCGCGCCACGATCTCGCCGCGCACCGCCTCCTCCGTGAGCAGCGGCTCCACGGTCAGTTCGTTCATCCGCCGGACCAGATCGGTCAGCGACCGCTCGACGACGAAGTCCGCACCGCGTTCCATGAACGCCCGCACCGGGCCGGGCGCGCCGGACCGGGCCCGGCCCAGCACCTCGCGGATGCTCTTTCCGGTCAGATCGGGGTTCTGCTCGGAGCCGGAGAGGGTGAACTCCTTCTCGATGATCTTCTGGGTGAGCACGAACCAGGTGTGGTCGTGGCCGGTCGACATGATGTGCTCAAGGGTGCCGAGGGTGTCGAAGCCGGGGAACAGCGGCACCGGCAGCCGCCGGCCGCGGGCGTCCAGCCACAGCGGGGACGGGCCGGACAGGATCCGGATGCCGTGCAGCGGCCAGATGGAGTTCCAGTTCTCGATGCCCTCGGTGTAGTGCCACATCCGGTCACGGTTGATGAGCCGGCCGCCGGCCGCCTCGGCGATGCCCAGCATCCTGCCGTCCACATGCGCCGGCACCCCGGAGAGCATCCGCCGCGGGGGCTTGCCGAGCCGCTCGGGCCAGTTGGCGCGCACCAGCCCGTGGTTGCCGCCGATGCCGCCCGAGGTGACGATCACGGCCTGGGCCCTGAGCTCGAAGGCGCCGACCACCTCACGGCTGCTGGGCCGACCGCGCACGACGTCCGAGGGCTCCAGGACCTCGCCGCTGACGGTGTCCACGCCCCCGGCGCTGCGCGACAGTCCGGTCACCCGGTGGCGGAAGCGCGACTCGACCAGGCCGCGGGCGGCCCCGGCCCGCACCCGCCGCAGGAACGGGGCGAGCAGCCCCGGCCCGGTCCCCCAGGTGATGTGGAAGCGGGGGACGGAGTTGCCGTGCCCCGTCGCGCCGTAGCCGCCGCGCTCGGCCCAGCCGACGACGGGAAAGAGCCGTACGCCCTGCCGGTGCAGCCAGGAGCGCTTCTCACCGGCCGCGAAGTCGACATAGGCCTCGGCCCATTTGCGCGGCCAGTGGTCCTCGGGCCGGTCGAACCCGGCGGTGCCCAGCCAGTCCTGCCAGGCCAGTTCCTGGGTGTCGCGGATCCGCAGCCGGCGCTGTTCGGGGGAATTCACCAGGAAGAGGCCGCCGAAGGACCAGTGGGCCTGCCCGCCCAGGGACTGCTCGGGCTCCTGGTCGAGCAGGATCACCTTGCGTCCGGCGTCCACCAGTTCCGCGGTGGCCGCCAGGCCCGCGAGCCCCGCTCCGATCACGATCACATCAGCGTCGTACGCCATCTGCTTCTCCTCAACGGGGCACGCCCGGCGCCCCGGCCGCCGTGGTGGAACGATCCTCAGCGCACCCGACTGCCGCGTCAACCACAGGGTTACTGCGCGGTATGGCAGGGCGCGCGGGAGAATGGTGGGTGACGAGGGCCACCCCACGCCCGACGCCGGATGACTATCCTCAGGCGCAATCCCCCACCCCGCGCGATACGAGGTGCGACGTGACGGTGATACTGCTCGCCCTTGGAGCGGCCTGCTGTCTGGGACTCGGCTTCGTGTTTCAGCAGGCCGCGGCGCAGCACGCCCCGATGAAGGACTTCCTCTCGGTCCGTCTGCTGCTCGATCTGGTGCGGATGCCGCTGTGGGTGGCCGGTATCGGGCTGATGGTGGCCGGGATGGCGCTCGGCGCGGTCGCGCTGGGGATGGGCGACATCACTCTCGTGGAGCCGCTGCTGGCGACCAATCTGCTGTTCGCGATGGCGCTGTCCCGGCGGCTGACCCGGCAGCGGCTCGGCCGCACCGGCTGGGCGGGGCTGTGGCTGCTGGCCGGCGGGGTGACGGCCTTCATCGTGGCCGGCCGTCCGCAGGGCGGGCGCACCAGCGCCGACCAGACCTGGCAGTGGCTGATCATGGGCATGGTGCTGGGCACCGCCCTGGTGCTGGCGGCGGTCGCCAAGCGGGAACGGGTGCATGTGAGCCTGGAGGCCGCCCTGCTGGGCGTCGCCGCCGGGCTCCTCTACGGGCTCCAGGACGCGCTGACCCGGATCAGCGGGGAGCACTTCGGGCGCGGCGGCTGGGGCGCCCTGCTGACCAGCTGGCAGCCGTACGCCATCGTCGTGCTCGGGGTGCTGGCGCTGGTGCTGGTGCAGAGCGCCTTCGAGTCGGCGCCGCTGCGGCTCTCGCTGCCCGCGCTGACCGCCGCCCAGCCGCTCGCCGGGATCGCCTGCGGGGTGGGATTTCTCGGCGACCGGCTCCAGGTGACGGCCGGGGCGCTGGCCTGGGAGGTGGCCGGGATCGTGGCCGTCGTCGCGGGGATCGTGCTGATCGGCAGCCATCCGGCGATGCCGCCGGGAGCCGGCCGACGGGAGGACGTCCGGGAGCTGGAGCCGCGCTGAGGCCGGGGGGGTTCGGCTGCGGCCGCGCCGAGGCCGGGCGGCCCGGCGCTTCGTCCGGAGCACGCTCCCCCGTCCCCCCTCGCCCGGGACGTCCCGTGAACGCCCCGTGACCCGTCCGGCCCCGCGCGCACTCCGCCGTCCGGGCCCTCCTCGTGCCGTGCCCCGGGGCCCGGGCCCGGCCCGGCGGGACCGGCGCCCCGCGGGGTGCGGTCCCCGCTCCTGGTGATTGCATGGCCTCATGACCGATCAGCAACCGCTCAACGCGGACGAGATCCTCGATGTCGTGGACGAGAACGATCAGGTCGTGGGGCAGGCCCCACGCGGCGCGGCCTACGCCCGCAGAATGCGCACCCGCTGCTCCTTCATCCTGGTCCGGGACGCCGAGGACCGGATCTTCGTGCACCGCCGCACACCGCAGAAGCTGGTGTTCCCCGCGCACTACGACATGTTCGTGGGCGGGGTGGTCGGCGCCGGCGAGAGCTATGACGAGGCGGCGCTGCGCGAGGCGGAGGAGGAGCTGGGCGTCCAGGGCCTGGACCGGCCCGAGCCGCTGTTCAAGTTCCTCTACGAGACGGCCGAGCACACCTGGTGGTCGGCGGTCTACCAGGTGCGCTGCACGCTGCCGGTCGCCCCGCAGGAGTCGGAGATCGACTGGTACGCCTTCCTGACCGAGGAGGAGCTCAGCCGGCAGCTCGACGTCCGGCCGTGGACGCCGGACGGGCTGGCCGCCTACCGGGAGCTGCTCGCCCGGCGGGAGGCGGGGGACCTCTGATGCGACCGGGGAACGGGACGGGGCGGCCGCTAGGGTTTCGGCCATGATCACTGACGGGCTGCGTTCGGCCGGCGCGGCCGTACGGCTGTGGTTCGCGCCCGGGCGGATCCGCGCGGAGGGCACCACCCCCGACTACCGCTTCTCGCTCGCCAATGAGCGCACCTTCCTCGCCTGGCTGCGCACCGGGCTGGCGCTGATCGGCGGCGGGTTCGCGGTGGACCAGTTCCTGCCCCGGCTGCACCCGGGGCTGCGGGTGACGTTCACCGTGGTGCTGCTGGCCGGCGGGGCGCTGTGTGCGCTGCGGGCGGTCAATCACTGGGTGCGCTGCGAGCGGGCGATGCGGCGCGGCGAGGACCTGCCGGTCACCCGCTTCCCCACGGCGCTGGCGCTGGCCGTCGGCGTGCTGGCGGTGGCGGTGGTCGTACTGGTGCTGCTCGGCCGGACCGGCTGACCGGTGGCGGGCGGAACGCGGCCGGACGCGGGGGCGCCGCGGCCGGCTCCCGACCGGGACCCGGGGCTGCAGCCGGAGCGGACCAGGCTTGCGTGGCGGCGTACGACGCTGTCGGCGACCGCGATGGCCGTGCTGGCCGGCCGCCAGCTGCTGGGCAGCCGGGCGCCGGGGGCGGTGGAGGTGGTTCTGGTGGTGCTGATGGGGCTGTTCTGGCTCGCCTTCGTGGCGCTTGCGCACCGCCGGATGCAGGCGATGACCACCGGCCGCCCGCCGGCCCTGCCGCCGCGGACCGCCCTGCTGCTGGTCGGCTGCACCCTCGCGCCGGCGCTGTGCGGCGGGGTGATCCTGGTGCGGCATGGGTGAGGACGACGGGGCGCGGTGCCGCCGCGGCGCCCGGCGGCGGTAGCGTGACGCGACCCCCGCGGCACCGGGGTGTGCCCGGCCCCCGGCCCGGGCCACGGGGCTGACGGGTCATCGGACGAGGGAGACACCCGCATGGGCGACGAGACGGCACGGACCACACCGCCGCGGCACTCCGCGGACCCGGCCACGGCACGGAGCACCGGGCCGGACGCCGCCGGGCCGGACCCGGCGGCACCGCCCGCCGCCGGGTCCGCCGTGCCCGAGCCCTATCTCACCGAACTGGCCGCCGGGGTCCATGCGTTCATCCAGCCGGACGGCGGCTGGTGCCTGAACAACGCGGGCTTCGTCACCGACGGGGACGACACCCTGGTCGTGGACACCGCCGCCACCGAGCGCCGGGCCCGTCTGCTGCGCCGGCGGATCGACGGGAGCGGCGCGCCGGCGCCCCGCACGCTGGTCAACACCCATCACCACGGCGACCACACCTACGGCAACGCCGTCTTCGCACCGGAGGCGACGGTCGTCGGGCACGCCTCCTGCCGCCGTGAGCTGCTGGCCGCCGGGCACCAACTCCATGCGGTGTGGCCGCAGGTGGCGTACGGCGACATCCGGCTGACGGCCCCGGAGGTCACCTACACCGACGAACTGACCGTGCACACCGGCGGTATCGAGGTGCGGCTGATCCATCCCGGCGTGGCCCACACCACGGGCGACACCCTCGTCTGGCTGCCCCGGCAGCGCATCGTCTTCGCCGGCGACCTGGTCTTCCACGGCGGTACCCCGTTCGTCCTGATGGGTTCGCTGACCGGCTCGCTGCGCGCGCTGGAGCTGCTGCGCTCCCTGGACGCGGTCACCGTCGTCCCCGGGCACGGGCCGGTGACCGGCCCCGAGGTGTACGACGGCATCGAGCGCTATCTGCGGTTCGTCGGCCGGCTGGCGCAGGAGGGCCGGGCGGCCGGCCGTACGCCGCTGGAGATGGCCCGCGAGGCGGATCTCGGGCCGTTCGCCGAGCTGGCCGAGAGCGAGCGGCTGGTGGCCAACCTGCACCGGGCCTATGCGGAGCTGGCGGGCGCGGCGCCGGGATCGCCGCTCGATCCGATCGCCGCGTTCGGCGACATGACGGCGCTGAACGGCGGGGTGCCGATGGCCTGTCACGCCTGAGCTCCGCCCACCCGCCGCGGGCGCCCCGGGAGGCCGGGGCCGTGGGCGAGGGCGGGAAATCCGCTGCGTGACGGACGCCCCACGCCGGGCCACTGGACGCCATACCGACTAGTCGGCATGATCGTGCCCAGCGACCGATGGACCGTCCACTCCGCATGGAGGAGCACGATGAGCAACGGCACCCCTCCCCCGCAGGCCCCGGGCCGGGAGCAGCCTCCCGGCCTCGACCTGGAACGATTGCGCGCGCATCTGGACCGGGAGCGGCCGGGGCTGACCGGCGGGCCGCTGCGGGCGCGGCTGATCGAGGGCGGGCGGTCCAACCTCACCTACCGGATCACCGACGGCACCGGCTCCTGGGTCGTGCGCCGGCCGCCGCTGGGCCATGTCCTGGCGACCGCGCACGACATGCGGCGCGAGCACCGGGTCATCAGCGCGCTGCACGGCACACCCGTGCCGGTGCCCGAGGCGCTGCTGCTGTGCGAGGACGAGTCGGTGATCGGGGCGCCCTTCTACGTGATGGAGCTGGTGGAGGGGGTGCCGTACCGCACGGCCGCACAGCTCGCCCCGCTCGGGCCCGAGCGCACCCGCGCCGTGGTCCTCTCCCTGGTCGACACGCTCGTGGAACTGCACGCCGTGGACCCGGAGGCGGTCGGGCTCGGCGACTTCGGCCGCCCGGAGGGCTTCCTGGAGCGCCAACTGAGGCGCTGGGGAAAGCAGTTGAGCGCCTCCAGGAACCGCGAGCTGCCGGGGATCGACGAGCTGCACGAGGCGCTGGGCCGGGCGCTGCCCGCCTCCCCCGCGCCCACCGTCGTACACGGCGACTACCGCCTCGACAACGTCCTGGTCGGGGCCGATGACACCCTCAAGGCCGTGCTGGACTGGGAGATGTCCACCCTCGGCGATCCGCTGACCGACCTCGGCCTGCTGGTGATGTACAGCTCGGACCTGGGCCTGCCGGAGTCCCCGGTCAGCACGACCAGCGGCGCGCCGGGCCACCCGACCCCGGCGGAGCTGATCGAGCGCTACGCCGCGCGCTCGGGGCGGGACACCTCGGCCCTCGCCTGGTACACGGCGTTCGCCTGGTTCAAGCTCGCGGTGATCCTCGAAGGCATCCACTACCGCTTCACGCTCGGCCAGACCGTCGGCGCGGGGTTCGACCGGATCGGCGAACTCGTCCCCGTCTTCATCGACCACGGACTCACCACCCTCAAGGAAGGCTGAGGCATCCATGGACTTCGCATTCGACGCCCGTACCGAAGAGCTGCGCGAGCGGCTCCTGACGTTCATGGACGAGCATGTCCACCCGGCCGAGCAGACCGCCCATGAGCAGCGGGCCGCGCTCGCCTCGCCGTGGGACACCCCGGCGATCGTCGAGGAGCTGAAGGCCGAGGCCCGTGCGCAGGGACTGTGGAATCTGTTCTTGCCGGACGCCGAGCACGGTGCCGGGCTGACCAACCTCCAGTACGCACCGCTGGCCGAAATCACCGGCCGCAGCCCGCAGTTGGCGCCCACCGCGCTGAACTGCGCGGCGCCGGACACCGGCAACATGGAGGTGCTGGCGCAGTTCGGCAACGAGGCGCAGCGCAAGCAGTGGCTCCAGCCGCTGCTGGCCGGCGAGATCCGGTCGGCGTTCGCGATGACCGAGCCGGAGGTGGCCTCGTCGGACGCCACCAACATCGAGACGCAGATTGTCAGGGATGGCGACAACTACGTCATCAACGGCCGTAAGTGGTACATCTCCGGGGCGATGAACCCGCTGTGCCAGATCTTCATCGTGATGGGCAAGACCGACCCGGACGGCGCGGACATCCGCCGTCAGCAGTCGATGATCCTGGTCCCGCGCGACACCCCCGGCCTGGAGGTGAAGCGCGCCATGCAGGTCTACGGCTACGAGGACCACTACCACGGCGGCCATGCCGAGGTGGTCTTCCACGACGTACGGGTGCCGGCCGGCAACCTGATCGGCGAAGAGGGCGGCGGCTTCGCCATCGCCCAGGCCCGGCTCGGCCCCGGCCGGATCCACCACTGCATGCGGCTGATCGGGATGGCCGAGCGCGCCATCGAGCTGATGTGCCGCCGGGCGGTGGGCCGGACGGCCTTCGGCCGGCCGCTGGCCCGGCAGGGCGTGGTCCAGGAGTGGATCGCGGACGCCCGGGTGGCCGTGGAGCAGCTGCGGCTGCTGGTGCTGAAGACGGCCTGGCTGATGGACACCGTCGGCAACAAGGGCGCACACACCGAGATCCAGTCCATCAAGATCGCCACCCCGCGCGCCGTCGTGGACATTCTCGACAAGGCGGTGCAGCTGCACGGCGCCGCCGGGGTCAGCCAGGACTTCCCGCTGGCGGAGCTGTGGGCCGGGGCCCGCACGCTCCGATTGGCGGACGGTCCGGACGAGGTGCACCAGCGGTCGCTGGCCCGCCGTGAGCTGAAGAAGTACCTCTGAGGCCGCAGACCGGCGAAGGGCCCAGCGACCACCGATGGTCGCTGGGCCCTTCGCCGTGCGCGCTACGGCCGCAGCGCCCGCAGCAGCAGTTCCGCGAGGTGGTCGGCCACCTGCTGCGGGCTGAGCGGTCCGTCCTCGCGGTACCACGTGCCGAGGTGGTGCACGGAGCCGAAGTGGTAGTCCACGACGAGGTCGGCGGGGATGTCGGCGGCGAACACGCCGGTGCGCTGGCCCTCCTCGACCAGGGCGCGGAACCGTTCGTGGTAGCGCCGCCGCTCGGCGCGTACCTGCTTGTCCTTCTCCGGGGCGAGGTGGTGCATCGAGCGGAAGAAGATCTTGGTGTCGTCGAGGTTCTCGATGGTGGTGACGACGACATCGGCGGCGGCGTCCCGCAGTCGCTGCTCGACCGGTGCGTCGGCATCGGCGAAGTGGTCCAGCCGCTCCTGCTGGAGGCGCAGCACCCGGCCGTAGACCTCGTGCAGCAGATCGTCCTTGGAGCCGAAGTAGTGGTAAAGGGCGCCCTTGGTGACGCCCGCCGCATCGACGATCTCCTGGACGGAGGTGCGGTCGTAGCCCTGCTCCGCGAAGAGCCGGGTGGCGGTGGCCAGCAGCCGCTGGGCCACCGGCTTCGCCCCGCCGTTGCCGTTGCCGTCCTTCGTGCCGGCCATCGCCCTCACCTGTCCTTCGTGCTCTCATCATGCGCGGTGGCGCAGCTCCCGTCGGAGGATCTTGCCACTCGTGGTCTTCGGAAGCTCGGCCAGGATCTCCACCTCACGGGGATATTTGTACGCCGCCAGCCGCTCCTTGCAGTACGCGGCCAGCTCGGCGGGTTCCGGGGCGGACCCGGGCCGCAGGCTGACGTACGCCTTCACCGACTCGCCGCGGTAGGCGTCGGGCACCCCGACGACCGCGGCCTCGCGCACCGCGGGATGGCTGTAGAGGACGTCCTCGACCTCCCGCGGCCACACCTTGAAGCCGGCCGCGTTGATCATGTCCTTCTTGCGGTCGACGACATAGAGCCAGCCCTCGGTGTCCATGAAGCCGATGTCGCCGGTGCGCAGCTCACCGTCCGGCATGCCCTGGGCGGTGGCGTCCGGGCGGCGCCAGTAGCCGGGGACGACCTGGGGGCCGCGGACCGCGATCTCGCCCTGTTCACCGAACGGCAGGTCCCGGCCCTGCTCGTCGATGATCCGTACGACGGTGTCGGGACCCGGGACGCCGACGGCCAGTGTGCCGGAGACCTTGTCGACCGGCGCTCGGCTGCCGGGCGGGACGCTGGCGCAGGGGGCGGTGCACTCGGTCAGGCCGTACCCGTTGTGGAGGTAGGGGCCGAAGTCGGTACGGAACGTCTCGACGAGGGCGGGCGGCAGCGGCGCGCCGCCGGAGGACATGGTCGCGAAGGACGCGAAGTGCTCGCGGGTGACCCCGGGGTGGGCCATCAGCGCCATATAGGCGGTGGAGGGGCCGACCGTGTAGGCGGGCCGGTGTTCCAGGAACGCGTCCAGGACGACGCCGGCCTCGAAGCGGTAGGCGAGCGCGAGGGTGCCGGAGTTGACGAGGCAGGCCGCCAGTTCGCAGACCAGGCCGGTGATGTGGAAGAGCGGGGCGAGCGCGAAGTAGGTGGCGCCGTCGGGCAGGCCCAGACCGGTGCGCTGTCGCTCGGCGTTGTACGTGATGTTGCCGTGGGTGTTGGTCGCGCCCTTGGGGGTGCCGCTGGTGCCGGAGGTGTAGCTGATCAGCGCAAGGTCGTCGGCGGTGAGTTCCGGGTCGGCGGGTACCGCGCGTATCGGGCCGGCGGTGCGGGCGACGGTCAGCAGATCGTCGGCGCCCTCCTGCGGCCCGAGCCGCGCGCCGCGCAGCACCCGCCGGTCGTCACGGGTCTGCAGATCCCGCTCCCACGCGGTGAGCGCGATCCGTACGGACGGGGCCCCGTCGGCGATCAGCCGCAGAAAGCCGTCCCAGGTGCGGTCGGCGCAGATGACGGCGGCGACCTCGGCGTCGTCCAGGATGTGCCGCATCTCGGCGGACTTGTACATGGGGTTGACCGGGACCACCACCCCGCCGGCCTTCCACACCCCGAGCACGGCGAGCACGAAGTGCGGGGTGTTCTGCAGCATGACCGCGGCCCGGTCGCCGCGCCGGAAGCCGCGCCCGGCGAGATGGGCGGCGATGCCGTCGGAGAGCGCATCGGTCTCGGCGTAGGACAGCCGGCCGTCGAAGTAGGCGAGCGCCGTGCGGTCGGGGACGCGGCCGACCGCGGCCCTGAAGGCGTGCAGCGTCGAGGGGGGCGGCTGGACGGGGGCGCGCTGGGCGTCGGTGAGCTGTGCCAGCCACGGCTTTTCCTGGTAGGAGGTCATCGGGTGCGGCCCTTTCTTCCTGATCGCCTGATCATCCCTGCGGGGGAACACCTGGGGTGTGGCGGGGTGGCGCACCGGGCCGGCCGGCGCGCACCCGTCCCTACGGGCGGTATCCGCGCTCGGGCCTCCCTCAGGAGCGGCCCTCGGCCTGCTCCAGCTTCTGCTGGAGGTGGTTCATCCCGGCCAGCCAGCGGTCGGGCTCGGCGGCCCGGGTCGCGTAGTAGCCGCCGACCTCCGGGTGCGGCAGGACCAGGAAGCGGCCCTCCTCCATGGCCGCGAACAGCGCCTCGGCGACGTCCTCGGGCTCCACGGCGGTGGGCGTGAGGACCAGGTCGCCGGCGGCGCCGGTGGCGGCCAGCATGTCGGTGCGGACGCCCTGGGGGCAGATGGCGTGCACGTCGATGCCGCGGTGGCGGTAGGTCAGCGAGAGCCATTCGGCGAAGGCGTAGGCGCCGTGCTTGGTGACGCTGTAGGGGGCCGCGGCGACCATGGTCAGCAGGCCCGCGGCGGACACCGTGGAGACGAAGCGCCCGCTGCCGCGCTCCAGCCACTCGGGCAGTAGCGCACGGGCGGCCCGGACATGGGCCATGACATTGACGTCCCAGGCCAGCGTCCAGTCCTCCTCGGACGCCTCGGGCCCGCCGCCGGTGCCGACCCCGGCGTTGGCGCAGAAGATGTCGATGGCGCCGCCGAGCGCCGCCCTGGCGGCCGGAACGACGCCGGAGGCGTCCCCGGCGACCGCGAGCGCCCCGATCTCCGCGGCGGTCCGCTTCGCCTTGGCCTCGTCCAGATCGTTGACCACGACCCGGGCGCCCTCGGCGGCGAACCGGCGGGCCAGCGCGGCGCCGATCCCCCCGCCCGCCCCGGTCACGACAACGGCCTTGTCCCGTACGGCTTCCACTGCGCTGTCTCCCTCGGTCGCGCCGATTCGGCTGCAGGCAGACTAACCAGTCGGTATGTCTCGACGGAAGAGGCCCGTTTCCGTCACGGCGGCCTTCGTTCCGCAGCGGGGCGGGCCCGGTGTCACGGCCGGGTCCGTTCCGCGGCGGGCCGGTGCGCGTTAGCGTGCACACGACACGTAACCGGTGGATGACCGGCTGTTGATCACGGAGGTGTGCGGATGGCTCTGTCGAGACGTGTTCTGCTCGGGCGGCTGGCGGCGACCGGAGCGGCCCTGACCGCGACCGCGGGCCCGGCCGCCGCACGGCCCGCGCACGGCGGCCGGCGGCGGGTGCACACCGGCTTCGACCGGCTCGCCGCCGACGGCTACCGCCTCGTGGACGGCCACACCGTCGGCGTCGTCACCAACCCCACCGGCGTCACCCAGGACCTCAGGCACCTCGTCGATGTGATGCACGCCGACGACCGGGTGCGGCTGCGCGCCGTCTTCGGCCCCGAGCACGGCTTCCGGGGCACGGCCCAGGCCGGCGGCTCCCAGGGCCGCTACGACGACCCGGCCACCGGGCTGCCGGTCTACGACACGTACAACAAGAGCGGCAGGGAACTCGCCGCCGTCTTCACCGCCTCCGGTGTGGACACCGTCGTCTTCGACATCCAGGACGTCGGCGCGCGCTTCTACACCTACATCTGGACGCTCTACGACTGCATGGTGGCGGCGGTCCTCGCCGGCAAGCGCTTCGTGGTGCTCGACCGGCCGAACCCGGTCACCGGCCGCGCGGCCGCCGGCCCGGTGCTCGACAAGGCGTACGCCTCGTTCATCGGCCGGGAGCCGATCGCCCAGGCGCACGGGATGACGGTGGCGGAGCTGGCGCTGCTGTTCAACGGCGAGTTCGTCCCGCAGGCCGCCGGGCGCCCGGTGGAGCTGGAGACCGTCCGGATGACCGGCTGGCGGCGCACCGACTTCTTCGGGGTGACCGGCCTGCCCTGGGTGCCGCCGAGCCCCAACATGCCCACCCCCGACACCGCCCTCGTCTACGCCGGGACCTGCCTCTTCGAGGGCACCAACCTCTCCGAGGGACGCGGCACCACCCGCCCCTTCGAGCTGCTGGGCGCGGACGGGATCGACCGGCGGTGGGCCGCGGCCGCCACGGAACTGGACCTGCCCGGCGTCCACTTCAGGGAGGCGTACTTCACCCCCACCTTCTCCAAGTTCCAGGGCACCACGATCGGCGGCGTCCAGCTGCACGTCCACGACCCGGAGGCGTTCGACCCGGTACGCACCGGCATCGGCCTCCTGGTGACCGCGAAGCGCGTCTGGAAGGGCTTCGCCTGGCGGCCGGACCACGGCATCGACCGGCTGACCGGCTCCGCGACCGTACGGACGATGATCGACGCGGGCGCCGGACCGGACGAGATCGTCGCGGCCTGGCAGGAAGGGCTGCGGCGCTTCCGTACGGTGCGGGAGCGCTATCTGCGCTACCGCTGAGAGCGCGCCGGGGAGGGCCGGCGGCCGCCGCCGCTGCGGTGGACGGTGCCGTCGGGGTCCAGACCGCGGAAGGCGAGCAGCACCACCAGGAATCCTCCGCAGCAGATCGACACGTCGGCGAGGTTGAGGACGGCGAAGTGGGCGGGGGCGATGAAGTCGACCACCCCGCCCTGGAATCCGCCGGGCGCGCGGAAGAGCCGGTCGGTGAGGTTGCCCAGCGCCCCGCCCAGCAGCAGGCCGAGCGCGAGGGCCCAGCGCACGCTGTAGAGCTTGCGGGCCAGGCGCACGATGACGACGATCACGACCGCGGCGATGAAGCTGAAGATTATGGTCATCGCCTCGCCGTAGCCGAAGGCGGCGCCGCGGTTGCGGATGACCCGGAGCTGCAACAGGGTCCCGATGACCTGTACCGCGTCGTGGTGTTCCAGCTTCGCGACCACGAGCAGTTTGCTGCCCAGGTCGAGGAGGTAGGCCAGGGCGGCGACCGCGAAGAGCACCGGAATGAGCCGTTTGCCCCGCACCGCTCCGCGCGCCCCGGCGGCGTCCGCGGGTGCACCGGTGGTCTGCTGTGTTTCCGTCACGGGAGTCCCCCCAACGTTGTCCCGCCCCAGGCCCCCCTGGTCGGGAACGAGCGTACGGCACCCCGGTCCGCCACCGGGCGGGCGCCACGGCCGGTTCCTGACGGCACCTCACAACGGCGGATGCGCTGCCTCACGACCGGAACCACCACCGGCCGCTCTCCCGCGCCAGGGCGTCCCACAGGAGGTTGAGGGGGTGGCCGGGGGCACAGGAGCCGCGCTCCCCGCGGCGGGTGAACACCCCGACCAGCACCTCGGTCCGGGGACCCGCCTCGCCGACCAGCTCCAGGGTGCGCAGTCCGCCGGCTTCCGGGAGACGGCCGTCCGCGGCCGCCTCCCCGATACCCCGGGTGACCAGCATCGCCCCGCTCACCACCCCGGACCGCAGCAGCTCGAAGCCGTAGTGGGCGGCCTCGATCTCGGCCGCGATGGACAGCTTCTGCCCGTAATCCGGGCCGTACCACGAGGTCAGGAAGCGGTCTATCAGGCCGCGCGCCGAGACGACCAGAGGCAGCCCTGGCAGTTCACGGGCGTCGAAGGAGGTCCCGGGGAGCGTCTCCGGCGGCAGGTTCGTCAGCAGGGAAAGCCCGCTGCGCCGCCATTGCATGACCTCGTACGGACCAAACAATTCCGCTTCTTCGCCCTCGGTGACGACCACGCTGCCGCAGACCAGATCGAGCTCCTTGGAGCGCAATTTGGCGAAGAGGTCGCCGGTGCGGACATGAGTCACTTTCAGCTCGACATCGTCGCGCCCGAATTCCCCGGTGACGCGTTCCACCGCGTCCAGCAGAAAGCCGAGCGTATAGCGGGTGGTGCCGACGGACAGCGTCCGGCCCAGTCGGCGGCGGGCGTCGCGCACCCCGTCCGACCACTCCCCCAGAGTGCGCCGCGCCAGCTCCACCAGCGCCTCGCCGGTCGCGGTGAACAGGGCGTCCTTGCCGCGCCCCTGCTTGAGGACCAACTCCTCGCCGCACAGTCCGGAGAAGGTGCGGTTCATGGTGTCCAGCTGCTTCTGCACACTGGACTGTTCCCGGCCGAGCCGGCGCGCGGCCCCCAGCGCGGTGCCCGCCTCGTGGACGACGATCAGCGTGCGCAGCTGGTCCATGGTGGTGTCCAGCAACTCCGTCGGGTACTGCCGCGGAACTGACAAAGCCATGCGCCCCTACTCGCCTTCCCATCCCCGGAATTCAGGACGGTGCAGCATAACCCCAGGGGAAATCCGCCCGGTCACCGCCGGGATCACGGGGGGTTTCTTCCGGAAAATGCGGGATGCGTTCTCGGTGACCGTCGAATGGTCAAGTAAATCCCCGGTTCGCCGGACGCGCCGCGCGGGAGGATGCACAGCACCGCCCGCCGGACCGGCCCCGGACGGATACCGGCCCCGGGCGCCGCGCCCGGGGCCTGCCCGCCGGTATCCGGTCCGCCGGACCGGCCGGCATCCGTACCTCCCGCTACCGGTGTGCGGGGAATTCCACGACCTGCTGATAGGTCGGCCGGTTCTGCCAGCTGATGGTGTCGTGGGTCAGCCCGCCGACCGCACGGTGGATGATCGCGTCCGCGCACCACTGGTCGCCGGCCTTGCAGCTGCCGTCGCCGGGATAGACCTGCTCGGCGGTCTTCCCGGTCGCCTGCTGGAGGGTGGTCAGCAGGGTGTCACGGCAGGCGGACAGGTCACCGCCACCGCAGTACGGCTCCGCGAGCCGGCCCTGCACCGTGTCGCCGAGCACCGCCCGCAGGTCCTTGTCCGCATAGCTCCACCAGCCGTACTGGAAGGCCGAACCGGCGTGCCCCCGGTCGGGCCGTGGCCGGCCGACGGTGATTCGTCGATGCCGAGGTTGGCCCGCAGCGCGTCGTAGAGGTCGCCGCCCAGCCGGGGCTTGAAGACCGCCTCGATCATCTGCGGCCACCAGGCGTCCATCAGCCGCACCGCGTCGGAGTGGGCGTAGGTGTGCGAGCCCGCTGCGGTCTCCCGTCGCTGGGCGCCGTCCTTGCGCCAGGCCTCCAGCTGCTGCACCGCGGTCTTCAGCGCCGGGTCGGTGACGGGCTTGCTGTTGAGGACCCGCAGGAGTTCGGGGAGCACGTCCTCGCCGCGCAGATCGGTGACCGCGGCCTGGGACATGGCGCGGGTCAGCGACGCCCGGGTCACCCCGCCCTCCTTGGTCAGGGCGCGCACCCGGTCGTCCAGCAGATTGCCGCGGTGCACCGAGCCGTTGCCGAAGCCCGCCGAGTCGTAGTCCTTGGCCTGCTTGTTGTTCCAGGAGATGTAGTAGTCCTGGTCGACGGACTGCGGGTGCTGGGCCGGCGGGGTGTAGTCGGTGGTGTTGGTGGCGGGGTCGTAGCCCTTCCACTCGTAGGCGTCGTCCGCCTTGATGGGCAGCGACGGATCGACGTCCGGGTTGCGGACCGGGTTGAGGCCGCTGTTGTAGTACGCGATGTCCCGGGAGTCGGCGTAGAACCAGTTGAAGGCGTAGCCGATGTGCCCGGCGGCCTTCTGGAAGGAGGCGGCGTCGGTGACGTAGGACGGGTCGTTGAACATCTGGAAGCCGATGATCGAGTCGGCCTCGTGGCGGTAGGTGGAGCGCTGCGCGGTGTAGGCGACGGGCTTGCCGTCGACGGTGGCGCGGTGCGTGACGATCCCGTACTTCGTCCGGAAGACCTGCATCCGGTAGGAGCCGGCCGCGGTCGGGTCGGCGACGGTGGGCTTCCAGGAGTTGGTCCGCTCCAGCTTCTCCATGGGGACGCAGCCACCGTGGTAGCGGTAGGAGGTGGAGTCCTTGGTGGGCGCGGAGCCGTCCGCGTTGCACAGCTCGACGGCGTAGGTGTCGGTGATGTCCTGGCCGGCGGAGGTGGCGCTCCAGGCGTAGTCCTGGCCGCGGCCGAGCTGGACGTACATCCCCACGCCCGCGAAGGAGGCGCCGCGGGCGCTGATGCCGGGCCCCTGGATCTCCTGGAGCATCAGCAGCTGGGGCGCGAAGTAGCCGGTCTGCGGGCCGAAGACGGCGACGGGGTGGCCGCTCGCGGTGTGCTTGCCGGAAACCAGCAGGGCGTTGGACATCCCGCGGTGCTGCGTGGGGTCGAAGCTCCCCTTGGGCAGCACCCCGTCCTTGAAGAGGCCTTCCAGCTTCTTGTACTTCTTCGGGGCCTTGACCGGGTCCCGCGGCGGGGTGCCGCTCTTGACGGTGGCCGCACCGGTGCGGTCGAAGACCAGCGGCTCGGCGCTGACCGAGCCGCGGTCGGGCAGCGCGGTGCCCTTGGCCTTGGCCGGCTTGACCGCGTACGGGAAGCTGCTCCCGTCGTGCAGGGTCTTGGCGGCCTCGGGGTCGTTGCGCTCCCGGAAGGACTCCCAGACCGCGGTGCCCTTCTCGACGCCGTACTTCTGCTGGGCGGAGAGCAGCGCGAGGGCCGAGGGGACCTCGCCGCCACCGCCGTTGCCGAACAGCCCGCCGACGACGGAGGCCAGGGCTATCAGGTCGGTGAGCTTGAAGGGCTGGATCTCCCCGGCGTTGGTGATCGCGTCGACATGGCCGGTGAGGACGTACTCACCGGGGAAGTAACGGCCGTTCTTGGACTGTTCGCGGTAGGCGTTGATGCCGTCGACATAGGCCTGGGCGTCCTGCATGGCCAGCTTGCCGCGCTCGCCGTTGTGGTCCTTGATGTAGTCGACCTGCTGTTGCAGATCCTCCTCGGTGTACGGCGCCTGCGGCCAGAACTGCTGCTCCAGGCCCTGGTTGGCGAGCGCGCCGCCCGCGAAGGAGGTCAGCTCGCCGCGGCCGATGTGGCGGAAGAGGTCCATCAGCCAGAGCCGGTCCTGGCCCGCGGCGTAGCCGGCGCCGTATTCGGTGCCGTAGCGGGTGGTGCCCTTGATGTGCGGGACACCGGTCTTCTTGTCCCGGGTGATGGTGACGTCGGCACGGGGTGTGGTGACCTTGCCGACCTGGTCCTGGGGGACGCCGAACGAGGCGTCGTTGAAGAACTGGGTGAGGGTGGAGTCGGTGAGCGACTGATACCCGCTCGCCAGCGCACCGTACGGGGCGAGTTGGTCGGTGGAGTGCTCGGGGTGGGTACCGAACAGCTTGTTGCCGAGGATCTCCACCAAGGTGGCGTTGCCGGTGGCGCCGGGCGGCAGGATGTCGGCGCACTGGCCCTGGCAGTAGTCGTCGGCGTCGTGCACGGCCGCGGCCGCGGTGGGGGGCGGTGCCAAGAACGTGGCACCCAAGGCGAACAGGGCCGCCGCGGCGGCGGTCCTGAGCCTTCCGGTACGTCGTCGCATTCCTGCTCCTCGATGGGGGTCCCCGGCTCTGCGAGACCTTGGGGGAAGGTGGGCGGGACGTTACCGGCGGTTATCCCAGGCCGGAAGATGAACAACAGTCAACTTTTTGCTTTCTCGCAGGACTTCGGGACAACGACCACCACTGCATCCCCGGGGTGGGCTCGGCCCCATACCCCGGGGATGCAGTGGTGGTCGTTGTCCCGAAGTCCTGCGAGAAAGCAAAAAGT
>NZ_SDIF01000219.1 GCF_004122735.1 Streptomyces sioyaensis | reverse complement strand
CAGAACTTGCACGCCGTCACGCACACGTTGGTGTAGTTGATGTTGCGCTCGATGATGTACGTCGCGATGTGCTCGGTACCCGCGTAACGGCGGCGGCGGATCGTGTCGGCCGCTGAGCCCAGCGCATGCAGCGGAGCGAAACGGTAGAGGTCCAGCGCCTCTTCCGGGGTGACCCTGCCGCCCTCGGCGGCACGGTCCAGTACGGACTGGAGGCCACGGTCGGTGGCTTCGGACGGTCGGGGCATGTCGACGGCCTTTCCGGGTGTGTTTTCGGGCTCGTTGCCGGTCATGTCACGTGCTGATCGCGTCGGTGCCCAGGAGCTGGACGCGGACGTCCGGCGGGAAGCCGGCCTGTCCGCCGCCGACCCGGCGGGCGAATTCCGCGATTCCGGCGAGCTGGCGCTCACCGAGGCTGAAGTCGAGGGCGGTGGTGTAGTAGTGCTCCAGCGTCTCGGCGTCGAACGCCTCCCACCGGGCGGCCTGTTCGCAGACCTCCTTGACCTCGGCGAGGGACAGATCGCGGGACGCCAGCAGGTGGGCGTGTACGCGGCGGACGGTCTCCGGCTCCCGGGCGAGGAAGTCCTTGCGGGCGGCGAAGACGGCGAAGACGAAGGGCAGTCCGGTCCAGTCGCGCCACATCTGGCCCAGGTCGTGCACCTGCAGGCCGAGCCGGGGCGCCTCGTGCAGGGAGGCGCGCAGCGCGGCGTCACCGATGACCACGGCCGCCCGTGCCTGCCGCATCATCGCTTCGAGGTCCGGAAGGCAGCTGAAGTACGCGGGCCGCACGCCGACCGACTCCGCGAACAGCAGCTCGGCGAGCCGGACCGAGGTCCGGCTGGTGGATCCGAGTGCGACGGGTTCGCCGTCCAGCTGGTCCAGCGGCACCTGGCTGACGATCAGGCAGGACTCCACGGGGCCGTCGCTGCCCACGGCGATGCCCGGCAGCGCCACCAGGTCGTCGGCGTGCTTGAGGAATTCCATGAGGCTGATCGGCCCGATGTCGAGCGTGCCCGCGACGAGTGCGTCGCTCAGGCCGTCCGGGCTGTCCTTCCTCAGGTCCATGTCGAGCAGGCTGCCGCTTCTGGCCAGTCCCCAGAAGAGCGGCAGGCAGTTGAGGAAGTCGATGTGACCGACCCTGGGCCGTCGCCCGGTGCGCGGTGCGGGCGTGGCCGACGCGGTGAGTAGCGGTTCAGGCATGGCTGTCAGGGCTCCAGGGTGTCTCGGTCGGGGCAGTGGGGCGGCACCTACGCATGGTGGGGAAGGGCGGCGGAGGTGAAGTGCTCGCTGAGCACGTCCATCACCTCTTTCGGTCGGTCGGCCAGATAGAAGTGCCCGCCGGGGAAGACCCGCAGGTCGCAGGCGCCGGTGGTGTGCGCGTCCCAGCACCGGGCTTCGTCCAGGGACGTCTTGGGGTCGTCGTCCCCGACCAGCACGGTGACGGGGCAGCGCACGACGGCCCCGGGCTCGCTGCGGTAGGTCTCGACGGCCTTGTAGTCGCTGCGGAGCGCGGGCAGCACCATCCGCAGCATCTCCTCGTCGTCGAGGACCCGCGCGTCGGTGCCGCTCAGCGCCCGCAGCTCGGCGACGATGCCGTCGTCGTCCCGCCGGTGCACCTGCTCGTCGCGGTACGCGGACGGCGCCCTGCGCCCGGAGGCGAACAGCCGCACCGGGCCGTCTCCGTCGCGTTCCAGCCGCCGTGCCACCTCGAAGGCCACCAGGGCGCCCATGCTGTGGCCGAAGAAGGTCAGCGGCCGGTCGGTCCAGGCTCCCAGCGCCTCGGCGATCCGGTCCGCCAGGAGGCCGACGTCGTCGATGGCCGGTTCCTGGCGGCGGTCCTGCCGCCCGGGGTACTGCACGGCGAGCACGTCCACGCCGGGACTGAGTGCGGCCGAGACGGGATGGTAGAAACTCGCGGAACCGCCGGCGTGCGGGAAGCACACCAGGCGCCGGCCCGCGTCCGGGGCCGGGTGGAATCGCCGGCACCACAGGCCGTCGTCCGCAAGGGGTGAACTCATCGTGGTGATCCGTCCTTTCCAGTGGACCGGCCCGGCCGCGCCGCGGCCGGCACCGTCGTCCCGAGCGGATCGGGAAGCACTTACTCCGGCCACTATCCAGTGGGCCGGGACCACCAGCACAAGGTCTATCGGCCCGATACGGCGGAAGTCTGGGCGTTTCCCCGGTTCTCAGGGGTCGGGGAACCGGAGCGGTGGCGCTGCACCGCGCGCCGGGCCTAGCCTCACGGTGCAGCGGTCGCTGCCCGAGGAACGACAGCGGTGCGGTACCCCGTAGCGCCCCGCCGTGCCAGGTCTTGTACGTCCGCCTCAGGAGGTTGGTTCATCATGGCCGCGACATCACCACGGTCCGCCCGGGTTCTGGCCGTCCTCGGGACCATCGCCGCCACGCTCGTGGTGTGGGTGATCGCCGCGGTGTTGCTGGGGGTGCAGCTCGATGTGCGGATGAAGCCCGGCGACGCGGTCCAGCACATCGGACCGGCCGCGGTCGTCGTCGCCGGCCTCGTCGTCGGACTGGCCGCCTGGGCGCTGCTCGCCGTGCTGGAGCGCCTCACCCAGCGGGCGCGCCAGGTGTGGACGGCCGTCGCGGTCGTGGTCCTCGTCCTCTCCCTGATCGCCCCGGTCCAGGGCGGAGTCACGACCGGTGTCAAGGTGACGCTGCTGTGCATGCATCTGGTCGCGGCCGCCGTCCTGGTACCGACGCTGGCCCGGTCGGCCGTTCGCCGATGACCAACGCCGGTCTCGCGTTCCTGTGCGGTACCGATCTCGACGCCTGCGACCCGAGCGGACTGGCCGCGCTTTACGACAGTTCTCCGGTGCTGCGCCACCGGTACCAGAAGGTCGCCGACTGGACGGGCGTGGACGCCGAGCGGCTGCTCGGCAGGGGCCGCGGCCGGGCCGGGGCGCGGGAGCGCGCGCTCATCGGCCGGCTGGCGCTGGCGACGGCGATGCTCGGTATCCATGACGTGCTCGCGGTGCACAAGATCCGGCCCGGTGTGCTGGGTGGCCTGGGCATCGGGGCGATGGTCGCGTCCGCGCTGGCGGGCGCTCTCCCGCGCGAGGCGCTGATCCGGACGCTGGCCGACGGGGCCGCCACCGGAGGCCCAGACCGTGCGGGGGCCGTCGCGCTGGCCTTTCTGCCGGCCGGCGAGGACCCCGAGTGGTACCGCGGCGCCGTGCACGGGGGGATCCGGTGCGGCGGCGCCCTGGGCCGGGACACCAGCGGAACGTACCGGGTGGTGCTGCTGACCGGGGACGGCGAGGCGCTGGCGCGACTTGCCGCCGAGGCCCCGGAGGGTGCCGTCCGGATCGGCGAGGGCAATCGCGTCACGGTGCACGGCCCGCTCGGCGGTGCGGCGCACGCCAGGATGCGGCGTGTGGTGCCCGGTCTCCCGTTCACCGCCCCCACCGTTCCGCTGTGTTCCGCGCTGGAAGCGAAGACGCTGCGTACGGCGGACGAGGTCGGCGAGCTCTTCCTGCGCAACGTGGTGCAGCCGGCCGAACTCGGCGCGCTCACGGCGGAGATGCAGGCGCACGGCACCCGGCTCGGGCTCGTCCTCGGACCGTCACTGCCCAGGAATCTGCTCCGGTTTCCGTTCCCCGTCGTCCCTGTGGAATCCCCGGCCGATATCGCCCAGGCGATCTCGGCGATCCTCGAATTCGGCGTGGAGATGGCACCGGCCGGGCGCAGCGTGCCGCACTGGGTGTAGGGCGTCCGCCGGGCCCGCACCGCGTGAAGGGGCGTGAAAGGGCGGCGAGTTCCGCTCGGCCTTTCGGGTGAGCTCGCACCCGGAGCGTTGCCTTCGCCTCACCGGAATGGATTACTGAGACCGTCCGATTCCGGTGGGCCGCCCATCCTCTCCGGGGGAGTGGAAGACGCCTTGCCAGGTTCGGAACGTCGGCGTGCCGACGCTGCGCCCGAGCCCTCCCCCGTTGAGGACGTCCAGGTACCGGCCATGCCGAGGCGCGCGGGTGCCGGGTGTGGCAGGCCCGCGAGCTGGTCTGGAGCCGTCATGCATGCTGTCCGTGCCGTCCGCCCCGTGCTCGTCGCCGGCCCGCGAGGTGTGGGCGCGGGGCGGTGTGCCTCCCCGCCGGGACCGAATCCGCCACTGACGTTGCCGCGCCCGGGAGATGCCTGTGCCGACGCGATCACCGCAGGACCGGCACCCATCGTGGCCGTTCCATGCTGACCCCGTACGGCCCGGGCGGGCTCCTCGTCGGCTCGTCCGGGCTCCTCAACCAGTTCTCCGGTGTCTTTCCGAACCAGGGCTCCGCCGGCGGCGGAACCCTGGTGACGCTGATCGGCAGCCACTTCAGCAACGCCACGGCCGTGCACTTCGGTTCCCGCCCGGCCGCGGCGTTCGCCGTGCTCGACGACCAGACCATCGTCGCGGTGAGCCCCGCGGGCAGCGGAGCGGTCCCGGTGACGGTCACCACCCCCGGTGGCACCGCACGCATCGGCTCCTTCTACTACCTCTACTGGCCCGCCCTGTCGGCCGTCATCCCGGCCGCCGGTCCGGTCGGCGGGGGCAATGTCGTCGAACTCCGCGGCATCAACCTGAGCACCGCGCTGCTGGTGCACTTCGGCGACGCCGTCGCCTTCCCCGTGGTGCTCTCCGACGCGCGGCTCCTGGTGACCGCTCCCCCTGTCGCGGGGCCGGGCACTGTCCCGGTCTACGTCACCGGCATCGGCGGGGTGAGCAACCGCCTGCCCTACACCTATGCGGCCGCGCCGTCGGTCACCGGTGTCAGCCCGGCCACCGGGCCGATCGCCGGCGGCAGCACCGTCGTCCTGACCGGCACCGGTCTCTCCCTCGTCACCGGCGTCCGCTTCGGCGCGCTCCCCGCGACATCCTTCCGCGCGTACTCCGACACCCTCATCGTCGCGGTGACGCCCGCCGGGGCCCCCGGCCCCGCCGACATCACCGTCACCACCCCCGGGGGGAGTGTGACGGTGCCCGCCGCCTTCGACTACAAGGCGCCCTCGGCGACGGTCGTCACCTCCACGCCCGACCCCGCTCTCGTCGGCCAGCCGGTCACTTTCACGGCTGCCGTGACGGGGGTTCCGCCGACGCCGGGCACCCCGTCCGGCACCGTCACGTTCGACTTCGGCGACGGAACTGCCGTGGTCACAGCGGCAGTTACGGACGGCACGGCCACGGTCAGCCACGCCTACACCGGACCGTCGGGCACCCCCTACGCCGTCACCGCCACCTACAACGGCGACACCGACTTCACCCCCTCCACCGGGACGGACACCCAGGTCGTCGAGGCGGCACCGACGACGACCACGGTGACCTCCGCTCCCGACCCGTCGCCGGTCGGCCGGTCGGTCACCTTCGTGGCGCGGGTCGCCGTCGTCCCGCCGGGCGCCGGTGTGCCGACCGGGACGGTGACCTTCGACTTCGGCGACGGCACCCCGCAGATGACCCTGCCGGTGTCGAGCGGTGCCGCGTCGGTGACCCACGCCTATCCGAACGCCGCCGCGGACCCGTACCCGGTCACCGCCACGTACAACGGCGACGCCAACTTCACCGCCTCCACGGGGACGGACACCCAGACCGTCCAACAGGCGGCGACGGCCACCACGGTGGGCCTTGACCCGGACCCCTCGGTGGCCGGACAGCCGGTGGCCGTCACCGCCACGGTCGCCGCCGTTCCGCCCGGGGCGGGCACCCCCACCGGCACCGTCACCTTCGACTTCGGCGACGGCACCGCACCCGTCACCGCACCGCTCACCGACGGCGGCACCGTAACCCTCCACACCTACGCCGGCACCGCCGGCAGCCCGTACCCGGTCACCGCCACGTACAACGGCGACGCCAACTTCACCGGCTCTTCGGGGACCGCCGTCCAGACGGTGGGGCAGTCCTCCTCGGCGACCACCGTGACCTCGACGCCCGACCCGTCCACCGTCGGCCAACAGGTCACCTTCAC
>NZ_SDIF01000218.1 GCF_004122735.1 Streptomyces sioyaensis | reverse complement strand
CCGCCTGCCGCATTCGGCCCACCACACCCGCCCACCCCCCTTCGGGGGGTGGGCGGGTGTGGTGGGCCGAATGCGGCAGGCGGAGCCGGCCGCCGGGGGATGTCAGCGGCCCCGGGGTGTTGTCAGTGGCCCCCGGCATGATGGGGACATGCGTGCTGCCCGGCTGATCAAGATGGTATTGCTGCTCCAGGCGCGGCCGTCGATGACGGCCGCCGAGCTGGCGCGCGAGTTGGAGGTCTCCGAGCGTACGGTCGCCCGCGACGTCCTCTCCCTCTCCGAGGCCGGCGTACCGGTCTACGCGGACCGCGGCCGGGCCGGCGGCTACCGCCTCATAGGCGGCTACCGCACCCGCCTCACCGGCCTCGCCCGCAGCGAGGCGGAAGCCCTGTTCCTGTCCGGAGTGCCCACGGCGCTCCGCGAGATGGGCCTCGCGGACGCCGCGTCCGCCGCGCGGCTGAAGGTCTCCGCCGCGCTGCGGCCCGAGCTGCGGGACGCCGCGTCGGGCGCCGCCCAGCGCTTCCACCTCGACGCACCCGCCTGGTATCAGGAGCCCGAAACCCCCGAGCTGCTCCCCGCGATCGCCGATGCGGTCTGGGACGACCGCCGGATCACCGCCCGCTACCTCCGCAAGGACACCGAGGTGGCACGGGAGTTGGAGCCGTACGGCCTCGTGCTGAAGGCGGGGGTCTGGTATCTGGCGGCGCGGGTCGAGGGGGAGTACCGCGTCTACCGGGTCGACCGGTTCACCGCTGTGACGGCCTACGAGGGCGCCGGGGCCACCGCGGCCGCCGGGGCTTCGGACGGCCGGTTCCGCCGGGACGAGTCCTTCGACCTGCCGGCGTTCTGGGCGGAGCGGGCGGCCCAGTTCGCCCGGTCGATCCTCCGCGAGGAGGTGGTGCTGCGGCTCTCCGCGCGCGGAGTGCACCAGCTGCCGTACGTCACCGAACGCGCCGCGGCCCGCGAGGCGATCGCCCGGGCACAGGCGGCGGGCGGCCCCGATGAGCAGGGGCGGCTGACGGTCACCCTGGCCGTGGAGTCCGCCGAGGTCGCCTACGCCCAGCTGCTGTCGCTCGGCCCGGAGGGCGAGCTCCTCCGGCCCGCCGACCTGCGCGAGCGCCTCGCCACGGCGGCCCGGCGGACGGCCGCCCTGTACGACTGACCGGCGGGGTGCGACGAGGGGCTCAGCGGTAGTCCGCGGCGCTGCCGTCCCCGCCGCCGAAGACCACGTCCTCGAAGTAGCCGAAGCAGTCGGGCCGGGAGCCGTCGGTGTCGGTGAAGCCGTACTCCTTCGCCAACTGGCCGCTGGAGAGGGACTGTCCGGTCCACCGCGCCCTGTCCGGGTCGGCGGCCAGCGCCCGTACGCCGCGGGCGATCAGGGCCGGCGATTCGGCGATGGCGAAGTGCGGCTGCTGGGCCACCGCGTCGCGCCAGGTCTCCTCCGTCACCCCGAAGTGGTCCAGCATCTCCTCGGACCGGAGGAAGCCGGGGGTGAGCGAGACGGCCGTGCCGCCGTGTTCCCTGAGCTCGGCGGCGAGACCGAAGGCGATGCGGTGCGGGGCGTTCTTGGTGAGGTCGAAGCAGAGGTTGTCGCGGTAGCGGCGGTTGAAGTCGGCGGTGCCGTCGGTGATCTCGACGACCAGCCCGCCGGGCCGCCGGATCAGCAGCGGCAGCGCGTAATGGCCGGTGATGAGGTGGGAGTCGATGCCCAGGCGGAGCATCCGCAGCCCGCCCGCCAGATCGAGGTCCCACAGCCGGGTGTCGAACTCGATCAGCCGGTCACCGCCCCAGAGGCTGTTGACCAGCACGTCCAGCCGTCCCTGCGCGCGGTCGATCCGCTCGACCAGAGCCTTGACCTGCTCCGGTTCCAGATGGTCGGTGGGCACGGCGATGCCGGTGCCGCCCGCAGCGGTGACCAGCTCTGCGGTCTCCTCGATGGTCTCCGTGGGCCGTCCGACCTCGCTGACCCGCTCCCGCGTCGTCCGCCCCGTGACGTACACCAGGGCACCGGCCCGGCCCAGCTCGACCGCCATCGCCCGGCCCGCGCCCCGGGTCGCCCCGGCGACCAGCGCCACCCGTCCCGCCAGTTCTTTCGTCACCTACGCCACTCCTCGCTGTCAGGTGTCCCGCATCCGTACGACGACCGACCCTGGCAGCGAAACCGGACATCTCCTGTCGGGTATCGGCCCGGGCTCCCGACGGCACCGTGCGGCCCCCTCCCCGCCGGGTCCACCCCTCACGGGCCGAACGCAGGCACGGGCGCCCCGTTCCGCAGCCGCCCGGTGACCGTTGCGGGGGCGGCAGGGCCGGCCGGCGCGGCCAGCGTGTTCTCGTTGCCGGTGGCCCGTACGCCGCCGGTGGCGTCGACGCCGCCGACCTCCCGGCTGCCGGCCGCGAGCAGATACCACCGGCCGGACGCCGCCCGCCAGCGGACCTGACCCACCACGTGCGGCCCGTAGGGGCTGCAGGCGGCGGTGTTCGCGGCCCGCCCGGCGATCCGCCCCGGGTCCGTCGGGCGCACGGCGGGCGGCAGGAACTGGATGCGCACGCTCCCGGGCCCGCGCCAGGTGTCGGCGCGGCTGCACACCCAGGTCGCCCGGCCGGCGCCCTCCGGGAGGCGTTGCTCGGCGAACGCCCAGTCGGTGACGGACCGTACGCCGGCGCCGCGCAGCGACCCGAGCGAACAGGCGGTACGGGCCCAGCTCCGCAGCGCCGGGGCGCCGGTCGCCTCGTGCGGGCCGGCGGCCGGGGTGCCGCCGGACGACGGCGGCGGCACGTAGCGGAGATGGACGGGCACGAGGTCGTTGAGGTCGGCCAGGAGGAAGGTCGCGTCGTCGGCGTGGCCGGCGTTCGCCACGACCCGGGACGAGGGCCGGAACCGGGCGACCGGCCAGCGGCCGCAGCCGCTGCCCGGCATGGGCGGGGCCAGGATCCGGTCGGTGACCCCGTCCGGTGCGACGTGCAGACCGTGCGGCGGGGCGGCCGGCGCCAGCAGATCGCGGGTGGTGACCTCGGAGATCCAGGGCGCGAGCAGATAGCGCATCCAGCCGTTGCCGCGACCGATCACCAGCGCGGCGCCGGTGGTCAGGTCCGCGTCGTCGACCCGTGCGAAGTGCAGGGTGGGCGTGGCGTCTTCGGGCTCGGCGTAGCGCACCAGCCGCTCGCCGTCGTGGAAGACCACCACCATCACCGCGTCGATCAGCCCCGCGTACAGCAGCTGCGGCGGATGGTCCGGCGGCCTGGTGGAGGTGCCCGCGGTCGCGGTGATCCGGGCATCGGCGGGCGGCGCCGCCCAGACCCGCAGGGCCCGCCCCAGCAACTCCTGGTCACCGGCCTGCCGGCCGCGGACGGGCCAGGCGGTGAAGTCCACCCGGGAGGTGTCCGCCCACTGGTCGTTGGGGGTACGCACCAGCCGGGCCGGGTCCAGCGCCTGCTCAGCGGTGGTCTCGCCGCGCGGCGGCCGGTCCCGCACGCCCTGCCACACCCCGGCCGCCGCCGCGCCGAAGGCCACTACGGCCACCAGCGCGGCCACCGCCCGCAACCGCTGCCGGCGGCGCAGCAGATCCGTCGGCCGGGTCTGCACCGTGCAGGGGTCGAACTCCCCCGAGTTCAGCATCGCCCCGGCGCCGGCCCCGGTCTCCCGGTCCAGCTGCTCGGCCGCCCGCTGCGCCGCGTCCGGTGCGGGCGCCCCGGCCTGTTCGAGGACGGTGCGCGCGGCCTCCTCGTCCAGGCCCTCCAGATGCCACAGCCCGAGCGTGGCGCGGACCGACGCGGGGACCGCGGACAGCGCCTGGTCCAGGGCGAGTTCCTCGGCGCCGCCGGCCCGCGGGAACAGCCGCAGCCCCCACACCTGCGGCATGACCGGCAGCCCCCGGCCCGGCCGCCCCTCGTACGCCAGCGCCAGCCGCAGGGCCCGCAGCCGCACCAGGTCGTAGCCGGTCTCGGCCGCCGGGCCGCGCTGGGCCGGCAGCCCGCCGTCGGGCCGGTGCCGCCGGGCCCGCGGCAGTGCCCGCTGGACCAGGGCGTGTGCGGTCAGGACCCGGCGGTGGCGGCCCATCGACGGGGGCAGGACGAGGTAGGCGAGGCGGACGAGCCGTGGATAGTGCTCGACGATGGCCGCCTCGGCCCGTTCGACGTCGGCCCGGGTACGTTCGTCCATGGGCATGGCCTGGAACAGCCCTTCGCAAAATGGCGGATATGCCGTCGTGGGTGGTGCACGCCGTCCAACGAGTGATTCTGGGGGCGGTCACCCGAGGGCGCACCGGGCGGCGCGGAGCGGGCACCGACCCGAACACTGCGTCGCCGATCCGAACATCCCGTCACCGCGGCGGACACCGCGTCACCGATCCGGATAACGACCCCGTCGCATCCGGGGTACTCCGCATGCGGCGGGGCCCGGCAGGGCCGATGCTGGAGCGGTGATGGACGAGACGGAGTTCTGGGAACTGATCGACGGTTCCCGCGAGGCGGCCGAGGGCGACCCCGAAGAGCAGGCCGACGCGCTGGTCGAGAGGCTGCTCGGGCGCGATCCGGAGGCCGTCGTGGACTTCGCCCGTCATTTCGAGGCGCGCTACAACCGGGCGTACTCCTGGGACCTGTGGGCCGCGGCCACGATCCTGCTGGGCGGCGCCAGCGACGACGCCTTCGACTACTTCCGCTGCTGGCTGATCGGCCAGGGCCGGGAGGTCTTCGAGGGCGCGCTGCACGACCCGGACCAGCTCACCGAGCTGCTGGACGACTTCGACGAGGCGGTGGACGGCGACGCCGAGGAGCTGGGCTACGCGGCCGACGAGGCGTACGAGCAGATGACCGGCGGGGTGATGCCCGATCTGGCCCTGCCGGCGCCGCCCCGCGAACCGCTCGGCAGTTACCTCGAATTCGACGACGACCAGGCCCTGGCGGAGCGCTTCCCCGGCCTCTGGGACCGTTTCCGGGCCTGACGTCCGCGTACTCGTGCCGACGCGGCGGGGGCGGGCCCCGGATGCCGCCGCCGGCCCGTGACTGCGGCAGTATGGCCCCATGCGGATCGCGATCACCGGCTCGACCGGACTCATCGGCACGGCGCTCGCCCGGTCCCTGCGTGCGGACGGCCACGACGTCGTCCGGCTCGTCCGGCGTGCCCCCGGGGCGGCCGACGAGGTGCGCTGGGACCCCAAGCGCCAGGAGGTCGACACGGCGGGGCTGGCCGGCTGCGAGGCGGTCGTCCATCTGGCCGGTGCCGGCGTCGGCGACCACCGCTGGACGCGCGCCTACAAGCAGGAGATCCGCGACAGCCGAGTGCTGGGCACCCGGACCCTCGCCGCGGCACTCGCCGCCATGGACACCCCGCCGCGGGTCTTCGTGTCCGGCAGCGCGATCGGCTACTACGGCGACACCGGCGACCGGCGTACGGACGAGAGCGCACCGGCCGGCCACGGGTTCCTGCCGGAGGTCTGCGTGGCGTGGGAGGACGCCGCGAAGCCGGCCCGGGAGGCGGGCATCCGCACCGTCTTCGCCCGCACCGGTCTGGTCGTGGCCCGCTCGGGCGGCGCCTGGGGCCGGTTGTTTCCCGTCTTCCGGCTCGGCCTCGGCGGCCGGTTCGGGGACGGCAGCCAGTACTGGAGCTTCATCTCCCTGGCGGACCACATCGCGGCGCTGCGCCACCTCCTCGACACCGGCGACCTGACCGGGCCGGTCAACCTCACGGCCCCGGAACCGGTGACCAACCGCGAGGCGACCGCCGTGATGGGGCATGTCCTGAACCGCCCCACGCTGTGCACCGTTCCGGCGCCGGTGCTGCGCGCCGCCCTCGGTGAGTTCGCCGGCGATGTGCTGGGCAGTCAGCGGGTCATCCCGCGGCGGCTGCTGGACTCGGGGTTCGCCTTCCGCCACCCGCGGATCATCGACGCGATCCGGGCGGCGTAGGCGTCCGGACGGCGCGGGGCCGACGCCGCCGTCCTGTCCGCGTCACCGTCCTACCCCGTCGCCGCCCGACCCCCCTCAC
>NZ_SDIF01000217.1 GCF_004122735.1 Streptomyces sioyaensis | reverse complement strand
CGCGGGGCGAGTGGTGGGGGTGGTCCGTACGGCCCGGGCCACGACATGAGCCGGGCCGTACGGACCACCCCCACCACTCGCCCCGCGGGTCCGGCCCGTGGGGCGACGACACCGCGAGGAGAACGCCAGTGAACCGGGTGCTTGTGGTCGATGACGAGCCGCAGATCGTCCGCGCGCTCGTGATCAACCTGAAGGCGCGCAAGTACGAGGTCGACGCCGCCCCCGACGGGGCCACCGCGCTCAAACTCGCGGCCGCCCGCCACCCCGATGTCATCGTCCTCGACCTCGGCCTGCCCGATATGGACGGCGTCGAGGTGATCAAGGGGCTCCGGGGCTGGACGCGGGTGCCGATCCTGGTGCTCTCCGCGCGGCAGACCTCCGACGAGAAGGTGGAAGCGCTGGACGCCGGCGCGGACGACTACGTCACCAAGCCGTTCGGCATGGACGAGCTGCTGGCCCGGCTGCGGGCGGCGGTGCGCCGGGCCGAGCCGACCGGGCCGGCCGACGACGAAGTGATCGTCGAGACCGCGGGGTTCACCGTCGACCTCGCCGCGAAGAAGGTCAACCGCGGCGGCCGGGACATCCGGCTGACCCCCACCGAGTGGCATCTGCTGGAGGTCCTGGTCCGCAACGCGGGCCGGCTGGTCAGCCAGAAGCAGCTGCTCCAGGAGGTCTGGGGCCCCTCGTACGGCACCGAGACCAACTATCTGCGGGTGTACATGGCCCAGCTCCGCCGCAAGCTGGAGAGCGACCCCTCGCACCCGAAGCACTTCATCACCGAGCCGGGCATGGGCTACCGCTTCGAGCAGTAGTACCCCCGCGGCGCCCTGCTCCGCGCCGGCCGGGCGGGTTTGTGAGCCGGGTACGAAGTCCGCGTGCGGGCCGTGAGCCCGGGACGCGGCCACCGGTACGCTGGGGCGTATGAGTGCTGGGACCCGATCCGAGAAGCCGGCCGGTCGCTTCCGCCGGATGCTCGACCGGCTGTCCTCCTCCGAGGAGGAGCTGCAGTCCGCCGAGCTGCAACAGGATGCGCAGAACGCGGGGTGCACCCGGATCTGCGACTGCGACGACCGCCAGATAGTGAAGGTCACCGGCACCCTGCGGCATGTCACGCTGCGGCCGCGCGCCGGAGTGCCCGCGCTGGAGGCGGAGCTGTTCGACGGCTCCGCGGCGCTCGACGTGGTGTGGCTGGGACGCCGCTCCATCGTCGGCATCGAGCCGGGCCGGAAGCTCATCGCCTCGGGCCGGGTCTCGCTGAGCCACGGACGCCGGGTGCTCTTCAATCCGAAGTACGAACTCCGACCGCTCGGACAGGAGTAGCCGGTGACGTCTTACGACCGACCGACCACTGACGCGCATGCCGACCCCGATTCCTCCGCAGGCCCCTCGTCCGCCCCGCCCGGCCAGGACGCCGAGGGTGCCGTCGACGGCAGGCAGGTGACCGAGGCCGCGCTGTTCGAGGCGTTCGGCGGCGTGCGCGGCATGGTGGAGACCGTGGTCCCCGGCCTGCTGTTCGTCACGATCTTCACGATCAACAAGGACCTGCACGTCTCGGCGATCGCCGCGCTGGCCGTCTCGCTGGTGCTGGCGGCGGTGCGCCTGGTCCGCAAGGACACCGTCAAGCACGCGTTCAGCGGTGTCTTCGGGGTGGCCTTCGGCGTGGTCTTCGCGATGATGACCGGCAACGCCAAGGACTTCTATCTGCCGGGCATGCTCTACACCCTCGGCCTGGCCACCGCCTACATCGTCACCACGCTCGCGGGCGTCCCGCTGATCGGGCTGATGCTCGGCCCGGTGTTCAAGGAGAACCTCTCCTGGCGCACCCGCAACCCCGGCCGCAAGACGGCGTACGCCAAGGCCAGCTGGGCCTGGGGGCTGATCCTGCTCGCCAAGTGCGCGATCCTCTTCCCGCTGTACTGGTGGGCCGACACCACCCAGCTCGGCTGGATACTGATCGCGCTGAAGATCCCGCCGTTCCTGCTCGCGGTCTACCTCACCTGGATCTTCCTGGCGAAGGCACCGCCGCCGATCGACGTCTTCGCCGAGATGGAGGCGAAGGAGAAGGCCGAGGAGGAAGCCGAGGAGCGGCGCCGTACCGAGCGCGAGACGCTGGACCGGGTCGCCGACGACCTCGGCCGGGACCTCGTGTCGGAGATCACGGCCGAGCCCCCGGCCGACCGCCCGCAGGGCGGGGGCCGCCACCGCCGCTGACGCCTCCGCACACCGAACGCCGGGGCCCGGGAACCGCTCGGTTCCCGGGCCCCGGCGTTGTCAGTGGGCCGAAGGGGCCGGGTTACGACTCCTCGTGCCGCACCGACAGCAGGTCCTCCAGCTGCTCCTCACGCGACTGCGCCGCGACGAACAGCAACTCGTCACCGGCTTCCAGCGCGTCCTCCTTGTTGGGCGTGAGCACCCGCGTGCCGCGGATGATCGTGACCAGGGAGGTGTCCTGGGGCCACTCGACATCGCCGACCCGGGTGCCCGCCAGCGCGGCCTCCGGCGGCAGCGTCAGCTCGACGAGGTTGGCGTCGCCGTGGCTGAAGCGCAGCAGCCGTACGAGATCGCCGACGCTGACCGCCTCCTCGACCAGGGCCGACATCAGACGCGGCGTGGAGACCGCGACATCGACGCCCCAGGACTCGTTGAACAGCCACTCGTTCTTGGGGTTGTTGACCCGTGCGACCACCCGCGGCACGCCGTACTCCGTCTTGGCGAGCAGCGAGACGACGAGGTTGACCTTGTCGTCGCCGGTCGCCGCAATGACGACATTGCAGCGCTGCAGCGCCGCCTCGTCGAGCGAGGTGATCTCGCAGGCGTCGGCCAGCAGCCACTCGGCCAGCGGCACCCGTTCGACCGAGATGGCGGTCGGCGCCTTGTCGATGAGCAGGATCTCGTGCCCGTTTTCGAGGAGTTCGCCGGCGATGGAACGGCCCACCGCACCCGCGCCCGCAATCGCGACCCTCATGACTGCGCCCCCTCAGGACCCGTGGCGAATGCCGCTTCGACCTTCTCGACCTCGTCGGTGCGCATCATCACGTGCACCAGGTCGCCTTCCTGCAGCACCGTCTGCGAGGTCGGCAGCATCGCCTCGCCCAGCCGGGTGAGGAAGGCGACGCGGACGCCGGTCTCCTCCTGCAGCGTGCTGATCTTGTGCCCGACCCAGGAGGGGGCGGTGTGCACCTCGGCGAGCTGCACGCCGCCGCTCGGGTCCCGCCACAGCGGCTCGGCCCCCGACGGCAGCAGCCGGCGCAGCATCTGGTCGGCCGTCCACCGGACGGTGGCGACGGTGGGGATGCCCAGGCGCTGGTAGACCTCGGCGCGGCGCGGGTCGTAGATACGGGCCGCGACGTTCTCGACGCCGAACATCTCGCGGGCCACGCGGGCGGCGATGATGTTGGAGTTGTCACCGCTGGAGACGGCCGCGAAGGCGCCCGCCTCCTCGATACCGGCCTCGCGCAGGGTGTCCTGGTCGAAGCCGACGCCGGTCACCCGGCGGCCGCCGAAGGACGAGCCCAGGCGACGGAACGCGGTCGGGTCCTGGTCGACCACCGCGATGGTGTGCCCCTGGCTCTCCAGGGTCTGTGCCAGCGCGGAGCCCACGCGCCCGCACCCCATGATGACGATGTGCATGCTGATTACCCCGTGCCCTGTACTAGCGCGATGACCTGCACAAACACCCTGCTCACTACTTTCTTCTCCCAGTACCGGCGACACAAGGCCACGGCTCGCCACACGGACCCGGGCGGGCAACGGGAGCGCCGCTCGCACCGTGGTCCGGTACAACCGTAGCCGCAATGCCGGTCCTGGTAGGGGGCGCGGTGGGCGGCATTCGGATGTGGCCTGCCCGGTGGGGCGACGGTCTCCCGCGCCCGGGCTGCGCTGTGCCGGGTCCGTAAGGCACGCTGAACCGTGTGCCCAACCTGCCTCTCCAGCCCCAACAGGGCTCATACACCTCGCACATGGTGGTCTGCGGCGACGATGCGCTGGCGCACCGGCTCGCCGCCGAGCTCCGGGACGTCTACGGCGAACGGGTGACGCTCGTCGTCCCCTCCGCCCGGGAGCCGCACCGGCCCCGCATCCCGCCGGCCCGCGCGCTGGACCGGGCGACCGCGCTCCTGGGCCGGGTGTCGGCGGCGGTCGCCCGTACCTCGCCGGTGCCGTCCGAGGCGCCCGGGGACGGTGCGGAGCCGCCGGAGGAGACCGTACGGATCCTGGAGGCGGCGCAGCCGGACGACGTGGCGCTGACCGAGGCGGGCGTCGCCGAGGCGGGCGCGCTGGCGCTGGTCTACGACGACGATGAGCTCAACATCCACGCCGCGCTGCGCGCCCGCCGGCTCAATCCCCGCCTGCGGCTGGTCATCCGGCTCTACAACCGCAAACTCGGCCAGCACCTGGAGGAGTTGCTCGACCAGGCCGCGGCGGTCACCGGCCTGGGCGCCTACGGCGGCGGGGACGCGGTGGGCGCCGACGCGGTGGATGCCGACGCCTCCACGACGGTGCTGTCCGACGCCGACACGGTGGCCCCCGCGCTGGTGGCCACCGCGGTCGCCGGGACCAGCAAGGTCATCGAGGCGGACGGGCTGCTGCTGCGGGCGGTGGAGCGGCCGCCGGTGCCTCCCGGCCGGCCCGGTGACCCCGGCCTGTGCACCCTGGCGCTGCTGCCCGCCTCCGCCAACGACCCCGACCAGGAGCCGAGTTCGGGCAGCGGCGAGGAGGGGCAGCTGCTGCCGGACGATGCCGCGGTCACGGACGCCGCCGGCTGCGGCACCGTCGTCCTGGAGACCGTCTCCTATACGGGGCGGCCGGTGCGCCCCGCCTGGCTGCGCGGCCGGGGCGCCCCCCTCGCCTCGCTCTTCTCCCGGCGGTTGCGCTGGTCGCTGGCCGGCGTCGTCGGCGCGGTGCTGGCGCTGGCCGTCGCGTCCTGGCTCACCACCGGTCTGGACCCGGTGCACGGCGCCTATCTCACGCTGCTGGACCTCTTCGCGATCAACGACCCGGCGCTCGGCCAGCCGCTGCCCCGCAAGATCCTGCAACTGCTGTCCGGACTGACCGGCCTGTTGCTGCTGCCGGTGCTGGTCGCGGCGGCGTTCGAGGGGCTGGGCACCTTCCGCAGTGCCTCGGCACTGCGCCGCCCGCCGCGCGGTCTGTCGGGGCACGTGGTGCTGCTCGGCCTCGGCAAGGTCGGCACCCGCGTCCTGGCGCGACTGCACGAGATGGGCATCCCCGTGGTGTGCATCGAGGCGGACCCGGAGGCGCGGGGCATCGCACTGGCCCGCCGGCTGCGGGTGCCCACCGTCCTGGGGGACGTCACCCAGGAAGGAGTCCTGGAGGCCGCGATGATCGAGCGGGCGTCCTCGCTGCTCGCCCTCAGCAGCGCCGACACCACGAATCTGGAGGCCGCCCTCTACGCCCGCAGCGTCACCCCGCGATTGCGGGTCACCCTGCGGCTGTTCGACGACCGGTTCGCCACCGCCGTCTACCGCACCCTGCGCGCCGCGCATCCCCGGGCGCTCACCCGCAGCCGCAGCACCTCCTTCCTGGCCGCGCCCGCGTTCGGCGGCGCGATGATGGGGCGGCAGATCCTGGGGGCCATTCCCGTCGAGCGCCGGGTGCTGCTGGTCGCCCGGGTCGAGGTGCGTGGCAATGCCGCGCTGGAGGGCCGTACGGTCGCCGAGGTGCTGCGGCCGGGCCGGCTGCGGGTGCTGGCGGTGGACACCTGCGCCCCCGACGACCCGGAGCCGCAGGCCGCGGCCGCCACGCCACCGCCGGACACCGAGCGCGAACCGGCCCGCCTGGTGCACGAGCTGGGCGACGACTACGTCCTGCGGCCGCAGGACCGGGTGCTGCTGGTGGCCACCCGGCAGGGACTGGGCGATCTGCACGCCCGGCAACCACGGGCCACCGGAGCCGGGGCCGGAGCCACCCGAGCCGGGGCCGGGGCCCGGCAGGGCTGAGCCCGGGCGGGGGCCGGGCTCAGCCCTGCCG
>NZ_SDIF01000216.1 GCF_004122735.1 Streptomyces sioyaensis | reverse complement strand
GCACACCCCGGAATCCCACCCCACCCCCTTGGAGGATTCCATAGAATGGATAGCAGATTTCACTCAGCAGAACGTAGCTCCGTCCACTGGCGCCACCGGGGGAGCGCGGCCGACAGTCGACCCGAGGGTTCACAGCCTGGGACAAAGAGGGCCTGACCGGCGGGAACGAGTGCGCAAGACGCCATGTGCCACGGCAAGGGGACCGGTAGGCTGCTCCGATCGGGCCCGGCGCCCGTGAGCCCAGCCGAGACCGAACCGCCCCGCCCGAAAGGAACGCGACGTGCCGTCGTCCAGCGCCAGCACCTCCGCCGCCGAAGCCAAGTCCGCCGGCGGCGGTGTCCAGTCCCTTGAGCGCGCCTTCGACCTGCTTGAGCGGATGGCCGACGCCGGCGGCGAGGTCGGTCTGAGCGAGCTCTCCAGCAGCAGCGGACTGCCGCTGCCCACCATCCACCGGCTGATGCGCACCCTCGTCGCCTGCGGCTACGTCCGCCAGCAGCCCAACCGCCGCTATGCGCTCGGCCCCCGGCTGATCCGGCTCGGCGAGAGCGCCTCGCGGCTGCTGGGCACCTGGGCCCGGCCGTTCCTGGCCCGCCTGGTCGAGGAGACCGGCGAGACCGCCAACATGGCGCTGCTCGACGGCGACGAGATCGTCTACGTCGCCCAGGTCCCCTCCCGGCACGCCGTGCGGATGTTCACCGAGGTCGGACGGCGGGTGCTGCCGCACTCCACCGGCGTCGGCAAGGCCCTGCTGGCGAACCACTCACCGGAGGAGGTCCGCGCGCTGCTCAGCCGCACGGGCATGCCCGCCGCGACCGAGAAGACGATCACCGACCCGGACCGCTTCCTCGACGCGCTCGCCGATGTCCGCCGCCTCGGCTACGCGGTCGACGACAACGAGCAGGAGATCGGCGTCCGCTGCCTCGCGGTGCCGGTGCCCAACTCCCCCACCTCCGCGGCCATTTCCATCTCCGGCCCGACCGGCCGGGTGTCGGAGGCCGCGACGGACACGATCGTGCCGGTGCTGCAGGACGTCGCGGCCCAGCTGTCGGTGGCGCTGGCGAACCAGGCGCCGGCATAGCGCGCCGGGCCGCGGGCCCCGGGTCGGGGCCGGCCGGCGGCGGAGACTCGGCTCGGCGCCCCTCAGTGGGGCCGCGGCAGCTCGCCGAACCGGTCGATGCCCGCACGCACTTCGGCCAGCGCGGGAGAGAGCGCGCTCACCGACCCGACCGCCCCGGCGATCAGCAGCAGCGAGCGACGCAGCCGGGGCACCTCGGGCAGGCCGTGGCTCACCATCGCGTCCAAGGCGGCCAGCTCGTCGTCCGCCGCCGTCCGGTCCATCAACTCCCCTGGGAGGACAGCCAGTTGGCGGCGCAGCCGGGCCACGGCCCCGCGTAGCTCATGGACCCGGGGGTCGCCTTCGACCCCGGTCGTTCGTCTGTCACTCTGCAGCTGTTCCACCACGACGGCGTCCTCCGTGGCCGTTGCCCGACCCGCGATGCCGGACAGTTAACGCCACTCTGTGCTTCCCGCGCCATACGGAGAGCGAAAAAAACCGATCACTGGCGGGATTCGTCCGGCGATCGTCCGGCCGGCGCACCCCGCGAATGCGCGGCCCGTACGCCCGCTCACACCCCTGACCTGGGGGAACATGGCCGTCAGGCAGCTTGATGCGCTTGCCGTCGACCGGATCCGGGTCCTGCTGCGGGGCGGCGGGGGTGCCGGTCCCGCCACCGGGACCCTGGGGCGGTCTCGCGGCGGCGAGGGACCGTATCCGGCCACCGGCCGCGCCGTGACCTCGCCCGCGGGGAACTGGGCACCTTGCCCGAAGAGCCGGTTTGGCGACGGGCGTTGCCCCCTCGGCACCCTCGAAAAGGTCCGCCGCCGCAATGCCCGAATTCGGCTTGATCATGCGTCAGCACATGCGTACCCCACGGCACCCGATGGCGTGGGCACATCCGATACGAGGCGTATGGCAGGGCGCGATGGAGCATTCTCCCTTTCAAGGAAATATCCGGCATATCACTGGATCGGAGAATGCCATGGAACCCCACTCCGGCCCCGACACCGGCTCGAACCAGCGTCGGGTCAGCGTCGTGCAGCTCATCTGCCGCGCGTACGGCCTGTCCGATGCCTCGGAGATCACGCTGGAGCACATAGACCGTTACGTCGCCGAGCAGCGGCGCGTGGAGGAGCGAACGCATCAGCTGCGCGAACGGTTCCGGCCGCACATTCCCCGCCCCCGCGCGTCGGACGACGCCGCCTGACCCGGCGGGCCACGCTCCACGGTGCCATGAGGTATGCAGTCCTCATGGCACCGACAACACCGAGAGATCCGGGCGAACCGCCGCTCCGCGCCCGGCCGGACGCCCCTGAAGGGGCCCGGGAAGCCGTACGGCCCGGAGGGCGGGTGGCCGGTCTGCTGCTCGCCGCGGGCGGCGGGCGGCGCCTGGGGGGACGGCCCAAGGCGCTGCTCGACCACCGGGGCCGGCCGCTGGTCGAGCACGCCGCGCGGGCCCTGCGGCAGGGCGGCTGCGAGCCCGTCCACATCGTGCTGGGCGCGGCGGCCGATGCCGTACGGGAGCGGGCCGAGCTCTCCGCGTACCACGTCTGGGACAACCCGGACTGGGCCCAGGGCATGGGCTCGTCGCTCCGGGTGGGCCTGGCAGCACTGGCCGGGTCGGGGGCGGACGCGGTCGTGGTGTCCCTGGTGGACCAGCCGGGCATCGGCGCCGCGGCGGTGGCGCGGGTGGTGGCGGCGTACGACGGCGGCGGTTCGCTCGCCTCCGCCGCCTACGACGGCCGGCGCGGCCATCCGGTGCTCTTCGGCGCCGACCGCTGGCCGGACATCGCCGCCGGCGCAACGGGCGACCGCGGTGCCCGCGCCTACCTCCAGCAGCATGCGGCCGCCCTCACCCTGGTCGAGTGCGCCGATGTCGCGGAGCCGTACGACATCGACACCCCGGAGGATCTGCACCGCCTGGGGTGACCCTGCGCGCCGGCAGGCGCTCGCCGGCCGCGGGAGGGGGAGTAATGGAGAGTGACCGCCGTGGCACCGGGAGCCATTCGATCAGCAGGTGTGTCGAGCCGGAGAATCTCGACATCAACAAACCATTGAAGTTCCGCGATAAGGAAACTAGTATCCACTGGTCAGAAGCGCCCTGAACCCAGACGGCGCCCGCGACCGTCCCCCGGGGCCCGCGGCACCCCGTGCCGCCCAGCGCCCCCGCGGCCACCGGGCACCGCCGATGAATGGAGTGACAGCTCATGTCCGCACCAGCGCCGTCCCCGCTGGCCATCGTCGAAGTCGACCCCGCGCACACCCCCGAACGGCAGGGCGAGGTCCTCACCGACGCCGCGCTCACCTTCGTCGCCGAACTCCACCGACGGTTCACCCCGCGCCGTGACGAGCTGCTCGCCCGCCGCGCCGAGCGCCGTGCCGAGATCGCCCGCACCAGCACCCTGGACTTCCTGCCGCAGACCGCGCGGATCCGCGCCGACGACAGCTGGCAGGTCGCCGAGGCGCCCGCCGCGCTCAACGACCGCCGGGTGGAGATCACCGGTCCCACCGACCGCAAGATGACCATCAACGCGCTCAACTCGGGCGCCAAGGTCTGGCTCGCCGACTTCGAGGACGCCTCCGCCCCGACCTGGGAGAACGTCGTCTCGGGTCAGCTGAACCTGATCGACGCCTACGAGCGGCGCATCGACTTCACCGACCCGGCGTCCGGCAAGTCCTACGCCCTCAAGCCCGCCGGGGAACTCGCCACCGTCGTGATGCGGCCGCGCGGCTGGCATCTGGACGAGCGGCACCTGCAGTTCGAGGGCCGGCCGGTCCCCGGCGCGCTGGTCGACTTCGGCCTCTACTTCTTCCACAACGCCAAGCGCCTGCTGGACCTCGGCAAGGGGCCGTACTTCTACCTGCCGAAGACCGAGTCGCACCTGGAGGCCCGCCTCTGGAACGACATCTTCGTCTTCGCCCAGGACTATGTCGGCATCCCGCAGGGCACGGTGCGCGCCACCGTCCTCATCGAGACCATCACCGCCGCGTACGAGATGGAGGAGATCCTCTACGAGCTGCGCGACCACGCCTCGGGGCTGAACGCCGGCCGCTGGGACTACCTCTTCTCCATCGTCAAGAACTTCCGTGACGGCGGCGCCAAGTTCGTGCTGCCCGACCGCAACGCGGTCACGATGACGGCACCGTTCATGCGCGCCTACACCGAACTCCTCGTCCGCACCTGCCACAAGCGCGGTGCGCACGCCATCGGCGGCATGGCGGCCTTCATCCCCAACCGCCGGGACCCCGAGGCCAACGAGCAGGCCCTGGCCAAGGTCAAGAACGACAAGGACCGCGAGGCCGGCGACGGTTTCGACGGCTCCTGGGTCGCCCACCCCGACCTGGTCCCCATCGCCCGCGCCTCCTTCGACGCGGTGCTCGGCGACCGGCCGAACCAGAAGGACCGGCTCCGCGAGGACGTCGACGTCAAGGCCGCGGATCTGATCGCGATCGACTCCCTGGACGCCAAGCCCACCTACCAGGGCCTGGTCGACGCCGTGCAGGTCGGCACCCGCTACATCGAGGCCTGGCTGCGCGGACTGGGCGCCGTCGCGATCTTCGGCCTGATGGAGGACGCCGCCACCGCCGAGATCTCCCGCTCCCAGATCTGGCAGTGGGTCGACGCCGGTGTCGTCTTCGAGAACGGGGAACAGGCCACCGCGGAGCTGGTGCGCCGGGTCGCCGCGGAGCAACTGGCCGCGATCCGTGCCGAGGTCGGCGAGCAGGCCTTCACCTCCGGCCGCTGGCAGCAGGCCCATGACCTGCTGCTCCGGGTCGCCCTGGATACGGACTACGCGGAGTTCCTGACGCTGCCGGCGTACGAACTGCTGCGCTGACGCCGTCGCCCGGCACACCCCGGGGGCCGGTACGGACCGCCGCGGCGCGGTCCGTACCGGCCCTTGGCATTTCTGGCTCCGCGGACGGGCGGACCACCTGCCGCGCGCGCGACGCCGCCTTCGAAGACGATCCGTCAGCTCGGCGCCCCGGCCCGGTAGGTCGCGGCGTACTCGGCCATGAAGGCGGCCTCGGCGAGCAGGGCGCCGCGCAGTTCGGACAGCAGCACCCGTTCGTTGGGACCGTGCAGACCGCAGAGGCTGTCCTCGGCGCCGAAGAGCAGGATCTCGGCGTCCGGTACGGCTCTGGCCAGGCCGTTGACCAGGGGCACGGAGCCACCGGTCGCAGCGTGCACGGGGTCGGCGCCCCAGGCGCGGCGCAGCGCGGTGCGGGCGGCGCGGTAGGCGGGCCCGTCGGCGGCGGCTTCGTAGCCGGGTCCCGCGTCGCCCGCGGTGACGGTGAGCGGGATGCCGTACGGGCGCAGCCGTTGGAGGTGGCGGATGAGCGCGGCCTGCGCCTCGCGCGGGTCCTGCCGGGGGTGGACGCGGAGGTTGAGCTTGGCGCGGGCGTACGGGACCACCGCGGCGGCGGCACGGTCGACGGGCGGCGCGTCCAGGCCGATGACGGTGACGGCGGGGCCGCTCCACAGCCGTTCGCCGAGGTCGCCGGAGCCGAGCAGCGGGGTGCCGTGCGGGACCCCGGCCACCTCGCGGAATTCGTCGTCGGTGAAGGCGGTGCCGTCCCACGGTTCGCGGCGCAGGCCCTCGACGGCGACGTCGCCGTGCACGTCGTGCAGGGTCGCCAGGGCCTTGAGCAGGACGAGCAGCGCGTCGGGGGCGGCGCCGCCGTACTCGCCGCTGTGCACGGCGGCCCGGAGGGTGCGGACCTCGGCGAAGACCACGGCGGAGCCGCGCAGGGCGGTGGTCAGGGTGGGCGTGCCGGGGCGGATGTTGCCGGTGTCGGCGATGATCATCGCGTCGCAGGCGAAGAGGCCGGGCTCGGTGGGCGGGTAGTCGTCGAAGGCGCTGCCGTACTCCTCCTGTCCCTCGAAGACGATCCTGATGCCGACCGGCGGACGGCCGCCGTAGGCCCGCAGCGCACCGATGTGGACCATGAGGTTGGCCTTGTCGTCGGCGATGCCGCGGGCCCGGATGCCGCCCTCGATGTCGGTGGGTTCGAAGGGCGGGGAGTCCCAGAACCGCTCCTCACCGGGCGGCTGGACGTCGTAGTGGCCGTAGAGGAGGACGGTGGGGGCCTCGGGGG
>NZ_SDIF01000215.1 GCF_004122735.1 Streptomyces sioyaensis | reverse complement strand
CGATTGCGTCGCTCGCCCTGGCCGTTCCGGCGACCGCGGTCCCTGACCTCGCCGGCCGGGGGCGCGGGGGGTGTGGGGTGCGACAGCGGCGCCGCCGCGCTCCGAGTGGCGGAGGCGGTTGCCCGGCCGGCGAGGTCAGGGACCGCGGTCGCCGGAACGGCCAGGGCGAGCGACGCAATCGAGGCGCACACGCCCAGGGTGGCGGTGCGCGTCCAAGGTATTCGTCTCATGAACTCTTCTGTTGTCGTCATGACGTCAGCCGGGCCCGGCTGACGTCCAGGTGGATGAGGAAAGCGGAAGGGGGCCGATGCGGGGTACGGGCACGGCCGTGGACCGCGTGCGGCGGAGCCGGCGGGACCCTCGGCGCGGGGACGGCTCAGCCGACGAGCTCGCTGGCGTCGTGCACCGTTGCCCGGCGCATCGCCCGACGGCACATAAGCTATATCTAAGCACGCCTCAGTCGCACGTATGCGCCAATTTCGGCCTTCAGTGAGCGGGCACCGGCGCGGTCGCTCTGGCCGTCCGGGCCCGGCAACTGGACGTGCTCCCTTCCTTGTTGGCCCGATATGGCGCTGCCGGCTGCCCCGATGGGCGCCTGCCTCTTCGCACCTGCACATGCCGGGGTGCCGTGCGGGCGGGCCGGAACTGAACCGTCGCCGGCCGGGCCGGTGCGCCGCGCCGGGTGCGCCCCTTCGGCATGGGCCGAGGCCGGGATGCCGTCCACGGGCAATGCCGCGGCCTATTGGGGCGCATGGCCGTTCTTTTCCTCCTATTCGGCGGAGGGGTGAATACCGCGGTGCGCGCGCTGCCCGCAAGACATCAAATCCAGCCAATGATGCGGCCGTCGAAAGTCAGACATCGAGTGGTGCGTCTTCCTGGCTGGCCGGACGCCACTGAATCGGCCCGGGCCGCCATTCCGGACCTGCCCGGGCCCGCCCGTGCCCCTTGGTCCCCGTTGCGGCCCGGCTTGCTGACGTCGCGGCCTCCGTAGCCCGGCTCTGAAGGCGTCGAGCAATGCCGGTAAATCGGCAATTAATTGATGTACCGTCAGGAATACACGGCGTCTGGGCTGCGCCGTTGTCACGGGTGGTGGGGGCGTTGCCTGCTGCGGCGACGGGTGTCCCGGGAAGGGTTTTGCGGGATTTCGGCTGTGGTGGCATCCCATTCGCGGCGGGCGGTTCGAACGGGAAGTCGAATCCAGCGCCTCAGGGGTAACAGGGGCCCCGGTAACTTACGGGCGAGTTAAGGTAACTGGGGTTTGAAGTCACCCTCCGTGAAGCCTTGGGGGGTTGCTATCGTATGACCGGGAGTGAAGACTGTCGCCACGTCGAACTGGCGCGAAAGCTTCCAGGGTACGAATCACTGACAACACCAAGCGATACCTGCCAGTAATGCGTACTCTTCTCTCGTTTCCTTTTTCGGCAGCGGTGGTTGGCGTATGGGGTCAGCCGCCTTTTGCCCGGGACGGGACATCGCATTCGTGTCGGGTGCGAGGGGTCTTCAGTGGGGGATCAGTGATATCGGGAAGGTCGACTGTGCGGTCGCTACCGTTTGTCCATGAAGTGACGGATGGTGGGAGAGGGTGCTCGCGAAGTTGTGCACCGAGTGGGGAGGCGAAACCGGCTGTGTTTGCCCGGTGGGATTCGCCGAGGGGCGGAAGGGTCGGGCCGGTGACATTGCGGACCGCACGCTGTCCGTGAACGGCCCGCGGTACGGCCCCGGTGGGGACCCGGCCGACCGCCGAGGCAGCCTTCGCGCCGCCGTCCGCCGCAGGTCGCGGTGGCACCGGGACGCCGCCCGTGCCGCTCACCGTGCAGTGGCGCTCGGCGCTGCCCGCGTCCGTGACGACTCGGAGCGCGAATGCGGCTGCCCGGGCTGTCGCTTTGTGGTGCGACCCGGTATTTGCGTGCCGCGGCCTGCCGCGCGCCGGAATTCACCGCACATCCCCTTGAGCGGCCGTGCGGTCGCGGAACTCCGGGTGCCTCGCCCTCCGGAGTGACCGCGGACACCACACTGTGCACGGAGTTCCGGAGCGGCGATTTCGCCCGTACCGGAAACAAGCAAGAAATCAACCAAGGTCAGGAAAGGCGGTGACCGTGAGTCCGTTGTGCCGTATCGCAATCCATCGTTCCGGGGCACACGACCGCCTACCGGTCGTATGCACCACTGCCGGCGAGGAGCGAACCCTCCCGGACCCGCTCTCCAGGGAGAACCGGTGACCAGCAACGAACTGATACAGGCGCCCTTCGGCTTCGACGAGCTCGTCGACGGGTGGAGAACCGCGCGGCAGGCCGGCCCCGTCCGCTACGACGAGCAGCAGAAGCTGTGGCAGGTGCTGGACCACGAGAGCGTGGCCGCCGTGCTCGCCGATCCGGCCGCGTACTCCTCGGACTTCTCCGGACTGGCCCCCACCCAGCCGGACTTCGAGACCTTCCGCCAGGGCAACTTCGTCGGCATGGACCCGCCGGCGCACCGCAAACTGCGCACCCTGGTCAGCCAGGCCTTCACCCCGCGTGTCGTGGCCGGACTCGAACCGCGGATTCACGCCGTGGCCACGGAATTGCTCGACGCCGTCGGGGACCGCGACCGGTTCGACGTGGTCGACGCGCTGGCCTACCCGCTGCCCATCATCGTCATCGCCGAACTGCTGGGGATCCCGGCCGGCGACCGGGCGTTGTTCCAGGAGTGGGCGGCCACCCTCTTCGGCGGGGACGAGATCGGCGCCTCGCTGGACATGGCCGACGTCGAGCGCGCGCTGGACTCCATCGCGCCCACCGTGCGCGAGATGAACGGCTACATCCTCGACCACATCCGCCACCACCGGAGGAATCCGGGCGAGGGGCTGACCAGTCGGCTGGTGCGGGCCGAGGTGGACGGGGTGCGCCTGACGGACCAGGAGATCGTCGGCTTCGTGGCGCTGCTGCTGGTCGCCGGGCACATCACCACCACCGCCCTGCTGGGCAACGCCGTGCTCAGCCTCGACCAGTACCCCGACGAGGCCGCTCTGTTGCGCGCCGAACCCGGCCGGCTGCCGGATGTCATCGAAGAGGTCCTGCGGTGGCTGCCGCCGTTCCCCGAACTGGGACGCCGCACCACCCGTGAGGTCCGGCTCGCCGGGCGGACCCTGCCCGCCGATTCGGTGGTGATGGCCAACTTGGCCTCCGCCAACCGCGATCCGGCCCGGTTCGACCATCCCGACCATTTCGATGTGACCCGCAGCCCCAACCCGCACCTGACCTTCGGCCACGGCATCCACTTCTGCTTCGGTGCGCCGCTGGCCAGGATGGAGGCGCGGATCGCCCTCCGACTGCTGCTGGAACGTTTTTCTGAGATTGCCGTGGCCTCTCGCCGCGAGGTCGAGATCCAGAATCCCGCCGTCATCGTCAGCGTGCGCCGGCTGCCGCTGGAGGTACGGAGGTCATAGCGCCGTTCCCGGCGCGCTCCGCCGCAGGGACCGCGGGCGCGCGGGGAGTCAGCCGTCGAGCACACCTCGGCGATCAGGTCCGGAGGCCGGTGCGCCGACCCGCGACCGGGACCGGTTCACGGTGAGCCGGCACATCAACGCCTCGTGAATTTCGAGATCCGGGAGTAGCTTTCTCATGCCGTATGCCACGAGAGCTCCGGTCATCAGCCGGCAGCAGACGCAGATACGTCGCCTGTTACAAGAGCGTCTGCACACGCTCGCCCGGGCCCATCAGGTGCCGGGAGCCCAACTCGCCGTGCACACCGACGCGGTCACGTACAGCGTCCACACCGGCGAGGCGGACGCCTCCACGGGCCGGCCGTTCACCACGGACACCGCGGTGCCGCTCGGCTCCGTCACCAAGTGCTACACCGCCGTGGTCGTCATGCTGCTCGCCGCCGACGGCGACCTCGCGCCGGCCGACCGGGTCGCCCTGTACGTGCCGGAGCTGCGGACGCCGCAGGTGACCGTGCGGCAGCTGCTCAGCCACACCGCGGGACTCCCGACCGGGCCCGACTCGGACGACGTCGTGGCCCTGACGCCGTCCCGCTATCTGTCCGCGCACTGCGCCGACCGGGACGCCGTGTGCCCGCCCGGGACCGGCTTCTCCTACTCCAACGCCGGATTCGTCGCCGCCGGCCGGCTGATCGAATCGGTGACGGGCATGCCCTGGCAGGACGCGGTGCGCGCCTTCCTCCTGGAACCCCTGGGCACCCGGCCCGCCTTCCTCGGCGACCCCGCACCGGAGCGGCCGGTGGCGAGCGGACACTCCGCCAACCCGCTCTCCGGGCGCGTCCGGCCGGTGCGGCAGACCCTGGCGCCGGTGGAGGCGCCGGCCGGTGCCCTGCTGGCGAGCGCGCTCGACCTGGTCGCACTGGGCCGGGAGCTGATCGGACAGGGCCCCCGCCCGGTGCTGCCGAAGGACGCTGCCGAGGAGATGCGCCGCCCGGTTCCCGGCGCCGTGCCGGGTGTCCTGGCCGACGCCTGGGGGATGGGCCTCGCGCTCTTCCAGCAGGGCGCGGCACAGTGGTGCGGCCATGACGGCAACGCGCAGGGCACCTCCTGCCATCTGCGGGCCGAACCGGACAGCGGCACCGTGGTCGCCTTCACCAGCAACGCCAACAGCGGCACCGCCCTGTGGCACGAACTGGCCGACGACATCGCCGAGATCACCGGGGTGAGCGTGCCCGCGGCACCGTCCCCGCGGGAGGCCGGCCGTCCCTTCGCACTTCCCCAGTGCGCCGGGACCTATCACAACGGAACCGTCGAATACCGCGTCACCGCCGACGCGGAGGGCTCCCTGGCGCTGTCCGTGAACGGTGACACGCCGGCCCCCCTCGTCTGCTACGCGGACCTGAGCTGCGATCTGGTGGACCCCGCGTCCGGCCGCCGGGTCCCCGGCGGAAGTTTCGTGCGTGATCCGGACACCGGCGCGATCGACCGGCTGCAGATCTCCGGACGCACGGCCCGCCGTACCGCCACCGCCTGAGTCGAGCCCGCCGCCGGCGGCCCGCGCGCCTCCCCGCTCTTTCGCGCCGGGCCCGGCCGGACCTCGGCCCCACCCGCCCTGTCCGGGACCGCTCTCCCGGGCTGCTCGACGTGTTCGTGCCCTGCCCGTCCCCGCCCCGAAGGACTGACCTCCATGTCGGACCCGCACGAAACCTCCGCTCCCGCGTCCGCAGTGGCGCCGACCCGGACCGGTTCGCCGGTCTCCGGGCCCGGCGCGGTCCGTCCGGTGCCCCCGTGCTCGCTCGGTGAGCTGTTCGCCGCGTGGGTGGCGCGCACCCCGCAGGCACCCGCCGTCACCGACGGCCGGCGCACCTGGTCCTACCGCCAACTCGACACCTGGGCCAACCGCCTGGCGCACGACCTCATCGGACGCGGCGTGGGGCCGGAGCGCACGGTGGCGCTGGTGCTGCCCCGCTCGGTCGAACTGATCGTGGCCGAACTGGCCGTGGCCAAAGCCGGCGGCGCGTTCCTGCCCGTCGACCCGGCCTACCCCGCCGAACGCCGGGAGTTGATGCGCGCCGACGCCGATCCGGCCGTGGTCCTCGACGATCCGGCGCGGATCCGGCTCGCCGCCGGACCGGACCACACTCCGACGGACGCGGACCGGTGCGCGCCGCTGCACACCGCGCACCCGGCCTACGTCATCTACACCTCGGGGTCGACCGGCGTCCCCAAGGGGGTGACGGTCGCCCACACGGGACTGGCCGGCTTCGCCGCGGCGGCGGCCGACCGGTACGCCGTCGAACCCGGTGACCGCGTCCTGCAGTTCTCGTCCCCGAGCTTCGACGCCGCGGTCCTGGAGCTGTGCGTCTCCCTGCTGTCCGGCGCCACCCTCGTGGTGCCGCCGGACGGCCCGTGGCTGGGCGACGACCTCACCGACGTCCTGGCCGAGCAGCGCATCACCCACGCGCTCATCCCGCCGGCCGCGCTCGCCACGCTGCCCGCCCCGACCGGTGACCGGAGCCTGCCCGACCTGCGGACACTGATCGTGGGAGCCGAGGCCTGCCCGGCCGAGCTGGTCGACCGCTGGGCCGCCGGCCGCCGGCTGATCAACTCCTACGGGCCCACCGAGGCCACGGTGGTCGCCTCCTGGACCGGACCGCTGCCCGTCGGCGGCGGCACCCCGCCGATCGGCGGGCCGCTGCCCTACACCCGGCTGCATGTGCTGGACGCGGCGATGCGGCCGGTGGCGGCGGGGGCCAGCGGGGAGCTGTACGTGGGGGG
>NZ_SDIF01000214.1 GCF_004122735.1 Streptomyces sioyaensis | reverse complement strand
GGCCGGGGGTGAGGTGCGCTGTTCCGGGAGGGGGCCGGTGGAGGTGGCCTCGGCGGGCGAGGGAGGCGGCGTGGCCGGGATGGCAGGCGCGGGCCGGGTGTCCTCGCCGGGCGCCGTAGGGGCGGCCGTCTCCTGGAGGGCTTCCCGGGCCTGCCACGCTTCCCGTTCCGCCTGGCGGGCCTGCTCTTGCGGTGTGTGTGCCGCTGGTTCCGGGGCGGTGGGCTGCCGGGCCTTCGAGCGGCGGGCCGTCCGTACGGCGCGATAGCGGGTGATCGTCCCCAGCGTGAAGATCGCCAGGACCAGCAGCACCATCAGCTCGCCGATGAGGATGCCCCAGAAGAGGCCGTAGCCGGAGAGCTGGTCCTTGGGGGTGTCGGGCCAGGCGGCGGCCATGTTGTGCGGTGCGGAGACCAGATGGCGCAGCGCCATCGGCGTACCGGGGTACGTGACGCCCGTGGGCCAGGCGCCGTGGGCGAAGAAGCCGGCCAGGCCCGTCGCGCTCCACACCAGCACGGTCAGGCCCAGCAGGAAGGCGAGCAGCCCGACCAGCAGGGAGTCGGGGACGCCGCGCCCCCGGGGGGCGGGCGCGTCGCGGTAGCCGCCGGCGCCCCGTTCGTCGTCGTATCCGCGCCTCACGCCACCGTCTCGCTCGACTCGTCTCTCCACTGCCGCTCCATCGCCATCGCGTCGGCGCGCGCCTCGGCCTCGGCGTCCGCCGCCGCCTGAATCGCGCGCGCCTCGTCGGTCGGCATCGCGGAGGCCTCGGTCATCGCCCGGTCGGTGTAGACCAGCGGGCGTTCGGCCTCGGTGATGAGGTGTTTGACGACCTGGACGTTGCCGTTGACGTCCCAGACGGCGATGCCGGGGGTGAGGGTCGGGATGATCTCGACGGCCCAGCGGGGCAGGCCGAGCACCCGGCCGGTGGCCCGTGCCTCGTCGGCCTTCTGGGCGTAGATCGTGCGGGTCGAGGCCATCTTGAGGATCGCCGCGGCCTCGCGTGCGGCGGCGCCGTCGACCACATCGCTGAGGTGGTGGACGACGGCCACGAACGACAGGCCGAGCCGGCGGCCGAACTTCAGCAGCCGCTGGAAGAGCTGGGCCACGAAGGGGGAGTTGATGATGTGCCAGGCCTCTTCCACCAGGAAGATGCGCTTCTTGCGGTCGGGGCGGATCCAGGTGTGCTCCAGCCAGACGCCGACGATCGCCATCAGGATCGGCATCGCGATGGAGTTCCGGTCGATGTGCGAGAGGTCGAAGACGATGAGGGGGGCGTCGAGGTCGATGCCGGCCGAGGTGGGCCCGTCGAACATGCCGCGCAGGTCACCGTCGACGAGCCGGTCGAGGACCAGCGCGACGTCCAGGCCCCAGGCTCGGACATCGTCTATGTCGACATTCATCGCCTCCGCCGACTCCGGTTCCGGGTGCCGCAGCTGCTCGACGATGTCGGTCAGGACGGGCTGCCGGTCGGTGATGGTCTCGGTGACGTACGCGTGGGCGACCTTGAGGGCGAAGCCGGAGCGCTCGTCCAGGCCGTGGCCCATCGCGACCTCGATGATCGTGCGCAGCAGGGCCAGCTGGCCGGTGGTGGTGATCGACGGGTCGAGGGGGTTGAGGCGGATCCCGCCGTTGAGGGCGGCGGTCGGGTCCAGGCGGATGGGGGTTATCCCCAGCTCCTCGGCGATGAGGTTCCACTCGCCGACGCCGTCCTCGCCCTGGGCGTCCAGGACGACGACCTGGCGGTCGCGGAACCGCAGCTGGCGCAGGACGTAGGTCTTCTCCAGCGCGGACTTGCCGTTGCCGGACTCGCCGAGGACCAGCCAGTGCGGGGCCGGCAGCTGCTGGCCGTAGAGCTGGAACGGGTCGTAGATGTAGCCCTTGCCGCTGTAGACCTCACGGCCGATGATCACGCCGGAGTCGCCGAGACCGGGGGCGGCGGTGGGCAGATAGACCGCCTGGGCCTGGCCGGTGGAGGTGCGTACGGGCAGCCGGGTCGTCTCCACCTTCCCGAACAGGAAGCTGGTGAACGCGTCGGTGAGCGCTCCGAGCGGATCGAGCATGGCCATGACGTACGCGCCTCCCAGCGGCTTTAGCGGCGGATTCCGGTCGCGAACGGCAGGGTGTTGACGAACGCCCGGTGGTGCTCGCGGTCGCACCACTCCAGCTTGAGGTAGGACTTGCCGGCCGAGGCGCGGATGGTGCGCTTGTCGCGGGCCAGCGCCTCGGGTGAGCGGGAGGAGACCGTGAGGTAGCCGACGAGGTTGACGCCGGCGGCGCCGGAGGCCAGGTCCTCGCCGCGCTGGTCCACGCGGCCGTGGTGGGCGACGTCCCGCGGGTCGACGACGCGGTTCATCTTGGCGGCGCGGCTGGCCTCGGCGTCGTCGTTGGTCTTCTCCGTCAGCATCCGCTCGATGGCGACCTCGGTGGGCTCCAGGTCCATGCAGACCGCGACCGTACGGATCACGTCCGGGGTGTGCACCAGGAGGGGCGCGAGGAAGTTGACGCCCACCGGGGTCAGCGGCCACTCCTTGACCCAGGCGGTGGCGTGGCACCACGGCGCGCGGGTCGTCGACTCACGCGTCTTGGCCTGCAGATAGGTGGGCTCCATCGCGTCCAGCTCGGCCGGCCAGGCGTTGCGCTTGCTCATCGCCTGGATGTGGTCGATGGGGTGGTCCGGGTCGTACATGGAGTGCACGAGGGAGGCGAGCCGGGCCTGGCCCAGCGGCTGGCGGACCCGGATGTCGGCCTCGGCGAGCCGGGCGCAGATGTCGGTGAGTTCACGGGCCATCACGACCGCGAGACCGGCGTCGCGGTCCAGCTTCTTGCGCAGCAGCCCGCTCTGGTGCATCCGGGCGGCGCGCGCCATGGTCTGCGCCTCGGCGGCCAGCTCGCGGGTGTAGTGCATACAGGCGACGAGGTAGGCGCGGTGCTGCTCGGAGGAGGTGGAGACCATCGACTGGAGCTGGTCGTAGGACTCCTGCAGCCAGGCCGGGGAGGAGCGGTCGCCGCGCTGGGCGACGTCCTTGGCGTGCGCGTCCGGGTCGGCGGGCAGCGTACGGGCGAGCATCTGCAGCCGGGTCACATACCCGTCGCCGTTGGCCACGTGCTTCAGCAGCGTCCCGAAGCGGTCGACCAGCGCCTCCTGGTCCTCGCTGTCCCGCAGGCCGACGCCCGGGCCCTCGATCTCGATGGCCGCGGTCACCGTCTTGCGGTCGGCGTGCAGCAGCACGGCGATCTCGTCCGGTCCGAACGGGGCGGACAGCCAGTTGATCCGGCCGATGCCGGGCGGCGGGCCGATCTCGACCTCCCGGCCGTCCAGTCGGACGCCCGCCTCGGCGGCGCCGGAGCGGTAGGTGGCGCCGCGGCGGACCGTACGGCGGAAGCTGCGCCGGATCTCGAACCACTTGTAGAACGTCCGGCCCTTGTACGGCACGTAGACGAGGGCGAGCCCCAGCATCGGGAAGCCGGTGAGGGACACGATCCGCAGCGGCAGCATGGGCACCAGCAGGCCGCACATCATCCCGAGGAACGCGCCGACGATGATCAGCGCGATCTCGCCGGTCTCGCGGTTCTTGCCGACGATCGCGTTGGGCCGGGCGCGGCCGATCAGGTACGTGCGGCGTGGCGCGATCGGGTGGGAGTGCGTGCTCAACGCCCGTCACCTCCTGCTGTCTTGCCGGTGCGGGAGCTGCTGCTCGGGCCGGGGTGGGTGTTCGTACGGGGAGCGGGGGTGGCGGGCGCCGGGCCACGGCCGCCGCCGGTGCGGGAGCTGTGTGCGGCGACCCCGCCGGCCACCGCGTCGGCCGGCCGGGACTGGCCGCCCTGTGCGCCCTGCGACTGTCCGCCGTCCCCGCCGGACCTGCGGGAGCTGTGGGTCTTGATGCCCTGGGAGACCAGCGCGGCCGGCGAGGAGATCATCGCGGCGGCCTGGCTGCCGTCGGTGGCCCGGCCCTTGTTCGTACGGGCCGAGACCATCTCGTCGCCGAAGCCGGGAACGAAGCGGTAGATCACCGCGCTGGCGAAGATGGCGAGGATGATGATCGCGAGGCCGGAGACGACGGCGGAGAAGGCGTTCGGGCCCTTGTCGTGGGAGAGCGCACCGGCGATACCCAGCACGATGACGATGACCGGCTTCACCATGATCACCGCGATCATGATGCCCGCCCAGCGGCGCACGTGCCCCCACATGTTCTTGTCGACCAGGCCCGCGTAGACGACCGTGCCGAGCAGCGCCCCGACGTAGAGCAGCGCGGCCCGGATCACCAGCTCCAGCCACAGCACACCGGCGGCGAGGACCGAGACCAGCGACACCACGATCAGCATGATCGGTCCGCCGCCGATGTCCGTGCCCTTCGTGAGCGCCTGCGAGAAGGCGCCGAAGAAGGTGTCGGTCTGCGCCCCCGTCGCCTTCGCGAGGATCTCGGTGACGCCGTCGGTCGCCGACACGATGGTGTAGAGGATGAGCGGGGTGAAGGCGGAGGCGAGCACGGTCAGCCAGAGGAACCCGACCGCCTCACCGATCGCCTCCGTCAGCCGCACCCCGCGCACGGCGCGCTTGGCGACGGCCAGCAGCCACAGGACGAGGGTGAGGATGGTGGAGGCGGCGAAGACGACGGCGTACTGCCGCAGGAAGGCGGCGTTGGTGAAGTCCACCTGCGAGGTGGACTTCACCGCGTCCGACAGCTTGGTGACGATCCACGCGGCGGCCTTGGCGAACCCCTTGGCCAGGGAGCTGAGGGGGTCGAGGGGGTTGTCGTCGGTGAGGCCGCCGGGCGCCTTGGGCGCGCCGGAGCCGGCTTTGTCGCCGGATTGGCAGTAGGCCTTGGCGGGGCCGCGGATGAGGTCGCAGGGGTCACTGCCCGGCGTGGGGTCCGGCGCTGCGAAAGCACGGGAGGCCAGGAGCACAGCGGTTGTCTGGACGACCGTCACCAACGCGGCGAGGGAGAGGGCGCGGCGACGACTGTTAGCGGGCATAGGTGAACCCTCCGAACCCTTGCACGGCCTTGGTCATATCCCCTGCCGATGCGGCAGCTTGGTCCCTTCCGACCGGAGCGGGGCCGTCCTTCTGCGTGAAGTCGGTGACCTTCCAGTCCCCGTCCATCCACTTCAGGTCGAAGGTGTTCGTGTACCAGCTCTCCGATACGGGGTTCTTGGACTGCGCGCCTGCCAGGCCGAAGAGGGCCGAATACCAGACCGAGACCTTGGCGGTGTCACCCTTGAACGATTCGGTCTTCGTGCCGACCGGGTTCGCGCGCGAAACGAAGGTCATGCCGCTGGGCGCGGTGCCGTCCGGCTTGAGGCCGATCCTGCCGAGGAAGGCGGGGTCGGAGTACACCTTGTCGAGGGCGCTCCTGCGTGCCGCCGCCACGGATGGCGCATAGACGGCGTCGGCGATCTCGTGCCGTCTGGCGGCCTTGTACATGCCGTCGCTGGTGAGCGCCACCGCATAATTCGCCCCCGCCGACTCCGCCCCCTGTTCCGTCTTCGGGAAGCCCGTGGCGATGCCGCCGTTCTTGCCGGTGACCGGCTTGGTGCCGGTGGGGGCGGTGGGGCGGGCGGCGTCGGTGTCCTTGGCGGAGTCGGTCGACGGGGATTCGCTGTTGCCGCTTCCGCCGCGGTTGGCGAAGGCGATGGCCGCGAGCAGCAGGACGATCACGCCGACGATCGTGATGAGGTTACGGCTGGTCAGGCCGGTGCGGGAGCGCCGTGCCGAGCCGTAGCCGTCGCCGTCGTTGTCGGGAAGTCTGGTCCGTGTCTGGCCCGTCTCGGGACCGCGGTGGCTGTCGCCGCCGTAGCCGCCGTCGTCGCTGAGACTCATCGCGCCTGTGCCCCCTCTACCGCCGTCGCCGTTCGTGCCGTGGTGTTGCCGCCCTCATATGACCGTAGCCGCGCGGGCGGCGACGCGGGTGCTGTGGTTCGAGTACATCTCACCGTGACGGGTCCTCAGATGCGGTACGGCGGAGGCGAATGGGGGACTCTGGGGTATTTGTGCCCATCGCCCGCTCCGTGGTTGCCGCCGCCTTCTTGCGCCTTCTCACTCCCGGGTCCACCTGTCCCCGCGCAGCGGCCGGCCCAATCGGTCCGCTGGTGGCAGGGGTGACGGGGGCGCGGGGCGGAGCCGTCGGGCCGGTGTGAGGGGGCGTCAGCATGTGGCCTCGGCAGGGGAGGTGGATCCGGTGGGGGGTGAGTCGGGGCACGGA
>NZ_SDIF01000213.1 GCF_004122735.1 Streptomyces sioyaensis | reverse complement strand
GCCCCCACCCCTGCCCCTGCCCCTGCCCGAACGGAGGCCTGCGCGCCATGACCGACCCGTCCCCCTCCGGGGTGGCCGAGCCCGCCGCGGGCGGCCGCACCTCCCCGCGGCCTCCCGCCTGCGGCCCGCTCACCGGGCTGCGGGTGCTCGATCTCGCCACGCTGTTCGCCGGTCCGCTCGCCGCCACCCTGCTGGGCGACTACGGCGCCGAGGTGGTCAAGGTCGAGCATCCGCACCGGCCCGATCCCTCGCGCGGCCACGGCCCCGCCAAGGACGGCATCGGACTGTGGTGGAAGCTGCTGGGCCGCAACAAGAAGACCATGACGCTGGATCTGTCCCACCCGGGCGGCCGGGACGTGCTGCTGCGGCTCGCCGCCGGGGCGGATGTCGTGATCGAGAACTTCCGACCCGGGACCCTGGAGCGCTGGGGCCTGGGCTGGGAGGAGCTGTCGGCCGTCAACCCGCGGCTGGTGCTGGCCCGGGTCACCGGCTTCGGCCAGTTCGGCCCGTACGCCCGCCGTCCCGGGTTCGGCACGCTCGCGGAGGCGATGAGCGGCTTCGCGGCGATGACCGGCGAGCCGGACGGTCCGCCGACCCTGCCGCCGTTCGGTCTCGCGGACGCGGTCGCCGCCCTCGGCACCTCCTACGCCGTGATGGCCGCGCTGCACGCCCGGACGGCCTCCGGCCGCGGCCAGGTCATCGACATGGCGCTCATCGAACCGATGCTGACCGTCCTGGGTCCGCAGCCGCTCTGGTACGACCAGCTCGGCCATGTCCAGCCGCGGACCGGCAACCGCTCGGCCAATGTCGCGCCGCGCAACACCTACCGCACCGCCGACGGCTCCTGGGTGGCGGTGTCCACGTCGGCCGAGTCGGTCGCCGAGCGGGTGATGCGGCTGGTCGGACGGCCCGAGGTGATCGACGAGCCCTGGTTCGCGACCGGCGCGGGACGGGCGGAGCACGCCGATGAGCTGGACGCGCCGGTCGCCGACTGGATCGCCCGGCACGACCGGACCGAGGTGATGGCCGCCTTCGAAAAGGCCGAGGCGGCCGTCGCACCCATCTACGACATCCGCGAGGTGATGACAGATCCGCAGTACCAGGCGCTGGGCTCGATCACCGAGGTCCCGGACGACGAGCTGGGCACGGTCCGGATGCAGAACGTCCTCTTCCGGCTCTCCGAGACGCCGGGCGCCATCCGGTGGGCGGGACGCCCGCACGGCGCGGACACCGACGAGGTGCTGGCCTCCCTCGGGCTGACCGGCCCCGAGATCGACGGGCTGCGCGCGGCGGGCGCGCTGTGAGGGCGGCCCCACGGACCGGGCCGCGGGCCCGTAGCTGACCCCCGCGGCGGGCGGGGCCGGACAGCACAGCGCCGGGCGGGCCCGAACGTCTCGGGACCGCCCGGCGCTGCCGGCGTACGGTGCGTCGCCTCAGGACTTCTTGGTGCTGCCGCTGCCGGCGGGCTTGGCGGCGTCCTCGGCGGACTCCTCCGCCGGGTCCTCGCCCGTCGCGTCGCCGGCCGCGTCCGTCGCGGACCCGGTGGCGGCCTCCGCGGCCTTGTCGTCCCCGGAGTCCGTGGAGTCCGTCCCGCCGTTGTCGGACGCCGCCTTCGAGGACGGCTTCGGGGACGCTTTCTCGACGGACACCGTGCCGCCGTCGACGCCGTCACCGTCCCGGGTGCCCTCGTCGCCCTCCTCGCCCTCGGCGAGCTGTGCGCCCGGCTCGACGACCGCTTCCCGGCCGGGAGCCTTCTTGGCCGAGATCACGAAGTAGGCGACGGCCAGGACGAAGACGATCACGGCGGTCCAGACGTTCAGACGCACCCCGAGGATGTGGTGCGCCTCGTCGACGCGCATGTACTCGATCCAGGCGCGGCCCGCGCAGTAGGCGGCGACATACAGCGCGAAGGCCCGCCCGTGGCCGAGCCGGAAGCGCTTGTCGGCCCAGATGACCAGCGCGGCGACGCCGATGCACCACAGGCACTCGTAGAGGAAGGTCGGGTGGTAGGTGCCGCCGATCCGTCCGATGGCCGGGTCGGAGCTGATCTTCAGCGCCCACGGGACATCGGTCGGCTTGCCGTACAGCTCCTGGTTGAACCAGTTGCCCCAGCGGCCGATCGCCTGCCCGAGGGCCAGGCCGGGCGCCAGCGCGTCGGCGTACGCGGGGAGCGGGATGCCGCGCCGGCGGCAGCCGATCCAGGCGCCCACCGCGCCGAGCGCGACCGCACCCCAGATCCCCAGGCCGCCCTGCCACACCTTGAAGGCGTCGAGCGGGTGGCCGTTCGGGCCGAAGTACGGCTCGTACGTCGTGATGACGTGGTAGAGGCGGCCGCCGACCAGCCCGAAGGGCACGGCCCACACGGCGATGTCCGCGACGGTTCCGGAGCGGCCGCCGCGCTGCACCCAGCGCCTGTTGCCGAGCCAGACACCGACGAAGACGCCGATGATGATGCAGAATGCGTAGCCGCGCAGCGGGACCGGGCCGAGGTAGACGACTCCGGTCGACGGGCTGGGAATGAATGCGAGGTCCATGGCAGGGACGACGCTACCGCGCCGGGCGGGGTCGACGACAACTTCCACCCGGCTACGGCTGCGTAACGACCCTGCCGCGGACGATGACGCGGTGTGTCCGGGACCTTCGGCCCCGGTGCCGAAGGTTCCGCGGGACCCCCCGCCCAGGACGACCGGGACGACCGGGACGACCGGGACGGCCGGGACGGCCGGGACGACTAGGACGCCGGCGTAAGGCCCGCTCCGCTCCGCGCGTCCCGGAGCGCGGCGCTCCGGCCGTGGGTCTGCCGCTCCTGGGACGCCACGCCCGGGGTGCCGGTGTGGCGGTGGTGCGGTGCGGCGCTGTGGTGGCCCGCCGGCTTGCCCGGGTGGGGCGAGGTGCTCGGGTGCGGCGGGAGGCTCTTTCCGGGCTGTTTGCCCTTGTCGGCCTCCTGCACCATCTTCTTGAGATCCGCCGGGGTGAACCGGCCGCCCTTCTCCTGCGCGAGGTCCTTGCCGTTGAGCAGGACGGTCGGGGTGCCGCGGTATCCGGACGTGGCGAAGGCGTCGTTGGACTTCTGCGCGAAGCGGTCGTACCTGCCGTCGTTGACGCAGGCGGTGAAGGCGGGGGTCACCAGTCCCTTGACCTTGCCGGCCAGCTGGAGGAGGTACTTCTTGTCGGCGAACTTGTCCTGCGTCTCGGGCGGCTGGTTCGCGTAGAGGACGTCGTGGTACTCGCGGAACCTGCCCGCGTCCTGCGCGCACAGGGCGGCGTTGGCGGCGTTGAGGGATCCCTTGCCGCCCGCGTTTCCGTCGATGATCGTGACGAGGTGGTACTCGTTCTTGAGCTGACCGGAGTCCACCAGCTCATGGATGACCGGGCGGAAGCCGGTCTCGAACTGCTGGCAGGCGGGGCAGCGGAAGTCCTCCCACACCGTGAGTGTGGAGGGGGCGCCGGCCGCGCCCACCGGGACCGCGGGCCGTTTGCCGCCGCTCGCCTGCTTCGGGACGGCGACCTGGTTGTCGCTCTTGCCGCCGCTGTCGCCGGACGACGAGGCCCAGACGGCGATGCCGCCGGCGATCGCCAGCACCACCACCACCGATCCGGCGACGATCCCCTGCCGACGGCGCCGGGCGCGCGTCTTCTCCTTTTCCCGCTGCTCCTGGAGTCGCTCGCGGGCGGTTCTCTTACCCTCATGGTTCTTCTGGCTCACGCCCCTGGACAACGAAGCGGAGGGGTGACCCTGCACCCCTCCGCACCGATGTTCGCCCTATCGAGGGACAGCGCGCCGGGCCCGCGTGGACGTCCCCCCGGCGAGCGTCCTGCGCCTAGGAGCGCTTGCGCACGCCCTCGGCCAGCTCGCCCGCCAGGGCACGGACCCCGGCGAGGCCGGCCGCCAGGTCACCGTCCGACGCCAGCAGCCGCTTGACGAACGCCGAACCAACGATCACGCCGTCCGCGAACTGCGCCACCTCGGCGGCCTGCTCGGCGTTGGAGACACCGAGGCCGACGCAGACCGGCAGGCCGGTCGTCGCCTTGGTGCGCCGGACGAGGTCCTGCGCCTGGGCGCCCACCGACTCGCGGGTGCCGGTGACCCCCATCAGCGAGGCGGCGTAGACGAAGCCGGAACCCGCCGCTGTGATCTCGGCGAGCCGGGCGTCCTTGCTGCTGGGAGCGACGACGAAGACGGTCGCCAGACCGTGCTTGCCGGCGTGCTCCCGCCAGGTCGCGGACTCCTGGACCGGCAGGTCGGGCAGGATGCAGCCCGCGCCGCCCGCCTCGGCGAGCTCGGCGGTGAAGCGCGCGATGCCGTAGCGGTCGATGGGGTTCCAGTACGTCATGACCAGGACGGGCTTGCCGGTGGCCCGGTGCGCCTCGCGCACCGTCCGCAGCACGTCCGCGATCTTCACGCCGCCGCGCAGGGCGATGTCGTCGGCGGTCTGGATCACCGGCCCGTCGAGGACCGGGTCGCTGTGCGGGAGCCCGATCTCCACGATGTCCGCGCCGCCGTCGAAGACGGCCTTGGCGGCCTCGATACCGCCGTCGACGGTCGGGAATCCGGCGGGCAGGTAGGCGATGAGCGCGGACCGGCCCTCGGCCCGGGCGGCGGCGAGGGTGTCGCTCAACAGCTGGATGTTGCCGCTCACTTGGCGTCCCCTTCGATCTCCGCGCCGGCGGTGTCGGTGTCCGCCTCGACGGCGGCGTCGGTGTCGTACAGGCCGAAGTAGCGGGCGGCGGTGTCCATGTCCTTGTCGCCCCGCCCGGACAGGTTGACCACGATCAGGCCGTCCGGGCCGAGCTCCCTGCCGACCTCCAGCGCCCCGGCGAGGGCGTGCGCGCTCTCGATGGCCGGGATGATGCCCTCGGTCTGCGAGAGCAGGCGCAGCGCCTGCATCGCGGCGTCGTCGGTGACGGCGCGGTACTCGCCGCGGCCGCTGTCCTTGAGGTAGGCGTGCTCGGGCCCGATGCCGGGGTAGTCCAGACCGGCCGAGATGGAGTACGGCTCGGTGATCTGGCCCTCCTCGTCCTGGAGGACGTAGCTGCGGGAGCCGTGCAGGATGCCCGGTTCGCCGGCGGTCAGCGTGGCGGCGTGCTCCCCGGTCTCGATGCCGTGGCCGGCGGGTTCGCAGCCGATGAGCCGGACACCGGTGTCCGGCAGGAAGGCGTGGAACAGGCCGATGGCGTTGGAGCCGCCGCCGACGCAGGCCACGGCCGCGTCGGGCAGGCGGCCGGCGCGCTGGAGGATCTGGCGGCGCGCCTCGACACCGATGACGCGGTGGAAGTCGCGCACCATCGCGGGGAACGGGTGCGGGCCGGCGACGGTCCCGAAGAGGTAGTGGGTGTGGTCGACGTTGGCGACCCAGTCGCGGAAGGCCTCGTTGATGGCGTCCTTGAGGGTGCGGCTGCCGGACTTCACGGCGATGACCTCGGCGCCGAGCATCCGCATCCGGGCGACGTTGAGGGCCTGGCGCTTGGTGTCGATCTCGCCCATGTAGATGGTGCAGTCGAGGCCGAAGAGGGCGCAGGCGGTGGCGGTGGCGACGCCGTGCTGGCCGGCGCCGGTCTCGGCGATGACCCGGGTCTTGCCCATCCGCCGGGTGAGCAGCGCCTGGCCCAGCACGTTGTTGATCTTGTGCGAGCCGGTGTGGTTGAGGTCCTCGCGCTTGAGGAACACGCGGGCCCCGCCGGCCTGTTCGGCGAACCGCGGCACCTCGGTGAGCGCGCTGGGGCGGCCGGTGTAGTTGACCAGCAGATCGTCGAGTTCGGCCGCGAACGCGGGGTCCGCCTTGGCCTTCTCGTACTCGGCGGCGACCTCGTCGACCGCGGCGACCAGCGCCTCGGGGATGAATTTGCCGCCGAAGGCACCGAAGTAGCCCTCGGCGCTGGGGACTTGGCCCTCAGGGTCGGGAAGGAAGAAATCGGAGGACATCTGACGCACTCCTAGACCGGGGCACGCGCCCCGGTAGTCCGGTTCATCGGGAAGTGGGCATGGGGGAAGGCGGCGCGCTGCGGGGTCGCTGCCGCCGCGGAGCCGGCGGGGCCGGTACCGCGGAGGTACGGACGCGGATGCCTCGGGGCATCGCGGCGCCGACACGGGGCCGGCGCGTCAGCGCGCGGGCCCCCGTCGCCATCGCCTGCCGTTGATCTGTCCCGGCTCGGACCCGATGTGGTACCTGACCCGGCGCCCGTGGACCCGCCGCGCGGGGGCCCGGCAGCCGCGGTGCCACGAGGGCAGCGCGGAGCACTTGGCCTCGGGGCGGCGGGGGGCGGCGGTCATGTCGGGG
>NZ_SDIF01000212.1 GCF_004122735.1 Streptomyces sioyaensis | reverse complement strand
TCCCTCCCCTCACTCCTCTCAGTCCTCGCCCCTCCCCTTCCGCCCTTCATGGAGAGCAGACAACCCGTGGGATCTCGCGCCATTGGTCATCGAGCCGGGCACCGTCGTCGAACGACGGGCGCTCTGGTTACGGCGGCGTGCATCGTCGGCCTGTCCAGCGTCACCGCCGCACCGGCCGTCGCGGACGAGAACGTCCCGCTCCACAGCGGTGAGTGCAAGTTCGGCGCCGACTACATCAAAGAGACCCCGTGGTCGCTGCAGCGCATACTCACCAATCAGATGTGGGCGTACGGAAAGGGGAAGGGAATCCGGGTCGGCGTCGTCGACACTGGTATCGACGCGCAGAACCCGCAGATCAAGGACGAGATCGGCAGCGGCGGCATCTCCCTCGTCAAGGGAAAGCCGACCGACGACAAGGTCGGCCACGGCACCAAAGTGGCAGGCATCATCGCCGCCCGCCCCATGAAGGGTTCCGGCTTCTACGGAATCGCGCCCGAGGCGACCGTCGTCCCCTTCCAGCAGACCTCGCAGGAAAAGCCCGGCACCGCCGACAGCCTTGCGACGGCCATCAAAAAGGCCGTGGACGAGCACGTCGACATCATCAATGTCTCGCAGGGAACAGCCGCCGATCCGCGCCTGCTGCCCACCCTTGAGCGAGCGGTCAAGTACGCCGATATACACGACGTTCTCATTGTTGCCTCGGCCGGCAACGGCGGCGCCGACGGCGGCGAGAAGGACATGTGGCCCGCGGCCTACTCGGAGAAATACCCCAACGTCCTCGCAGTGGCCGCCTCGGACCGGAACAACGAGCGGGCACCCTTCTCCCAGTCCGGAAAGTTCGTCCAGATCGCCGCGCCGGGCGTCGACATGGTCTCCACCGTCCCCGACGGCGGAAACTGCGTCGACCAGGGCACCAGCTTCGCCGCTCCCTACGTCGCGGGAGCCGCGGCCCTGCTCAAGGCGAAGCACGACAAGTGGACTCCGCAGCAGCTCATTTGGCAGCTCGAAAAGACCGCCGAGCGTGTGCGCCCGAACCGGAACGACTTCATCGGCTGGGGCGTCGTCGATCCGGTGGCGGCCCTCAACGACGACACGGTGCCCACCGGAGAACCCAAGCCGGACAAGTCCTCCAATGTGGCTGACGGCTCCAACATCCATCCGGTCGCCGTCGCCCTCGGCGAAAGCCCCGAGGACCGACGCGCCCGCTATTCCATCTACATTGTCGGCGGCGGACTTCTCGCCGTCGGCACGGTAGTTGGCTCCGCCATCGCACTCCGCGACTGGCGCCGAAAGACTGGTTTGCGAACACACGGGGAGGCTTAACCATGGGTGGTAAAGGCGAGTACGGCGTTGACCTGGACGCTCTGGACCAGGTGGTGAAGGAGCTCAACCACGTCCTCCAGATGATGGGCGACTCGAAGAGCACAGCCAAGAGCAGCACCTATCTGGCGAAGGGCACCCTGGGACAGGGGTTCGCGGAGGAAGGCCAGCTGTATCAGGCCCACGACAAGATGAAGGGCGACATCGAGGGGTTGATGGAAATGGTCGAAGGGCTGGTCGACCGGTTCGGCAAGAAGTCGTCCAAGGTCAGGGGTGCCTACCAGGACGCCGAGGCGGACAACACCGTCAGCATGGCGTGATGTCGGCGGGCGGAGTGCAGTGACAGATGGATCATGTTCGATGACGGAGTGGGGGACAGCAGATGGCATCGAATGACAGTAAGTTCAAGCCCGCCGAGGTCCATGTACCGAAGGACTCTGGGTCGGCGCCCACAGGTTCGGGCGCGGCTCAAGAGCAAAGTTATGAAATTGGCAAGAGTCGCCCTCAGTTCACCAAGCTGAGGCTGAATCAAGTCAAGCAGATGGTTGAGGGCTCCAATCCGGGTGAAGTCGGCAATGTTGCCGAGGGTTGGAAGCTCGTTCGCATCAAACTGGTTGGTGGCGGTAACGACTGGACCTCCCAGGACTGGCATGACGGTATCAAGAAGAAATTCGACGATGCCGTCACAAAGGTTCTGGAGACCTGGCACGGCCGTTCCGCGGACCAATTCGCCGCCGAGGCGCAGAAGATCAGCAACAACTTCGCGAAACTTGCTGCCTACCCGCACAACACCGGCTACGTGCTGCACCAGATCAGCGAGCGACTTGCGACCGTCAAGAAGGCGGTCGAGGGCGTCGAGGAGCCCAGCGAGTGGGAGCGCGTCAAGGACCGGGCCGCCGACGGCCTGAGCTCCGGTGCCGGAAAGGGGGCGGCCATCGGGAACACCCTCATGCCGGGCGGTGGCGGTGCCCTGGTCGGCGGACTCGTCGGTGGGATGGTCGGCGGCGACGGCCGGGACGACTCGCAGCTGAACGCTGACCTGGCTAACCCGAAGATGAGTATCTTCGATGCCGTCAACAAGAACCGGGGAAGCCTGTCGATCGACCGGGAACGCGAGCTCGAGGCTGCTCACTACATGGAGCAGTTGGCGACGACCTATCGGGCGGGCGTGTCAGCTATTGGGAGCGGTCCTCGTGTGGATGAGGGCGGTCGCATCAAGGACCCGGACCACAGCCCTGATGGCGGCGGCTTCATTCCACCCATTGGTCCCTATGGGCCCACGCCTGGTGCTCCCAAGCCGGGCGTCGGTGGAGGAAACACACCAGGTATGAAGGGCCCCGGATACACCACTCCGCCCGCCATGGAACCGCCCCGACCACACGGCATCGACGGCGGCATCGGCAGTATGCCCAAGGCCCCTGCGCCTCACGTTGGCACCGGGCTTGACGGGCTATCAGGAGGCAGCGGTCTCGGGACCGGCGGTGGCGCCGGCGGAATCGGTGGCGGCGCAGGTACTGGCGGTTTGGGTGCAGGCTCCGGAAGCGTCGGCGCAGGCTCTGGCCCGGGCGTCGGCGGCTCCGGCGCGCCGGGGATGGTCGGGGGTATCGGCGCTGCCGGTAGTGCTCGTGCGGGTGGCACGGGTGCTGGAGTGGGCTCACGGGGCGGCCGCGCCGGCATGCCCGGCATGGGTGGAGCCGCTGGCGCCGGCAAGGGCGCCGGTGCCAAAGGCGCTGGTGCAGGTGGCAAGGGCAGTGCGCTGGCACGACAAAAGGGCGGTGTGGTCGGCGGCAAGGGAGGCAAGCTCGGCGCCGCCGGCCAAGGAGGATCCGGCTTGCACCGAAGCCGTGGCGGTACACAGCAGGGTGCTACAGGCGGTCGCCGTCCGGCGGGAATGGCCGGTGCTCACGGTGCTCACGGCGCCAAGGGCAAGGACAAGGGCGGCGAGAACGGACAGCGCCCCGACTACCTGGTCGAAGAAGAGGAGACCTGGACGCCGGAGCGTAACGTGGCGCCGAAGGTCATCGAGTAGGGAACCTCAGTCCGGATAGGCTGCTCGGCGGAATCGAGGTGGGGCCCGCAGTCCTCGGGCTGCGGGCCCCACTGTCGCTACGGAGAGGTGTACGGCATGAGCTTCACGCGGACGCTGCGTGCGGTGGGCGGCGCGGTGGTGGCGGGAGCACTGCTCTTCGGCGCCGCCCCGACTGCCCTGGCAGATCAAATGAGGGACAGTCAGTGGCCACTAAAATCCTTTGAGGCCGAGAAGGTATGGAAGGAATCGACGGGCAAGGGCGTCACGGTTGCTGTGGTTGATGATGCCGTCAATGGCGGTCATCCAGACCTCAAAGGCAGCGTCCTGCCAGGTAAGAACTTCATCGACGGTGGTCGGGCTGATCAAGAAGACACGAATGATCACGGAACTGCCATGGCGTCAATCATTGCTGCACATGGTCATGGTGCGGGAAATGCCGATGGAATCAAGGGGCTGGCGCCCGGCGCAAAGATTCTCCCGGTCGCCTACCCTGAAGTCGGTGATGGGGTAGGGCATGTGGGACTGGGCGGGGTGATCAGGTACGCAGTCGATCACGATGCGTCAGTTGTCAACCTTTCGATTGCCCCTTCGTTTCTCACCGATTCCGATAAATCAGCTCTGGCCTACGCGGCTCAGAAGGATGTCCTGGTCGTAGCGGGGGCAGGAAACAATGGCGAGAGCAAGCTGAGTGCCTTGGCTGCTGCTCCGGGGGTCGTTGCTGTGGGGGCTGTGGACAAGACCGGGAAAGTTTGGCAGAAGTCAAACTATGGTCGCGAGCTGATGCTCACGGCGCCGGGCGTTTCCATCACCTCAGCTTCCGCATCAAATGCGGAGCCTTATCGTCGAGCGGACGGTACCTCTGACGCCACCGCATACGTCTCCGGCGCCGCAGCTCTTCTCCGTGCCAAGTTCCCCGACCTCACTGCCGGTCAGATCGCCAACCGTCTGGTGAAGACGGCTGGTCTGCCGCCAGGGCAGGAAGGAATGACGCTCCCCGACCCGCACTATGGGTATGGCTTCATCCGGCCCTTGAGGGCGCTGACGCAGGACATCCCGGCCGGCTCGAAGAACGGTCCGCTGAAGACTCCCCAGACTGAGCCGGGTGCCGGCGCCGGTGGAGCAACCGCTCTCGGTTCATCGGGTACTGGCGGCGACCAGGCAAGTGGGCAGAAGGACAGCCGACTCGGTATCGGCGCCATTGTGGGTATCGGGGCCGGTGTTCTCGTCGTTGTCGCGCTCATCGTGATCGTCGTGGCACGGCAGAAGAAGAACGGCCGTAACGGGCCCCCGCCGGGTGGCCCTGGTGGCTATGGCGGCCCCGGGTTTCCGCAGCAGCCGGGTCCGTACCAGCAGCAGCCCGCTCCCTATCAGCAGCAGCCGGGTGTGTATCAGCAGCAACCCGGTGCTCAGGGCTTTCCGCCTGTACCGCCGAACCAGCCACCGGGGCAATGAGGGCCCGTTGTAAAGCTCGTGCCGCGGACGGGATTGCGTGCCTGATGCTGTCCGGTGTCTGACTGTGGCTGTCTCGAGCGGAACGTTCCGATCCCCGCCGGAAGGGATATGGCACGGCTCGCGACGGCCGGTCGACAAAAACTTCTTGGGTCCGCAGCCATCAGGCTGCGGACCCAAGAAGTTCGAGGCGGCTGAACTTGCGGTGCCATGGGCCCGTTCTTGCGTGCCTGCGCCATGCCGCAGGCATGCAATATGTGAACGGGGGCGGACCTGGGCCACCTGAAAGGGGGGCGCCGTGATGGTGTGCATGCCCTGCTCGTCGGTGAGCCGGCGGGATCGGTAAGGGGGCTGGGGCGGCGTCCGTAGGGGGAGTGGCGGGTGCTGGCGATCAATGGTCCCGTAGCATTTCCGCTCATGGACATGCCCGGCAATGAAGAGCCCCTGCCCGACAGTCGTGTGGGGCTGACGCCGCGTCAGGCGAGGCGGATACGCATCGTCCTGGCCTCGGTGCTGATGGTGGCGATGGCGGTGGTGCTCGTGGTGCGCCTGGCGTCGCGTACGTCGGTGCTGGTGGTCGGGGTGTACGGGGCCGCGCTGGTGCTCTGCGGCGTGGTGATCGAGCTCAGCCGGCACGGGCGTACCCGGCTCGGTACCTGGTTGCTGGGTCTCGGCCTGGCGGCCGCACTGGCAGCGGACTGGCTGCTGTTGCCCTGAGGGGGAGGGGTCGTTCCACCGGGACCGTTCCGCGGGGACCGTTCCCCAGTGCCCGGTTCCGTATGAGCCGCTGCCGCGGACGCCCTCCAGTCAGAGCCTGCCGCTGCCGCGGACGCCTTCCAACCAGAACGGGCTGCCCCCCCGGCGGTCGCCCTCCAACTGCCAGCGGACAACGCACTTCAGGTGCCTCCGCCCTGTTCGGCGGGCGGCCGCCGAGCAGGCCCGGTCGCCGGGTCGACCTCCCGGAGCGGCGGTACGGCCCACACCACCCAGCCGAGGTCGAATTCCCGCAGGGCCACCTCGTGTGGCGGCCCCTGACGGCCCTCCGCGTCGAGTCAGCCGGCGGCGGTGGCTTGCGCCCGCGCCGGGCGCCCGGGTGATTACGAGTGGTGTCCTCCGAGGCCGTCGGGCGCTGCGGAGTCGGCGGCGCCGGTGCGCTGGGCCGGCACGGTGGGAGCGCCCGGCGCGGCGAGGATCTGCCGGGCGGTGACGCCGCGTTCGGTGGCGACGACGAGCACGCCGTCCGGGGAGAGGGCGGCGTCGGTGATCGGGGTGTCCGAGATCAGCGTGGCCACTTCCTTCCGGTTCGCGCGCGCCCAGACGCGCAGCGAGTCGGGGCCGTGGCTGAACCCGAACGGGGCCGCCGCCCGGGCCTCTTCGGAGGGGCGCCGCACCTGTGCCGGGTCGGCGTCGACGTACCCGGGGCGCAGCAGGTCGTGGACGAGCAGCGCCCCCGTGGCCTTGCCGTCGGAGGCATCGCCGTCCGGGCCGGGGACCGTACGGGAGCCAGGGGTTCCCTCGGGAACGATGAAGGTGGCGACGGGGCGGGAGGTGGGGGC
>NZ_SDIF01000211.1 GCF_004122735.1 Streptomyces sioyaensis | reverse complement strand
GTGGGTGGGTGTCGGCGTGGTGGGCGGATGACGGCGTGGTGGGCGGGCGATGTCACTGTCTCGTTCAGATGTCACTGTCTCGTTGAACGGCCGAGATGTGCCTGATACACGATCTCGGGACGGCTGAAACGGGGGTTATCTACCTTTTCGGGCACGGGTGCTTTTCCGCGCCCCCACCAGGTCTGACCGGCCTGGGACACCCCCCATGCATCCGTGAAGGAGCAGCCATGTTCAAGCAGGCCCTGCCACACGCCCGGCGCCTCAAGCGCACCGCCCTCGCCGTCGCGGTGACCGGTGCTGCCATCGCCCTCCCGACCAGTGCGGCGGTCGCGATGCCCACGGACTACGTCAAGACGGTCAAGGTCGACAACGGCGACACCCTCCAGCTGGACGGCAACAACGGCAGCGTCACCATCCAGGACCCCGAGCACGGCCGGACCGGGGTGCTGAACAAGGACAAGCCCGGGCCGGTGCCGAGCCGGATGGACACGAACGGGACGTACACGATCGCCTACCCGAAGCCCGCGGCGCAGGCCGACGCCACGCCCAAGGTCGTCTACAAGCACGACGGCAAGACGGTGAAGGTCTTCAACTTCCCCAAGGGTCCGTCCTGACGGCGGCTGCTCGTCCCCACTGAACGGCGGTCCCCGGCACGGCTCTCCAGCCGGGGGCCGCCTCGCCGTGTGTCGATGTGCTGGTACATGCGCCGACGCAGTGGGAGAGGGCCACAGGGAATCCACAAAGTGCGTCCGTACGCTCCTGGCCGTCGAGCTTCAGAGACCTCACACGCTGAGGCGTCGAACACCAGGAGACACCGTGGAATGCAGTGCATCCCTTACACCGGACGAGCTCTCCCGTACGGGCCCGGGCGCCCTCACCGTCATCGAGTCCGGTGCCCTGCGGCTGCCCCTCAGCGGCTGGTGGCTGCGCATCGCGCGGGGCTCCGAGGGCCGGCCCGCCCTGGAGGTGCACAGCCGGGCCGGGCTGATCGATGTGTCCGTCCTGAGCACGCTCAGCGTCTCACCGCTCAGGGGCGGCCGGCACAGCGGCCGTTCGGCGGCGACGCACTGGTCGCTGGCGTGGGGGCAACTGCCGCCCGACGGCGACATCGTCGAGGCATCCTTCCGGCGATGGCGGCGCAGCCGGTGCGTCCAGGCGCACACGGTGGCCGATGCGTTCTGGGTCGCCGAGGTCGACGGCCGGTTCCGCTCGGTGACGTGCTCCGCGGGCACCACCCGTACGACGGGGCGGGTGGTCAAGGAGGTCCGGTCCTGGAAAGAGGGCTCGGGGTCCGCGGCTTGAGCCTCGGACCCCGAGTGGTGCGTCAGGCGGCGTGCAGGGAGCCTGACTTGACGCCCTCGATGAACGACGCCCAGGCCGGTGCCCGGAACGCGAGCGTCGGGCCGAGCGGGTCCTTGGAATCGCGGACGGGGACGATGCCGGGGTGGTCGTCGGAGACTTCGAGGCAGTCGCCGCCGCTGCCGTCGCTGTGGGTGGACTTCCGCCAGGTGGCGACTTCTAGGCAGTTGCCGCCGTCGCCGCCGCTGTAGCTGGACTTGCGCCAGTGGGCGGCGCCGGGGAAGTTTTTTGCCACCTGAAGGCAGTTGCCGCCGCTCCCGCCGCTGTAGCTCGACTTGTGCCAGTGGGCTGTGCTCAGGTCGTACTCACTACTCACGGGAATATGCCTCCGCCGCCGACTCGATCAGGGCCAGTGACGCTTCCGGTGGCAATGCGCTGGCTCCCACGAGATCGTAGGCCAGTTCGTACCGCGCCACCGTTGCCGGATCGTCCAGCAACTGCCCTGTGCCTAGACCGTCAAGGTACGCGAGCGGGGGCGCGTCAGCGAACGCCATTAATTTTAGAGAGCCTTCCAGTGCGGCATGGGCACCCGCCGAGAACGGCAACACCTGCACGATGATCCGGTGCTTCCGGATCAGCTCCGCCACGTGCCGCAGGGCCTCCGCCATCACCGCCGGACCGCCCGTATTTCGGCGTAGCACAGCCTCGTCCAGCACCACCCACAACAACGGAGTTGTTGGATGATCGAGAAGGTGCGCACGTTCGAGGCGCGCCGTGACCGTCCCATCGATCACGTCCTCCGGTGCCGTCGGCTGGTAGGTTCGGCAAACCGCCCACGCATACGCCTTCGTCTGCAACAACCCCGGAATCAGCTGCGGCGCGTACTCCTTGATGGTGGTGGCGATGGCCTCCGCCTCCGCCGCTTCCGCGAAGTGATCCGGGTACTTCGACTTCGTCGCGGCCTCGCAGTTGCGGACGAAGTAGCCGTCCGTCGCCAGGATCTCGTCTATCTTCACGGCGTAATCCATCTGCATCCGCCGTGTCCCCGCCTCCAGCTGGCCGATGAACGACCCGCTGACGAAGAGAGGGCTGCCGAGTTCCTCCTGGGTGAGACCCGCCTCTTCGCGCTTGTGACGTAACTCGGCGCCGAGCATGGCGCGGGGTGACGAGGACGGGTCGAGGAGTTTTGGTCCGGGCATCGCAGCAACTCCCTGTTACACACGATCGGTTGTTGGGTCTGCGCCTCTATGCAGGCTAGACCCGTCGTCGCCACGCTGTGTGCGCAATGGCAACACTCAGCGTGGAAGGTGATGAGGCGAATGCTGACGGCGCGTGAGCGGAGTCGGCAGGCCGAGGGCGTAGCGACGGAACTGCACACCGCACTCCGGGCTGTGGGGATCACCCTGCCTTCCGTCGGCGTCGACCCGGTGTCGTGTGCGAGCGGCCACATGGCGCCGCTGGTCGAGCTGGGGCGATGCAATCTGGACACCGCCCGGCGGCTCGCCGGCGTACTGGCGGACTACGCCCGGACCGCCGTACCGGGACACGGTGAGGAGGAGCGGCGGCCGTGATGCCGGTGCCCGGAAGCTATGCGGTGGACGGGCGGGACGGGCGCATCGGGCGGGTCGTCGGCCACGAAGGGCCGTTCGTGCAGCTCCGTCCGCCCGGGGGCGGCGCACAGTGGCACTGCCCACCGCACGCCCTGCGGGCCGCCCCGCCGTCCGCCGCACTGGCGGCCCGTGTCAGGGAGCTGAACTGGCAGAGCCGGATGCCGTGAGGGGTGGGGCGCCCGGAGCGTACGTCCTATGGAGAGCCCGGGGCGTGCAATGTCCTTCTTGAGCCGCTGTCAGGTCACTGGCGGCGGCGGCCGATCAGGCAGCCCGCGAGGCCGAGCGCCCCGGCCACGGACAGTATGACGGCTCCGCAGAGGGTGGCCGGTGCGGGCGGGGTCTCGCGGTCGAGGGTGGTCTCGACGGCTACCTGGATCACGACGTTGCCGTGCGACGGGGGCAGCGGCGGGAACGGGGGCGGTGTCTCGCCCCACAGAATCAGTGCCACCCCGGCGACGGAGAGGACGAGAACGGTGACGGCCACGGCCAGCCTGGCGCGCCAGGGGCGGCGTAATCGAATCAGCATGCCGCCGACCCTATGGGCGTGATCGGACATCGAGGGTCCGTTGGACGCTGAGGGGCCTGGACGCTGAGGGGCCTTGGGCGCCGAGGGCCGTCCTCAGGTCCGCCCGGCGGTGGCGGGGCGGCTGGGTTCCGGGGCGGGAGCCGCGGCGTCCGTGCTCCCGGGGGCGCCCGGATCGGGGCCGTCGGCGGAGGCCGTATCCGCGTTCAGCTCCGTCCGCATCTGCTTGCTGAAGCCGAAGAAGTAGGTGGCGAGGAAACCGGCGAGATAGCCGGCGGCCAGGCCCATGGCGTAGACGGTGAGGGTGGTGGCGATGCCGTGGTTGCCCTTGATCAGGGGGAACAGGGCCCAGCCGGAGGGGCCGATGGCGGTGGAGCCGACGGCGTCGCCGAGTTGGTTGAACAGGCCGATGACGCCGCCGCCGAACGCGCCGCCGACACAGGCGGTGAGGAAGGGGCGGCCCAGGGGGAGCGAGACACCGTAGATCAGCGGCTCGCCGACGCCCAGGAAGCCTGCGGGGAGGGCGGACTTGATGGTCGTACGGATCGAGCGGTTGCGGGGGAGACGGAGGTAGACGGCGAGGGCGGCGCCGACCTGGCCCGCTCCGGCCATGGCGAGGATCGGGAGCAGGACCGTGTAGCCCTGTTGCTCGATGAGGGTGGTGTGGAGGGGGATCAGGGCCTGGTGGAGGCCCAACATCACGAGGGGGAGGAAGAGGCCGCCGAGGACGAAGCCGGCGACGGCGCCGCCGTGGGCCAGCAGCCAGGTGGCGGCGGTGCCGGTGGCGGTGGAGACCGCGCCCGCGGCGTACATCAGGCCGAAGAGCGTGACCAGGCCCGTGACCAGGACCGTCAGGGTGGGGGTGAGCAGGACGTCCAGCGCCTCGGGGACCCTTCCCCAGGCTCTCGATTTCGTCCGGCCGGGGAAGAACCCATGGCGGCACCACTTCTCCACCCGGACGGCGAGCAGCGCCGCGCCCAGGGCGCCGAGCACCCCGCCCTGCCCCGGGGCGAGCTGCTGGCCGAAGGCGGTGACGTGGGTGACGCCCGGGAAGACGATGACCGCGGCGACCGCGCCGCCGAGGATCGGTGTGCCGCCGAACTCCTTGGCGGTGTGGTAGCCGACGAAGACGGCGATGAGGGACATGAAGCCGGAGGAGAGGGCGGCGAGTGCCGGGACGAGGGAGGGCAGCCAGCCGAGGTTGGCCAGCAGACCGTTGATTCCGGCGATGATGCCGCAGCCGATCAGGGCCGGGATCAGCGGCACGAAGACCTGGGCGATCCGACGGAGGATCAGCTTCGCCGGGGTGGCGTTACGGGACTTCTGCCGGGCTTTGAGGGCGGCGCCCTGGGCGGCGAGTGCGTCGGCGGTGGCGGGCGGGGAGGGGGGAGGGCCCGTGGGCGTGGGCGGGGCGGAGGCCGGGCCCGCTGGGGTGGCTGCACCCGCCGGGGTGGAGGCTGGTGTGGTGGCGGCTGGTGTGGTGGTGGCTGGTGTCGTGGTGGTCGGTTCGGCGGTTGGCTGTTCGGTGCGGCTGTGCTCCACCAGACGCTCGAACTCGGGGGTGACCCGGGCGACCGTCCCGGGGCCCAGCACGATCTGGTACGTGTCGTCCTCGACCACGCCCAGGACGGCCGGGAGCGCCCTGAGGGCCTCGTGCCGGACGAGGGCAGGGTCCCGGATGCCGAGGCGGAGCCTGGTCATGCAGTGGGTGATGGAGGTGACGTTCCCGGCGCCGCCGACGAGGGGGAGGAGTGCGGCGGCGGTGGCGCGGTGCTTGTCTTCGGACATGGGCGGTGCCTTGCTGTGATGACAAAACCGGCGGGGTGGGTCGGGAGTTCGGCGGGACGGGGCAGTGGGGCCCGGTGCTGCGGGGCGGGCTCGGGTGCTGTGGGGCGGCGGCCTCAGTGCGGCCGGGCGGCTTCGAGGGCCGCGCGGAGATGGCCGTCCGCGGCGTCGAGCAGACGGGCGGCGGTGGGGGCGTCGACTCCGCCGAGGAGGGTGAGGATGGCGTTCTTCACCTCGCCGTCCGTGCTGCTCAGCGCCGTCTCGATCTCCCGGTCACCGGCGCCGGTGGCGAGCGCGACGATCCGGCGCGAGCGGGCCCGCAGCTTTTCGTTGGAGGCGCGGACGTCGACCATCAGATTCCCGTAGGTCTTGCCCAGACGGATCATGGTGAGGGTCGAGATCATGTTGAGCACCAGCTTCTGGGCGGTGCCCGCCTTGAGCCGGGTGGAGCCGGTCAGCAGCTCGGGGCCGACCACGATCTCGATGCCGTGCTCGGCCGCCGCGGCCAGGGCCGAACCGGCGTTGCAGGACAGGCCGATGGTCAGTGCGCCCAGTGAACGGGCATGTTCGACGGCCCCGATGGCGTAGGGGGTGCGGCCGGAGGCGGAGATGCCGACGACGGTGTCCATGTCGGTCAGCTTGACCGCGGTCAGGTCCTCGGCCGCGAGCTCCTTGCTGTCCTCGGCGCCCTCGACGGCGGTGACCATCGCCGAGGGGCCGCCGGCGATCAGCCCCAGCACCTCGGACGGGTCGGTGTTGAAGGTCGGCGGGCATTCGCTGGCATCCAGCACGCCGAGGCGGCCGGCCGTGCCCGCGCCCGCGTAGATCAGCCGGCCGCCGTGGGCCATACGGGCGGCGAGGGCGTCGATGGCGGCGGCGATCTCCGGGAGCCGCTCGGCGACGGCCGCGGGGACGGCGGCGTCCTCGGCGTTCATCGTGCGGGCGATGTCCAGGGTGGAGCGGCGGTCGATCTCGGCGAGTTCCGGCCGGAAAGCCTCGGTGGTGAGGCCGTCCAGCTCGGCGCGCAGATGTGCGTAGTCGGTGGGGGAGGTCATGGCGTGGCGGCTCTTTCCGGGACGGATGGGTAAGGGCGGTGGCGGCCGGACGGGGAGGGGTGGGGGCGGCCGGCCGCCACCGCCC
>NZ_SDIF01000210.1 GCF_004122735.1 Streptomyces sioyaensis | reverse complement strand
GGCCGAGCCGGCGCACATGGCTGAGCGGCGCGCCCCGTGCCCGGACGCGCCGCTCACCATCCCCCGAGGGGGTGCCGACCGCCGCCCGTACCGCACGGCGTGCCATCTGGCAGTCGTCATGCAGCCGGCGCAGGAGCAGCCGCTGCTCCTCGCCCGCCGCGGGCATACCGGGCTGTCCCGGGCCCGGCGTCCCCGTCGGCGCGGGTTCGTGCATGGTCCGCTGGACCGCGGTCTCGTAGCGCCGGATCTCGCGGGTGAGCACCAGCATCAGATTCACCAGGAAGGCGTCCCGCGAGGCCGGGCCGGCGTTCTGGGCGAGCTGGCTGATCTGGCGGCGGGCCACCGGCGCGTCGCCGAGCACCGACCACAACGTCGCCAGGTCGTAGCCCGGCAGATACCAGCCCGCGTTGTCCCAGTCGAGCAGCACCGGGCCGGTGGGGGACAGCAGCACGTTGTTGAGCAGCGCGTCGCCGTGACAGAACTGGCCCTGGGTGTGCGAGAGACCGTGCAGCAGCTTCTGCAGATCGCCCAGGTCCCGGTCGGTGAGCAGCCCCAGGTCGTGGTAGCGGCCGATCCGGCCCGCGTAGTCCAGCGGGGCGTCGAACAGTCCGGCCGGCGGACGCCACAGGTTGATCCGGCAGATCGCGCCGAGCGCGGCGCGGACGTCCGCGCGGGGAGGCGCTTCGGACGGGTGCCGGGTCAGCGCGGCGACCCGGCCGGGCATCCGCTCCACGATCAGGGTGCAGTTGTCGGGGTCGGCCGCCACCAGCCGCGGCACCCGAACCGGCGGACGATGCCGGACGAATGCGCGGTATGCACTTATTTCCTGCCGGAAGCGCTCCGCCCATGCGGGGGACTGGTCAAGTAAACACTTGGCGACCGCGGTCATCCGGCCCGTGGTCCCCACGAGAAGGACGGACTTACTGCTCCGGCGCAGCACCTGCACCGGGTTGAACTCCGGGCAGATGCGGTGCACCGAGGCGACGGCGGCGCGCAGCTGGGCGCCCTGGGGGCCGGACAGGTCGAGCCTCCCGCTGAGCGGCTGGGGTCCCGTACCGTGCGCCCGCCGGGTCCGGCCGCCGGGGAGGCCGGGGACCGCCCCCGCGGAAGGGGCGGGGTCGAGATACGGCCCGCTTCCGGTGGGGTGCGGACGGTGCGGCCGAGTGGGGGCGGTCACGGCGGACGATGCTGCATACATGGGTGAAACAGATCCCTTCGTGCGCCGGCGAGTTGCGTGCGCTCCCCGGCCCGGTGGTGGGAACCCGTGAACGGGCCCCGTGCAGGAGGCCGATCCAGGGTCCCTGTGCAGGGCGCGCACCCTGGGGAATGCGGTCCCGCCACCAGGCCGGGGGCGGCACGTCTACAGAACACGCGGCCGCGGGTGGCAGACCATCTGGCGCACCCTGGCGAACCCTGGCGAATGCCCACAGCCCCTGTCACCGGCCGTTACTGTCAACTCAGTCGAGGAACCTGGGGGCTTGACGTGGACAGGCAGCCGAACACCCGTCTCGCGGACCTTTTCGGTCTGGCCGGCTGGTCCAAAGGCGAGCTGGCGAGACTGGTCAACCGGCAGGCGGCGGCCATGGGCCATCCGCAGCTGGCGACCGACACCTCGCGAGTGCGGCGCTGGATCGACATGGGGGAGACCCCGCGTGATCCGGTGCCCAAGGTTCTGGCTTCCCTGTTCACCGAGCGCCTCGGCCGTGTCGTAACCATCGAGGACCTCGGGTTCGCAAGAACCGGTCGCTCGGGGAAGCGGCAGGCCCTGGACGGTCTGCCGTGGGCTCCCGAACGGACCGCCGCGGTCCTCACGGAATTCACGGGAATGGACCTCATGCTCAACCGACGCGGCTTGGTGGGTGCGGGCGCCGCACTCGCCGCGGGCTCCGCACTCACCGGCGCCATGTACGACTGGCTGCACACCGATCCGGCCCCCGCCGGCGCCCCCCGCCCCACCCACCCGTTCGCCACCGAATCCGCCGACGAATTCGACCAGATCGGCCTCGACCGCTACGAGGCGGCCCCCGTGGGGTCCCAGGAGATCGACGCGCTGGAGCGCTCGGTCGAGGTGTTCCGCGCCTGGGACGCGGCCCGCGGCGGCGGGCTGCAGCGCAAGGCCGTGGTGGGCCAGCTCAACGAGGTCGGCGGGATGCTCGCCTACCGCCACCCCGACCACCTGCAGCGCCGGTTGTGGGGAGTGGCCGCCAACCTCGCGGTACTGGCCGGCTGGATGTCCCACGACGTGGGCCTGGAGCCCACCGCCCAGAAGTACTTCATCATCGCGGCGCATGCCGCGCGCGAGGGCGGCGACCGTCCCCGTGCGGGTGAGGCACTCTCCCGCGCCGCCCGTCAGATGGTCCATCTGGGCCGTCCCGACGACGCGCTGGACCTGATGAAGCTGGCCAAGTCCGGCTCCGGCGAGGAGAACCTGCCACGCACCCGCGCCATGCTGCACACCATCGAGGCCTGGGCGCAGGCGTCCAAAGGGCAGGGCCAGGCGATGCGCCGCACCCTGGGCGAGGCGGAGGAGCTGTTCGTCTCGGACAAGGGCGATGTGCCGCCGCCGTGCTGGATGCAGATGTTCGACGAGGCGGATCTGCACGGCATGCAGGCGCTGGCGTTCCGTACCCTCGCCGACCACGATCCGTCCGCCGCCAGGATCGCCCAGCACCATGCCAAGCAGGCGCTGCGGCTGCGGGAGAACGGCCGTCAGCGGTCCCAGATCTTCGACTACATCTCGATGGCATCGGCCTGCTTCATCGGCGACGATCCCGAGCAGGCCGACCGCTACGCCCGGCTGGCGCTGGTCTCCATCGGGGAGAACTCCTCCCATCGCACCTGGGACCGGCTGCGCGAGATGTTCCGGCTCACGGGCCACTATGCGAATTTCGCCAAGATCCAGGACCTGCGGGAAGAGATCCAGCATGTTCTGCCGAAGGCGAAGCCGAAGACCAAGGGATCGGGGCTGGGCCCCGGCATCGGAACGGGCCTCGGAGGGAACTTCTCTGCCTGAGACGGGAGGTGCCCGCCTGGGTGACGCCGCGTCCTGCGCGCGGCATGAGGACGGGAGAGAGGACGGAGCGTGCTCCGCCCCGCCGTCTCATCCGTCCACCGAGGGTCCGCTCGCCGACGCTTCCGGGGCGGCCGGCGAAGGACCCGCCGGACCGTCCGCAGCCGGTGGGGTGTGCGTCAGTCGCCGACCCGGGCGATCAGCACACAGGCGTCGTCTTCGCGCTCGGCGCTGCCGAACTCCTCGACGACGATGCGGACACTGTCCTGCGCACTGCGGGCGGCGGCGAACCGAGGCGCCAGCGCGAGCAGCCGCTCGGCACCGTCATGGGAGGCTTCCCCGCCCGACGCACGGCGCGGTACGAGACCGTCGGTGTGCAGGACGAGCAGGTCGCCGGGCTCCAGTTGCTCGGTGTGCTGGGTGTAGGCCGCACCCGAGGTCGCCCCGAGGAGTACGCCCTCGGGTGGGTCCAGCGCGCGCCCCGTGCCGCGGCGGAACAGCAGCGGTGCGGGGTGTCCGGCCTGAGCCCACTCCAACGTGCGCGTCCCGGGGTCGAACCAGCCGCACACCGCGCTGCCGAGGGCCGGCTGGGCGGCGGTGTCCAGCAGCTGATTGAGGAGACCCATCAGGGGCCCCGGCCGGTGTCCGGCGACCGCCATCCCGCGCAGCGCGCCGAGCACCATCGCCATGCCGGACGTGGCGGTGACGCCGTGCCCGGTGAGATCGCCAACGCTCAACAGCGTCTGGCCGTCGGGGAGTTGCAGCGCGTCGTACCAGCCGCCGCCGATCAGGCCGGGGGTGCCGGACGGCAGATAGCGCCCGGCGAGGTCGAGGGCGACCGGACCGCCTTGCGGGAACCGCAGGGAGCCGCGCCATGGCGGTAGCACGGCCTCCTGCAGCTCGACCGCAAGCCGGTGCTCGGTCTGCGCGATCTGCCGCTCGCGGTGGAGCGAGTCACGGGTCTCGCGTACCGCCTGCTGGCTTCGGCGCAGCTCGCTGACGTCCCGCAGCACGGCCCACATGCATGCGGTACAGCCGTCGGCGTCGAGCACCGGCTCGCCCACCATGTGCACCGTGCGCCGGCTGCCGTCCGGCCGCACGATGCGGAATTCGCCGTCGATCGGCCGGCCGTCCACCAGGCAGTCGGTGACCATGGCGGCCAGCCTCTCCTGGTCCTCGGTGTGCACCAGGGAGGGAAGTTCGTCGAGGGTGAGCGGGCCGTCGGACGGGGCCCTGCCGAACATCGCGAACAGTTCGTCGGACCAGCTGACCTCGTCGGTGAGCAGATTCCACTCGGCGCTGCCGACCCGGCGCAGCAGCGCGCCGCGCTCGGGGGCCGCGGGCTCCGGCGTCGCGGCGGGTGGCTCGGCCTCCGGAGTGCGGTCATCGTCACTCTCGGTGGGCAGTCCCTCTCTCAGCTGGTCGAGATGGCCCCCGAGGTCGTCGAGGTGGTGCGCGGCGAGATCGCACAGCGCCCGCTGCCAGCGCAGCTGCGGGTCGGGGGCGAGGCCGGTGTCCACCGCGGACTCCCGGCGCACCGCGTCGAGACCACCGCGCAGGCGGCGGGCCTGCATGATGAGTGCCTCGACGGCGTCACGCTCGGGGGGCCGGTCTGCTGAGTGATCCGCGAAGAGAGGGGACGGCATGACGTACTCCGTGATCAGGCGGCGCCGGGCTGAAGGCCGGTAACGACTGTTGCACAGGCAGCGACCGTCCGTAAGGGATTTGGCACTACCCGATACGGTGGTGCACCCGGCATATGCCCCCGGCTTTTCGGGGCATCCCCGGCGCGAATCGGCGGAATGACGGCTTCCAGGCTAGGCTTCGGCCGCCGTACGCCAGGCGTTCTCCCCGATCCATGGTGGGAACGACGCATACGGCCCGTGGTCACCGGCAAGAATGCCGGTCAGCGGAAATCCCGTTGCCAGCCTGCCCCCCGCACCGGATGCTGACCTCATGTTCGATCCAGACATAGCGCCCAGTGGCACCCTGCTCGGCCTCCTGCAGCGAGGCCGCGGCGACGGGACCCTGCATGCCCTCGCGGCGCCGCGGGCCGAGGCGCTCGCGGCACTCAACGACAGCGTGCTGCGCGACCCCCGCCGTGACTGGCAGGTCGAGAACCGCTCCCTTTACTACGCGCGCCTTTACATGCAACTCGACGGCGGGCTAGAGGAGATCGAACGCCACCTCTTCCACCCCGACGACGTCGTCGACACCGGCGAGGAGCGCACCGGCCTGGCCCTCGCCGTCCTCGGCCACCTCGCCGCGTACGGCCGGGACGCCGCCCGTCTGCTGCTGCGCAGCTATGCCGCGGCCGGCAGCAACTGGCGCTGGGCTCTGGACGAGCTTGCGCTGCGTGACGACGACGCCGGGCTGATGACCCTGGCCCCCGCCGTCCTCGCCCGCTTTCCCGGGACCGAGGAGGGCGAGGCCGAACTGGCCGCCGCGGTCCGTGACGCCTTCGAACCCCGGCCCTGGCGGCTGTGGGCCGAGGATCCCCGTTACGGTGCGCGACTGGCCGCCGCCGGGGAGCAGGGTTCCTTCGACCGCTGGCAGCGGCAGCTGCGGCCCCGCGGGCCGCGCCCCGGCTGGAGCGTGTCCGAGATCCTCCGGTGGGCCCAGGAGGGCCTGGAGCTGGAGCCCGAGGAGCACCGGTACCGCGCCGCGGCCCGTTGCCTGGCCGCCGTCGCCGGGCCCGAGGACCGGCCCGAGCTGCTGCGTGCCGCCCGTAGTGGACCGGACGCGGCGCGCGCCGCCGCACTCCACCACCTCGCCGAGTGCGGCGACCCGGAGGCGCTCGATCTGATCGAGGCCGCGGTCGGCTGCCCCTTCTCCTGTGAGCTGCTGATCTCCGCCGCGCTCGCCTCGTTCGCGCGGATGTGCAGCGTGGCCGCGGTCGAGCGGGCCCGCGGCTGGGCGGCGCGCGGGGACCGGCTGGGGGTGGCCGCCGCCGCGATGCTCGCCCGCCGCGGCGGACCGCACGACACCGAGCTCGTGCTGGCCGCCCTGCGACGGACGGTGCGCGAGGAGGGTCCGGACGCCGACGGCCTGTGGGAGCTGGTCGACGGCACCGGACGGCTCGGCGTCGGCTGCGCCGCCCCCGTCCTTCGGCACATCTACCGTGAAACGTCCTCGTCCCACCTCCGCGGCCGGGCCGCCGCCGCGCTCGCCGCCACCGATCCCGGGTTCGCGGCCGGCTTCGCCGTCGAGTGCCTGTGGGACTGCGAGGAGACCACCCGGGAACTGGCCGCCCGGCACGCCGCCACCGGCGACGACCGGGTCGTCGAACAGCTCCGCCGACTCGCCGCCGACCCGGCCGAGGAGGCCGAGGTACAGACGGCCGTGCGCAGTCGGTTTGCGCCAGAGGCTTAGGTTCCCACGTTGTCGGCTTTCCCGCCGTGGTGGTTTGTCGCCGTTGCGCCTGCGGCGGGCTGGGTGGGTGTTGGGTGCGGTGACGGACCTCCGGGGCCGGTGTGTGGGACTGCTTCGCTTTACGTCCCACACACCGGCCCCTCCGGCCCGTCCCCTCCCGTGGGAGGAGTACGTGA
>NZ_SDIF01000021.1 GCF_004122735.1 Streptomyces sioyaensis | reverse complement strand
CCTGGACCCTCTGAGGCCGGCCCCCTCCGTGCTTGCCCCCGTGGCGCACGGGCGGGGTCAAGCGGACATGGCAAAGGCCCCGCCCGTGCGCCACGGGGGCAAGCACGGAGGGGGCCGGCCTCAGAGGGTCCAGGAGTTGGCCGGGTCGTCCAGCCACACCCTTTCGCCCTTGGCGGTCACGGTCAGACCGAACCGGGTGTGGTCTGGGCGTCCGCTGTCGACCCACCAGCGGAAGGCGTTTTCCACCTGATCCCAGAGACGGCGGGGACCTTGTTGCCAGACACATGCCGTCTTCCCGTCGCGGAACATCGCACACGCCCATGAGTCGTCACTCAAACTGTAGAACCAGACCGGCCGCGCGCCATCGCTCTTCCCCGCTACGACGTACGAACACTGGGGGACGCGGAGGCCCATGGCGAACCGCTCCGGGCCGAATTGCTCCCCGACGAACTCCGCTTCGGTGATCGTCGTGGAGGACTCCTCGCCGTCCGCCACGCTCCCCGTGACGTACTCCGAGTGCGCCCGGAGGGCAAACCGCTGGGACCGGAGCTTCATGAACTCCACGGGGCCGGTGAACTTCCCGGACGCGCTCTCTCCGTCCGGTGCGACGACCAGGCGGGCCACCGCGTCGACGTGGGTGTAGTCCGTCCCCCAGGGGGCGACGATGACACCCCCCGGCCGGCACTGCTCCACCCACGCGAACGGGATGGAACGGAGCCCGCACGTAGCGATGACCCGGTCATACGGCGCCCCTTCCAGATAGCCCCGGAACCCGTCGCCGTGGACGACGTGGAGGGGGATTCCCAGCCGCTCCACCGTCGCCATGGCGGCTGTGGCCACCGCCCGGTCCACCTCCACCGTGGTCACGCACCCCGGCCCCGCACGGTGGGCCATGAGCGACGCATTCCAGGTTGTGGCAGTACCGATCTCCAGGACCTTGTGGCCGGGCTGGAGGTCCAGGTCTTGGAGCATGCGGAAGACCACGCTCGGCATGGACGCGGAGCTGGTCGGAACGTGGCCCGGTTCGGTGCCCGTGTGCTTCCCGTCGTCCCACTGGGTGACGATCGGCACGTCGGAGTCCGCGAACTCCTGCCACGTGACGGGGTCGTCCGCTTTGGAGACGGCCACGCTCCGACCGGCCGCCATGTCGAACGGCCACATGAGGTCCGGCAACACGATGGAGCGGGGAACGGCCGCGTACGAGGGTGCCCAGTCGGAGGAAAGGGCCCCTGAAGACATCAGGGCACGCCCCAGCCCGTCAATGCTGGGGCGCTCCTTTGGCGCGTCGGTGGTCACTTGGTCAGGCAACCTTGGGCGGGTTGGGGACACCGGGGCCACCATCCGGGGTCGGAGGCGTCTGCGGGCCCGGCCACGGCTCACCCGGAACCTTGTCGCGACCATCGTTCGAAAGGATCAAGAACTTCACTGCTCCTCCTGTGCTCTTGGTGATTGCCTACCCGGCCGACCGCCGCTGTCCGTGGGACAGTCGCCCGGGGCCTTGCCCGTCCCCTATGCCACCCCGCGGCTTGTGGGCGCTCAGCGGCCTACCCATTTCGTCCTCCTCCCTTCCGGGGGCGCGTACCGGCTTCAACTGGTACTCCGTCGTGTTGCGGATGGCGTCGGAGCAGGACCCGGCAGTCCACGGCACGGGACTGGTCGCCAGCCTTTTCGGCCGCCTCCAACTCCCGTTCCAGGTCCACGCACTTCGTGCAGCTCACGCCCTCGTTTCCCTTCCGTGCGGGTGACCCGCGATCACCCCGTTGAGGCTCCGGACCGCCAGCGAACGGCCCGCCCGGCGGGCCGCCTCCCGCTCCCTGCCGCAGGGTTCGCACACGTCGCACCCCGGGACGGGGACGGGCTCCAGCTTCGAGCCGACCAACGCCAGGCCTGCCGGGCCGTCGGTGGGCGCTGACGCTGTTCGCTCAGTCATCCGAACCCCTCACTCTGTGCGTCTGGTTGGTGACAAGAGTGGGATAAAAATCGCTACTGTGAGAGAGATTCAGCGCCCAACCTGGGTGTTGGTCAGGCTGGCACATGCGTACGCCGTTGACCGGCTCAAACGCCGCCACCACCGCGAGTGACCAGGTCAATGGTCAGGGGGAGTTATGAGCTCTAACGGAGATGAAGCAGGGGGCGCGGAGGGCGCATACGACCCGCGTCGGCAGTTCGCCGAGGAGTGCCGGAGCGCTAGGGAGCTGCACCCGGAGGCGCCGCTGAACCAGACGCAACTGGCGAAGATGGTGCGCACGTCAAAGAGCACCATCAGCCGCGTGGAGACATGCGTGGGGCCGATCCCTCCGGACCTCCCGGCCCGGCTGGACCAGGTCTTTTCGACAGACGGATTGTTCAAGCGGCTTTACGAAGAGATCACCGCCCAGTCCTTCTCGAAGCACTCCCGACGGCGGATGAAACTAGAGCTCCGGGCCATCGCCATCGCTGAATGGTCGCCCACAGTGGTTCCGGGTCTGCTACAGACCCCGGCGTATGCCCACGCCCTGTTCCGGGAGGGCGATCCGCGGGCCACTGATGAGGAGTTGGCCACCAAGGTGCGACACCGGATGGCCCGCCAGGACGTACTGAAGGGAAGTTCCCCGCCGGACTTCTCCGTCATCATCTGTGAGTCGGTGATCCGGCGGAACGTCGGGGGCCCGGTGGTCATGCGGGAACAGCTTGCCGCGTTGCTCACCCACGGCACCCGGCCCACCACCGTGTTGCAGGTGCTTCCCCTCTCAGCGGGAACTCACGGACTGATGGATGGCTCCATGACACTTCTGACCACAGCCGACGGGCAACCCGTGATCTACACGGAAGGCATCAGGTCTGGCGCGATCATCGAAGAACCGTCGGCGGTACGCAACCTCTCCCGGTCCTACGATGTACTCACCGCTTCAGCCCTCTCGCGTGATGCATCAGCCCGGATGATCCAACAGCTTATGGAGGCATCGTGACCCCCCTGATACACCCATGGGTCAAGTCCAGCTACAGCAGCCAAGACGGTGGCAACTGCCTGGAGTGGTCCCCGGCGCATGCATGCGCCCACGGCACCGTTCCCGTCCGGGACAGCAAAGCCCCCGACGGTCCGGCCCTGATGTTCGAGCCGGCAGCGTGGTCAGCATTCGTCACCGGCATACAGGCGGGGGACTTCCCCGCGTAAGTACGTACGCCGACACACAGCAGGCCCCCTCCTGGATGCCCAGGAGGGGGCCTCTGCGCACCCGACTGCTCTCTCACCTCTTAAGAAGTGATTGCGCATTCCGCCGTGGTTGCTGGTATCCACGGCAACCATCGTCGGATCAGGCGGCGTTGGACGGCTCATCATCAACCGATAGCCCCAGAGGGAAGTGAGTCCCCCATTGCAGCCGCGTAAGCCGGTAGTGGGCGGCAACCGGGGCTGAGGGGCCCATGCCGCCCAGCGTGGGTCAAGGCCTCGTCGTCACTTGGTGAAGACGAGACTGACGTTGTGTCCGCCGAACCCGAACGAGTTGGCCAGCGCAGCAGACCACTGACCGGTGCGCCGCTCACCGCGCACCACGTCCAGTTCCACGCGCGGGTCGAGTTCGTCGAGGTTGCGCGTGGCCGGCACCGTGCCGTCCTTGAGCGCGAACAGAGCGGCCATGGCGCCAACCGTTCCGGATGCGCCAATCATGTGACCTGTCATCGACTTCGTCGCCGTCACCGCAGCGTCGCTGCCGATCACTCGGCCGATCGCCTCGGCCTCCGCAAGGTCACCGGACTCCGTCGAGGTGGCGTGGGCGTGCACGACCCCGATGTCCGCCGGGGCCAGGCCGGCGTCGCGCAGCGCCAGTTCCATGGCGAAGGCCTGGCCTTCCGCGTCGGAGGCCGTGATGTGGTTCGCGCTCGAACTCACGGCACTGCCGGCCAGCGTGCCGTAGGCACGTGCTCCACGGGCCCGGGCGAACTCGGCGCGTTCGAGCACCATCATCCCCGCGCCCTCGCCCATGACGAACCCGGACCGCTTGACGTCGAACGGGCGGGACACGGTCTCTGGGTCCACGGACTGCGTCGACAGCGCCTTCATCTGGGCGAATGCCGCGATGGTGAAGGGGTGCAGGCATGCCTCCACCCCACCTGCGACGACCACGTCCGCCCGCCCGCTGCGGATCAGATCCTGCCCCAGGGCGAGGGCCTCCGCGCCGGACGCACAGGCACTCACCGGAGTCCTGGCGCCTCCCTTCGCGCCCAGGTCCATGCTCACCCAAGCAGCCGGCCCGTTGGGCATCAGCATGGGGACCGCGAACGGCGACAGCCGGCGAATCCCGGCGCGTTCGAAGACGTCGTTCTGCCCCAGCGTGGTGAGGAGACCACCGGTCCCCGTACCGATGACGACGGCGCATCGTTCCGGCTCGACCTGCGGAGCGCCGGCATCCTGCCAAGCTTCGCGCGCACTGAAGACGGCGACCTGCTCACCGCGGTCCAGCTTCCTGGCCTCGGTCCTCGGAAGCAGGGAGGCAGGGTCCACCGTGAGCCCGGCCGCAACATGCACGGGCAGGTCCGCTGCCCACTCCTCCTCCAGGAAACGCACCCCTGACTTACCGGCCAGCAGCCCCGACCACGTCGACGGTGCATCGGCTCCCAGTGGCGTCATCGCACCGACGCCCGTCACCGACACACGACCGCTACGGGTCATACGAGCCCCCTTGAATTGTGTAGATGCTACATAGTGCCTGACTTGCCCTCATGAGGATCATGCCAGCGTTCAGAAGGGAAATCAGGGCAGGAGTCGACCGATTCGAAAGCGAGAGATTGTGCGATGCCAACAATTGGTGAGGTTGCACTCGTGGTGTGTAGAAGCTGACCGCGGCTGGAGGCGGAGCCGGCCAAGGGGCCGGGCGCGCACGGCTGGGAGGACCAAGCGGTGGACGCTGGCGCGGGTCAAGACGGTGATGGGGGTTTGGTGTCCGGCGGCCGGGGCCCCTCTGCTGCCGACAACTGCCTTGTGTGGAGCGGAATTCCCTCGTTTCCGGGGGCGGGAGGCAGGGCGGGGCTGCCGGGAGGCGCCGCCGTCGGGCGGGGTCTCAGGCCGGTCGGCGTCCGCGCCCGGCCGCCGTCGGGCCGGGTCAGGCCGTCCGTCCTCCGCGCCCGGCCGCCGCGGTCATGAGCAAGGTGTAGAGCGTCAGCGCCGTGCCCAGGCCGACCGCCCAGCCGTAGTCGGCCAGAGGCTGGAGGAACGGGATCAGGCCGTCGGTGGGGAAGGGGCCCTTGCCGGGGCGGGAGTACGAGCCGCCGACCGCGAGCAGGCCGCCGACGGCGAAGGCGAGGACGGCCCGCCAGTTCCAGCCGGCCGCGTACCAGTAGCGGCCGCCGGGGTGGTAGAGACCGGCGAGGTCGAGGACGGTGCGGCGGATGATCCAGTAGTCGGCGATGAGGATGCCGGCGACCGTGCCGAGCAGTCCGCCGACCACCCCTAGCCAGGTGAAGATGTACAGCTCGGGGGTGGCGATGAGTTTCCACGGCAGGATGATCACGCCGACCACGCCGGTGATCAGCGCGCCTCTGCGGAAGGTGATGAGCTTCGGCGCCAGATGGGCCAGGTCGTAGGCGGGCGAGACCACGTTGGCGGCGATATTGACGGAGATCGTCGCGATCAGGACGGTGACCAGGGCGAAGAGCAGGCCGAAGACGCTGTCGGACTTGCCGGCCAAAGCGACCGGATCCCAGATCGGCGCCCCGTACACCGCCTGTGAGCCGGAGGTGACCAGTACGGAGAGCAGGGCGAACGCCGTCATCGTGGTCGGCAGCCCCAGGGACTGGCCCCAGACCTGGGCCCGCTGTCCGGCGCCGAAGCGGGTGAAGTCCGGGATGTTCAACGACAGGGTCGCCCAGAAGCCGATCATTCCCATGAGGGACGGGAAGAAGACCTTCCAGAAGTCGTGGCCCCAGCCCAGTGCGCTCGGCTGTTCCAGGAGCGGGCCGAACCCGCCGGCCTTGGCCGCCATCCAGCCCAGCAGCACCAGCGCGCCGACGAGGACGAAGGGCGCGGCCCAGTTCTCGAAGCGGCGCAGGGTCTCCATGCCCCGGTGGATGATGGCGAGTTCGACGACCCAGAAGACCAGGAAGCACAGCCAGAGGGTCCAGGGGTAGCCGCCGATGGACGCCGCCTTCGCCCAGCCACCGCCGAAGATCTTGCCCAGCAGGATGTAGATGCCCTGGCCGCCGATCCAGGTCTGGATGCCGAACCAGCAGCAGGCCACGGCGGCACGCACCAGCGCGGGCAGATTGGCGCCGCGCAGCCCGAACGAGGCCCGGGCCAGGACGGGGAAGGGGATGCCGTACTTCGGGCCGGCGTGCCCGGTGAGCAGCATCGGGACGAGGACGACGAGGTTCGCCAGCGCGATGGTCAGCACCGCCTGCAGCCAGTCCATGCCGAGCGCGACCAGGCCCGAAGCGAGCGTCCAGGAGGGGATGTTGTGCGCCATGCCGACCCAGAGGGCGGTGAAGTTGTAGGTGGTCCACCGGCGTTCGGCCAGGGGTACGGGCCGCAGGTCGTCATTGACGTAGCGGCCCTGCGGGGCGATGGCGCCCGGCGCGGGTTCGACGCGGCCGTCCGGGGCGGTGAGTTGCCCGGAGGGCGCTATGGGCAGGTCCGGCGGCACGGGTGAGGAGGTCGCGGGCATACGGGGACCTTTCGTCCGGGTACGGGCCGCCGGTTTCCGGGCGGCGGGGCGGCGGGGCGGCGGCCAGGGCGTGTCTTTCGCCCTCGCGGTGCCCGGTACGGCGACCGGACACCGCGGCCGCACGGCCGCACGGCGCCGTGCCCCGGCGCCCGTTCAGGAGAACGCGGGGATGAGCTCTGCTCCGTAGGCGTCGATGGTGGATTCCTTGGCGTCGTGCATGGCGTAGACCGCGAACTGGTCCACGCCCAGCGCTCTGAGCTGCTCCAGCCGCTCGCGGTGCGCGGCGACGGGACCCAGCAGACAGAAGCGGTCGACGACGGCGTCCGGGACGAAGTCGGCGTGCGGGCTGCCGGCCCGGCCGTGCTGGGCGTAGTCGTACCCCTCACGGGCCTTGATGTACTCGGTCAGCTCCTCGGGCACCACATCGGAGCGCTCGCCGTAGCGTTCGACGAGGTCGGCGACGTGGTTGCCGACCATGCCGCCGAACCAGCGGCACTGCGCGCGGGCGTGGTCGAGGTCGTCGCCCACATAGGCGGGGGCGGCGACGCAGATGGTGACCTCGGCCGGGTCGCGTCCGGCGTCCGCCGCGGCCTGTCGTACGGCCTTGACCATCCATTCGGTGAGGAAGGGGTCGGCGAGCTGGAGGATGAAGCCGTCGGCCAGCTCGCCCGCCATGGCGAGGGCCTTGGGGCCGTAGGCGCCCATCCAGACCGGCAGCTTGCCGTTCCGGATCCAGGGGATCCGGATGCGGTGGCCGCCGACCTCCGCCTCCCGCCCCTCGGCGAGGTCGCGGATGACGCCGATCGCCTCGCCCAGCCGGGCCAGGGTGTTGGGCGGCCGCCCGGCGACCCGCATCGCGGAGTCGCCCCGTCCGATCCCGCAGACGGTGCGGTTGCCGTACATCTCGTTGAGGGTGGCGAAGGTGGAGGCGGTGACCTCGGGGGTGCGGGTGGAGGGGTTGGTGACCATCGGGCCGACGATCAGCCGCTCCGTGTGGTCCAGGATGCGGCTGTAGATGACGAACGGCTCCTGCCACAGGACGGCCGAGTCGAAGGTCCAGCCGTAACGGAAGCCGTTGCGCTCGGCGCGGCGCATCAGGGACACGACGGCGGAAGCGGGCGGGTCGGCCTGGAGAACGAGTCCGAAGTCCACGGCGGGCTCCTTAGATGAGGTACTGGCAGGTGCCGCGCGGGATGTACTGGCCGTGCCCCGCGTGCCCGGTGAACTCCCGCCGGTCGATGACGAGTTCGCCCCGGGAGAGGACCGTTTCGACCCGGCCGGTGAGCCGCTTGCCCTCGTACGGCGAGTAGTCGACGTTCATGTGGTGGGTCTCGGCGGAGACGGTCTGCTCGGCGGTGGGGTCGTAGAGGACGAGGTCGGCGTCGGCACCGGGGGCGATGGTGCCCTTCTTCGGGTAGAGGCCGAACATCCGGGCCGGGGTGGCGCAGGCGATCTCGATCCAGCGCCGGCGGCTGATCCGGCCCTCGACCACACCCTGGTGGAGGAGGTCCATCCGGTTCTCCACCCCGGGCATCCCGTTGGGGATCTTGGAGAAGTCACCGCGGCCGAGCTCCTTCTGCCCCTGGAAGCAGAAGGGGCAGTGGTCGGTGGAGACCACCTGGAGGTCATTGGTGCGCAGCCCGCGCCACAGCGCCTCCTGGTGCTCGCGGGGCCGCAGCGGTGTGGAGCAGACGTACTTGGCGCCCTCGAAGTCGGGCTCGGCGAGATTGTCGGTGGACAGGAACAGATACTGCGGGCAGGTCTCGCCGAAAACGTTCAGCCCCTTGTCGCGGGCCTGGGCGATCTCGGCGAGGGCCTCCTCGGCGGAGACGTGGACGACGTAGAGCGGTGCGCCGGCGACCCGGGCCAGCTGGATGGTGCGGTGGGTGGCCTCGGCTTCGAGCAGGACCCGGCGGACCTCGCCGTGATAGCGCGGGTCGGTCTTCCCCTCGGCCAGCGCCTGTTCGACCAGCACGTCGATGGCGATGCCGTTCTCGGCGTGCATCATCACCAGCCCGCCGTTGTCGGCCGAGCGCTGCATGGCCCGCAGGATCTGTCCGTCGTCGCTGTAGAAGACCCCGGGGTAGGCGGTGAACAGCTTGAAGGAGGTGACGCCCTCGGCCACCAGGAGGTCCAGCTCCTTGAGGGTGTGCTCGTTGACGTCGGAGAGGATCATGTGGAACGCGTAGTCGATGGCGCAGCGGGCGTCGGACTTGGCGTGCCAGGTGTCCAGGCCGTCGCGGAGCGACTTGCCGCGGGACTGCACCGCGAAGTCGATGAGGGTGGTGGTGCCGCCCCAGGCCGCGGCGCGGGTCCCGGTCTCGAAGTTGTCGGAGGAGAAGGTCCCGCCGAAGGGGAAGTCCAGGTGGGTGTGCGCGTCGACGCCGCCCGGGATGACGTATTTGCCGGTGGCGTCGAGGATGCGGTCCGCCGACTTCGCCCAGCTGTCGGCGCCGGGGCTGCCGTGCGCGGCGAGGGCGGCGATCCGGCCGTCCTCCACCAGGACATCGGCGTGGATCTCATCGGCGGCGGTGATCACCAGTCCGCCCCGGACGAGCGTACGTCCCACCATCCCTGCTCCCTTCCGCATCAACGACCTCGTGTGGCACCGGAAGGCGGAGCCCGACGCGCACCGTCCCCTGGGCAGGCCTTGCTCCGCTGACGCCACGTCACAACCGGTCTACACCCGTAGATTCCGGCTGAGAGGGAGACCGTAGAAGCATGTCACCCACGGTGGCAATACCGTGACCGTTCCTCGGTGGAGACTTTCGTGTTGCGGCCACGATCAGCCGGCCGGTTGAACGCGGGCCCGGACGCCGTGTCAGCGGCCGGGGCCGGAGGGGTGCGGGGGTGGCGCGATGGGCAGATATCCGCCGACCCGGGCGGGGACCCTGGCGAGCGGTACGGCACGGACGACGCGGAAGGCGGCAGGTCATGGAGCAGAGCACACCGTGGGAGTTCTCCGACGACCGGGGGCGCCTCGCGGTGGCCGGGCAGCGGCCGTACCGGATCGTGGCGTACATACAGGCGGGGGCGACGCTGTGGGACCACGGCATACGGCCCGTCGGGCTGTTCGGGTCCCCGCACGACGGCGCCGCCCCCGACCCCGCCAAGGGCGGGGAGCTGCCGCTCGCGGAGATCGACTACCTCGGTGCGGGCCACGCCCTGCGTCCGGACGCCCTGCTGGCGGCGGAGCCGGACCTGGTGGTGGCGGTGACCTATGACGGCGAGCAGGTCTACGGCCTGACGCAGCAGACGGCGGAAGAGCTGGAGACCCATGTCCCGCTCGCCACGGTCGCGGTGGGACCCGGCCGCAGCCTGGCCGAGGTGCGCGAGCGGTTCGCGGCGCTGGCCGGCTCGCTCGGCCGGGGTGAACCCCTGGGCGCCGCACGCGAGTTGGACGCCGCGGAGGACGCCCTGCGGCAGGCGGCCGGCGGCGCGGTACGGCCGCGGGTGCTGGCACTGTCGCCCGCGGGCCCCGCGCGGGTGCATCTGGCCCGGCCCGGTTCCTGGCCGGAGCTGCGGGCGCTGACCGAACACGGCGTCGGCCTGCTGGAACCGCCGGCCGGTTCCGGTCTGAACTGGTCCACGGTCGGCTGGGCGGAGGCCGCGGCGATGGCCCCGGACATCGTGCTGACGGACGTACGGATCAACGCCGCCCGGCCCGAGGAGCTCCGGACCGACGAGCACTGGCGCGCGATCGAGGCCCGGGCCCGGCTGCTGCCGTGGAACCCGGAGGCCCCGTGCAGCCGGCGGGCGCACACCCGCTTCTTCCGCCTGGTGGCCGAGACGGTCCGGGAGGCGGCGGCTCAGGCGTAGGACGCGTCCGCACGGTTCCGATCGGACCACCCGGCCCGCCCGGCTCGCCCGGACCACCCGAACCGCCCGGTGACACGCCGCCGGGACGGCGGCCGGAGCCGGAGCGAGGACCCCGGCCCCGGCCTGGCCCGCCCCCGGCCGCGCGCTTCCGGAGCCCGCGCCTAGGAAGGCGCCAGGACCCCCTGCACCGCCTGAAGTGCGTCCGCGAGCAGCGTCGCGCCCTCTTCCGCCTCGGCGACGGTCAGCGTCATCGGGGGCGCGATGCGCAGCGAGGCGCCGCCCTGGCCGCCCTTGCCGATCAGTAGACCGCGCTCGCGGACGCACTTCAGGCGGTGCAGGGGGTCCTGGCGCCTTCCTAGGCGCGCGCTTCCGGAGCCCGCGCCTAGGAAGGCGCCAGGACCCCCTGCACCGCCTGAAGTGCGTCCGCGAGCAGCGTCGCGCCCTCTTCCGCCTCGGCGACGGTCAGCGTCATCGGGGGCGCGATGCGCAGCGAGGCGCCGCCCTGGCCGCCCTTGCCGATCAGTAGACCGCGCTCGCGGACGCACTTCAGGCGGTGCAGGGGGTCCTGGCGCCTTCCTAGGCGCGCGCTTCCGGAGCCCGCGCCTAGGAAGGCGCCAGGACCCCCTGCACCGCCTGAAGTGCGTCCGCGAGCAGCGTCGCGCCCTCTTCCGCCTCGGCGACGGTCAGCGTCATCGGGGGCGCGATGCGCAGCGAGGCGCCGCCCTGGCCGCCCTTGCCGATCAGTAGACCGCGCTCGCGGGCGGCCTCCAGCACCAGTGACGCGGCCTCCGGTGCGCGCTCGTCGGTGCCGGGTCGGACGAGTTCGACGCCGATCATCAGGCCGCGGCCGCGCACCTCCCGTACCACGTCGAGTCCGGCGGTCACCGCCCGCAGCCGTTCGATGAGCAGTCCGCCGACCCGTCGGGCGTTGCCCTGCAGATCGTGTTCGAGCAGGTAGGTGAGGTTGGCGAGGCCCGCGGCCATGGTGACGGGGCTGCCGCCGAAGGTGGAGATGGAGTTCGCGGTGAGCGAGTTCATCACCTCGGCACGGGCCACGACGCCGCCGATGGCCATGCCGTTGCCGATGCCCTTGGCGAAGGTGAGCAGGTCCGGCGGGCCGTTGTCGGCGTGCGCCTGCCAGCCCCAGAAGTGGTCGCCGGTACGGCCCCAGCCGGTCTGCACCTCGTCGCTGATCCAGAGGATGCCGTGCCGGGCGAGCACCTCGCGGAAGGCGGCGTACAGGCCGTCCGGCGGCATGGTGAACCCGCCGACGCCCTGCACCGGTTCGGCGATCAGGGCGGCGATGCCGCCCGCGGTCTGCTGGAGCATGTCCTCCAGGTCGGCGACGCAGGCCGCGATGTAGTCGCGGTCGCCGAGCTCCGCGTACGGGCCGCGGGTGCGCACCCCGCCGTGCACGTAGAGCGTCTGGAGCGGCGAGAGGCTGGTCGGCGACCAGCTCTGGTTGCCGGTGATGCCGACGGTGGAGAACGACCGTCCGTGGTAGCTGTTGCGCATCGCCAGGACCTGGTTGGAGCGGCGGTGGGCGGTGGCCAGCAGCAGGGCCGCGTCATTGGCCTCCGTACCGGAGGTGGTGAAGAAGACCCGGGCGTCGGGGATGCCGGAGAGCGCCGCGATCCGCTCGGCCAGGTCGACCATCGGGCGGGAGAGGTAGAGCGTCGAGGTGTGGATGATGCGGCCGGCCTGCTCGCTGACGGCCTTGGTCACCTCGGGCAGCGCATGGGCCGTCATGGTGGTGAGGATGCCGCCGAAGAAGTCGAGGTAGCGGTTGCCCTCGGCGTCCCAGACGTGCCGGCCCTCGCCGTGGGTGAGTTCGAGCGGCCGCTCGTAGTAGAGGCTCAGCCAGGAGGGCAGGACGGCCTGGTGGCGGGCGTGCAGGCTCGCCGCGTCCTGGGGGTGCTGGGTCATGGCTGCACCAGCCCGTCGTACGCGTCGGGGCGGCGGTCGCGGTAGAAGGCCCATTGCTGGCGGACCTCGTCGATCAGGGAGAAGTCGAGGTCGCGGACGACCAGTTCCTCCTTGGAGTCACTGGCGAGCGCGCCGACGAACTGGCCCCGGGGGTCGACGAAGTAGCTGGTGCCGTAGAAGTCGTTGTCGCCGTACTCCTCGACACCGACCCGGTTGATCGCCGCGATGAAGTACTCGTTGGCGACCGCGGCCGCGGGCTGCTCCAGCTGCCACAGGTAGCCGGACAGGCCGCGGGAGGTGGCGGAGGGGTTGTAGACGAGCTGGGCGCCGTTGAGGCCCAACTGCCGCCAGCCTTCCGGGAAGTGGCGGTCGTAGCAGATGTAGACGCCGATCTTGCCGACGGCGGTGTCGAAGACCGGCCAGCCGGCGTTGCCCGGCTTGAAGTAGTACTTCTCCCAGAAGCCCTTGACCTGCGGGATGTGGTGCTTGCGGTAGCTGCCCAGGACGGTGCCGTCGGCGTCGATCACGGCCGCGGTGTTGTAGTAGAAGCCGGACTGTTCGACCTCGAAGACGGGGACGACGATGACCATGCCGGTCTCGCGGGCGAGGTCCTGCATCCGCCGGACGGTCGGGCCGTCGGGCACCGGCTCCGCCCAGCGGTAGTGCTCGGGCTCCTGGACCTGGCAGAAGTACGGAGCGTTGAAGACCTCCTGGAAGCCGATCACCTTCGCGCCCTGCGCGGCCGCCGCTCTGGCGTACTCCTCATGCTTCGCGATCATCGATTCGGTGTCGCCGGTCCAGGTCGCCTGGACCAGTGCGGCACGCACAACATCGGCCATGAGCTGCTCCTTTGTCGATGCGTCAGCCTGCGGCCACGCGGGATCCACGACCCGGTGCACGGCGCGATCTACGCGTGTGGAGGTGACCGTAAGCCCCGTCACGCACCGTGGCAAGACCATCTCCCCCGTGGCGTGCCCGGGCCCTTCCGGGGAATATTGACAGGCAAGCTTGCAAGTTTGCCTGTCAATCTCCTACGGTGGAGGTATGACGGAAAAGGACCACGAACATCTCGCGACGGAGCTGGGCGCCGCCGTCTCCCTGCTCATGCGGCAGATGCGCGCCGCCTCGCCCCATGGCGAGCTCAGCCCGACCCAGCGCGCGGTGATCGGCCGCATCGACACCGACGGCGAGGCCACCATCGCCGACCTGGCCCGCGCCGAGCGGGTCCGCCCGCAGTCCATGCGGCTGACCGTCGGGGGGCTGGAGGAGCGCGGCGTCCTCGCCCGCCGCCCGCATCCGACGGACGGCCGCCAGGTCGTCTTCTCCCTCACCGAGGAGGGCCGCCGGTTGCTCGCCGTCGTACGGCAGGCCAAGCACAACTGGCTGGCGGTGGCCATCGCCGACCGGCTGACCCCGGAGGAGCAGCGGACCCTGGCGACGGCCACCGAGCTGATGCGGCGGCTGATGTCGCCATGAACGACTCCGCCAGGCCGGGACGGGGCGGCGCGGCGCCGGAGGCCGCCGTACCGGAGGCGGCCGTACCGCCGGCGGCCGGCGCCCCGGCGCAGGAGGCCGGTGCACGGACCGCCCCCGACGGCGCCCCAGACACCGGCTCCGGCCGTGCCTTCGGCGCCCGGCTGATGACGCCCCTGCTGCTCGGCTCACTGCTGAACCCCATCAACTCGACGATGATCGCCACCGCGCTGGTGGCGATCGGCCAGGACTTCCACGTCGGCGCCGCCGACACCGCCTGGCTGATCTCCGCGATGTACCTCGCCAGTGCGGTGGGCCAGCCGTCGTTGGGGCGGCTCGCCGACCGCATCGGGCCCCGCCGGGTGTTCGTCGCCGGTGCGCTGACCGTCTGCGCGGCGGGCGTCCTCGGAGCGCTGGCCCCCACCTTCGCGCTGCTGATCGTCTCCCGGGTCGTGCTCGGGATCGGCACCGCGGCCGCCTACCCCGCCGCGATGGCGGTGCTGCGCGCCGAGTCCCGGCGGACCGGCCACCCCACCCCGCGCCGGGTGCTCGGCCGGCTCTCGCTCGCCGCGCTGGGCAGCGCGGCCGTCGGCCCCACGCTCGGCGGGCTGCTCGCCGCGACCGCCGGCTGGCGCGCGGTGTTCGCGGTGAACGTCCCGCTCGCGCTGCTCGCCCTGCTCGGCGCGCTGCTCTGGCTCCCGGCCGACCGGAAGGACGCCCGGCCGGCGCACGAGGGGACCGCCTCCGCCTCCCTCGACCCCCTGGGCATCGCCCTGTTCGCCGCGGCGCTGACCTGCGCCATGGTCTTCCTGCTGCACCTGGAGGCCCCGCAGTGGCTGCTGCTGGCGCCGGCCGGAGTGCTCGCGGGCGCGCTGGTGTGGTGGCAGCTGCGCCATCCGGCGCCCTTCATCGACCTGCGGATGCTCGCCCGTAACGGCGCCCTGGCGCGCACCTACCTCCGGCACGGACTGACCTACCTCGTCATCTACTGCGTGCTGTACGGCTTCAGCCAGTGGCTGGAGCAGGTGCACGGCGCCTCGTCCTTCCAGGCCGGACTGATCATGCTGCCGATGTCCCTCGCGGCCGCGGTCTGCTCGCTCATGGGCGCCCGGACGAAGGGGATCCGCGCCCCGCTGACCGTCGCCGCGGCCTGTCTCGCCCTGGGCAGCGGGGTCTTCCTCCTGCTCCAGGGCGCCAGCCCGCTGGTCGCGCTGCTGTGTGCCGGGGCGCTCTTCGGCATCCCTCAGGGCCTGTCCTCCACCGGCAACCAGGCCGCCGTCTACGCCCAGGCCCCGGCCGACGGCGTGGGCGCGGCCGCCGGACTCCAGCGCACCGCCCAGTACCTCGGCGCGATCACCGCGTCCAGCCTCATCGGGCTGCTGTACGAGCAGCGCGCCTCCGACTCCGGGCTGCACGAGATCGCCCTGATCGGCGTCGTGCTCGGCCTGCTGCTGCTCACCCTGACCCTCGCCGACCGCAGCCTGCGGCCCGGCGCGACGGGGACCGGGACCGCCGGGACCGGGCCGGGGACCGGGACCGGGACCGGCGGCTGAATCCGGCCATCGGCTCCCCGGCCACCCCGGTCACCACACCACCATCCGTCACCACACAAAGGAGCACCCATGCCCGCCACCACCCTCGATGCCACGACCGCCCTGGTTCTGATCGATCTGCAGCACGGCATCGCCGGTCTGCCCTGCATACCGCTGCCCTCCGCCGAGGTCATCGGGCGCGGCGCCCGGCTGGCCGCCGCGTTCCGGGCGCACCGACTGCCCGTCGTCCTGGTGAACGTCACGGGCGGGGCGCCGGGCCGTACCGAGACCGCACGGCCGGGCGGCACCCCGCCCGCCGACTGGGCGGAGCTGGTGCCCGAGCTCGACCGGCAGAACGGCGACATCCTCGTCACCAAGCAGCAGTGGGGCGCCTTCCACGGCACGAACCTGGACCTGGAGCTGCGCCGCCGCGGCGTCACCCAGGTCGTCCTCGCCGGCATCGCCACCAGCATCGGGGTCGAGTCCACCGCCCGTGCCGCGCACGAGCACGGCTACCACGTCACCGTCGCCACCGACGCGGTGACCGACCTGGACGCCGACACCCACCGCAACAGCGTGGAGAAGGTCTTCCCGCGGCTCGGCGAGACCGACACCACCGAGGCGATCCTCGCGCTGCTCGGCTGAGGCTCAGCGCGGGACGCCGTCGAGCCGCTCCGGGTGTCCGGGCGGACGCCGCTCGTGCCAGCGCAGATCGTCCTGGAGCTGGGCGGCCAGCGAGATCAGCAGGGGCTCGGCGTGGGCCGGGCCCAGCAGCTGGGCGCCCAACGGCAGGCCGTCGGCGCTGAACCCCGCGGGCACGCTCAGGCCCGGCCAGCCGAGGACGTTCCACGGCCAGGCGTACGGACAGGCAGCGATCATGGCCTGATCCGTACGCCAGCCGTTGAGCTTGGCGAGGGTGCCGATGCGCGGGGGCGGGGTGGCCGTGGTCGGCGTCAGCAGGACGTCGTAGGGGCCGAACAGCGCGCCGATCCGGGACTGTTGGCGCCTCTCGACGGCGCGCGCCCGGCGCAGGACCGGACCGCCGAGCAGCCGGCCCATCCGCGCCGCCCCCCGCGTCCGGCGGTCCAGCAGGGAGCGGTCGGGGACCCGGTCCGCCCACTCCCCCACGCCGGCCGTGGCGCGCGGGACGAAGGCGAGCCCGACCAGTCCGTAGTCCGGTTCGGCCTCCTCGACGAAGTGCCCCAGGCGGGCCAGGGTGCGGGCCACCCCGGTCACCGCGGCCCGGACATCCGGGTGCAGCGGCTTGCGGGTGAAGGTGAGGGCCGCCTTCCAGGACAGCGCGATCCGCAGCCGGCCCGGGTCGCGGCCGGCCGCCTCGCGGGCCGCGATGGCGGGCGGCCGGTGCAGATCGCCGTCGTGGTTGCCGCTGGCCACGTCCAGCAGCAGCGCCGCGTCCTCGACCGTACGGGCCAGCGGTCCGATGCCGGTGATGCCCTGGAAGGACTCGGGGTCGGGCCAGGTGGAGATGCGGCCGCGCTGGGGCTTGATGCCGACGAGGTGGGACCAGGCGGCGGGGATCCGCACCGAGCCGGCGCCGTCGGTGCCGAGCGCGGCCGGCACCAGCCCGGCCGCGACCGCCGCGGCCGAGCCGCCGGACGAGCCGCCCGGGGTGTGGGCGAGGTTCCAGGGGTTGCAGGTGTTGCCGAACGCCGGGCCCTCGGTGAACGGCCACTGTCCCAGTTCGCAGGCGTTGGTCTTGCCGACGATGATCGCGCCGGCCGCGCGCAGCCGCCGGACGACCTCGGCATCGCGCTCCTTGGGAGGGAACTCGCCGGCGCAGCCGAACGCGGTCGGCTCGCCCGCCACGTCGGTGTCGTCCTTGACCGCGACCGGCACCCCGAGCAGCGGCAGCCGCTCCCCGGCCGCCAGCCTGCGGTCGGCCTCCGCTGCCTCCGCCATCGCCGCCTCGGCCCGTACCCGCCGGAAGGCGTTGACCGTGCCCTGGGTGGCCGCGATGCGCTCCAGCGTCCGCCGGACCAGCGCGGTCGAGGTCACCCGCCCTTCGGCCAGCGCCCGCGCCTGCTCGGCGAGGCCCTCCAACTCCCCGGCCGGTGCACCGACGTGCCGGGCCGGGGCCGCTCCGGTCTCGCTGTCCTGGCTCTCGTCAACGCTCACGCTGCGTGCCCTCCCTGGGACCGCTCATTCGAACGAACGGTCCCAGGAGGCTAATCGCCACCTCGATCACCATCAACGGCGCCGCGCGGGGCGGCACATCGACGACACACGGACGGCACACAGGGGCCGGGCGGGTATCGGCGGTGTGTCGTGCGGGTCACCCACCGCGGGGCGGGGGCCGGGCGGACCCGCCGGCGCCGTCACTTCGGGTGGACGACCATCGCCGAGCCGCCGCCGCGCCGTACCTTCTCGGCCGCGGCCAGCCAGCGGCCGTCCGGCAGCCGCTGGACGCCGGTGGCCGCCCCGATCTCCGGGTTCGGCTTGAAGGCATGGCCGAGCGCTTCGAGTTGGGTGCGCAGCGGGCTGTTCCACAGGGCGGGTTCGAGATCGGTCTGTGCCGCGTTGCGCTGGCTGGCCCGCGGTGCGGCGATCGCGTCGACCAGCGGCATCCCCCGGTCGAGGTGGTTGACCAGGGTCTGCAGCACGGTGGTGATGATGGTCGCGCCGCCGGGCGAGCCGAGCGCCACCACCGGCCGGCCGTGGCGCAGCACGATCGTCGGCGACATGGACGACCGCGGCCGCTTGCCGGGACCGGGCAGGTTCGGGTCACTCCACTTCGTTCCGTCTTTGCTCTGTTGTGAGTCCTTGGAGGCAAAGCGTCCGGCCGGGTCGGCGGGCGCGAAGGAGAAGTCGGTGAGCTCGTTGTTGAGCAGGAAGCCGCGGCCCGGGACGACGATGCCGCTGCCGCCGGTCTGCTCGATGGTCAGGGTGTAGGCGACGACGTTGCCCCACTTGTCGGCGACGGTCAGATGGGTGGTGTTCGGTCCCTCGTACGTCGTCGGGGCGGCCTTGCCGGCACTGCCGCAGGGCTTCGGGTGGCGCGGGTCGCCGGGCGCCAGCGGGCTGGTCAGGGCCTTGTCGTCGCGGATCAGGCAGGCCCGGGAGTCGGCGAACCGCTGGGAGGTCAGGCCCTTGGTCGGTACGTTCTCCTGCGCCGGGTCGCCGACCCAGCGGCCGCGGTCGGCGAAGGCGATCCGGCTCGCCTCCAGGTACCGGTGCAGATACTGCTGCTCGCTCAGCCGCGAGAGATCGCTCTTCTCCAGGATGTTGAGCGCCTCGGCGACGGTGGTGCCGCCGGAGGAGGACGGCGCCATGCCGTAGACGTCGAGGCCGCGGTAGCGGGTGTGGGTCGGCGCCTGGCCCAGGGCCCGGTAGGCCCGCAGATCACCCGCGGTCAGCTTGCCGGGCCGCACCCTGCGGGTGGAGCCGGGGCGCACCGGCGGCTTCCGGACGGTACGGACGAGGTCCCGGCCCAGCGCGCCGTCGTAGAGCGCACCGACGCCCTTGTTCGCCAACTCCCCGTACGTACGCGCCAGATCGGGGTTCTTCAGGGTCGAGCCGACGGCCGGCAGCTTGCCGCCGGGCAGGAAGAGGCCGGCGGTCGCCGGGAAGTCCCGGAAGCGCGCCTCGTTGTCCGCGGTCTGCTGACGGAAGGTGGCGTCGACCGTGAACCCGTCGGCGGCCAGCTTGCGGGCCGGGCCCAGCACCTGGCCCAGGGACCGGCTGCCCCATGTGCGCAGGGCGGTGTCCCAGGTGGCGGGGGTCCCCGGGGTGCCGACGCCCAGCCCGCTGGTGACGGCCTGGTCGAAGGGGAGCGGGGTGCCGTTCTCCAGGAAGAGGTCCTTGCCGGCCGAGCGCGGGGCGGTCTCCCGGCCGTCAAGGGTGCGTATCGAGTGGGATCTGGCCTGGTAGTAGACGAAGTAGCCGCCCCCGCCGATGCCTGCGGAGTAGGGCTCGGTGACGCCGAGGGCGGCGGCGGTGGCGACCGCGGCGTCCACGGCGTTGCCGCCCTTCCTGAGCACCGAGATGCCGGCGGCGGAGGCGTCCGCGTCGACGCTGGAGACGGCCCCGCCGTAGCCGACGGCGACCGGGGACTTCTCCGGTGCGGCGGTGGCGCGGCCCCGCGCCGCATCGGGGCGCGGTGGCGCGGCGGACCCGGCGGCGGCCGGAATCGCCACCATGGAGCCGGCCAGCGCGGCGGCCGCTCCCAGGACGGTGAGGCGTCGGGCTCTGGTCATACCGGGATTCCTCCAAGGGCCTGCGAGGGGGCGGCGAGGGCCGGAGCCTACTCGCGTGCACAGCGCCCGGACAGAGGGTGCTCCGGAAGCGGTACGCCCATGTCCGTACGGATCGGCCACCCGCCGCGCGTACGGATCCGCCGCCCTCTGCGCGTAGGCCCGGCTGCCCTCTGCACGCACGAACCGGCCGCTCGTGCGCGTACGGATCAGCTCCGCGTTCGTGCACGGATCAGCTGCGCGTTTGTACACGGATCCGGTAGGCCCGCACGGACCGGGACAAGCCGCCCCGGCACCCCGCCCGCCCTCGAACACACACCCGGACTGCCGCTACGCTCCCCGGCCATGGACGACACCCTGAAGCTTCTGACCGCCGCGGCCGTGGCCCTCCTGGTGGGCCTGGCCGCCGGCTGGGCCGTGCGAGCGGCGGCCGTCCGCCACAAGCACAGCCGTGAACAGGCCTTCTTCGGGCTGCCGGACGGTTCGGAGTGTGTGCTGGTCACCCACCGGGACAGCTCCTCGGCGCACTGGAGCATCCCGCGCCCCGACGCCCTGGCGCTGCTGGGGCTGGCCGGGGTGATCGAGAGCTGCGGTGCCCACCCCGAGGTCGCTCCGCACGACACCGGGCTCCAGGGCTTCGGGGCGCGCACCGAGTTCTGTGTCGGCGACCCGACCGCGCACCGCAGGCTGGCCGCCCATCTGGCCAATCTGCTGCCGGGCGTCGCGGTGCATCCGGGCGACGAGTCCGGCGCGGGCCGCGGCACCTTCACCATCGGCGGCTCGACGTACCGGGTGGAGCCCGGCGCCGTCGAGTACGTGCTGCTGGCCCGGCTGCGGGCCGGTGAGGGCGACCGTCCGGTGTTCCTGGCGGCCGGCCAGCGCCCGGTCACCCACCGGGCCGCGGTCAACCATCTGGTCCGCAACCGCGCCCGGCTGGCCCGGAAGCACGGCGCCGAGGGGCAGTTCTGCCTGCTGCTGAAGGTGGTCAACTCGCAGGCGTACGGGCCCGATGTCGTCGAGCTGGTCGCCGATGTCACCAAGGCCGCGACCACGGCCGCGGAGCCGAAGGGCCACCGGGCGGCGGCCTGAGCGCGGGCGCCCGGCCGTGCGGGCCGATCGGGTACGGAACCCGCCCGCCCCGTGTCGCTCCCGCCGCCCCGGAAGGCCGCATGAGAGCACCTGAAGGGTGACCTCCGATGAGCACACACGTGCCAGGCGGGCGTTCCTTCAGGCCGCGCTCGTGCTCGGTACGCTCGCCGTCGGCCGCGTGCTGTTCCCGTCCGGCGCCGCGGAGACGGGTGGCTCGCACCGCACCCGTCCGTCGGCGCCCCGTACTGCGGGAGCCGACCCGCCGGCGGGCGCCGGTCGGCCCGCCACGGCCGGCGGCCCGGACGGTCACCGGCTGCGCCCGATGGCCGGCGAGACCTCCCGTTCCGGTCCGGGCGCCTCGCCACCGCACCCCGATGTCGCCTTCACGCTGTCCACCGACCGCCGCGAGATCTTCCTGACCTTCGACGACGGTCCGCACCCCCGTCACACCCCCGACATCTTGCGGATCTTGCACCGCCACGACGCCCGCGCCACGTTCTTCGTCATCGGCGAGAACGCCGTCGCGTTCCCGGACCTGCTGCGGGACATCGCCGACGAGGGGCACGCCGTCGCCAACCACACCTGGACCCATCCGCAGCTCACCACGCTGCCGCCGGGCGACGTACGCAGCGAACTCGGCCGCACCAGCAGCCTGCTCGAAGAGGTCCTCGGCAGCGCCCCCGACCTGGCCCGCGCCCCGTACGGCGCATGGGACGACCCGTCGCTGAGCATCTGCAACGACCTGGGCATGTCGCCCGTCGGCTGGGCGGTCGACTCGCAGGACTGGACGACCCCCGGCGCCGACTTCATCGCCGACACCGTCCTGTCCGAGATCGGCCCCGGCGCGATCGTCCTGTCGCACGACGGCGGCGGCGAGCGCACCCAGACCGTCCAGGCGCTGGAGTGGTATCTGCCACGCCTGCTGGACGACGGCTTCCGTCCGATCCGCATCGAGCCGTGACGCCCCGGCTCCTGACGACGACCTGAGGACGGCCGCACGCCGGCCGCGCAACGGGACCGTGTTCGCGCCGCCCAGTACGGCCGGCCGGCAGCGCAAGGTGAGAGCCGTCACCCGGCACGCCGGAAGCTCACCCTATGGTTTATCGTTCAATTGGAAGCGGCGCCGCACGACGGCGCCCGCGGGCCCTCCCCCAGGGAAGCCGGCCCACCACCGCGCGGCAGGAATCCCGGCGGCCGTCGCCGTCACCACTGCGCGCCCCCGAGCCGCCCCGGCCGAATTCCCCCGTTCGGCCGGGGCTTCCCCTTTTCCCGGCCGGGCGCCGGTCCGGTCGCTCAGCGCAGATACGACGCCCCGTTGACGTCGAGCACCGCCCCGGAGACCCAGACCGCCGCCGGCGAGGCAAGGTAGTGCACGGCGGACGCCACATCCTGCGGCGAGGCGACCCGGCCGAACGGGCTCTGCTGCCGCACCTCGTCCGTCAGCCGGTCCGCGACCCGCTCGGTCGCCACGAACCCGGGCGCCACGGAGGCCACGCCGATGCCGTACGGCGCCAGATGGACCGCCAGCGACTGCCCCATCGCGTGCAGCGCCGCCTTCGACGCGCCATAGGCCGGATGGTCCGGCTCGCCCCGGAACGCGCCCCGCGACCCGATGTTGACGATCCGCCCCGCCACCTCCCGCTCGATCATGTTCCGCGCCACGCAGTGCGTCACGTGCGCCGCCCCGAGCAGATTCACGTCCACCAGGCGCCGCCAGATCCGCTGCCAGTCCTCGAAGGACGTGCGGTCCAGCGGGTGCGGCTCATTGGCGGCCGCATTGTTGACGAGCACATCGACCCCGCCCAGCCCGTCCACGGCCGCCTCGACGATCGCCGCCGCCCCCTCCGGCGTCCCCACATCGCCCTGCACCAGGACGTGCCCGCCGCCGGCCAGCCCCTCGAACGCCTCCTGGGCCGCCTCCCGCCGCGACGCGTAATGCAGCGCGACCCGGTCCCCGTGCGCGGCGAAGAGCTCCGCAACCGCCCGGCCGATCCCCCGCGAGGCCCCGGTCACCAGCACCGCCCGGCTCATCGGACGCCCTCCGCCCGCACACCCGCACGGCAGCAACAGGCCGAACGGCTGCGGGACATGCAGAGCTCACCGGACGCCCAGGGACGGTTCATCAACAGATCAGTCCTTACCTCGTGCCGTGCCACGAATGATCGCAAGGAATCGTACGGAGCCGCACGGGAAGCAGGAACGGCCGGGCGGCCACGGCGAACCGCGGCCGGCCCGGACGCGCCCCCGGGCGGCGAAGCCACGTGCTGCTCCTGGTCGGCTAGCGCGACACGAGGAAGTGGACCTCGCGGGGCCTGACCTCCAGGTCGCTCAGGCCCTCGGGGGTCGCGCCCATCTCGCGGCCGACCTCGGCCGCCGCCGAGAAGGCCTCCTCGGACTCGAACGCGCCGGTGGTGACGACGGCCTCGCCGTCCGGGGTGACCCAGACCCCGACGGACAGGAAGCCGGGCTGGCGCCGCGTCGCATCGGCGACCTCGTGGCAGTTGCGAACGAACTCCTCCAGGTGCTCGGGGGCGGGGTAGTGGAAGGCAACGAAACCGAATGACACAGGTGTCCCCTCTCGCGTTATACGATGCCGTACAACGCGAGCCTAGGTCGTTATACGGCTCCGTACAACAGGTCGGACAGGGTGAGGTGAGCCACCGATGGGCGCATTGCGCACACCGCGGGAGAAGTGGGTCGAGGCGGGGCTGCAGGCGCTGGCCACGGGCGGGGTGGACACGGTGCGGGTCGAGGCACTCGCCAAGGCGCTGGGGGTGACCAAGGGCGGCTTCTACGGGTACTTCGCCGACCGCGACGCACTGCTGACCGAGATGCTGGACACCTGGGAGCGCGAGAGCGTCGACGACGTCATCGACCGGGTGGAGCGGGAGGGCGCCGACGCGCGGGACAAGGTCCGCTTGGCCGGGCAGCTCACCTTCTCCAGCGACCGCCTGCTCCCCATCGACCTGGCCATCCGCGAATGGGCCCGGCGCGACCACACCGTCGCCGACCGCCTGCGCCGCGTGGACAACAAGCGCATTCAGTTGGCGCGCGACGCGATCGGCACCTTCTGCGCCGACCCCGACGAGGTCGAGGCCCGTGCCCTGCTCGCCTTCTGCACGGCCATCGGCAGCCACTTCCTCGCCGCCGACCACCCTGGCCGCGACCGCGCCCCGGTCATCGCTCGCGCCGCCGACATCATCCTCGACGTGCCGCGGGGCAACCCCGTGGGGTAACACCGCCCCAGGCCCCAGGCTCCTGGAGGCACTCGGTCATGAGGTGGGCGACTCGCCTCGGTGTGCAGAGGGCTCCACCGGAAAGAGCTGCCGCAGGCGTGCCTGAATCAGCGGGAGGCCGACCGTGGGGACGTCATAGTGGCCGGCCCCCTCGAAAACGGCGAGGTTGATGTCGTTGGCGTTGGCCAGCATCTTGTTGACGACGTGATAGGTGACAGCGCCCGGGCTGGTGATGTCGTCGGCCCCATAGAGCCAGAGGACCGACCCCGGCAGTGTCGAGTTCTCAAGCTTCCCTTGGTTCCGCTCGTAGAATCGCCTGTTCTCCGGCAGCGCGTTCGGAGCGTCTCCGCGAATTCCCGGATAGGACGCCAAGCGGTGCGAAGGCGAGGAATTCAGATAGTTTTTGATATCGCGCTTGACCATCGCATTCAGATCATCGAGACACGTCCGCCAGTTCTGCTGGTAGAACCTCAGCATATTCGGGCCGTAGATCCGTTCGGGGTCGACACGATAGCCCGCACGGAGTTGGGTCTTCGTGAAGTAGATGGTTTCCGCGTTGGCGAAGACCAGCTGGTCGATCTGACGGTCCGTGGGCGTGGTCCCGGGTTTGGAGGCGTGGGCGATGTCCCGCCACAGGAGCTTGTTCATGGCGGGGACGTCCGGGACGGGGGCGAGGGCGATCGTGCCCCGATAGTCCAGCGCGGGCTCTGCCTTCTTGGACAACCGGGAGTAGTACGCGGCGGCGAGCGCGGAAAATCCCCCTTCGGACCAGCCGGCCGGCACCCATTCCCCGGACGCCCGGCCGCCGAGATACCGTTTCGCGGCAACTGCGGCGAAGACCATGGACTTGCCCTCGCTGGAGAGATGGTAATAGCCGTGCCCTGTCGTGACGCCGGCCGCCGTCGGGCCCATCCCCTCGTAATCCGGGGCCACGACAGCAATTCCCATCTTCAGGACGGCCGCCAACAGCACGGCGTTCGGCCCGTCAGCCCATTTCTTGTGTTCCTGGAGCTGGACGCTCGGTGCGCACTCCGGGGCCCATCCGACGGTCCCGTGACCCCATACGAAAAGGGGCCAGCCACCGGCCGGCGGAGATTTTCTGGGCGTGAACAGCATGGCGGTCGCCTTGATCCGGTTTCCCTGAATTCCCGGCATGCGGTAGACGACCAGTTTCCCGTCGGCCACGGTGGACAGTTCGCGGGGCACGTTGCGCAGCGGTGTGGGAGTGCCCACCACGTCGCCGTTGCCCGTGGTTGCCCCGGAACCGTCGGAGCTTCCCGGGGACGTGACGAACGCGCAGCCGGTGAGGACCATCGTCAGCAGCAGCACCGCCGCCGCTCTGACGGTCCGTCCGATGCGTCGTCCCCTGGGGCTGCCCACCCGCCGGCCGCCTTCCTGGGGAAGGCCCCCTTCCTGGGGAAGGCCCCCTTCCTGGGGAAGGCCCCCTTCCTGGGGAAGGAAGCGGCGGACGCACGGCCGGAGCGGATGGGGGTGCCCGGCGGCTTCGCGCATTGCTGATGACCGCACCTGTGCCTGCTTCCTGTTCGTGTCGTCCTTCTCCCAGGCCGTACACAGGAGTGCTCAATGCCGGGAGCCGTGCTCTGTGACGGTAGGCACCGACAGCTCGTTCGCGCCTGCCCAGGCGCCGGTCTGATGGCCCGTTGGGAGGCTCTGGGCCACGTGTGGCGCCGATCTGATGGCCCGTTGGGACGGCTTGACCTCGTATGCCGCCGTCATGCGGGGCGATGTCCACACACCGTCAGCCGGGGCGGTGAACGCTCCACCGGACGGCGTCTCCAGCGGGCGGCGGCCGACCGCAGTGCTTAGCGTCACCAGCAAGCGCAGCTCTCCCGGTTCTGCATCGTGCTGGCGGACGTTCCCGGGCGGCTCAGGAATGTGACACCTCGCGATGGAGAGATGATGGCAAAGGGAAAGCCGTGGGCTGGCAGGGCCACGAAGCGGATGAGCCGCACCGCAGGGACCTGCACACTCGCCGTGGGGCTCGCCTTCGCGGGCTGTGTGGTGCCCGCCGAGGCGAGTTCGCCGCCGGGGCCCCGCTTGTGCGCGACCGTACCGGCGCCTCCGACGGGGAGCCCCCCTGCACCGGAGCTGATCACTTCGGGCCCCGGCGTGTGGAGCTTCGTCTCCGCGCCACGGCTTCATCCCATGCGCGTCAGCGTGACCGCGCAGCGGCGGGGAACGGCACCCGGGAACATCTTCGTCGGCCCGTACACCATCAGCAGCCCGATGATCGGCCAGACCGGCGCGCTGATTTCCGAGAACTCCGGTGCCCCGGTCTGGTTCCGTCCGCTGCCCTCGACGAGCCTTCAGAACGCCGACTTCAAGGTGCAGACGTACTACAACCACCGGAACCGCCGGGCAGAGCCCGTGCTGACCTGGTGGCAGGGGTCCATCGCGATTCCGCCCGCGTACACCAACCTGCCGGGCGGCGCCCCCGAACCGGGCGGGTGCTACTACATCTACGACAGCCACTACCGCCTGGTCCGAACGGTTTTCGCCCGGCACGGCTTCCATCCGGACGAGCACGAATTCATCCTGACCCGCAGAGGAACCGCACTGTTCATCGCGACCAAGCCGATCCCCATGGACCTCAGGCGCTACGGCGGTCCGGAGAACGGCGCCATTCTGGACAGCGAGGTTCAGGAGGTCGACCTCGCCACGGGGGAACTCGTCTTCTCGTGGGACATCCTCGATCACGTCAATCCGGCCGACTCCGAGGTGTCCGCCTCCGATGCGTCGTCATCCGGAGGAGTGTGGGACGCCTACCACATGAATTCGATCGACGAGGGACCCAACGGTGAACTGCTGATCTCGGCACGCAACATGTGGGCGGCCTACGACGTCTCCCGACGGAACGGCCGGATCCGCTGGCAACTCGGCGGGAAAAGGAGCGACTTCACCTTCGGCCCGAACGCGGACTTCTTCTGGCAGCACGACGTCAGATTCCGGCCGGGACGCCGGATCAGCATGTTCGACGACGGCTGCTGCAACCAGCCGGACGGCACACCGGAGCAGGAGTCCCATGGCCTGGTCCTCAACATCGACTTCGCGCACCGCCGAGCGACCGTCGACCAGACCTACTACCACGCACCGCCCTTGTTCTCCGCCTCCCAAGGAAACACCCAGGCCCTTCCGCACGGGAACCAGTTCATCGGGTGGGGGCAGAACTCCTACTACTCGGAGTACGCCTATCCGGGAAACTCCCAGTACAACGGCTTGCAGAACCTGCTCTACGACGCGAAGATGCCGGGCTCCGACATCTCCTACCGTGCCTACCGCAACCGATGGGTCGGCAAGCCGTACTACCCGCCGAGCGCGGCGGCCCGCGCGAGGGGCGGACGCACCGTCGTCTTCGCCTCGTGGAACGGATCCACGGAGACCAGAGGGTGGCAGCTGCTCGCCGGACCCCGTCCCCGCGCCCTGCGGGTCGTCGTCGGACGCGCCCCCCGTACGGGGTTCGAGACGGCGCTCGGGACCGCGAACCGGGGTCCGTACTTCCAGGTCAGGGCGCTTGACGCGCACGGACGGGTGCTCGGTGCGTCGAGAATCGTGACGCCGGCCGGATGACGGCACGAGTCGAGGTCGATCGTGACCGGCGCGCCCCTCTCGTCCGGCTTCCGCACCCGCGGCAGCTTGTCCACCGGGATGCCGGCGCCGCCCACCCGGGCGGCCTCCCGCACCGCCGTGCACCCGTCCGGCCGACACCCGGATCCCCGGTGGACATGCCGCGGCGGCCGGACCGCCGTTGAATGCTGACTGTCCGCACGTGCCAGGAGGGCCGGCCCTCATCGGGAGCACGCAATGTCGTTGCCGAAGACCCCGAGCGTCCCCGCGTCCGGCACCCCCCGTCCCCGGGGGGCGCTGCGCCGCATCGGGGAGTGGTGCGCCCGCCATTTCGTCGTGGTCATCGTGCTGTGGCTGGCCGCCCTGGTCGGGCTCCAGGTGTTGCAGCACGCGTACGGCGGCGAGTACTCCGACGACTTCGCGCTGCCCGGCGTCCAGTCCACGCAGGGCCGCGATGTGCTCAAGAAGCACGAGCCGAAGGCCGGCGGCTACAGCAGCCAGGTCGTGCTGCACGACGCGGCCCGGCCGCTGACCGGGTTCCGCGGCCAGATCGACGGCGCCGTCACCGCCCTCGGCGAACTGCCGGAGGTGCTCGCCGCGCAGAACCCGCTGCCCGCGCCCGGCGCGCCGCCCGCCAAGCCGCCGCCCGGCACCCCGAACGTCGGCCCGCTGTCCACCGACGGCCGGACCGCGTACATCACGGTGCGCTTCAGCGTGCAGCCGTCCACCCTGAACCCCGACTATCTCGACGGTGTCGACGCGGCGGTCAAGCCGCTGCGCTCGGCGGGCGTGGAGGTGGAGTACGGCGGGCCGCTGGGCGAGCTGGCCCGGCCGGAGCCCAACGACCGGCTCAGCGAGATCATCGGCTTCGCGGTGGCGATCCTGGTGCTGCTGGTCGGCTTCGGGAGTGTGCTGGCGGCCGGGGTGCCGCTGCTGACCGCGCTGATCGGCGCCCTGTGCGGGGTGGCCTGTCTGGGGCTGCTGGCCGCCGTCTTCGTCTTCGCCACCGTCTCCCCCACGCTGGCCACGATGATCGGCCTCGGCGTCGGCATCGACTATGCGCTGTTCCTGCTCACCCGGCACCGGCAGAACGTGATGGACGGTGCGGACCCGGTCACCGCCGCGGGCCGGGCCGTGGCCACCAGCGGCCGGGCGGTGCTGGTGTCCGGCTGCACCGTGATCATCGCGCTGATGGGGCTGTGGGTCTCCCAGCTCTCCTTCATCGGCAAACTCGGGGTGGCGGCCGCCCTCACCGTGGTCTCCGCGGTGCTCGGCGCCCTCACCCTCGTCCCGGCACTGCTCGGGCTGATCGGGCGCCGGATCGACCGGCTGCACGTCCGCCGCCCGATCGCCGAGACCGACGCCGCACCGGGTGAGGAGGCGCGCGGCACCTGGCACCGGTACGCCCAGCGGGTGGAGCGCCGCCCGTGGTGGTACCTGGCGGCCGGGGTGCTGGTGGTGGTCGTCCTGGCGCTGCCGGTCTTCTCGATCCAGCTCGGGCACATCGGCGACGGCGCCGACCCGAAGTCGTTCACCGACCGGCGGGCCTTCGACCTGATGTCCTCGGCGTTCGGCCCCGGCTCCAACGGCCCGCTGACCCTGGTGATCGACGAGTCGGCCGTGCCGCAGGCGGACCGCCCGATGCTCGCATCGCAGGCCCAGAAGGCGCTCACCGATGTCCCGGGCGCGGCCTTCATCACCCCGCTGAAGGCCACCCCGGACGGCGATGTGCTCACCGGCACCGCGTACTCCACCCAGGCCCCGCAGAGCGCGGACACCACCGACCTGGTCAAGCGCCTGGAGCGCGACGTCCTGCCGCAGGCCGTACGGGGCACCGACGCGGACGGCTACGTGACGGGCACGACCGCCGGCCAGGTCGACTTCCTGGACATCGTCGCCAGCCGGCTGCCGCTGATCATCGCCGTGGTGGTCGCCCTCGCGTTCGTGCTGATCCTGACCGTCTTCCGGGGCCTGCTGGTGGCGGTGAAGGCGGCGGTGCTCAACGTCCTGTCGATCGCCGCCTCGTACGGGGTGGTGGTGGCGGTCTTCCAGTGGGGCTGGGGCGGTCCGGCGCTCGGGGTCTCGGGCACGGTGCCCATCGAGAGCTACGTCCCGATGATGATGTTCGCGATCGTCTTCGGGCTGAGCATGGACTACGAGATCTTTCTGCTGTCGCGGGTGCACGAGGCATGGCTGCGGACCGGCGATGCCAAGGCGAGCGTGGCGCATGCCCTGGAGATCACCGCCCGGGTGATCACCTGTGCCGCGCTGATCATGGTGAGCGTGTTCGCCGCGTTCCTCATCAGCGACAACATCGTGGTGAAGATGCTGGGCCTCGGTCTGGCCGTGAGCGTACTGATCGACGCCACCGTGGTCCGGCTGCTGCTGGTGCCCGCGACGCTGACGCTGCTGGGCCCGGCGGCCTGGTGGACGCCCCGGTGGCTGGACCGGATCCTGCCGCATGTGAACACGGAGGGCGAGGAGCAGCTCCCCAGGGGCGGGGCGGGGGCCGGCGGGGGCCCGCGGTAGGGCAGGCCGCCCCCCTTCCGATCTGCGAACGCCCCGGTATCCCGCGATCATCGAACCATGGGCCCCACCGCCGAGCACGGCTCGGCCTCGTACCCCGTGATCCGGCCGATGCTGGCCACGGTCGGCCCGCTGCCTGCCGCGGACGACGAGACGGCCTGGGCCTTCGAGGCCAAATGGGACGGCGCGCGCTGCATCGTCAACACCCCGGGCGACGGGACGATCCGCCTGATCACCCGGGCGGGCAACGACGCGACCGCGACCTACCCGGAACTGGGCCCGCTCGGTGCGCAGCTGCGCGGCCGGCCCGCGGTGCTCGACGGCGAGGTGGTGGTGCTCGACCCCCGCGGACGGCCCGACTTCGGGCTGTTGCAGCGCCGTATGGGCGTGGTCAATCCGCGGCGCACCGCCCGCCTGGCGATGGAGTACCCGGTGCACCTGGTCCTCTTCGACCTGATGTATCTGGCCGGCTCGCTGATGGCCGCGCCGTATTACGAGCGCCGGTCGATCCTGTCCGGGCTGGGGCTGCGCGGCCCGAACTGGTCGGCGCCCGCGTATGTGGAGGGCCATGCCCAGCAGGCGTGGGAGGCCTCGCTGCAAGGCGGTCTGGAAGGGGTGGTGGCCAAGCGGCTGACCTCCGTGTACCTGCCGGGCGTGCGGTCACCCGAGTGGCGCAAGACGAAGCATCTGCAGACCCTCGACGTGATCATCGGGGGCTGGACGGAGGGTCACGGCGGGCTGGCCGGGCTGCCCGGTTCCGTCCTGGCGGGCCTGGCGGAACCCGCGGGGCTGCGCTATGTCGGGTCCGTCGGTTCGGGGCTGTCCGCACGGGAGCGCCAGGAGCTGGCGCAGTACCTGGGCGTCATTCCGCTCGACCGGTCGCCGTTCCTCAACCCCGTGGACGTCGCGGGGGCGCACTTCGCCGAGCCCCGGCTCGTCGCCGAGGTCGCCTTCAGCGGCTGGACGTCGGCCGGCCGGCTGCGGCACCCGATCTGGCACCGGCTGCGGCCCGATCTCACCCGCCTCGGCTGAGGCGGGATATCCGCGCCGGTACGGGAAGGCTCGCCATGAGGACGCCGGCAAGCGCGACGGAAGGAGTCGGTGATGTCCCACCCCAGCAGCGACGGTGCCCCCGCGGACGGCGCGGCGGACGGCAACACCGGCTACGGCAGCAAGCCGTTCAAGCGCTCCAGGAGCCACTTCGCGGACCGCATCACCGCGGACGGCCGGGACGGCTGGCCGGTCGAGGCCGGCCGCTACCGGCTGGTGGCCAGCCGCGCCTGCCCCTGGGCGAGCCGCGCCGTCATCTCCCGGCGGCTGCTCGGCCTGGAGGACGCGCTCTCGCTCGCCGTCACCGACCCGATCCAGGACCACCGCAGCTGGCGGTTCACCCTGGACCCCGACGGCCGCGACCCCGTCCTCGGCATCCGCTTCCTCCGTGAGGCCTACGACGCCCGCGAGACGGACTACCCGGGCGGCGTCAGCGTCCCCGCCGTCGTCGACGTCCCCAGCGGGCAGCTCGTCACCAACGACTTCCAGCAGATCACGCTGGACCTCGCGACGGAGTGGACGGCGCTGCACCGGCCCGGCGCACCCGAGCTGTATCCGGAGCCACTGCGCGAGGAGATCGACGTCGTCATGGCGGGCGTCTACCGGGACGTCAACAACGGCGTGTACCGGGCCGGTTTCGCCACCGGGCAGGGCGAGTACGAGGCGGCCTTCCGCGATCTTTTCCGGCGCCTGGAGCTGCTGTCCGGGCGGCTGGCCGACCAGCGCTATCTCGTGGGCGACACGATCACGGAGGCCGACATCCGGCTGTTCACGACCCTGGTCCGCTTCGACGCCGTCTACCACGGTCACTTCAAGTGCAACGGGTTCAAGCTGACCGAGGACCGGGTGCTGTGGGCCTACGCCAGGGACCTCTTCCAGACGCCCGGCTTCGGCGACACCGTCGACTTCCACCACATCAAGCAGCACTACTACCGGGTGCACGCCGGCATCAACCCGACCGGCATCGTCCCCGTGGGGCCGGACCTCTCCGGCTGGCTGCTGCCGCACCACCGCGAGGAGTTGGGCGGCCGGCCGTTCGGCCACGGCACCCCGCCCGGCCCGGTACCGGCGGCCGAGGAGGTCCCTCCCAGTGGGCGCCCCGAGCACCTGCTGACCGGCTCCTGACCGCTCCTCCGTCACCGGCCGCCGGAGCTGCCCACCGCGGGCCCGACCGTGAGATCCTGAGAGCAGACAGCGACACAGACGGTGCGCCACGGGGCTTCCCGCGTACCCACCCGAGCGCCCGGCCTCCCGGTTCACCGCCGCGCTCCATCCGCCCCACGCGAGCAACGCGAGGAGTGAGCCCGATGAGGATGGTTCTGAAGGCCCGCATACCCACCCAGACACGGAACGAAGTGATCCGCAGCGGCCGTCTGCCGAAGGTCATGGAGTCGGCCCTCGCCGCCCTGAAGCCCGAGGCGGCCTACTTCACCCTCGACGACGGCGAGCAGACCGCATTCTTCTACTTCGACATGCAGGAGTCATGGCAGATGCCGACGCTCCTCGAATCGTTCTTCATGGACCTGCACGCGAAGGTCTCGCTGCAGCCGGTGATGACCGCGGACGATCTGCGCACCGGATACGGCGAGCTGATGAGCGGCACCTGAGCCACGAGCGCCCCGGGGCCCCGGCCGGCCCGGGCCCCGGCGCCCGCTCACTCCGGCGCGGTGTCCTCCGGCGCCCCCTGCGCCAGCCCGGCCAGGACGGCGAGCGCCTCGGCCAGGGCGTCCAGGGGCGGTGAGCCGAGCGCCAGCCGCACGGCGTTGGGGGCGTGGGCCGGGCCGACGGCAAAGGCGCCGGACGGGGTGACGGCGATCCCGCGGCGCGCGGCGGCGGCGACGAAGGTGTCGGCCCGCCAGGGCTCCGGCAACTCCCACCAGCAGTGGTACGCGTGCGGATCGGCGCGGACCCGGAAGCCGGCGAGGTGGGCGGCGACGAGGCGCCCGCGGGCCGCGGCGTCGCTGCGCTTCGCCGCTTCGATCGCCGCCGCGGTGCCGTCGGCCATCCAGCGGGTGGCCGCGTCGAGCGCGAAGCGGGACGCCGTCCAGGTGCCCGACCGGAGGGCCGTCGCGACGTCCGGTACCTGGCCCGCCGGCACGGTGAGGAATCCCAGGGACAGTCCGGGCGCGAGCCGTTTGGACAGGCTGTCGACGACCAGGGTGCGCTCCGGGGCCAGTGCCGCCAGGGGCGGCAGGTCGTCGCGGAGGAATCCGTAGATGGCGTCCTCGATCGCGTACAGGTCCAACTCCCGTAGCACAGCGGTGAGTTCTTCGCGCCGGCGGCCGGACATGGTGATGCCCAGCGGGTTGTGCAGGGCCGGCTGGAGGTAGACGGCCCGCAGCGGGGCGGCGGTGCGCAGCGCCTCGGGGGTCAGCCCGTCCTCGTCCATGGCGAGCGGGACGAGGGTGACGCCGAGGCGGGCCGCGAGGCCCTTCACCACGGGGTAGGTGAGCGCCTCGACACCGAGACGTTCGCCGGCCGGGACCAGCGCGGCGATGGCGGCGGCCAGCGCCTGCCGGCCGTTGCCCGCGAAGAGCAGCCGGCCGGGGTCCGGCGCCCAGCCCGCCCGGGCGAGGTGGGCGGCCGCGGCCTGCCGGGCGGCGGCCGTGCCCGCGGCGCCCACCGGAGGCAGCGCGGCGGCCAGGGCGTCGGGCCGCAGCAGCCCTTCGAGGCTCCTGGCGAGGAGTGCGGGCTGCTCGGGCAGCACGGGGAAGTTCATTTCCAGGTCGACCCGGGCCCGGCCCGGCTCGGCCAGGGCGGGCTCCGCCGGGGGCGCGGCGGAGCGGACGAAGGTGCCGCGGCCGACCTCGCCCACCGTCAGACCGCGCCGGTTCAGCTCCCGGTACACCCGGGCCGCCGTCGAGTCGGCGATCTGCCGCTGACGGGCGAACCGGCGCAGCGGCAGCAGCTTCTCCCCGGGGCGGAGCCGGCCCGCCGCGATATCGGCCGCGAGTGCGTCGGCCAGCGCCCGGTAGTCATGCATGACTCACTCCCCGCGTTCCCTCATTGCACCGAGTGCAATGTTTTCATTGTGCCGAGAGATTGCACCTCATAGCATCGAGACGTCAAGCCGCAGCAGAGGGGGCATTTCCGTGGGACCGTTCTTCCGCACCGAGATCACCGTGGGCTACGAGGACGAGGGGAGCGGTGAGCCACTGGTCCTGGTGCACGGCCATCCCTTCAACCGGTCCATGTGGCGCCCGCAGATCGCGCACCTCAGCCGGGCCGGATGGCGGGTGATCGCGCCGGATCTCCGGGGCTACGGGGAGAGCACCGTCGTTCCCGGCACCACCCCGCTGGAGACGTTCGCGCGCGACCTCCTCGCCCTGCTCGACCATCTCGGGATCGAGCGCTGCGTCCTCGGCGGCCTCTCCATGGGCGGCCAGATCGTCATGGAGTGCTGGCGGCTCTTCCCCGAGCGGATCCGGGCCGTGGTGCTCGCCGACACCTTCGCCGCCGCGGACACCGCAGCGGGCCGGGCCGTGCGCCGCGGCATGGCGGAGCGCCTGCTCCGCGAGGGCATGGCCGGCTACGCCCACGAGGTGCTGGACAAGATGGTGGCACCGCACCACCTCGACGCCCTGCCGGACGTCGCCGCGCACGTCCTGCAGATGATGACGTCCACGGCCCCCGAGGGGGCGGCTGCCGCCCTGCGCGGCCGGGCCGAACGCCCGGACTACACCGCGCAGTTGTCGCGGATGACGGTGCCGGCGCTGGTGGTGGTCGGCACGGAGGACACGTACACGCCCGTGAGCGATGCCCGCGCGATCCAAGCCCGGATGCCGGATGCCCGGCTGATCCTCGTCGAACGGGCGGCCCATCTGCCGAATCTGGAGCGGCCGGACGAGTTCAACGCCGCTCTGGAGAAGTTCCTCCGCTCCCTGCCGGCCGATGCCGCGGCGGCCGCCCCGGAGCCGCCCGGGGTTCCCGCGTGAACCGCCGCCGGACAGCGCCCCGCTATCCGGCCACCCGTCCGGAGGCCAGCAGCGCCGTGTGCGGCAGCACCAGAGCACCGTCGTCATCGGTGAACTCCCGTGCCAGCGCCTCGAAGTGGCGCCGGATGCGCTCGGTCGCGGCCGGGCCCTGACTGAGCACGGTCCGGCCGATGGTCGCCACTCCGGCCGCCGGTCCGCTCCACCACTCCTGCGGTGTCGTGCGGTGGTCCCAGGACAGCGGCACGCACTCCGCCTCCGCCAGGCCCGCGTCCCGCAGCAGACCGGCGAGGCCGTCGGGGGTGCGCGGGAAGTCCTCCTCCGGGGCGAGCGTGGGCAGCGACGGCGGCCGGGTCACCCCGGCGGCCTCCACGGCGCGGCCGAGCAGGGCCTGCCCCGGTGCGGCGGGGGCCGCCCAGACCGTCAGCGCGATCCGGCCGCCCGGCCGCGTCACCCGGCGCAGCTCGTCGAGGGCCGCCCGCGGCCGTCCGACGTGGTTGAGTACGAAGTTGCCGACGACGGCGTCGAAGTACCCGTCCATGAACGGGAGTTGCGGAAGCGCGGCGACCACGACGCGGGCGCCGGGCACCGACCGCGCGGCACGTCGCGCCATGTCGGGCTCGGCGTCCACGGCGACCACCCGTGCCCCGCGCGCGCCGGCGGCCGCGGCGGCCGAGCCGGTCCCCGTCCCGGCATCCAGCACCCGGGCACCGGTGCGCACCCGCGCGGCATCCAGCAGCCGCGGCACCAGATGGGCACACAACTTGGCGAAGCCGGCCTCGTACGCCGCCGCGTTCCCCGCCCACACCAGGCGCTCGCTCTCGTCGAACGGTGTCTGGGGCACCGCATCCCTCCTTCGGTCGGCACATCTGTCGGCAGTTCGGTCAGCGCATCGGACGGCACATCGGTCGGCACCATCCTCCCCCGCACCTCCGCCCCTCTCCGTGCTCCCGACTCCCGTCCGCCCCAAGGGTGTTACCCAGCCGTAACCTACCGATGGGTTACCAGAGGTAAGGGGCGGACCTTACTCTCCAGTCAACTCGGGCCCGTCGTACGCCCCCTCCTGTCCCGTGACAGCGTGCGGCCGGCCCGCTTCGAGATCTGGAGAGAAGATGAGGCCCTCCCGTACGACCCAGCGCGCCGCGGTCGGCACCGTTGCGGCAGCGCTGCTGGCCACCACGGTTCTCACCGTCGCACCGGCACAGGCGGCCACGCCGCCATCGACTCCCACCAGCACGTCATCGGGCAGCTCGGCCCCGGTGCGGTTCGTCGACATCGAGGGCGACGGCGGGGTCACGCTCAAGGCGAATGTCTTCACTCCGTCCGATGCGGACGGCATCCGGCGGTACCCGGTCATCGTGCTGCCCACCAGCTGGGCGACGCCGCAGATCGAATACATGGCGCAGGCCCAGAAGCTGGCCGACAAGGGCTATGTGGTCGTCGGATACAACACGCGCGGGTTCTGGCAGTCCGGCGGGGAGATCGACACCGCCGGACCGAAGGACGTCGCCGACGCCTCGAAGATCATCGACTGGACCCTGGCCCACACCCCGGCCGATCCGCGGAAGGTCGGTATGGCCGGGGTCTCCTACGGTGCCGGGATCAGCCTGCTGGCCTCCGCGTTCGACAAGCGGATCAAGGCGGTTGCGGCGCTCAGCGGCTGGGCCGACCTGGTCGCCTCGATCTACAGCGGCCGGACCGAGCACCGGCAGGCCGCGGCGTTCCTGGGCGGCACGGGTGAGCTGACCGGACGTCCCAGCCCCGAATTCCGCACGATCATGAAGGACTTCCTGGCCTCGAACCTGGACAAGGAACAGGACCTGATCGCGTGGGGGCGCAAGCGCTCCCCCGCCACCTATCTCGACAAGATCAACGCCAATGGCACCGCCGTCATGCTGGGCAACGCCTGGGGCGATTCGATCTTCCCGCCCAACCAGACCGCCGACTTCTACGAGAAGCTGACCGGCCCCAAGCGGCTGGAATTCCGCCCCGGCGACCATGCCACGGCCGAGGGGCTCGGACTGCTCGGGCTGCCCAACGACACCTGGACCGACACCCAGCGGTGGTTCGACCACTACCTCAAGGGCGCGGACAACGGTGTCGACCGGGAGTCGCCGGTGCTGCTCAAGTCCCGTTCCACCGGCGCGTACGAGGGCTACAAGAGCTGGAAGGACGTGCCGTCCGGACAGCGGCGGATCGCACTCGACGGCAGCAAGCAGCTCCACACCAACTGGGACTCCGGCGCCGACGGCGGGCTGGTCATCCTCTCCAACATGATGGACCAGTTCTTCCGGCTGCCGCCGATCGCCTCGATCCCCCTGCTGCCGCGCTCGGTGGCCGCCGTCTGGCAGTCCGAGCGCTGTGCGACCGGGCAGCGGGTCCGCGGCACCACCCGGCTGCACACCACCCTCAGCAGCACCGCGGAGAGCGGCACCGCCATCGCCTACCTCTACGACGTCGGCCCGCTCGGCATCGGCAAGCTGATCACCCACGCGCCGTACACCTTCCACGGCAAGACCCCGAACCAGCCCTTCGGCGTGGACCTGGATCTGTTCTCCACGGCCTACGACGTACCGGCCGGCCACCGGCTCGCGGTCGTCGTGGACACCGTCGACCCGCTGTACATCGAGCACAACCCCAGCGGCGCCCGGCTGACGTTCTCCTCCCCGGCGGACGATCCGTCGTATGTGTCGGTGCCGGTGCGCGACTAGGCGCCACCAGGGCCATTCCGGCCCTGACCCGTCGGAGAGGGACCAGGACGTTCCGTACGGCGCGGGGCGGGCGATCATGTGCGCCCGCCCCGCGCCGTGGGCGGCTGCGCTCTCAGGCCGACGGCGGCTGGGGGCCTCCCGGCAGCAGGGTGCCCGGCTCGGGGGCGGCCACCTCGACGGCTTCGACCTTGGGGTTGTGGCGCTGGCGCTTGGCCACCCAGTTGGCCAGCCAGGACAGCAGCATGCACATCCCGATGTAGATCGGCGAGATGATCATGACGACGGGGATGAACGGCAGGTCGTAGTCGAGGTTGGACGCGATGAGCTTGCCGGCGTGCAGGAATTCCTCGTAGGTGATGAGGTAGCCGAGCGAGGTGTCCTTCAGGGCGACCACCAGCTGGCTGATGATCGCCGGCAGCATCGCCCGGACCGCCTGCGGCGCCAGCACCTGCGTCATGACCTGCGTCTTGCGCATGCCCAGCGCATAGGCGGCCTCCCCCTGGCCGGGGTCGACGGAGTTGATGCCGCTGCGGAAGACCTCGGCGAGCACCGAGCCGTTGTAGAGGGTCAGCCCGGCCACCAGGGCGACCAGCGGCTCCGCCCGCAGCGCCACATAGATGAAGAAGATCATGACCAGTACGGGCATGGCCCGGAAGAACTCGACCACCAGGGTGCTCACCCAGCGGACGACCCGGTGCGCGGAGAGCCGGCCGGTCGCGAACACCGCGCCGAACGCCAGCGACAGCACGGCCGCGAAGCCGAAGGCCCGGAGGGTGTTGCCGAGGCCGATGAGCAGCAGCTCCTGAATTCCCTTGTAGGTGAAGGGACTCCACTTCGCCGCGGTGAACTGGCCGGTGGTGAAGAGGAGATACAGGATCCAGCCGAGCACCGCGAGGATCACCACCGTCGAGGCGATGCCGTAGAGCCGGTGCCGCTGCCGGGCCCGTGGGCCCGGGACGTCGTAGAGGGCGGTGGTCATCGGGCCGCTCCGTAGTGCTTCTCCAGCACGTGGAAGATCGCGCTGATGGTGAGGGTGACGAGCAGATAGCCGACGGCGATCCAGACGAAGGTCCAGATGATGCTGTAGCCCATCTCGCTGAGGGGTTTGTAGACCCCGAGCAGTTCGACGACGCTGAAGGCACCGGCGATCGCGGAGTTCTTGGCGAGCGCGATCAGCGTGGAGCCGATGGGCGGGATCACGGACCGGAAGGCCTGCGGAAGAACGATGTCGCCGAGGGTCTGCGGAAAGGACATCCCCAGGCTGCGTGCCGCCTCGCCCTGGCCGGTGGGCACGGTGTTGATGCCGGAGCGCACCGCCTCGCAGATGAAGGCCGAGGTGTAGCAGCCCAGCGCGAGGACGGCGAACAGCTTGAAGGGCAGGACCAGACCGAAGCGCGGCAGGCCCAGCACCACCGCGAAGAACAGCAGCGTCAGCGGCGTATTGCGCAGCACGTTCACCCACACCGTGCCGATGGCCCGCAGCGAGCCGACCGGGGCGACGCGGAACGCGGCCATGAGGAAGCCGAGGGCGAGCGCCAGCAGCGAGGAGTAGACGGTGAGTTCGACGGTACCCAGCAGGCCCTCCCCGTAGAGGGAGAGGTTGTCGAGAAGCACGTTCATCGGTCGGTTCCTTGGCGGGCTCAGGCCGCCGGGTAGCGGTCGATCGGGGGCGGCTCGGGGGCGGGCACTCCGGACAGGCCGAGGGTCGCCTCATAGGCCCTTTTCCAGTTGCCGTTCTTCTCGTTGGCGGCGAGGGCGTCGTCGAGGGCGAGGCGCAGTGCCCTGTCGCCGCGGGGGACGCCGATGCCGTACGGCTCCTTGGAGAACGGCCTGCCGACCACCTTCAGTTCGTCGGGGACCTTGGCGGCGTAGCCCAGGAGGATCGCGTCGTCGGTGGTGACCGCGGCGACCTGGTAGGTGAGCAGGTTGTCGACGCACACCGAGTAGGTGTCGTAGGAGACCAGGACCGCCTTGGGGTACTCGGTCTGGATGCGCTGGTAGGGGGTCGAGCCGGCCGCCGAGCAGACACGCTTGCCGGCCAGGTCCTGGGGGCCGTGGATGTCCTTCTCGTCGGCGCGCACCAGCAGCGCCTGTCCGGCCATGTAGTAGGGGCCGGCGAAGCCCACCAGCTTCTTGCGTTTGTCGTTGATGGTGTACGTGCCGACGTACAGGTCGATCTGGCCGTTCTGCAGGGCGGTCTCGCGGTTGGCGGAGGCGATCGTCTTGAACTCGATGGTGTGCGGCGGGAAGCCGAGCGCGGCGGACATCATCCTGGCGATCTCGATGTCGAAGCCGGCGTAACGGCCGGTGGCCGGGTCCTTCTCGCCGAGGTAGGGCTGGTCCTCCTTGACGCCGATGACGAGATGGCCGCGGCGCCTGGCCTTCACCCAGGTCGGGGAGGCGGGCAGCCGGAAGTTCTTGGCCACCGGGTACTGCGGGAGTTCGCTGCCCTTGGGGCCCTTGACCGGCGGGCTGCCCTCCCGGCCGCAGCCGGCGAGGGCCAGTGCGAGCACGGCGAGGACGAGGGCCGCCAGGGCGCGGCGCAGGGGCGAGGAGTGACGGTGCGGCATCGCGGCGCCCCCGTTCAGTGCTTGAGGATCTTGGAGAGGAAGTCCTTGGCCCGTTCGCTGCGCGGCGCGGTGAAGAAGTCCTCGGGGGTGCGGTCCTCGACGATGCGGCCGTCGGCCATGAACACCACACGGTTGGCGGCGGAGCGGGCGAAGCCCATCTCGTGGGTGACCACGACCATCGTCATCCCGTCCCGGGCGAGCTGCCGCATGACTTCCAGCACCTCATTGATCATCTCCGGGTCGAGGGCGGAGGTCGGCTCGTCGAAGAGCAGCGCCTTGGGTTCCATGGCGAGTGCGCGGGCGATGGCGACGCGCTGCTGCTGGCCGCCCGAGAGCTGCGCCGGATACTTGTCGGCCTGGTTGGCGAGCCCGACCCGGTCCAGGAGTTCGCGGGCGCGCCGCGCGGCCTCGTCCCTCTTCGTCTTGCGGACCTTTATCGGCGCGAGCATCACATTGGCCAGTACGGTCTTGTGCGCGAAGAGGTTGAAGGACTGGAAGACCATGCCGACCTCGGCACGCAACTGGGCCAGCGCCCGGCCCTCTTCGGGCAGCGGCCGGCCGTCCAGCGTGATGGTGCCCGACTCCACGGTTTCCAGACGGTTGATGGCCCGGCACAGGGTGGACTTGCCGCCCCCGGAGGGCCCGATGACCACGACCACCTCCCCGCGGCCGACGGTGAGGTCGATGTCCTGGAGGACGTGCAGTGCTCCGTAGTGCTTGTTGACCCCGCGCAGTTCAATCAGCGCATCACCGGCCATATGCAGACCTGCCCACTCTCATCCGTACAGCGCGGAGCCTGCAACGTACCGGGGCGAAAGGGGCACTTCTCCACTGACACGCACGTATGGCCAGAGATGGGCGGATAATTCAGGGTGACGGGGGAACTCCCGCGGGCTCGGTGCGGGCCGCTCTCCGGGCGGCCGCGGGGCCGTCCGCCGCGGCTGTGGCCGGCGGCTGTCGCGGCCGTCAGGTCTCGGAGACCTCGGCATAGAGCTGGGACAGCTCGGGGGCGCCGGAATCGGCCCAGTCATGGCCCGCCGCCACCACGTCGATCTCCCGGCCGGATGCCAGCCGGACCACCGGCTGCCCGTCCGGCCAGACGTACCAGACGGCGCCGCGCACCGTGCGGACCAGCACCGTGCCGAGGTAGAGACCGGCGTCGTTGCCGAGCCAGGGCAGCACCTCCGGATCGTCCCGCCAGACCGGCTGGAGCTGGTCCAACGCCTCCAACGACCGTACGGAGTCGTCCAGTTCGACACCCTCCCTGGCGGCCTGGGCCCGCAGCAGCTCGCACTCGGACAGCAGCTCCACGACGCTCTCGGGGTCGGCCCGCACCGACTCGGCGAGCGGTACGGACGGGTGGGCGTGCTGCCGCTTGCGCCACCTGTCCAGGAAAGACATGTTCATGGTGTGCAGGGTCCCACCCGACCTGTGGCCGGGGCCACAGGCGCGCGGCGCGGACCTGGCCCGTTCGTCACCTTGACGCTCCCCCTCCGCGTCCCTAACTTCAGTGCGCCCGGATCGGATCCGCTGGAGTCCACGGGAGCCCCTGCCCCGCGCCGGACCGGCTGGATCGCAGCTCCCACCTGCCCGTTGGCGCCACCCGGAGGGATACCGACCGATGCGTGTACGACGAGCGGCCACCGCCCTGACCCTGCTGCTCACCGCGACGGCGCTGCCGGCCACCGCGGCCGGCCCGGCCCGTGCCGCGCCCGCTCCCCCGCGCCCGCTGCCCCTGTCGGCGCTCTTCGACAACCGGGCGGTCAGTGACGACTCCCGACCGGGCGCGGCCGACTTCGACGGCGCGGGCCGCTCGCTGTCCGCGCAGGACCTGGCGGCGGCCGGCTGGACGCCCGGGAGTGCGCTGATGCTCGACGGCGCCCGGCTGACCCTGCCGCGTACGGCGGCCGGCGCGCCGGACAATGTCGTGGCGCACGGTCAGCAGGTCGCGCTGCGCGGCCGGGGCGAGGCGCTCACCTTCCTGGTCTCCGGAACGGGCGGCGCGGCCACCGGCACCGGGACCGTCCGCTACCGGGACGGCTCGCGCAGCAGCTACGAACTCACCGCGCCCGACTGGCGGTCGGGGCCGCTGAGCACCAAGGCGGTGGCGCTGCCGCACCTCAACCACGCCACGGGCGGACAGTCGGCCGAGACGGCGCGGTTGTACGCGGTGGCCGTCCCGCTGCGGGCCGGGCGGGCGGTGCGGTCGGTGGTGCTGCCGACGCGGTCCGCGGCCGGTGCGCTGCATGTGTTCGCGGTGTCCGTGCGGGACACCGGGCGCGGCCGGACCGGGAGTTGGGCGGCGAGCACGGCGGGCTACCGGGCCGTCGGCCCCTGGACCGACCGTACGCTCCGGCTGGTGGTGCACAGCGGCGCGGGCGGCCCGCGGGCACGGATACGGCTCGCCAACACCTTCGCCGCCGCGCCGGTGGAGATCGCGGCGGCCAGTATCGCGGTGCGCGGCGCGGGAGCGGCGGCGGTCGGCCCTCCGGTGCCGCTGACCTTCGGCGGCGGCCACACCGGGACCCGTCTCCCGGCCGGGGCCGAGGCGTTCAGCGATCCGGTGGACTTCACCGTCCCGGCCGGCACCGATCTGCTGGTGAGCCTCCATCTGCCGGGGACGGTGACGGCGGCGCCGGTGCACCAGGAGGCATCCCAGCTGTCGTATCTGAGCGCGGCGGGCAGCGGGGACCGCACCGCGGACGCCGGGGGCACGGCCTTCCCGGAGACGATGACGAGCTGGCCGTTCCTGACCGGCGTCGACGTCGGGGACGGCCCCGGCTCGGTCGTGGCACTGGGCGACTCGATCACCGACGGGGTGAAGTCGACCAGCGGAGCCAACCGGCGCTGGCCCGATGTGCTGGCCCGTCGCCTGTGGGCCCAGCACGCGCTGCCCCGCTACGGCGTGCTCAACCACGGCATTTCGGCGAACCGCCTGGTCACCGACCGCTATCAGGGCGACGGGGTGAGCAGCGACACCGGCGGAGTCAGCGCCGGGCACCGGCTGGAGCGGGACGTGCTGGCACAGCCCGCGGCGCGGACGGTGGTGGTGTTCGAGGGCATCAACGACATGCGCGCGGGAACCCCCGCGGAGGACATCGTCGCCGCCCTGCGGGCGCTGGCCAGGCGGGCGCACGAGCGGGGTCTGCGGGTGGTCGTGGCCACCGTCGCGCCCTGTGCGGGATACGGCGACTGCACCCCGGCCGTCGAGGCCCGCCGCCAGGCCGTCAATGCCTTCGTACGCGACAACGGCGGCGCCTTCGACGCGACGCTGGACTTCGACGCCGTCGTCCGCGATCCGCAACAGCCACGGCGGCTGCTGCCCGCCTACGACAGCGGGGACCACCTCCACCCCGGCGACGCCGGACTCCAGGCGCTCGGCGACTCGGTGGACCTCCGGGCGCTGGCCCCGGGGCCGGGCGGGCGATGACGGATCAGCCGCCGACGGCCTTGGCCCAGTTCTCGTCCATGGTGTGCAGCGCCTTGTTCAGCTGGGCCTCGGTCGGGAACTGCGGTGTGCCCTCGACCGTCGGCAGCCGTGCGGCCAGGGCCTTGTCGAGGGTGCCGTTCTTCGCCATGACGTCCATCAGCACCGGGCGGGCGTAGGCCACGAGGCGGAGGTTCTGGCCTTCCGGGCTGAAGAGGTACTCCTCCCACAGGCGCGCCGCGGCCGGGTGGGGGGCGCCCTTGTTGATCGCCTGTGCGTAGTACTGCGAGAAGCTGCCGTCGAAGGGAATGGACACCTTCCAGCTCACACCCGTCCGGCGGAGCTGGTCGACGTGCTCCAGGTTCAGGTAGTCCCACTCGATGCTGATCGGTGTCCTGCCCTTGGCGATCGCGGCCGGATTGGGCTCGGCCCGGTTGTAGTTGCCGACCTTGTCGAGCCGGGCGAAGAAGTCGATGCCCGGCTGGATGTCGTCGAACGACCCCCCGTTGGCGAGCGCCGCCGCGTACACGGCGGCGAAGGCCGATCCCGCGATCGTGGGGTCGCCGTGGATCGCGACCATGCCCTTGTACCTCGGCTGGAGCAGATCGGCGAAGGACTCGGGGCAGGTCCGCACGCGGGTGGCGTCGCAGCCGATGGAGACGTAGCCGCCGTAGTTGTTGTACCAGCGGGCCGAGGCGTCCTTCTGCTCCGGTGGGATCTGGTCGAACGGCGCGACCCGGTAGGGGGCCAGCAGTTTCTGCCGCGCCGCGGACTGGGCGAAGGAGTCCCCGACGTCGAGGACGTCGGGGGCGCGCTCCTGGCCGCGGTAGCGCTTCACCGCGTCGATCTCCTGCTGGCTGTGGCCGTACGGATTGTCGATGACGACCTTGATGCCGTACTTCTTCTCGAAGCCGTCGATCAGCGCGCCGTAGCTGGCCCACTGGCGCGGCAGCGCGATGGTGTTGAGCCTGCCCTCCTTCTTCGCCGCCTTGACCAGTGCCGCCATCCCGCCCGCCGCCGCGGCGGAATCGGCCCGGGAGGGCTCGACCGTCCGGGTGGGTCCCTCTTCCTGGCAGGCACCGAGACCGAACGCCGCAAGACCGAGACAGCACAGGAGAGCGCCTGCGCGGACCCGATGATGTGCCGTCACGACGCCTCCAGCAGGGGCAGGTGGGGGGCGGTCCGCCGGGCGGGCGACGGAGACGGACCGGGGCAAGCCATGACATGCAGGAATGACCCGAAACAGCCTACTTCGCCCCCTCGCGGGCCTCCGTCAGGACGGTGCCCGGGCCAGGTCAGGCGGCGAGTAGGCGCCTCGCCCGTCCGCGGGCAACCCGCCCGTCCCCGGGTGTGGGAGCCGTGCCCCGGCGTCCTCACTCCCCACCGGGCTCCCCGTGGTGGAGGAAGTGCTCCAGCAGCTCCTCCTCCGAGGGCTGGGCATCGGGGCCGATCGCCTGAGTGGCCCAGATCGTCTTGCCTCTGGGGGAATAGCGGGTGCCCCAGTGTTCGGCGAACCGCGCGACGAGGAAGAGACCGCGGCCGTCCTCGTCGGTGGCCTTCGCCTGGCGGATGTGCGGGGAGGTGCTGCTGCCGTCGGAGACCTCACAGATCAGGGTGCGGGTGTGCAGGAGCCGCACGTGGATGGGCTCGGCGCCGTAGCGAATGGCGTTGGTGATCAGTTCGCTGAGGATCAGCTCGGTGCCGTAGGCGATGTGCTGCAGACCCCAGTCCGCCAACTGGCGGACGCAGGCGTTGCGGACCGGACTCACCGCCGCCGGGTCGCGGGGCACGTCCCACTCGGCGACCTGCGCCGGGTCCAGCCGCCGGGTCCGGGCCACCAGCAGCGCGACGTCGTCGGCGGACCTGGCGGGCAGCAGCGTCTTCATGACCGTGGTGCAGGTGTCCTCCGGCGTACGGTCCGGTCCGGCGAGGGCCGCGCGCAGTGCGTCCAGCCCCGCGTCCAGGTCGCGGCTGCGGCTCTCGACCAGTCCGTCGGTGTAGAGCACCAGCCGGGAGCCCTCCGGCAGCAACCGCTCAGCGGTCTCGAACGGCAGGCCGGCGCCCAGCCCCAGCGGCGGGGAGACCGGCGAGTACAGGAACTCCACCCGCCCGTCGGGGTGGGCCACGGCCGGCGGCAGATGGCCGGCCGTGGCCGCCGTGACCCGCCCGGAGACGGAGTCGTACACGACGTACAGACAGGTGGCGCCGGTGATCGCCGAGCCCTCCTCGGTGCCCGCGTCCTGGACGTCCATGTGGGTCACCAGCTCGTCGAGGTGGCCCAGCAGTTCGTCGGGGGCGAGGTCCAGGGCCGAGAAGTTGTGTACGGCGATGCGCAGCCGGCCCATGGTGGCCGCCGCGTGCAGGCCGTGCCCGACCACGTCGCCGACGACCAGCGCCACCCGGGCGCCGGGCAGCGGGATGACGTCGAACCAGTCCCCGCCCACGCCCGCCTTGGCGGGGAGATAGCGGTGCGCCACCTCCAGGGCGTCCTGGCCGGGCAGGCCGCGGGGCATCAGGCTGCGCTGGAGCGTCATCGCCATCGCGCGCTCGCGGGTGTAGCGCCGGGCGTTGTCGATCCCCACCGCGGCCCGCCCCGCCAGTTCCTCGGCGAAGGACAGGTCCTCGTCGTCGAACGGCGGGGAGCTACCCGACCGCCAGAAGTCCACCAGCCCCAGCACCACCCCCCGGGCGCGCAGCGGCACGACCGCCAGGGAATGCACCCCGTGGTCCAGGATGCGCCGGACGCGTTCCGGGTCCTGGGACCGCCACCCGGCAGAGCCGGCCAGGTCCGGCTCCACCGCGGAGCGGCCCTGGTCCACCCGCGTCGCCATCGGGGTGCCCGGGGCGAACCGGATCAGCTCGCCGACGGGGTGGAGCGGATGGTCCGCGGCCAGGCCGGCGATGGCCGTCCGGCGCAGCTCGGTGGCCGACGCGGCCGGCTCCTCGCCCTTCAGGACCGGGTCCAGCAGCTCGACGGTGACGATGTCGGCGAACCGGGGGACCGCCACCTGCGCCAGTTCCTCGGCGGTGCGCTCGACGTTCAGCGTGGAGCCGATCCGTACCCCGGCGTCGTAGAGGAGCCTCAACCGCTCGCGTGCCACTTCGGCACGCCCTGACAGCCACCTCAGTTCGGTGGTGTCGCGCAGGGTCACCACGCTTCCGTGGTGGGGTCCGTAGGGGATGGTGGACCGCTTGTTGAGGGCCAGCAGCCTGTCGTGGACCAGGTGCACCTCGTCGGTGGCGCTCCGGTCCGAGGCCATGAGTTCGGCGGTGCGATGGTCCAGCCCCAGGTCGCCGACGTGGCGTCCCTCCGCGTCCGCGGGCAGGTCCAGCAGCCGCCGTGCCTCGTCGTTGGCCAGCAGCAGCCGTCCGCCGCGGCCGACGATGAGGACGCCTTCCCGCACCGCGTGCAGGACCGCATCGTGATGCTCGTACATCCGGGTCATCTCGGCCGGTCCCAGACCGTGGGTCTGCCGGCGCAGCCGACGGCTCACCAGCCCCGCGCCACCCCCGGCGAGTGCCAGCGCCCCGACCGCGGTGGCCAGGAAGATGGGCAGCTGCCGGTTGACCGACTTCTGTACCTCTTCCACCGTGACCGGTGCGGAGACGATGGCGATGACCTTGCCCGAGGGGTCCTTGACGGGAGCCGCGGAGATGACGGAGAGGCCCAGGGCGCCATGGAAGGTCCTGGTGAAGGGCTTGCCCCGGGCGGCGTCGGCATACGGGCCGATGACGTGCTTGCCGATCTGCCGCGGGTCACTGTGGGTGAGGGTGATCCCGTCGAGCTTGTACACGATGAGGGCGTCGACGCCGGAGGCCTTCCGGGCCTCCTCGGCGAGCGGCTGAAGTTTCGCGGTCGGATCGGGGCTGTTCAGTGCCTCCTGGAGCCCCCAGGAGTGCGCGAAGGACTCGGCGGCGGCGAGTGTCCGGTGCCGGGCGTCGGTCATGGTGTCCCGCCGGCTCTGGATGACGATGGCCACCACGGCCGCCGCGACGAGCAGCACGACGAGCACCAGCTGGAGGAGGAAGATCTCCCGGGCGACGCTGTGCGTGCTCCAGGAGGACCGTACGTGCGGCGGGCCTCCGGCCCCCGCGGCCCGTTCGTCCTGCCGGTCGCCGGCGTCACTCCCGGCACGGGCCGCGCCCGGAAAAGCGGAACGCCCGGGTACGCGGCTCAGCCAGCGCCGCAAACGACCCGAGTGTCCGCTCATGATTCACATTTATCCTGCTTTGCCTGGGCACTGGCAAGGCGTGCTACGGCAGCTGCCCCAAGGGCGGCGGGGCGAGCACCGGAGCCGGGCGCCTGCACGGCGCGCGCCCGGCCTCCCGACACGCCACCGAGCGTCCGCCCGGCAGCGAGCGAAGCGGCGGCCCGGGGCCTGGCCGCCCCTGACCCATCGGACCGGTCCTACACGTCGAGATCCACCACGACCGGTGCATGGTCCGAGGCGCCCTTGCCCTTGCGCTCCTCGCGGTCCACATAGGCGTCCGAGACGGCCTTGGCGAACGGCTCGTTGCCGTAGACCAGGTCGATGCGCATGCCGCGGTTCTTGGGGAAGGCGAGCTGGCGGTAGTCCCAATAGGTGTACGGCCGGTCGTACTTGAGGGGGCGCGGCACCACGTCCGACAGACCCGCCTCGCGCAGGGCGGCCAGCGCGGCCCGCTCCGCGGGGGTGACATGGGTGGCACCGACGAAGACGGCCGGGTCCCAGACGTCCTCGTCCGTCGGTGCGACGTTGTAGTCGCCGAGGACCGCGAACGGGCGGGAGCCCGCCGCGTCCTCCGCGACCGCCGACTTCAGCGCCTCGAACCAGCCGAGCTTGTAGGTGTAGTGCGCATGCTCGACCTCGCGGCCGTTGGGGACGTACACCGACCACACCCGGGCCGGGCCGCAGGTCGCCGAGACGGCCCGCGGCTCCTGCACGCCGTCGTACTCCGGGCCGCCGGGCAGCCCCATGACGACGTCCGCCAGCCCTACCTTGGACAGCACGGCCACGCCGTTCCACCGGCCGTCGGCGTTGACCGCGGCCTCGTAGCCGAGCTCGCGCAGCGGCTCGCTCGGGAACTGCTCGGCGGTGCACTTGGTCTCCTGGAGGCACAGCACGTCCGTGCCGCTGCTCTCCAGCCAGGCCAGCAGCCTCGGCAGGCGGGCGGTGATCGAATTGACGTTCCAGGTCGCGATGCGCATGTCTGTAAACCTACAGCGGGGGACCGACAGCCCGGCCGTCAGCCGAGTGCGGTGCCGCTGCCGGGGGTGAGCCGGCCGTGATCGGTGCCGCCCAGCTTGTCGATCATGGAGTCGTAGATCGGGCGGGCGTGGTCCTGCAGCAGGCTGTCGTGGATGTCGATGGCCCGCCGCGGCGCGACCGCACGGACGTAGTCGATGACCTCGGCGACCTTGTTCCAGGGGGCGTGCACGGGCAGCAGCAGGGTGTCGACGGAGCGGCCCTCCGGGACGGTCAGGGCGTCACCGGGGTGGAAGACCGCGCCGCCGTCGAGGAGGAAGCCGACATTGGTGACGCGCGGGATGTCGGGATGGATGACGGCGTGCAGCTGACCGTGCACCTCCACGTCGAAGCCGGCCGCGGTGAAGGTGTCGCCCTCGCCGACCGTGTGCACCCGGCCGGGGAACGCGGCCGAGAGCTGCTCGGCGACGCTGGCCAGGGTCCAGATCTCGGCGCCCGGATTCGCCTCCATGCCCGCCCGCAGCCGGCCCTCGTGGAAGTGGTCCATGTGCTCATGGGTGATCAGGATCGCGTCCGCGCCGACGGCCGCGTCCTCCTCGCTGAACACCCCCGGGTCGATGACCAGCGTCCGCCCGTCCTTCTCCAGCCGGACACAGGCATGGGTCTTCTTCGTGAGTTCCATACCTGCCATCTTGCCGTGGGGCACGGGCCGGTGGCACGCACCGGGCGGGCCGGTACGGCGTCCCGCCGGCGGGGCCGCGGCCGCCGCCCGGCTCAGGCCTCCGGTGTCGTCTCCTCCCGGATCACCCGCTGGGCGACCGCGAAGGCGGAGTTGGCCGCCGGGACGCCGCAGTAGACGGCGGTGTGCAGCAGCACTTCCTTGATCTCCGTCGGGGTCAGGCCGTTGCGCAGGGCCGCGCGGGTGTGCAGCGCCAGTTCGTCCTGGTGGCCGCGGGCGACCAGCGCGGTGAGCGTGATGATGCTGCGGGTGCGGCGGTCCAGTCCCGGCCGGGTCCAGGTCTCGCCCCAGGCGTAGCGGGTGAGGAAGTCGTGGAACTCGCCCGTGAAGTCGTCGGCGGCGGCCTCGACCCGGTCGACATGGGCGTCACCGAGCACCTCACGGCGGACCTTGATGCCCGCTTCGTAGGTGGCGCCGCGGTCCTGCACGGGCCCGGCGAAGCCGGACTCTATGGCGGCGGGCGGCGCCTGCGGGGGCGGCGGGGGCGCGATCTGCGGCTTGGGCGCGGCGGCGCCGATCGCGGCCTGACCACCGGGGCCCGGCTTGTCGTGCCAGGCACTGGAGAAGTGCCGGATGAGGAGTTCGGTGACGGCCGAGGGCTGCTCGACGGGTGCGAGGTGAGAGGTGCCGGGCACCAGCGCCAGGCTCGCGTCCGGTATGCCGGCGACGAGGGTACGGGCGTCGGTGGTGGGCGTGACCTGGTCCTCGGAGCCGACGACGACGAGGGTGGGGACCCCGATCCGGCCGAGGGAGGACCGTACGTCGAAGGACGCCAGCGCCTCGCAGGCGGCGATGTAGCAGCCGGGGTCGGTGGTCCGCACCATCTGGACGGCCCATTCGACGATGGCGGGCTGGGCGCCGGCGAAGCCCTGGGTGAACCAGTGCTCGGGCGCGGTGCGGGCGATCGGTTCGAGTCCGTTGGTGCGGATGACCACGCCGCGCTGCCGCCAGGCGTCGGCGGTGCCGTAGCGCGGTGACGTGGAGACCAGCGCCAGCGAGGTGACCTGGTGCGGCCGGGTGAGCGCCAGCTGGGTGCCGAGGGCGCCGCCGATGTTGCAGCCGGCGTAGCCGAAGCGGTCCACGCCCAGGGCATCGAGGGTGGCCATCAGCCGGTCGGCCAGTTCGGCGATGGAGGACGCCGCGTGGGCGGGCGAGCCGCCGTGTCCGGGCAGGTCGAAACGGATGACGCGCCAGTGGCGGGTCAGCTCGGGGATTTGCCGGTCCCACATGTGCCAGGTGGTGCCGAGCGCGGCGCCCAGTACCAGGACGGGGGCGTCGTCGGGACCATCGATCCGGTGCTGCAGGGTCTTCTCACTCACCCGGCCAAGCTACCGACTCTTTGACACGATCCTTACACCCGGGTCAGAAAGAGCCGTCGAAGCATGACCGCCGACCGCGCCCGAAGCGGGGTACGCGCAGGTCAGGGACTCATTGTGGAGACTACGTGGACGATCGCGCGACCACGTTCGTCGTAGCTCGCCATGATCCGCTGGTACGGGTGCGGTGCCTTGCTCGTGATCAGGGCCGGGGTCTTCCGGCCCGGAGAAGCGGCGTTGCGGGGGTGGGCGCGGACAGCTCACTCACGCCCTGCACGCTCTGAAATCTCACAGATGCAGCCGCAGCGCGGGGGCGCACGGAAGCGCATAGGGAACTCGCAGCGCTGGAGCCGTCTTTGGGTGCAGGGCGGGACACCCGCGCTCGCGCAGCCGCCCCCGGCGCCGCAGACTCCGGGAGCCGAGGGCGGGCAGTGAGATCAGTGCGACCCTGTGCTCAGGGTCGACCTCGGTGCTGACCGGATTGCGCTCCGCCCGGCTCGGCAGGTCGGCGAGGAAGACGCCGACGTCCCGGTCGCCGTCTTCCGGACGGGTGCCGACGCCGGGCGATCTCGGAGGGCAGGCCCGGGCCTGCGACCAGGACGAGCCGCAAGTTCCTGCCGTTCGTGTCCGCGTCGGGCCGCCTCATACACACTCGTCCTGCCGCCAGGTAGGCCTCGGTGATGTCGTGCCTCGTCCCTTCCCCCAGGCTGCCACCATAGGGAGGGTCCGCCCGTTCACCCGTTCGACAGCACGCCGCGCCTGCGGGCCGGGGCACCCTTAGCGTGCTGACTGTGGGACCCATTCTTCCGAAGGTCGAGGGACGCGGCGCCGCTGCCTGCCTTTCGGTCTCGAAGCGAAGACCCCAGAAAGATCGCCCTGGTCTGCGATGGCCTGCCCGCCGCGCGTAGAAGCTCCGCCGGAGCATTCCGGCGGGGCTTCTCGTCTCACGCTGCCCCGGCGACGGTACTGCCGACTGTCCGAGGAACCCTCGATCGGGCTGACCCCACACAGCGCTATCAGCGTGCGCGGAGTTACGCCGGCCGCGGTGAGCATCTTGGCCGTCGCCGCGGAGGACTTGCGGGCCACGTCGGCGAGGAACAACGGAACGTGGCGCGGGCTGAGGATCTCCAGTCGCTTGGTGTCGAGCACGGGCACGAGGGAGAGCCGTATGTGCGTCGCGTACTTGCTCTGTACGTGCTGCGCTTCCAGTTGGGCTTGATCACGTTGTCAAATGTGCACGGGCTGCCGGAGGCCGTCGGGGGATCGTCAAAGTGAGAGACCCAAGCTGCATGGCTCGTGGCGGTGGGGGGTGCTGGGTTACAGCCCGCAGGAGCCGCGGTCGAGGTGGAAGTACCGGGCGTTGGCCCAGCGGCACAACCGGATACCGACGATGACGCCGACGATGGTGATCAGGGCAGGTAGGTATCCGCTGGCGACCTGGATGATCGGAATTGCCGGGCACCCGCCGGAGATCGCCCAGCCCGTACCGAACAACACCGCGCCGGGGATCACGCCGGCGTGGATGCGTCCCGGGGTGCGGCGGACCCGCAGCAGAGCGAACGCGCACACGAGGATCGCCACAGCACCCGTGAAGGAGAGGAACATGCGCAGGTCTTGGAAGGTGAACATGCGGTTCAGCTCAGCGAAGTCGCCGAAACCGATGTTGGTGACGGTGTAACCGAGAGCTAGTCCGGTGATGATGTTGGCCAGCAGAATCGCGCCCCGAGTACGCATCAGATCACCTTCCACAGCAGGAACGACACCGCGACGGCGGTGCCGAAGAACACGGCGGTCGCGACGAGGCTGACCGGCCGCAGCCGGCCGCAGCCGCTGAGTCCGTGGCCGGAGCTGCACCCACCGGCCAGCCGAGTGCCGAAGCCGACCAGAACACCTCCCACGAACAGCATGGCGACCATGGGGGTCGAATCGGCGGTGACCAGGTGCCGAAAACCGGGGCCCATGTCGTAGCGGAGGTGGAACCGCCCGGAGGCGACCGCGGCGATGAACCCACCGAGGAAGATCGATATCAGCAGGGCAGCCTGAGTGACCAGCGGAGCCGGGCGCAGGCTCGTGGCTGCCGGGCGCTCACTCGCTGCCGATTCGGCGTTGGCTTCGAGCGGCTGCGACTTCTCGTACGGTTCCTGCGGCACGGTGGACGCGCCGGTGCCGGTGCCGAAGTGCTCCGCTGTGGCTGCGGCAAGCGCCTCGACCAGCGCTTGATCGTCGGCGAACTCCTCGTCCATCCGTTCGAGCTCGCGTTCGCGACGCCAGTGCAGCACGCGATCCCACGCGGCCGACACCCCGAGAGACCGATCAGTGATGAGGGTGTGGTTGATGGTGACCAGAGCGAGCCCGATAGCGCCCGCCCACCAGGGCCAGTAGGTACTCATGCGGGTCCTCTCATCCAATCGGCAAAACGAGCCCACCAGCCGCGCTTCGGGGCGGGCGCGTGCCGCGATTGTCGAGCGAGGCTTTCTGAAGATCGGTCGGCCTGTGGGGGCGGTGACGGCCGGTCATGCCAGACATCTGCTGGTGGAGGTGTGGCTCCGAACTGAGCCATGGCTTCCGGTGTCGCGGTTCCAGGCCCCGACTGTGACTGCTCATGCGGCTGGGTCGGTGCTGGATGGGGCCAGGGCGCGGGCTCCGGTGACCCCGGAGTGGGGCGTGGCGGCGGGGACTGTCGAGGGGCGGCCGCCGCGCTGGTGGCGCTGGATCGGCCCGCCTCGGCCGGGGCTTCGAGGTGTCGCGCGCTGGCCCCGTTGGGCAGCAGGCTGATCGGCACGCGCTCGCCGGTGAGTGACATCTGGTAGCGGGCACAGCCGAGCCATCGATCTGCGCTGTCGCAGTAGTACTCGCGCCACCCTTGCAGGCTCGCCCTGAGCAGAGGGAAAAGGGGGCATCCTGTGGCATGCGAGCAACTCACGTTGCTCCCTTCTGGCCGGCGCACCACTCCTTCGGGGAGAGTGGTTGCCGTTCTCGATTTCTGCCCTTGCTGTGCCCGGTCGAAGGTCTCAAAAGCAGTGCGGTGACGGGCAATGACATAAGGCGCTGTGCCTCCCTTTCTCGACCGGGCGAGATGCAACCATTGTTTCGGTGTCCCGAGCAACTCTGGGAATTTTTTCAAACAGGTCACTTGGCACCACTTAGTGAGATACTCTCCGCGACGGATATGCGGCGCCTGCCTCTCATGTCCGGATTTTTATGACCGCCGACGAGGTAACTTGGATCGTGATTCGGCTTCATGAGGGCGGCCCACGCCGGCACAAGGAAGCCTTTTCTGAAGGAGTTGTAAATTCTGGAGTTCCTTGTGTTGATGGCGTGAACATCGTGGATCTCAAGCGAAGAACCAAGGGAGGCAATCGTGTGCCAACGTGCTATCTGTCCGTCGTGCCGGAAGTTGACCTTTGAGGGTTGCGGAAGGCATGTGGACCAAGTACTCATGGGCGTACCCAACACTCAGCGGTGCATGTGTGAGCCTGCGGAACGCAAGCGTGCGCGCCCAGTAAAAGCGGCGACTCGAACGGGATCGGCGCCAGCCCGACAAGGCGGGTCGTCGCGACGCACACGCGCTCCTGGTGCCCCGGGGAGTCCACCGGGCCGGTCGAGGGGCGTCTGGTGGGCTCGGCTCATCGATTGGGTGAAAAGCCCGGCCTGAGGTAATCACCCGAGTGTGCTTGCTTTCGGTCCCTTGAGCCCAAGGCGTGGATTGTTGGGCCATGAGAACCTCGATTTCAGAACTCCGGGGTGCCAAGTGACGCCGAGCACGGAGCCAGCACCGGCACTCGCCTCTCGCGGCGAACGTCATAGGCGCTCTGCGTGACAGCATCCGCTTCTTCTGATGACCTCATCCTCATCCACTTTCCGCGGACCCGCTGCACCGAAGAATGGCGGAGTGCGATGATGCTCCGGATGTAGAGATGATGCTCCGGATGGAAAACTGCCAGTCGCGCGTCGCCGACGTGAATGCCGGGCAGACCGTCGTGGACGCGTGCGAGAGGGCGAATATCCTGGCCGCCGGTGCCATCCGACGGCCTCTGAGGATTCGCTACTGACGGCAGCCCGGGTGCCACTGCCACGTGGGACGCCCGGGCTGGCGTATGTGCGCGGGAGCGGGCCGGCACGGGGGGAACCAGCCCGCTCCTGCAATCGGCGCCCGCGCACCTCTCCATGAGGGTGAGCACCTCGACCCTCGTGATCGGGTCACTCCTTCCTGCGCGCCATGTCCCTGAAATGTCACTGATGGCTGGAGATGGCCACGAATCCAGCGCTCTTGTGAATGGAGCAACTTGAAACCGTCACGACTCAGCCGAGAACCGTGCACGCATCCCGCCCTCTGGCGGGGCTGCCCGTAGCAGCCGGGCTCTGCGCCGCCCGGAAGGACAAGGTTGCAGGGCCGGTAAGCTGGGGCCGCTGCGGCCCCCCGCACCTTGATCCGCGCCCCACGGCGAGCCATGGCTTGCAGCGATCAGGACGTCATTGGGCATGAGGATGAAGAACAAGTGCTGATAGCGGGCCGATACCGGCTGGGAGACGCCCTCGGGCGGGGCGCGATGGGGGAGGTCTGGCGGGGCTTCGACGAGATGCTCGGCAGACCGGTTGCCGTGAAACTCATGCTCCCCCACGACTCCGACCCCACCGCGACCTCCCGCTTCCGGCTGGAGGCACAGACCGCCGGTCGCCTCAGCCACCCGCACGTGGTCGGCGTTCTCGACTTCGGCGAGCACGAAGACCGTCTGTTCCTGGTGATGGAGCTCGTCGACGGGGACAGCCTCGCCGACCTGCTCACCGTCTACGGACCGCTGCCCGCCGAGCACGTGGCCCGTATCGCCGCACAGGCTGCCGTTGGGCTGGCCGCCGCGCATCGGCAGGGCATCGTGCACCGGGACATCAAGCCGGCCAACCTCCTGCTGGGCGCCGACGACACCCTGAAGATCGGCGACTTCGGCATCGCCCGCTTCCTCGACGACCCCGGTGCCGTATGGCCGCGCGTCCTTCACGCTCCTTCGGACCCGGATCCTCACCCAACCATGAGCTTCACGGAACTGCGGTCAGAGCCAGTTCCCGACCTCGACCACGCCAAGGCGGGGCTCCGTGGACCCGGCGGGCGCGGCGTGGTGACCCGCCCCGGCAAGGTGGTTCACCGCCAAGCGCATGGCCGCCCTGCGGCCCCCGATGGCCGCGATCGCGGACCAGCTCCTCGACGAGATGACCGGGCGCGGCAACTCCGGCGACCTCAAGGCGCACTTCGCCTTCCCGCTGCCGGTCTACGTGATCTGCGACATGCTCGGCGTGCCCGCCGAGGACCGGGACCGCTTCTCCTACTGGTCCGACAACTACCTCAGCCTCACCCGGTACTCCGCACAGGAACGGCAGACGGCGGTCGGCGAACTCGTGGCCTACATGTCCGGCCACATCGCCGCCAAACGCGCCGAGCCCACCGACGACCTGCTCAGCACCCTGATCGAGGAGAGCAGCGGCGAAGGTGAGGCGCTGACGGACGCGGAGCTGCTGGGCACCGGCATAGGTCTGCTGGTGGCCGGGCACGAGACGACGGCCAACATGATCGGCAAGATGGTCGCCATGCTGCTGGCCGACCGCACCCGGTGGGAACGGCTGTTGGAGAACCCCTCGTTGGTACGCAGCACCGTCGAGGAGGCGCTGCGCTTCGACGCCAACGGTGGGTTCGGCCTGAGGCGTTACCTCACCGAGGACGTCGAGATCGGGGGCGAGGTCCTCCCCAACGGCACCACGGTGGTGTGCGCCCTGGCCGCGGCGAACCGGGACGAGACCGCCTTCGAGAACGCCGCCGAGATGGACGTGACCCGCACTCCCAACCCTCACCTGGCCTTCGGCGCGGGACCCCACTCCTGCCTGGGCCAGGCCCTGGCCCGCACCGAACTCCAGGTCGCCCTCGAAGTTCTGCTGCGCAGGCTCCCCTCCCTCGAACTGGACATCCCCGCCACCGACCTCGAACGCCTCGAAGGACTGCTGGTCGGCGGCCTTAGCGAGGTCCCCGTCCGCTGGTGACGGCAGGAGAGCACACGTACGACCCCCGACAGAAGGAGACCCCCACATGAAGATCACCGTCGACGAGGAGAAGTGCTGCGGCGCCGGACAGTGCGTCCTGATCGCCCCCGAGGTCTTCGACCAACGCGACGAGGACGGAATCGTCGTCGTCCTGGAGCCGGAGCCCCCGCACGACCAGCACGCCCTCACCCGTGAAGCGGCCGCCGTCTGCCCGGCCGCCGCCATCCAGGTGCGCCACACCCCCTGAACCTCTCCGCCCGGCAGCGGTGGGGCGGCCCGCGGAGCCGCACCGGCTCCGCGGGCACCGGGGCTCCTCGGAGGTCGCGCCCCGGAAGCGGGCCTGACGTGGCCGCCGCCCCGGCTCGTCTTCCCCGACCAGGTCCTGGCCACCGTGCTCCACCTACGGGTCGCCCTGGCTGCGGAACTCCTCGCCGTACTCTTCGGCAGCAGTCGCACAACCATGTACCGCACCCTGCTGAAGATCAGGAAACTGCTTGAAGCACACGGAGACCTCCGCCCGGCTGGGACGCCATCGCCGGGTTGTCGAGGAGTACCGACGTTACGCCGTGTCACACGGGCGTCACCGTGCATGGCCTGTTCCGACGCGCCTGGACCACCCGCCACTGGGAAGACCACCCCACCCGCGACCCTCGCTCCGGGCGAACCCCTAGTATCACTTGGCGTTCTCCGACGAACGCTGACGCCCGCTGGGTCGTGCCCGCCGCCCAACGCCCGGCACGACGACTCCGCCGCATGGCGATGGAGTCGAGCATCGAGGAGAGGAACGTTCATGCGCGCCCGGAGCATCGCCACGGCCACCGCAACAGCATTGGCGCTGGTGGCCGCTCGTGACCTTGTCCAGAAGAAGCACGCACTGCTCCGGAACTTCCCTGTGCTCGGGCACGCCCGGTACCTGTTGGAGACGATCGGGCCGGAGCTGCGGCAGTACATAGTGACCTCCAACGACGAGGAGCGCCCGTTCAGTCGTGACCAGCGCACCTGGATCTACGCGTCGGCGAAGGGGGAGAACAACTACTTCGGGTTCGGAACCGACAACGACGTCGAGCACACGCAGGGGCACGCCTACCTGAAGCAGCGCACGTTCGCCGGCACGTTGCCCGACCTGCACGACCCGCAGGCCCCACTGCCGTCAGCCAAGGTGCTGGGCGGGCCGCGCGGGCGCGCCAAGGCGTTCCGGCCGGCGAGCGTGGTGAACATCTCGGCGATGAGCTTCGGCTCGCTCTCCGGCGCGGCAGTCACGGCGCTCAACAAGGGGGCGGCGCTGGCGGGCACCCTGCACAACACGGGCGAGGGCGGTCTCTCGCCGTACCACCGCAACGGCGGCGACCTCGTCCTGCAAATCGGTACGTCCTACTTCGGCTGCCGCAACGAGGACGGCAGCTTCAACATCGACAAGCTCAAGGACGTGGTCGCCGGCGCCCCGGTCAAGGCGATAGAGATCAAGCTCTCCCAGGGTGCCAAGCCCGGGCTGGGCGGAATGCTGCCGGGCGCGAAGGTGACACCGGAGATCGCCGGGATCCGCGGCATCCCGCTCGGCGAGGACTGCGCTTCCCCGTCGCGGCACACCGCGTTCGGCGACGTCGACTCGATGCTCGACTTCGTCGAACTGCTCGCCACCGAGACCGGCCTGCCGGTCGGGATCAAGAGCGCGGTGGGCGAGATGGAGTTCTGGCAGGAGCTGGCCACGCTGATGGCGCGTGGTGACCGTGGTGTCGACTTCGTGACCATCGACGGCGGCGAGGGCGGCACCGGGGCGGCGCCGCTCACCTTCTCCGACTCGGTGTCGCTGCCCTTCCGGATGGGCTTCTCCCGGGTCTACGGCGCCTTCGCCGAGCGGGGGCTGACCGACGACCTGACGTTCATCGCCTCCGGCAAGCTCGGCCTGCCCGAGAACGCCGCGGTCGCCTTCGCTCTGGGTGCCGACATGATCAACGTGGCCCGTGAGGCGATGCTGTCGATCGGCTGCATCCAGGCGCAGAAGTGCCACACCGACAAGTGCCCCACCGGCATCGCCACCCAGAGCCCGTGGCTGGCCCGCGGCCTCGACCCGACCTCGAAGGCCACCCGGGCCGCCGTCTACCTGCGGACCCTCCGCAAGGAGCTGCTGAAGGTCTCGGCGGCCGTCGGTGTCGCCCACCCGGCGCTCATCACGGCCACCGACATCGAGATCATGAACGGCGACTACGAGGCCCGCACCCTGGCCGGCGTCTACGGCTACAAGGACGGCTGGGGCGAGCTCGGCCCGCACCTCGCCGAGGAGATCACCGCACTGCTCACCACCGAGCAGTCCTCCGACCGGAAGCCGCCCGCCTGACGGCGCCGATCACGGCAGGCACCGCGCTCGCCGCTCCCCTGCCCGGAGCGCGCGCGTGGCGCCGGCCGGTGGCACCCTTGTCTTCCCTGCTCCACGAACAGCCCCTGCCTAGGTGATCACAACATGAGCGAAAAAGTGAGATTCCCGAGCGTCGTCGGCCCCGAATTGGCCGGAGCGATCGACCTGCCGGACGGCGAGATCCGCGGCTGGGGGATTTTCGTGCACGGATTCACGCTCGGCAAGGGCTCGCCGGCCGCGTCGCGTGTCAGCAAGCAGCTGGCACGCGAGGGGATCGGCATGCTGCGCTTCGACAACCTCGGGATCGGGGACTCCGACGGCGACTGGGGGGACGGTTCCTTCACCGTCAAGGTCCAGGACACGATCCGTGCCGCAGCCATGATGGCGGAGCGTGGGACTCCGGCAGACCTGCTGGTGGGGCACTCATGGGGAGGCGCCGCCGTCCTCGCCGCGGCGGCCGAGGCCACCGGCGTCCGCGCGGTCGCCACGATCGGGGCACCGGTCGATCCCAGCCACGTCGAGCGACAGTACGACGCGGTCGTGGATCGCGTGCTCAGCGAAGGGTCGCACGAGTGGTTCGTCGGCGGGCGGACCCTGGTCCTCAAGCGCGCCTTCGTCGAAGACGTCCGCCGTGCTCACCTGCGGGACCGGATCGGCGAGTTGGACCTACCACTACTCGTCCTGCATTCGCCGACCGACAACACCGTCGACATCGACAACGCCGGAGAGATCTTCCGCGAGGCACGGCACCCGCGAAGCTTCGTCTCACTCGAAGGGGCAGACCATCTCCTGACCGCCCGAGGACAAGCACAGCGAGCCGCCCACATCATCAGCGCCTGGGCCGACCAGTACATCCACGGACCACGGCCCGCAGGAGACACATCTCAGGTGGTGAAGAGGTACCGATCACTCCGCTGATCTGGGGTTTTTGCGCTGGTTGGCATGGAAGCGCGCCTTCTTCTGACGATTCCCGCACGTGTTCATGTCACACCATTTGCGGGTGCGGCTTTGGCTGGTGTCGAAGAAGGCGGCTTGGCAGGTCGGTGACGCGCACAAGGCCAATTTTCCGTCTCGTTCGCCCGCGATGAGGCTGATCGCGTCGGCGGCGATCACACTGAGGGCATCTTCCACGCAGGAAGCCGAGCTGAGCCGCCATCGCCGCTGACCCTCGGATGTCAGGATCGCCGCGGCCCGACCCTGAGCGCTGCGGTCATTGATGACGTGGACAGCAGATGCGGGGAGAGCGCCCTGGATCGCGGCCGCTGTCGCGGCGGCGTGAATCGACTCCCTCAGTTCCCGAGCGAGGTCGAGCTGGGCAGTGGTGCAGGAGTCCACGGCGAGGCCGTTCACTGCCAGCCAGTCGATGAGTCGCTGCGGCGTGGGAATGCGCTCCACAGCCTCGCCATGACGCTCCGACAGAGTCCCCGTGAAGCTGGTCGCCAGCACCTTACCGAGGCGGAAGTCAGGGAACCCAGCACGCATGGAACCACCTTAGCGGGTTGCAGCGTGACTCGGGCTTGGGCGAATGATCCAGCCACTACGACCACCTGCGCGAAGTGACCGCGACGACGTGATCGCACACCTCGACACCATCCTGAGGATTCCATCTACTTGAATCCTCAACTACACTCTCCACGATCGATGTGCTTGAAACTTCAATAGCACGCCCCCTTCCCCCAGCGTGATCTTGTAGACAAGGAATCGACATGATCGACCGCCGCAACGTCCTCCGAAGCGGAGGCGCCGCCGCCCTGGGCGCCCTCGCCATCACCGCGATATCCAGCGGAACCGACCTGGCAACCGCAGCCACAGGCAGCCGGGAACTGCTCGGCGACCCGGCCTCCACCCCGCAGGCCGAGTCGCTTTGGCCGGCTCACCTGACCGATACGGAGCGCAAGCACCTCAAGGTCTTCGACGAGCTGGACTTCGTCGTCTACTCCGGTCAGCAGTGGGACCGGCTCAGTGAGAGCCACGCCCAGAACATCCGCGTCCACTGGCCCGACGGTCACTACACGGACGGCATCGACCGGCACATCGCCGACATGAAGAGCCAGTTCGTCTGGGCGCCGGACACGCGCATCACCGAGCACCCGATCCGCATCGCCAAGGACAACCTGACCTCGGTGACCGGCGTCATGCAGGGCACCTTCACCCGCCCCATGCCGGACGGCAACGGCGGCTTCATCCAGCCGACGGGCAAGAAGTTCGCCATCAACATGGCCACGGTCGGCATCTGGAACAAGCTCGGAGTGATGGAGGAGGAGTTTCTCTTCTGGGACAACCGGACCTTCTACCAGCAGATCGGTCTCGCCTGACCCGTGCGTGGCCCGGCGGTGCGGGAACCGCCGGGCCACGCAGATCTGGAGGGCGGCGCCAAGGGGGTTGTGGCCCCCGCTCTGCTTGTGCCGGCCGCTGATCCCGCTCGGCCGGCAGAATCCAGGTCCTGGGACGGCCGTTGACTGGTGGATCCCTGCTTCCGGCTCGGCCTCAACCGACCGCGTGCGGCTTTCGGGTCAGGCGGTGGTGCGGGCTGCGGCGAGGTCGAGGGCGATGTCGGTGATCATGTCTTCCTGGCCGCCGACCAGGTTGCGGCGGCCGACCTCGATGAGGATGGCGCGGGCGTCGATACCGTAGTGGCGGGCGGCCGTCTCGGCATGGCGCAGGAAGCTGGAGTACACGCCGGCGTAGCCGAGGCTGAGGGTCTCGCGGTCGACCCGCACCTCGCGGTCCTGGAGGGGGCGTACGACGTCGTCGGCGGTGTCCATCAGGGGGAACAGGTCGCAGCCGGGCTCCCAGCCCATCAGGTCGGCGACCGCGACGAACGCTTCCAGGGGGCAGTTGCCGGCTCCGGCTCCCTGGCCGGCGAGGGAGGCGTCGACGCGGGTGACGCCGTTCTCGACGGCGACGACCGAGTTGGCCACGCCGAGCCCGAGGTTGTGGTGGGCGTGGATTCCCAGCTCGGTGGACGGATCGAGGACGTCGCGGTAGGCGCGGACGCGGTCGCGTACGCCGTCCATGGTGAGGTGGCCGCCGGAGTCGGTGACGTAGACGCAGTGCGCGCCGTAGGACTCCATCAACCTCGCCTGCTGTGCCAGTTCGGCGGGGTCGGCCATGTGGGACATCATCAGGAAGCCGGCCACGTCCATGCCCAGGTCGCGGGCGGCGGCGATGTACTGGGCGGAGATGTCGGCCTCGGTGCAGTGGGTGGCGACGCGTACCGAGCGGATGCCGAGCGCATGTGCGCGGCGCAGGTCGTGCAGGGTGCCGATGCCGGGCAGGAGCAGGGTGGTGGGCACCGCGTGGGTCACGGCGTCGCAGACGGCCTCGATCCACTCCCAGTCCGTGTGGGCGCCGACGCCGTAGGTGATGCTGGAGCCGGCCAGGCCGTCGCCGTGGGCGATCTCGATCGCGGCGACTCCCGCGGCGTCGAGTGCGCCGGCGATGGTGCGGGCCTGCTCGACGGTGTAGCGGTGGCGGACGGCGTGCATGCCGTCCCTGAGGGTCACGTCCTGCACGTACAGGGTGTTCGGCTGGGGTGCGGTCATCGGGAGACCACCTTCGTGGTGCGGTGGGCGGCCATGCGCTCGGCGGTGCGCAGGGCGGCCGAGGTCATGATGTCGAGGTTGCCGGCGTAGGCGGGCAGGTAGTGGGCGGCGCCCTCCACTTCGAGGAACACCGACACCTTGGCGGCCTGGCCGGACCGGGAGGCGGCCGGCAGCAGGGAGCGCAGTGGGCTGTCGACGGCGACGCGTTCGAACTGCACCTTCTGCTTGAGGCGATAGCCGGGGACGTACGTCTGGACGCGCGCGGCCATCTCCGCCACGGAGGCGGTCACCGCGGCGTCGTCGCAGTCACCGATGAGGCAGTGCACGGTGTCCCGCATGATGAGGGGCGGTTCGGCGGAGTTGAGGATGATGATGGCCTTGCCGCGGGCCGCGCCGCCGACCTGCTCGATGGCCGACGAGGTGGTCTCGATGAATTCGTCGAGGTTGGCCCGCGTGCCGGGGCCCGCCGAACGGGAGGAGATGGAGGCGACGATCTCTGCGTAGTGGACCGGGGTCACGGCCGCGACGGCGGCCACGATGGGGATGGTGGCCTGCCCGCCGCAGGTGACCATGTTGACGTTGGGCGCGTGCAGGTGGGCGTCGCCGTTGACCGGCGGCACGACGTACGGGCCGAGCGCGGCAGGGGTGAGGTCGACGACCGAGCGGCCCAGTCGGTGCAGGACCTCGTTGTGGCGCCGGTGCGCGCCGGCGGATGTGGCGTCGAAGACGAGGGACACGTCCGCGAACTCGTCCAGCTCGACCAGGCCGTCCACGCCCTTGTGGGTGGTCGCGACCTTCAGCCGTCGGGCGCGGGCCAGGCCGTCGGAGTCGGGGTCGATGCCGGCCATGGCGGCGATCTCCAAAGAGTCGGAGAGCCGCAGAATCTTGATCATGAGGTCGGTGCCGATGTTGCCCGAGCCGATGACGGCGGCCTTCGTGGTCATGCTCCGGTTCCTTCCGTGGCGGGGGCGGCGAACGCGGTGGTGACCGTGCCGAGTCCTTCGATGTGGGCGGTGAACTCGTCCCCTTCGGCGGCGACGGCCATCGGGCCGAGGGCGCCGGTCAGGACGATGTCGCCGGCCCGCAGCGGCTCGCCCAGGCCGGCGAGCGTGGCGGCGAGCCAGAGGGCGGCGGTGAGCGGGCTGCCCAGGCAGTCGGCGCCGGTGCCCCGTGAGACGGTCTCGCCGTTCCTGGTCAGGGTCATCCGTACGTCGCGCAGCTCGACCCGGTCCAGCGGTACGGGGGTGCCGCCGAGGACGAACAGGCCGCAGGAGGCGTTGTCGGCGACCGTGTCGACGATGCTGATGTCCCAGTCGGCGATGCGGCTGTCGACGACCTCCAGCGCGGGCAGGGCGAACGCCGTGGCACGCAGCAGGTCGGCGACGGTCGGGTCCCGGTGCGGCAGGTCCGCGCCGAGCACCAGGGCGACCTCCGCCTCGATCTTCGGCTGCAACAGCCGGCCGGGGGCGATCGGCTGCCCCTCGGGCACCGCCATGTCGGCGAACAGGGCGCCGAAGTCGGGCTGGTCGACGCCGAGTTGGCGTTGCACGGCGGGCGAGGTCAGGCCGATCTTCCGGCCTGCCAGGCGCCGTCCGGCGGCGATGCCTCGCTCGACGTTCAGCCGCTGCACCGCGTAGGCGGCCTCGCTGTCCGCCTCGGGCAGCAGATCACGCACCGGACGGCACGGGACGCCGGTGCGGGCGGCTTCGGCCAGGACGGCCGCCGCCTCCGCCACCGCACCGGCGGAGTCGTGGGCGTTCATGCTTCGCCCCTGTCCGGAGCGGTGCGAAGGGGCTGTGGGATGGGCATGCGGGTTACCTCCGGAAGGGAGCGGAACTGGTGTGGGGGGCGGTACGGGCGTGCCGACCGTCGAGGCGACGCATGAGACGCAGGCGACGCATGCCAGGTATAGGCGCACCTCGCGAAGGACGGCAAAATATGTTCCATGACACGGAACAGCGCTCAGGGAAACATGCTGGACAAGGCAATGGCGATCCTGGATTGCTTCCGGCCGGACGGCGGTATGTTCCGCCTCACAGAACTCTCTGAGCGTGCAGGTCTGACCAAGACCACGGCGTTCCGGCTGTGTGGCGAACTGGTCCGGCTCGGTCTGCTCGAACGCGATGCGGAGAGCTACCGGCTCGGCGGCAAGCTCTTCGAACTGGGTTCGCTCGTGCCACGCCGGCATGATCTGCGCGAGGCTGCCCTGCCTTTTCTGCAGGACCTGTTCGAGGCCACGCACGAGACCGTCCATCTGGGGGTGCGCGAAGGCCACGAGGTGGTCTATGTGGAGCGCATCCACGGCCACGGCGCCCTGCGGCTCCCCTCCCGGATCGGCGGTCGGCTTCCCCTGACCTGCACGGGCGTCGGCAAGGCGCTGTTGGCCTTCTCCGGCGCTGAGCTGGCGGAGGAGGTGCTGGACACGCCCCTCCCCCGCCTCACGCCGCACTCGGTCACCGATCCGGAGCGGCTGCGCACCGCCATCGAGCAGGCTCAGGTTGCGGGCCTGGCCTACGAGGAGGAAGAGGCCGCCCTGGGCGTCAGCTGCATCGCGGCACCCGTCTTCGACGGGCCGGTGGCGGTGGCGGCGCTGTCGGTCGCCGTGCCCCGCAGCCGCTTCCGGCCCGCCCAGCTCGCTCCGGCGGTACGGACCGCCGCGTTGGGACTGTCCCGTGCGTTGCGCTCCGGCACCTGATCGGGCGATGAGCTCACCGGATCGCCCCGGCTGTCGGCCTTCGGCACCTGGACCGGCGCGGTGAGCGACTGCGTGTCAGTCGCCGGGAATGCCTGCGCCGCTCAGCGACGGAACCGTGCTCTCCGGGCGGCCCAGGGAGCGGGCCCCGTCCCGGAACTGGGCGAGTTTGTCGATGATGGTCCGGCCGACCGGGAGGTGGCCCCAGATGCTGATGCCCTGGTGAGTGGTGGGCTCCCAGGTGGACTCGTCGACGACGACGGGGTTCCAGCCGACCTCCCACTCGAAGCCCGACGGGGTGCGGGCGTAGTAGGAGAGTTCCTTGTCGTTGGTGTGCTGGCCGACGGACAGGGCCATGTCGAAGCCGAGTTCGTGCACCCGCTGGTAGCTCTGGGCCACATCGTCGAGGGTGGCGGCCTGGATGTTGACGTGCTGCACCCGGGTGCGGACCGCATCGATCGGCAGACCGCGGGCAGCGGCGACCGCGATGGAGTGGTGGCGTTCGTTGACGCGCAGGAAGCGGATCTTGAACTTGACGCCGCTGAAGGTCTCGTCGATGTAGTCGGTCAGGCGGGCGTCGAAGACGGTGTGGAAGTAGGCCCGAGTCTGCGCCGGCTTGGTGGAGGTCAGCGCGATGTGACCCATGCCGCCCTCGCCGGTGACGAAGCCTGAGGCGAGCATGCGCAGCGGCTCGGCCGACGTCGCCGGGGTGGTGTAGATCTCCTGTGTGATGCCCTTGGGGCCGGGGAAACGCAGCAGGCGCTCGACACCGCGCAGGGCGGCCTCCTCGTCGGTGCCGACGGTGAGGGGGACGCCGTGGGCGCGGATGCGGGCCTCGATGCGTTCGAAGGTGGCGTGGTCGTCGACGTGCCAGCCGGTCGCGACGACGTCCTCGGTGGGGCCACGCCGGAGCAGGAAGCGGCATTCCTGTTCGTCGAGGCGGAAGCGCATCAGGTTGCGGGAGAGGGCCTCGTGGTGCATGCCGATGGCATCGGTGCCGAAGCGGCGCCAGTCGGCGAAGCGGTTGCTCTCGATGACGACGTATCCGAGGTGGACGGCACCGAAGACGGACGGGGCGTCATGTGTGGTCATCGGCGGCCGGCCAGGAAGTCGGCGCACAGGCGGTTGAACAGGTCGGTGCGCTCGAACTGCACCCAGTGTCCGGTGTTGGCGGCGAGGTACAGATCGCAGTTGGGCATGCGGTCAGCCAGCATCCGGCCGCCGGACGGCCGGTTGACCTTGTCCTCCGCGCCCCACAGGACGAGAGTGGGCACGGGCAGCTTGCTCAGGCGCGGGTCGCGGGTGAAGTCCATCTTCCACAAGGTGCGCAGCCCGGCGGGGCGTTGCAGCGGCGGAGAGGCGATCACCTCGGGGTCGATGCTGGCCTGGTAGCGCTCCTCGATGGCGGAGTCCGGGACCTCCGCGGCGTTGAAGACGAGGTAGTTGCGGATGAACTTCTCCAGCTTCAGCCGCGAGGGTCCGTCGCCGGTGTAGTAGCCCAGCAGGTTGTTGAGCCCGGGAGTGGGCAGGGCACGGGTGTTGCCGACCCCGCCGGGGCCCATCAGCACCATGCGGTCGACCCGGTCGGGGGTGTCCAGGGCCAGCCGCAGGGCGCAGGCGCCGCCGTAGGAGTTGCCGACCAGATGGGTCTTCTCCAGGCCGAGTTCGTCCAACAGGCCGCGGATGCCGTCGGCCAGGTAGCCGAACGGATCGGTACCGTCGACGCCCTTGGTGCTGCGCCCGTAGCCGGGCAGATCGGGCACGATGACCCGGTACTCCTTGGCCAACTCGGCAATGTTGCGGGCGTAGTTGGATACGCCGGAGGCGCCGGGGCCGCCGCCGTGCAGCAGGAGCACGGGCGGGCCGTCACCCGCCTCCGCAGCGAAGATCTTCTTTCCGCCGATGTCGTACGTCGTCTCCTGCATCGTCGGCAGGTCGGTCTGCGGGGTCATGGTGTCGGTCCTTACTGGGCGGTGGTCACGGTCGGGCGGAGTGCGGCGGCCGGCGTGGGCGCGCAGGGCGAAGGCGGTCGCACGGCGGGCGGTCATCCAGGGCAGCGGGGCGCCGTCCCTGGTCGTCCACGGCTGGGGAATCCAGCTGCCGGACGCCGTTGAGACGGACCGGGCACGGGAAGAAACCTCGGCATCGCGCTCCAGGACAACGGTCCCGGGGCCATGCCCAGCTGGAGCGGTCACCCCGCGGGGTACCCGATCACCGCCACCGTCGTACGCATTCGTCTCCGGCGCCGCTTCCGGCGCCGGCTTCTCGCGCCGGCCACCTCACGGTCGCCGGCCGGCTCGCCACTTACTGTAGCGGTCACTCCAATTGGAATGAACGCTACACTAAGCTCGACGCCGGATACGGTCAAGGCCCGGCGCACCAGGAGGGAAGTGCCATGACCAGGCCCCACACGACGCGCCGGAAGCGGGCGAACGGATTGGAGTCGCGGCAGCGCATCCTCGACGCCGCCGTGGAGATCGCGGGTGAGCGCGGGTACGAGGGAACGTCCATCGCGGCCGTCAGCGCCAAGTGCGGACTGCCGGCGAGCTCGATCTACTGGCATTTCAAGGACAAGGACGACCTGATCGCCGCGGTCATCGAGCGCAGCTTCGACAGCTGGCTCGCCGCGGTCGAACTGCCGGGCGAGGAGACGGGTACGTCCCTGCAGCGGGTCACCGTCATGGCCGCGAACGTGGCCAAGTCACTGGTCGACGCGCCCGACTTCCTGCGCCTCGGTCTCATGCTCGCCCTGGAGCGGCGGCCCACCGAGCCCCGGGGCCGGACCGTGTTCCTCCAGGTCAGGGGAGTCGCGCGCCAGAAGATCACCGAGATGCTGCAGACCCTCTTCCCCGAGTTGGACGAGGACGGGATCCACACGCTCACGACATACGCCATCGCGGGCGCCGACGGCCTGTTCGTACAGCGGGAGATCACCGGCGACGCCGTCGACTTGAGGGCGATGTTCGAACTGCATGCCCAGTCGGTGCACGAGGTGGCACGCCGCATGGCGGCCGGTGCGGGACGGTGACCGGGACCGGATGGTGACGGGGGCTGCCCGACGACTTTCGGGATCCGGCCGGCTGTTGCACGAGCCCGAAAGCCGATGTGGCGCCGACCGAGCCGTTGACGGGCTTCGCACCCGGCCTGGACTCGGCACGCCCACAGGCAAGGGGCTCCCGATGCCTCGTGGGAAAGCCCCGTGCGGAGAGGGGCCCCGGCCACCTCGGGTGGTGGCAGCCGGGGCCGGGTACCGCTCGGGCAACGGCGCTTGAACCGAGCGGAGTTCACGGGCTGCGGGCGGGGAACGAACTGTCCCGGCGGGCCGGCACTTGGCTGACGGCGCCGACCCCGCGGCGCGTACCGGGGGTCTCGGGCCCTGTGGTGGGGGGTGACCGGGGCGGTGATGAGGACGCGGCCCGCCGTTGGTCCGGCTGGGGCCCTACTCCAGTGGCTTGGCTCGCGTCTCGGGGCCGGTGAGGACGACCAGGGCGCCGATCAGCAGCAGAGCGATGTTGTAGCCGGTGAAGTAGTTCTGTGCGTGGTGACTGGCGAGCCAGGTCTGAAGGTAGGGGGTGGTTCCGCCGAAGAGTGCCACGGCGATCGCGTAGGGGACGCCGGTGCCGGTGGTACGCACGTTGGTGGGGAACAGTTCGGCGAAGATCGCGGGCGCGATGGACGCGCACATCGCGGTGAAGAGCAGGGCGATGGTCATGGCCAGGCCGAGCTGCCAGACTCGGCCCGCTCGGGCCAGGAGCAGCAGGGGGTAGGCGAGCACGGCCATGCCCAGAACGAAGATCAGCATGTTGGGCCGGCGTCCGAACCGGTCGGACAGCGATCCGCACAGCGGCAGCGCCACGATGAAGATCAGGAGTGCGACCACCTCGGCGAGCAGCACTGCGGTCGAGTCCAGCTTCGTCACGCTGATGGCGTAGGTGGGAGCAGCAGTGGTCCAGGCCTGGTAGGTCACCGTGAAGCCTGCGGTCAGGCCGATCACCCGCCCGGCAGCAGCACGGTTCTGCCACATGCCGCGCAGCACGGACGGGCGCTGCGGTGCCGCACTTCGGGACGTGCGTTCCTTGTTGAAGGCGTGCGTCTCGGTGAGTTTGCGCCGCAGGAACAGGGCGTAGACGCCGAGCAGTCCGCCGATGACGAACGGCACCCGCCAGCCCCATGCCTCCAGGGCCTCCGTGCCGTACAGGGCCGCGAGGCCGGCGCCCAGCAGGGTGGCGATCAGCATGCCGCAGGCCCCGGAGACGTAGATGGCGCTGGTCCACCGGCCGCGGCGCTCGGGCGGGGCCGTCTCGGCGAGGTAGGTCTGGGAAGAGGGCAGTTCGCCGCCGTGCGCCATGCCCTGGGTGAGCCTGGCCAGGAGCAGAATGAGCGAGGCCACGGCGCCGATGCTCGCGTAGGTGGGGGCAAGGCCTATCGCCAGGCTGCCCGCCGACCCCATGCCGATCGAGAGCAGCATGGCCAGGCGCCGGCCCTTGCGGTCCGCGAGCCGGCCGAAGACGAAGGCGCCGATCGGCCGCATCGCGAAGCCCACGGCGAAGATGGCCAGTGTGGACAGCAAGGCCGACAGTTCGTTGTCCGGATTGAAGAACTGCTGGGCGAAGAACGGCGCGAAGATGCCGTAGACGTGCCAGTCGTACCATTCGAGCGCGTTGCCGATGCCGGTGCCGATGAGGGTGCGGCGTTGTTCCCGGCCGGAGTGTCTGTGGCCCGGCTCGGTGACGGGCACCGGGCGGGTGGAGGGTGCGGGTGACAAGGGGGACCTCCAAGGTGAGCGACGAGGGGCAAGGTGAGCGACGGGGGCAAGATGAGCGACGGGGACGGTCAGCAGGCGAGAGTCGAAGCGAGTCCTCCGGCGGACTGTGCGGCCAGTCGGCGGGTGGCGAGATCGGCGTAGAGAGCGGCGCCGTCGCACAGCACGCCCTCGTCGAACTCCGCATAGGGAGAGTGGTTGTTCGCCACCGTCGAGGGATCTGCACCGGACGGAGCGGCGCCCAGCATGACCAGGCTGCCGGGCACCTCGGCCAGGATGCGGGAGAAGTCCTCGGCGCCGGTGAGGGGGTGGGCGAGCGGCCGGAAGCGGTGCTCTCCGAAGGTCTCGGTGACGGTGGACCGGACGAAGGCGGTCTCGCGCTCGTCGTTGACCGTCACCGGGTAGCGCTTGGTGAACTCGACCTCCGCCCGCAGACCGTGGGCGGCGGCGATCTGGCGTACGAGGGTCACCACCGCGTCCTGCATCCGGTTCTGCGCCCGGGTGGAGAACGTGCGTACGGTGCCCTCCAGCCGCACCGTTTCGGGGATCACGTTGCGGCGGGTGCCGGCGTGGAAGGAACCGATGGTCAGGACGACCGGGTCGAAGGGGTCGCAGGTTCGGGAGACCATGGTCTGCAGCGCGGTGACCATCTCGCATGCCGCGGGCACCGGATCCTTGGCACGGTGCGGCGCCGAGGCGTGTCCGCCGGCTCCGATGACGGTGACATCCACGTTGTTGGTCGCCGCCATGGTCGCACCACTGCGCGCCATGAAGACGCCGGCGGGAAAGTCGGTGGTGAACACGTGCAGTGCGTAGGCGGCGACCGGCCGGGGTCCCGCCGCCTCCAGGATGCCTTCGGCCAGCATCGCGCCCGCTCCGTCGCATCCCTCCTCGCCCGGCTGGAACATCAGCACCACGTCGCCGGCCAGATCCTGCCGCCGCGCGGCGAGCAGATGGGCGGCACCGACCAGCATCGTGGTGTGCAGATCGTGGCCGCAGGCGTGCATGACGCCCGGTGTCGCGGAGGAGAATTCCAGACCGGTGCGCTCCGTCACCGGCAGGGCGTCCATGTCCGCCCGGAGCAGCACGGCGGGTCCCGGCCGCCCCCCGCGCAGCACTGCCGTGACCGAGGACAGCCGGCTGCCCGTGTAGATCTCCAGTGGCAGGCCGTCCAGCGCCCTCAGCACTTTCTCCTGGGTGCGCGGCAGGTCCAGCCCCACCTCGGGATCGGTGTGCAGGCCGCGACGCAGCCGGACCAGCTCGTCGCGCAACGCAGTCGCATCCTCATAGGTCGCCATGACAGCGGGTGCACCTCCAGGGACTCGGGCATGGTGTCGAACGGCGGATGTCCCTAGGGTGGACAGGCGCGCGGCGGCAGCGCCGAAATCAGCAGGAACGTTCACAGGGTGCGATCCAATGCAAGATTCGTTCAGCCTCGACGAAGATGATCTGTCGCTGATCAATGTGATGCAGATAGCGCCGCGGGCCACCTGGACCGAAGTGGGAAAGGTGCTCGGCCTCCACTCGGCCACTGTGGCGCGGCGCTGGGAGCGCATGACCACACAGGGCGTCGTCTGGGTGACCGCCTACCCGAACCTGGCGCTGTGGACCGAACGGTGCTGTCTGGCCTTCATCGAAGTCGACTGCCAACCCACCGCCCGACAGCAGGTGGTGGATGCGCTCGCAGGCGTGCCGCAGATCGCCTCGATCTCCCAGGTCGCCAGCGGCCGCGACCTGTTCCTCGTGGCCCTGTTCCCCGACCTTCAGGCGCTGTCGCGGTTCGTACTGGACCACGTCAGCCAGCTGCCCGGAGTACGCGGCACCCGTACCAGCACCGCAACCCGCTTCTACAGCGAAGGCAACAAGTGGCGGCTCCAGGCCCTCTCGCCCGACCAGCGCGCCCACCTGACCCGCCACCACCCGCAGACCTCTGCGGGAAGCCGGACGTCCCACGAACGGTTCCGCGATCTTCTGCTGCCCCTGTCTTCCGACGGCCGCCGGACAGCCGCCGAACTTGCCGCCCTCACCTCGACCAGCGTGTCCACCACCCGCCGGCGCCTGGAACGCATGGTCCGCGAGGGCCTGGTGTCCTTCCGCTGCGAAGTGTCCGACATCATCAGCGGCTGGCCCGTGCACGCCTACTTCTGGGCTCGCGTCCCCGCCCACGAACTCGACAGGATCGCTCAGACGCTGCTGACCCTGCCGGAAATCAGGATGTGCGCCGCGATCACCGGAACGGACAATCTGCTCGTCATCGTCTGGCTGCGCTCCCTCGGCGACAGCCAGCGTCTGGAGACCAGACTCGCCGAACGATTCCCCACGCTGACACTGACCGAACGCGCCATCGTCCTGCGCATGAGCAAACGCATGGGCTGGCTACTCGACGGCCACGGTCGAAGTACCAGCCCGATATCCCTCAATCCCTGGGCGGACATCCCCTACGACACACCCCCGGATGAGGCCGGCACGAGCACATCATGACGCCCGGCAGCGACTCGTCCACGAGGTGCCGCCATCGGTTCCACGGCCCGCGACGCAAGCAGCCGTCTGGCTCTCCACACCGACGATCGCGGCATCCAGCGCGCGGCGGAACAACGTGTCCGCATCGGCCGACGTCACCTCGGACGCCTCTTCCCCGCCGTGAACGGCAGGCGATGGGGGCAGGGTCGTCCATCGCTGCAGCGCTCCGTTCAGTTCGGTGAGCAACAGCCCCGAGAACACGGCACACAGCACAGCGCCTACCCGGGGGACCTCGCGTTGCGGCACTCCCGCGGCGGCGAGTGTCCCCGTGAGCTCCAGCCAGAAGGGGTCCCCCGGCTGGATGAAGTCGGGGTGGCTGAAGGTGTGCGCCACCAGATTGGGGTGGCGGTGCGCCAACGCGCGGAAGTCCATGGCGAGTTGGCGTAGCCGCTCCTGCCAGGGCCGGTCCTCCCCTTCCGGCGTGCGGAACTGGGAGCCGACCAGCTTCGCCACGCCGCGCAGCAGGGCTTCCTTGTTCGGCACGTGGTGGTAGAGCGACATCGGGTTGGCGTTCAGCTCGGCCGCGAGTTTGCGCATGGTGAGCGCCTCGACCCCGTCGGCGTCGATAAGGCGCAGCGCCGCGACGCAGATGCCTCTGCCGCGGACGACGGCCCGCGCTTCCAGGTGGAACTCCTCGGCGAGGCCGAGGTGCGCCCCTCGATCGTCTCCGAGCAGGCGTACCCACTGACCATCGTTGCCAACGAGGAACTCGTCGGCGACCCGACCGGACTGTGGGACTTCAGCATCGAGCCACCGCGGCCGTCCGCGCGGTCGATCACGGTCGAACTGCCGGCAGGCGTCGACTACGACACCGGCAACCACCTGGCGGTCTTCGCCAAGAACGACCCGGCACTGGTCGCCCGTGCCCTCGACCGGCTCGGCATCGAACGCGACCAGGTGCTCCGGATCGACCCGGTGACCGGAGCGGCAGGACGCACCTGCCGGTGGGCGTGCCCGTCACCGCGGAACTGCTCCTGACCCAGTTCCTGGAACTCCAGGACGTCGCCACCCGCGCCCACATACGGACGCTCGCCGACCACACCCCCTGCACCTGGACCCGGCCCCAGCTGGAGGCCTACACCGCCGACACCGAGGAGGCCGAGCGGCGCTACCGGACGGAGATCCTCGAAAAGCGCGTCCCGGTGCTCACCCTGCTGGAGCGCTTCCCCGCCGTGGAACTGCCGCCGGCGGACTTCCTCGACATGATGGGGCCCATCCGCCCCCGCTTCTACTCCATCTCCTCCTCGCCCCTGGCCGACCCACGACATGTGCGGCTGACCGTCGGACTTGTCGAAAGCCCCGCGCTGTCGGGCGAGGGCGAGCACCGGGGCCTGTGCTCGCAGTACCTGGGCCGGCTGGAGCCCGGAGACGTCCTCTACGGCTACGTACGTGTGCCGTCGCCGACCTTCGCGCCGCCGGCCGACCCCACGACACCGCTCGTCCTCATCGGCCCCGGCACCGGCATCGCGCCGCTGCGGGGATTCCTGGAGGAGCGCGCCCGGCAGCACGCGGGCGGCACGGAAGTCGGCATGTCCCAGGTGTTCGTCGGCTGCCGCCACCCGGAGCACGACTGGTTCTACCGGGAGGAGATGCAGACCTGGGAGGAGTCCGGGATCGCCCGCGTACACACCGCCTTCTCCGCCCTCCCCGACCACCCTGCCCGGTTCGTCCAGAACGCGATTGCCGCCGCCGCGGACACGGTGTGGGACGCTCTCGACAACGGCGCGTACCTCTTCGTCTGCGGCGACGGCCGCCGCATGGCACCGGCCGTACGCGAGGCACTCGCCGCCATCCACCGTGCCCACACCGGAAGCGACGACGCCGCCGCCCAGGAATGGCTCGCCCGGCTTGAGGCCGACGGGCGCTACCAGCAGGACGTCTTCGCCTGACCCCTTCGGGGGCGCCGGATTCATCACCGCTCCGACCGCGCCCGAAGCGGGGTACGCGCAGGTCAGAGCCTCATCGTGGAGACGACGCAGACGATCGCGCGACCCCGCTCGTCGTAGCTCACCATGATCCGCTGGTACGGATGCGGTGCCTTGCTCGTGACCAGGACCGGGTCTGACACGCGCAAGGGGCCCGCTCCTGGCGGGCCCCTTGGGGGTGGTGTTGTCGGTGCCGAGTGCTAGGGCGATCCTCCGCCTTTGCTCCCGAGCTCACTTCCCCCTTGTCGTCCTGTGCTACCTCATCAGCAGCCCGGGAACGTCGCCGCCGGGGTTTCGAAGGTCCCTTGCCCCCTGACCTTGATCAGGCCAACGGCCTTCTTGCAGGGCCAGCTCATCTTCCAGGTGTTGGTGGCCCGGTCGCCGTCGCTGATGGTCTCCAGCCCGGCGTACGACGACGAACCGTTCATCCGATACCCGAGTTGCGCCTTGATGTTCGCGCCACCCTTTTTGGTGTAGATGACATCGATGGACTGGGGCCGGCTGTTCATGACGATGCAGAGTTGCCCCTTGCTCAAGCGGGTGCACTTGACATGGTCCGACCCTGACATCACCTTCTGCGACGCGCGGGTGGGCGTCGCCTCGGCTCCAGCCGCATGAGCCGGAACAGTGAGAAGCGAGAAACCGACGGCCGCACACGCGGCGGCTGCCAGTGAAACACGACGAATCATGGAAATCCCCCCGTTCAGTAGGTTCCTGACGGTACAAAAGATCGATCACTTGCACGACCTATTTTCGGACAGGCTTCAGCCTTGTGCGACGCGAAGGCATGAGGGGATGTCGCAGGGGTCCACGAGTCCCTGACGTGGCATGAAGCCGGGAACGATGGCGTCGGGACCCGGCAGAGGCCGAGGAGATCGCAGCGCTCGGATCCTGAATCCGGCCGACCTGCCGACGTGCCGCCCCTGACCGGAGGGCCGACCTTGCGGCTGCACGACCGTCGCCGACTGTGAAACACGTCCTGGCCGAGTCCCCGCAGCGCCGCCCGGCTCGCGTCGGATCCCGCCACCGTCACGCCCTTCTGCCGCAACTCACCATTTATCTATGGTGTGTTGAGACCGCAGAGCGCGGTCGAAGGGAGATCCTCATGCCTACGCAGACCAGCCGTACATCGCACCACCTTCCTCGCTTCGAAGACGCAGAGCCGCTCGGCCCCCAGGACGCGGAGTTCGCCAGGGACATCAAGGCCGTACTGGAGAAGCACGGCAACCTGGACCGGTTCGGTCTGGTCCTGTTACACGACCACTTCTCGGTCGACAGCGACGAAGTGCTCGTCGAGACGAACGATCCGCAGGCCCGCACACTCCACGTCGAGGTGGAGAAGAAGGCAGAGACCAAGCACGCCCGGCCCTCGCAGTGGCGGTTCGCCGCGGACTCCGGGGAGACGCCCACCGCACAGAGCGACAGCACCCCCTACGAGGTGCTGATGCTGTGCCTGACGCTGGCCTGCGAAGACCGCTGAGGCCGGGCGCCCCCGGCTGACACGGGCACACATGGACATGGTGAGGGCTGTACGAGCCACCTCGGGTACAGCCCTCGCTGTGCTTCGCGGGTGACGGTCCGAGGTGACGGTCCAACCGGGTCAGTGAAAGAGGCTGCTGTAGGCGTTGAGGGCGGGCTGGCCGCCCAGGTGCGCGTAGAGGACGTTGGAGCTCTTGGGGATGTCTCCGCTGCGTACGAGGTCGATGAGGCCGGCCATGGACTTGCCCTCGTAGACCGGGTCGATGATCATGCCTTCGAGACGTCCGGTGAGTCGGATGGCGTCGAGGGTGGACTGGACGGGAATGCCGTAGGCGTCGCCGGCCCAGCCCTCCAGGACGGTGACTTCGTCATCGCGCAGATCCCGGCCGAGGCCGATGAGTTCGGCGGTGTGGCGAGCGATCTTCTCCACCTGGGCCCGGGTCTCGGCGATCTTGGCCGACGCGTCGATGCCCAGCACCCGGCGGGGCCGGTCCTGGCCCGCGAAGCCGGCAATCATGCCGGCCTGGGTACTGCCGGTGACGCTGCACACCACGATCGTGTCGAAGAAGACGCCCAACTCCCGTTCCTGCTGCTCCAGCTCGAAAGCCCAGTGGGCGAAGCCGAGGCCGCCGAGAGGGTGGCCCGAGGCCCCGGCGGGGATCGCGTAGGGGGTGCCGCCGGCCGCCCGGACGTCCTCCAGGGCCTGGTGCCAGCTGTCCTTGAAGCCGATGCCGAACCCCGCGCGCACCAGACGCACATCGGCTCCCATGACGCGGGACAACAGGATGTTGCCTACCTTGTCGTTGGCCTCGTCCGGCCAGTCGACCCAGCTCTCCTGGACGAGGACGGCCCGCAGCCCCGCCTTGGCGGCGGCCGCGGCCACCTGCCGGGTGTGGTTGGACTGCACCCCACCGATACTGACCAGGGTGTCCGCGCCCTGTCGGAGCGCGTCAGGTATCAGGTACTCCAGCTTGCGGGTCTTGTTGCCGCCGAAGGCGAGCCCGCTGTTGCAGTCCTCCCGCTTGGCCCAGATGCGGGCGCCGCCGAGATGCCCGCTGAGCCGGTCCAGTAGGTGTACGGGACTGGGGCCGAACAAGAGGGGGTAGCGCTCGAAGTCGGTGACGGGCATCGGTGCCTCCTTGCAGCTGTACGCCCACGCGGGGTTCGGATAAGTAGATGCTGACTACCTGTCAGTTTTGCTTTGTGGTCTGTGAGTTGGGCTTACGATCTGCGAGTGGGGCTTGCGGTCCGTGCGTTGGGCTTGCCGTTGAGGAACCCTGCCAGGGGGCCTCGTCTGCCGTGTCTCAGGAGTTCGGCGGCAAGGCGCTGCCGGGGTCGGCGAGTGGTTCGTCACTGGGCGTGGCGTCGAGCAGGGGCAGCAGTGTCTGCCAGTTGGCGCGGGTCGCGGACACGGCTCCCTCGGTGTCGCCGGCTTCGCAGAGCGCGATGATCCGGTCGTGCTGGGCGACCGAGCCCCGACCGCTCAACGAGGAGAAGCGCAACCGCTCCAGGCGTCGCAACAGCGGCGTGAACTGCTCCAGGACGGTACGCAGGGCCACGTTCGCGCAGGCGGTCACCGCGACGTCGTGGAAGTCGTCATCGGCGGCGAGCGCCGCGTCGACGTCCGTGCGGCGCAGCGCCACGGCGAAGCGTGCATTGGCTTCCCGCATGGCGTCGAGCTCGACCTCGGACAGGTTGGGCATCGCCTCGCGGACGGCGAGTTCGTGCAGCGCCGCAGTGACCGACTGGGCGTCGCGCACCGCACGGACATCGAGCGGACTGACGATGGTGTAGCGGCCCGGTTTCGTCTGCACCAGGCCGTTCTGGTCCAAGCGCGCCAGGGCTTCCCGCACCGGAGTGCGGCTGACGCCCAGCCACTCCGACAGGTCGCCGTCGTTGAGGCGCTCACCCGGGGCGAGCGTGCCGTCGACGATGGCGTCCCGGATCGCTCGGTAGGCGTTCTCCCGAAGGAGAGATCTGGAGACGAGCCCTCGACCCTTGGGAACCGGCATGCAATATATTGCACGCCGCACAACGGAAATGTGTCAAGAGTCGCTCGGGTGATCGGGACCGGTGGCAGCCCCGCCGGCGCACTCCGGCGGGGCTTGTCAGGCCGGAAATTCGGCGCCCGCCTGGAAGTTCGGCAGCCCGGCCCGGAAATTCGGCGGCCCGGAAATCAGCGGGTCCCGGGCCGGGCCGCCGCCGTCGGCTTCGGGAGCGGCTCCCGGGCGGGCCCACCACGGACACCCGGGCGGGCCCGGGGTCAGAACCTCACGGTCGAGACGGTGTAGACCACCGGGTGTCCGGGCTCGTCGTAGCTGACCATGATCCGCTGCGACGGGCGCGGTGCCCGGTCCGTGGTCGTGGTGCCCGACCACGGCAGGTCGTCGTCGAAGCCCCAGCCGACCTTGGACGCCTGTTCCGGCGGGATGGTCTGCTGCTGCTTCTTGAGCGCCGCGGTGCTGGTGCCGATGGCGTTGAGGTAGTGCTCCAGCCCCCAGTCGTTGGTCCGGAACTGGACGAACAGCGAGCTGGTCTGCCAGGCGTTGGTCTCGTAGTAGTAGACCGGGGTGGAGCCGATCGGGACCGGGACGTTGTAGATCCGCTGCTGGACCTTGGTGGGGAAGGCGTTGGTCAGACCGGTGGCGGCGGCCTCCGCCTCCTTGCCCTCGCCGCTGTCGCGGCTCTGCTCGGCGGAGATGACGATGTAGCCGGCCGGGATCGCGATCAGCAGAAAGACGATCAGTGCCGTCAGCAGGGGGCGACGGCGCTTGACGCGGGGCGGCTGGGCGGGGTGCGGGTCGTCGTGCAGGGGGTGCAGGTCGGTGTCGGTCATCGGCGGCCGGTCCGTTCATAGCGCTCGTACCGCTCGACGCGGCGCCGGTTGGCGCGCCGGAAGCGGCGGGCCACCAGGCGGGCCAGGTCGGCGGCGCCGACCATCCCGGCCTCGGGGCCCAACTGGGCCTTGGCGATGGTGGCTTCGGGGCGGTAGCCGCGGCCGGTGAGCTGGCGCCGGAAGGCGTCCCGGGCCGGGCCGATCAGCAGGTCGTCGGCGGCGCTGACGCCCCCGCCGATGACGAAGCAGGACGGGTCGAGGGCGGCCGCGAGGTTGGCGATGCCGACGCCGAGCCACTGGCCGATCTCCTGGAGGAGCTCGACGCACATCGCGTCGCCCTCCCGGGCCAGCTCGGTGATCAGCGGTCCGGTGATGTCGCCGATGTGCCCGCCGACCCGCTCGATGATGTTGTACGCGACCGGGGAGTCGGCGGCGGCCAGCTCGCGGGCCTCGCGCACCAGGGCATTGCCGGAGCTGTACTGCTCCCAGCAGCCGCGGTTGCCGCACGGGCAGCGGTGGCCGCCCGGGACGACCTGCATGTGGCCGAATTCCCCGGCCACGCCGTACTTGCCGCGCTTGACCGCGCCGTCCTCCAGGATCGCGCCGCCGATGCCCGTCCCGAGCGTGATCATGACGAGGTGGTCCTCGCCGCGTCCGGCGCCGAAGCGCCACTCCGCCCAGGCGGCGGTGTTGGCGTCGTTGTCGACCATGACGGGAACGGCCAGGCGGCCGGCGAGACGGTCGCGCAGCGGCTCGTTGCGCCAGTTCAGATGCGGGGCGAACAGCACCTTGCTGCGGTCCGCGTCGACCCAGCCGGCCGCGCCGATGCCCACCGCGTGGACGTCGTGCCGGTCGGAGAGGTCGAGCACCAGCTCGGTGATGGTGTCCTCGACGACCTTGGGGCTCTTGGACTTGTCCGGCGTCTCGGTGCGGACCTGCTCCAGGATGGTGCCGTCGGCGTCGACGACACCCGCCATGACCTTGGTACCGCCGATGTCGATGCCGACCGTGGGCACCCGGGGGGCGGTCAGGTGCGAGCGCCGCTCGCGGGTGCCGACCGTGCGCAGCACGGTGGCCCTGGCGGATCCGCGGTGCACCCGGTCCCGGTACATGCTCATCGACCCACCTCTTCGCCGGGACTCCCCCACTGCCTCAAGGGTGTGGGTGGTGCCCCCGTGCGGCTGCTGCGTGCGCGCAAGACTCGTCTCGTCCCTGCGGGTCTCGGGAGGCCGGGGCCTCGATGTGCTGGTTCGCTGCGATTGTGCATCACCGGCGGCGTCCGGCGCACCGCGACCGACGGTGATGCGCCCCGCACGGCCCGGAGGCGGTGCGGGGCGCGGCGCTCCCACAGGTGTCTCAGTCGGGTCGATGGCCTCCGGGGAATTCCGGGGTCGCGGTGCGGGCCAGCTCGTGGCTGAGCTGCTCCAGCTCGCTGCCGCCTGCCATCTGGCGGGTCAGCTCCTCCAGGGCGATCTCCGTTTTGGCGTGGCTGCCGGCCATCGTGCCGCGCTTGAGGAGCACGAAACGGTCGCCGACGAGATAGGCGTGGTGCGGGTTGTGGGTGATCAATACCACGCCGAGTCCGGCATCCCGGGCGGCCGCGACGTACTTGAGGACCACGCCGGACTGCTTGACGCCGAGCGCCGCCGTCGGCTCGTCCAGGACGAGGACCTTGGCACCGAAGTAGACGGCCCGGGCGATGGCGACGCACTGCCGCTCACCGCCGGACAGCGTCCCGATGGGCTGGTCGACGTCGCGCAGGTCGATGCCCATCCGCAGCAGCTCGCTGCGGGTGGTCTCGCGCATCGTCTTGACGTCGAGCCGCTTGAAGGGGCCCACGCCGGTGGTCGGTTCGGAGCCGAGGAAGAAGTTCCGCCACACCGGCATGAGCGGGACCACGGCAAGGTCCTGGTAGACGGTGGCGATGCCGCGGTCCAGGGCCTCGCGCGGGGAGGACAGGGTGGTCTCCTCACCCTCGATGGTGAAGGAGCCCGCGTCGTGCCGGTGCAGCCCGGCGATGATCTTGATGAGGGTGGACTTGCCGGCACCGTTGTCGCCGAGCACACAGGAGATCTCCCCCGCGTGCACCTCCAGGGACACCCCCTCCAGTGCCCGGACGTTGCCGTAGTACTTGCTGACGTCGGCCAGCTCGACCAGCGCTGTCATGCCTTTTCCTCCGCCCGCTTGCGGACCCATGCGTTCAGGAGTGTGGCGAGCAGCAGCATCGCGCCGAGGAAGAACTTGTACCAGTCCGGGTTCCACTGCGCGTAGACGATGCCCTTGCTCGCCATGCCGAAGATGAAGGCGCCGACGGCCGCGCCGATCGCCGAGCCGAAGCCGCCGGTCATCAGACAGCCGCCGACCGCGGCCGCGATGATGTAGAGGAATTCGTTGCCCACCCCGTCGCCGGACTGGATCGCGTCGTACGAGAACAGCAGATGCTGGCCGGAGACCCAGGCGGCGAAGGCGACGCCCATGTAGAGGCCGATCTTGGTCTTGGTCACCGGGACACCCACCGCCCGCGCGGCATCGGCGTTGCCGCCCACCGCGAAGATCCAGTTGCCGACGCGGGTGCGCAGCAGGATCCAGGTCGCGAAGCCGACCAGGACGAGCCACCACAGGATGGTGATCTGGATGTCGACGCTGCCGAGGGTCAGGTGCGAGGCGAAGACCGTACGGGCCGAGTTGAAGCCCTCCATGTCGGCGATGGACTTCGTCGAGACGGTGCCGTCGATCAGCTTGGTGAAGCCGAGGTTGAGGCCCGTCAGCATGAAGAAGGTGCCGAGCGTGATGATGAAGCTGGGCAGCTTCGTACGGGTCAGCAACAGTCCGTTGAACGCACCGATGGCGAGGGTCACCAGCAGCGACACCCCGACGCCCACCCAGGTGTTGGCGGTCATCTGGTAGCTGAACATCGAGGAGATCAGCGCCGAGCTGACGACCATGACACCGGCCGACAGATCGAATTCCCCGCCGATCATCAACAGCGCCACCGGCACGGCCATGATGCCGATCGTCGAGGACGCATAGAGCACCGTGGAGAGGCTGGAGGCCTGGAGGAACGGCTCGGCGACGATCGAGAAGAAGACGAAGACGGCGGCGGCGCCGACGACCGAGCCCAGTTCGGGGCGGCCCATCAGTCTGCGCGTCAGGGAGCGGTGCAGCAGCCGTTCGTCGGCCTTGGCGGGCTGTACCAGGGACGACTCGGTGCGGCTCATCGGGTCCCCCGCTTCGTGTAGTCCTGCAGTGCGGCGGCGTCCTTCTTGGTGATCACCTGGGGTCCGGTGAGCACCGGCTTGCCGCCGCCGAGGACGTCGGAGTTGTACTTGTACAGCCACAGCAGGTCGACGGCCTCATAACCCTGGAGGTAGGGCTGCTGGTCGACGGCGAAGCCGAGGGTGCCGTCCTTGAGCCCGGTCGCGACCTGGGCGTTCAGGTCGAAGGTGTCGATCTCGGCCTTGCTGCCGGCCTGCTCCCTGGCCTTGACGGCGGTGTCGGCGAACGGGGCGCCGAGCGTGACGACGGCGTCGATGCCCCGGTCCGCCTGGAGCTTGGACTCGATGGAGGACTGCACGTCGGGCATGTTGGTGCCCTCGACGTAGAGCTTCTGCAGATCGCCCTTGAAGGTCTTCTTGGCGCCGTCGCAGCGCTGCTCGTGGCCCACGTTGCCCTGCTCGTGCAGTACGCACAGGGCCTTCTTCCGGCCGCGCTTGTTCAGCTCCTCGCCGACCGCCTCACCGGCCACGGTCTCGTCCTGGCCGATGTGGCTGAGCGCGCCGAACGCCTTGGACTCGTCGGCGCCGGAGTTCACCGTGATCACCGGGATGCCGGCCTTCTCGGCCTTGGCGACCACGTCCTTCATGGCGTTGGGCTTGGCCAGCGAGACGATCAGCCCGTCGACCTTCTGGTCGATGTAGGACTGCACCAGCTGGCTCTGCCGCTGGGCCTCCTTGTCGTGCCCGTAGACGAACTTGATGTTGTCCTTGGCGGCGGCCTGCTGGGCACCGTTCTGCACGATGTCCCAGAAGGTGTCGCCGTCTCCGGAGTGGGTGACCATCGCGAACGTCCACCGGGGGGTGTTCACCGCGGCCTTGCCGCCGGCCGTCTTGGCGGCGCGTTCCTGCTCCGCGCGCAGGCCTCCGGTGCTGCTGCACCCCGCCAGGGAGGCGCCGAGCACCGCCGCCAGCACGGCGCCGACGACGCGTCCCCTTCTTCGAACCCGTGCCACGAGGACTCGCCCTTCCCGCTGATGCTGCCGTGTCGGCCGCGTTGGTTGTATTCGCTGTCCGGATTGCCCGGTCCGTACGTGTGTCGTGTGGTGCCACGGCACCGGTCGGGCCGGCTCAACCGGCCAAGTATCCGTTACCGGTGATCTGTCCCGGTTCATGGGGTGGTCCCGTCTTTCCTGAGGCCTCACCGGGTGCCTCGCCCGGTGTACTCGGTGAGCTTCGGTACGTCCTTTTCGGTGACCAGGGCGGGCCCGGTGAGCACCGGCTTGCCGCCGCCGAGCACATCGGCGTTGGCCCGGTGGAGCCACAGCAGGTCCACCGCTTCGTAGCCCTGGAGGTAGGGCTGCTGATCGACGGCGAAGGTGACGTCCTTGGCCTTGAGCAGCTTGACGACGGCGGAGTTCAGATCGAAGGTCGCGATCTGCGCGGAGCTGCCCGCCTGCTCCTTGGCCTTGACGGAGGTCGCCGCCATCGGCGCACCGAGCGTGACGATCGCGTCGATGGACTTGTCGGACTGCAGCTTCGCCTCGACCGACGACTGCGAGGCCGGCGCGTTGGTGCCGTCGACATCGAGGTTCTCGACCGTCCCGTGGAAGGCCTTGCGGACCCCCGCGCAGCGGTCCTCCAGCGAGACGTTGCCCTGCTCGTGGATGACGCAGAGGGTCTTCTTCGCGTGCCGGTTGTTGAGCTCCTCGCCGACCGCGCGACCGGCCACCGACTCGTCCTGCCCGATGTGGGTCAGCGCCCCGTACGCCTTGGAGAACTCGCCGCCGGAGTTGATGGTGATGACGGGGATGCCCCGCGCCACGGCCTTGCGGACGGCCGCCTGGACGGCCTCCGGCTTGGCGAGGGTGACGATCAGCCCGTCCACCTTCTGGTCGATGTACGACTGGATCAGCGCGGCCTGCTGGGCGCCCTCCTTGTCGTGGGCGTACAGGAACTTCACGTGGTCCTTGGCGGCCGCGCGCTCCGCGCCGTTCTGGACGATGTCCCAGAAGGTGTCGCCGTCTCCGGAGTGGCTGACCATCCCGATCGTCATGCGCGGGGTGGCGGCGCCCTTGTCCGTCTGGCCGCTGCCGTCCGTGGTGCCCTGGGCGGCGGCGCATCCGGTGGCCAGCGCGAGGGTGGTCAGTAAGGCGACGGCACAGCGCACCGTGCTGCCGCGGACAGTGAGGGGGCTAGCCGTACGCACGCCGTTCATCGTGGAACCGCCTTTTCTCCCGGCCGCCGGAATGCGGTTGGAGGAGTTTGTAACGGCGCGCACGGAGCCACGTCAATGGTTTGTCAGAACATTCTGACGACTGGCCTTGAAGCGGCCCCGATAAAGCAGGGAATTACGGGCAATATCGCCCGGCCAATGCCCTCAGGAGGACGGGGTGGCCGGTGCGACGCCCCTCCGGGGCACCCGCACGGGGCGGGCGGGGAGGCAGGCGAAGGGAGCTTCCGGGGGCGGGTGACAGCACCTGCCGGGAGCGGATGACGGCGTACGACGGTGCGGCGCGGTCCGCCGGCTCGGGCGGCGCTCCGGGCAGGCGAAGGCGCATGACGGAGGCGCACCGCGGAGGCGAGGGACGGCGCGGCCGGGCAGCGGCCGGAGCCGGGCACCGGTCGAGTCGGAGCCGGCCCGCGCCGAGGCCGTCCGGGGCGGGCGCGCGCCCGCCCCGCTCAGGGACGCACCAGCAGCTGGAACTCGAAGGCGTAACGGGAGGCGCGGTAGACGTGCGAGCCGAACTCGACGGCGCGCCCGGTGTCGTCGAACGTCGTCCGCTGCATCGTGAGCAACGGGGCGCCCTCGGGCTCGTCGAGCCGCTCGCCCTCCTCCGCGGTCGCGGCGCGGGCGCCGACGGCCTGGCGGGCGCTGTGCAGGGTGATGCCGGCCGACCGCATCAGGCGGTACAGACCGGTCTCCTCCAGCGCGGCGGTCTCCAGCGGGAGCAGCCCCGCGGGAAGGTGGTTGCGCAGATGCGCGACGGGCTCGCCATGCGTCAGCCGCAGCCGCTCGACCAGCGCGACCTGGGCCCCCTCGGCGATCCCCAGCGCGGCGGCGACCTCTGCGTCGGCCTCGGTGGTGGTGTTGAGCAGCACCCGGGTGGCCGGCTTCTGTCCGGCCGCCTCCAGGTCGTCGTAGAGGCTGCTCAGCTCCAGCGGGCGCTTGACCTGGCTGTGGACCACCTGGGTGCCGATGCCGCGGCGGCGCACCAGCAGCCCCTTGTCGACCAGCGACTGGATGGCCTGCCGGACCGTCGGCCGGGACAGCCCGAGCCGGCCGGCCAGCTCGATCTCGTTGCCGAGCAGGCTGCCGGGTGCCAGTTTGCCGTTCTCGATCGCGGCCTCCAGCTGCTGGGACAGCTGGAAATACAACGGGACCGGACTGCTCCGGTCCACGCTGAACTGGACGGGGCTCCCGGCGCCCAGGGCCTCTTCACTCTCGCGTTTCCCCACGCTCGCGAGCGTATCCGCCCGCGCAGATGACGGGAAGTCCGGAGGTCACATTGTCCGGACAAGGCGGGTGCGGGCACCGTGCCGATGGGTGCGGGCGGACGTCCGGGACGCGGCGCCCTCGGCGTACGGCGGCCGGGCACGGCTTGCGGAGGTGTCGGCAACCGCGGGCGGCGCCGGCGGCCGCACGGAAGAATCCGTCCGGCACCTCCCGCCGCACTGCCCGGTCCCCGGCCCGGCAGCCGCCCGTCCCGCCCCGAAGGAGCCACCCGTGCCCGTACACCGCGTCGTCCCGAACCTCCAGTGCGACGCCCTGGAGGAGAACCGCACGTTCTACGGCCTGCTGGGCATGGAGGAGGTGATGAACCAGGGCTGGGTGATGACCCTCGCCTCCCCCGCCAACCCCACCGCCCAGCTCTCCTTCCTCACCCACGACAGGACCGCCCCGGTCACCCCCGACCTGAGCATCGAGGTCGACGACGTGGACGCGGCCTACGCGGCCGTGCTGAGCTCCGGCGCACCGATCGTCCGGCCGCTCCAGGACGAGGAGTGGGGCGTCCGCCGCTTCTTCGTCAAGGACCCGAACGGCCGGGTGGTCAATGTCCTCGCGCACACGGCCGCCTCCGCTGACCACGCTGCCGCCACCGAGCACACCGGCACCGGCGGCTGATCGCCCGCGGGGCCGGCCGGACCGGGCTCCGCTCAGCCGGATCAGCCGGATCAGCCGGACAGGTCAGGTGCACCCACTCACCCCTTGAACGGCTGGTGGAACGGCCGCAGGGGGCCGGGCAGCGGCGAACCGACGGGGCGTCAGTCCTCGTAGAGGTCCGCGCTGCCCCTCGTCGTCCGACGGTCGGGGGCGGCCTCGTCGAGACGGACGAGGAGGTCGGCGGCGCGCTTGGCAACGGTGTCCCGGTCGCCCTCGGAGAGGGCCGCGCCCATCCCGACGGCGACCGCGCCCGCGGCGATCCACTCCGGCGCGCTCTCGACCGTCACCCCGCCCGTCGGCAGCAGCGGCACCTGCGGCAGCGCGGCCCGGACCTCCGTCAGCCAGGACGGATCGTGCGCCGCGGCGGGGAACAGTTTGAGCGCGTCCGCACCGAGTTCGAGGCCGCGGACCATCTCGGTCGGCGTCGACACACCGGGGAAGACCGGCACGCCATAGCGGTGGCCGGTGCGGATGACCTCGGCGTCCAGGCTGGGGGAGACCAGGTAGCGGGCCCCCGCGTCGACCGCCATCCGGGCCGATACCGCGTCAAGGACCGTGCCCGCGCCGATGATCGCGTCGTCACCGAGCTCGCGGGAGAGCGTGGTGACCGCTTCCAGGGCGAACGGGGTGGTGAGAGATATCTCCAGGCTGGTGATGCCGGCTGACAGCAGGGTGTCGGCGGTGGCGCTCGCCTCGTCATAGGTCCTGCTGCGGACGATGGCGAAAACCCGCTGCGCCAGTGCGGCCCGGGTGATCTCCCAGCGATACACGGCAGTTCGCCGTCCTTCCTTGTCTCCGACAGTGCATGCCGTCCGGCACGTGGCCCATGGCGGACAGGGCACGTTCCGGGGCGCTTCCCGGCAGCTGACCACAGAGGGCCTTTTTCCGCCGATGCCCGCCCGCTCCTCGTTTCTACCGAAACGCTACCGGGAACCACCGACAATCCTCTCTCGGGGGTGCGCCCCATGCGCCCCTTCTGCCGAGAACGGGGAGAAGAGGCAGGTCGGAGGGGGCGCACAGCACGACGGCGGCCGGGGTGCGTGGGCACCCCGGCCGCCGTGAGCTCCGGACAACGGGCCCAGCGGGTCCCGTTGCTCCGTTCTTCCGTTGTTTCGGTTGCTTCCGTTGTTTCGGTTGCTTCCGTTGTTTCGGTTGCTCCCGTTGCTTCGGCTGCTGCTTGCGTTGCTTCCGTTGTTCCTGTGGTTTCCGCCGTGCGGTCGTTCCGGCGTTCCGGCGTCAGTCCGGCCGGCTGGGACACTCACCCAACTCCCGGCGTACGGTCCCGCCCGCCGGCCGGCCCGCCGGCCTCAGCAGCCGCGGTCGACGAGTTCGAACGTCGAGTAGTGGTCGGCGGTGTAGTAGTCCTCGTCCTTCTTCTGGCCGGCCACGATGCGGCGCGCACCGCGGTCGGGCGAGCCCGGCGTGACGACGGTGTACTCGTGGTAGTAGTCGGCACTCTGGTCCGGGAGGACGTGCTCCCGGTTGTCGAAGACCGTGCCGTCCTTCGGATAGGGGTAGGGCCCGCCCTTCGCGATCAGGTCGAGGGTGTCATGGGCCTGTGAGGGCAGCTTGGAGTAGCAGACCTTGCCGATGTCCGTGACGTGCGCGGCCGTCGCGTGCGCCGTCGTGGCGTACGAGGTGGCCGGGTGCGTCGTGGCGACGGCAGGGGTGGCGGAAACTGCGGTTCCGCCGATGAGAAGGGCCGATGCGAGGGCGCCTGCGGCGCCGATCCTGGTGATCCGTGGGGGGATTCTCATGCCTCCCAGAATGACGCGCGTAGACATGGCCCTGTCAATCCCAAGCAGCGGAAGTTTTCCGGGAGTTCACACGGCCCACCCAATTGCCCCCTCTTCGACGGAGCGTCAAAAACAGGTGCGGAAAATCCCTTTCGTGATCGGGATGCGCGCACGCCGCGGGCCGTCCGGCCCCCTTTCCGGCAGGACGAGCCGTCCCATACCGCAGACCTCTCCGGCGCGACGGGCCGTCCCACCATCAGACGGACCGTGACCCCGGCGACTTGGGGTTGAATTCACGGTTGAACGGGACCGACCCCGGGCGCGCGGCGCCACGGGCCGGGCCGGACCGCACCCGGTTCGGCCCACATCACTGGAGGTAACCCATGCGGGTCAAGGACTTCGATCACCTGGTGCTCAAGGTGCAGGACATCGAGCGCGCGCTGGAGTTCTACTGCGGGCCGCTCGGGCTGGAGCCGGTCCGGGTGGACGAGTGGCGGGCCGGCGATGCCCCCTTCCCGTCGGTGCGGGTCAGCCCGAGCACGATCATCGATCTGATCGTCGGCGACGCGCGCGGCGGGTCCAACGTCGATCACCTCTGCCTGGTCGTCGAGCCGCTGGACTGGCAACAGGTCATCGACTCGGGACGGTTCACCGTGCTCGACGGCCCGGGCAGCCGGTACGGCGCGCGGGGCGAGGCGCAGTCGATCTACGTCGAGGATCCGGACGGAAACACCGTCGAGCTGCGCTGGTACCCGCAGGACGCCGGGGAGTGAGACGGGACTGAGACCGGCCGGGGGGGGCGGGCAGCCCGGGCGCCGGGGGGCCGCCCACCCGACGGCTCGCAGGCGCAAGACCCCTAGGGCCTGACGTTTGGATCAGACCCCAGGCGCAGAGGCCCGCAAGCCGGGGAGGGCTTTGCCCCAGAGGCAAATCTTTTGCCCGGCGGGTGAAAGGTCGTTATACCGGGGACATGACCGAGCTCCCCGACGAGCCCTCCGGCGCTCCCCCGGAGGAGCTGACCACCGTCGCACCGCGCCTGCGTGACCTGCGGCGACGCAGTGGACTCACGCTGGAGACGGCGGCCCGGCTGGTGGGTCTGTCGGCCGCGCATCTCTCGCGGCTGGAGACCGGCCGGCGGCAGCCGTCGCTGCCGATGCTGCTGGCGCTGTCGCGCACCTACGGCACCACGGTATCCGACCTGCTCGGCGAGACCGCGCCGGAGCGGGACCCGATCGTGCGGGCCGGCCGCGCCGAACCGTCCCGGGCCGGCGGCTGGACGTACTGGACCGTCGGCGGCCCCGGGCGGGCGATGCAGGCGCTGCGGGTGCACGTGCCGCAGCGGGCGCAGGGCGAGTTGGTGCGGGTGCATCCCGGCGAGGAGTGGCTGTACGTCCTCGACGGGCGGCTGCGGCTGACGCTCGGTGCGGCGGTGCACGTGCTGGATCCGGGGGACGCGGCGCACTTTGACTCGCTGACCCCGCACCGTATCGCCGCCGCCTCGCCGGGCGGGACGGAGCTGTTGTTCGTCCACACCCTGCTGCAGAGCGGGGCCGCCGACCTGTGCCTCGGCGACGACGCGAGGCACCGCGGGCAGTGAGCCCCGGCGCCGCTCTCGACGGAAGGACCGTATCCGCCATGCCCGATCAGACCACCCCTGCCACTCCCCCGCCGGCGGAGCAGCTGCCCGAGGCGGCATCCGGACGGCGGTACGTCGAGAACAAGCCGCCCCGTGGGCTCTATGTGCGGGTCTTCATTTACGTCGTCGCGACGCATGCGCTGCTGGCGTTCATGAGTCTCCTGGTGGTCATCGCCAAGACGCGGTGACGCCGGGACCGGCAACGTCCATCCCTTCGGCCCAAAAGTCCATGGCCCCGGCACGGCGGCCGGGTGAAGCCTGCTGGCGCACACGGCTCGCAGCACTCCCGCCCCGCACCGCGTCGTGCCGAGGAGGACCGAAGGATGCACCGAACCCGCACCGCGGCGGCCACCGCGCTGGCCATGGCCCTGGCCGTGCTCCCTCTGACGGGCATGTCGGGGCCGCCGGGCACCGGCGACGACCGGGCACCGGACGGCGCCCGGGACCGGCCCGTGGCTGCCGCGGCCCCGTCCCTGTCCCCCACGCCCCGCTCCGTCCAACGCCGGTCCGACCGGGTCACCCTGACCCCGTCCGTGACCGTCGTCGCGGGCCCGAAGGCCGATGCCGCGGCGGTGTCGGTCGTCGAGTCGGCGCTGGCCGACGCCGGTGCCCAGCACGTCGTACGGGCCGGGCGGGCACCGGGCGACGGGCAGCTCACGGTGTACGTGGACGGCGCGGGCGCGGCCCGGGCGCTGGCGGAGCTGGGCGCGCGGGGACCCGACGGGCTGCCCGCCGAAGGCTATGCGCTGGCCGTCGGCGAGGGGCGGATCGCCTTGTCCGGCAAGGACGCCACCGGCACGTATTACGCCGCGCAGACGCTGCGGCAGCTGCTGCCGCACCGGGCCCGGCCGGGCGCCCGGGTGGCGGGCACGCTCGTACGGGACTGGCCGGCCACCCCGCTGCGCGGTGTCATCGAGGGCTTCTACGGCACCCCGTGGTCCCACGAAGCCCGGCTCGACCAGCTCGACTTCTACGGCGCGCACAAGATGAACCTCTATGTGTACTCGCCGAAGGACGACGCCTACCTCCGGGAGAAGTGGCGTGACCCGTACCCCGCGGAGCGGCTCGCGCAGCTCAAGGAGCTGGTGGACCGGGCGCGGCAGCGGCACGTGGAGTTCACCTACGCGCTCTCCCCGGGGCTGTCCGTCTGCTACAGCTCCGACGCGGACCTCAGGGCGCTGACCGCCAAGTTCCGGACGCTGTGGGACATCGGCGTACGGACCTTTGCGGTGCCGCTGGACGACATCAGCTACACGGACTGGAACTGCGCGGCGGACAAGGACCGGTTCGGGACCGGCGGCGGGGCGGCGGGGGCCGCGCAGGCGTATCTGCTCAACCGTGTGCAGCGGGAGTTCATCGCCGCGCATCCGGGCGCCGCGCCGCTCCAGATGGTGCCGACCGAGTACTCCGACGTGCAGTCGTCGCCGTACAAGAAGGCACTGGCCACCCAGCTGGACCCGAAGGTGCTGGTGGAGTGGACGGGCGTGGGGGTGATCGCGCCGACGATGACAGTCCGTCAGGCGCAGCAGGCCCGGGAGGTCTTCGGGCACCCGATCCTGACCTGGGACAACTACCCGGTCAACGACTATGTGACGAACCGGCTGCTGCTCGGGCCGTTCCACGGCCGGGAGAAGGGGCTGCCGGAGCAGCTGGCGGGGATCACCGCGAACCCGATGATCCAGCCCGCCGCCTCCAAACTCGCCCTGTACACGGTGGCCGACTACGCCTGGAACGACACGGCGTACGACGCCCGGGCCTCCTGGGGCGCGGCGATCGAGGAGCTGGCGGGCGGCGACGCCCGTACGGCACGGGCGCTGCGGGCCTTCGCCGATACGGGTTACTCCTCGGCGCTCAACCCGCAGCAGGCCCCCGAACTGGCCGCCGCCATCGCGGAGTTCACGGCGGGCGGGCCGGCGGGGCGGCTCGATGCGGTGCTGCGGACCCTGGAGGACGCCCCGGCCGTCCTGCGCGACCGGCTCCCCGACCGCGGCTTCGTCAGGGACAGCGCGCCCTGGCTGGACGCGACGCACGCCTGGGGCGTCGCGGCACGTACCGCGCTGCGGCTGATCGGGGCGACCAAGGCGGGCGACGGCGCGCAGGCCTGGGAACTACGGCAGCAGATACCGGAGTTGGTGCGGGCCGCGCGGTCCTTCGTCTATGTGGACATGCGGGGGAAGAAGGTCCCGGTCCTGGTGGCGGACGGGGTGCTGGACACCTTCGTCGAGGATGCGGTGGCCGCGCACGACCGGGCGCTGGGGGTCAACGGCCGTCCCCGGGCATCGACGGATCTCTCCGTCTACCAGGACAACGCGCCCTCCCGGATGACCGACGGTGAGGACGCCACGTACTTCTGGAGCGGGGCGGCGCCCCGGGCCGGTTCCGTCGTCGGACTGGATCTGCGGGCCGAGCGTCCGCTGGGCCCCGTCACCCTGTCCATGGGCAAGAGCGACAGCCCGGACGACTATCTCCATCACGGCGTCCTCGAATACTCCTCGGACCACACGAACTGGCGGCAGCTGGCCGCCTTCGACGGGAAGGCCGAGGTGACCGCCGTACCGCCGGCCGGCGCCACGGCCCGGTACGTCCGGGCGCGGGCCACCCGGGCCCAGGACAACTGGCTGGTGGTACGCGAGTTCACGGTGTCCGGGGCCGAGCAGGCGACGGTGGCCGGGGGCCCGCCCGCGGCCGGCGGCAGCGCGCTGCGGTCGGCGGGGGACGGCGATCCGGCGACGGTCTACCGCGCGGCGCGGGCACCCCGGTCCGGCGAAGCGCTGGAGTTCACCCCCTCCGCACCCCGCACGGCACGGTCCGTGGTGGTGCTGCGGCCGCACGGCGCGACCGGCCCGGCGGCGCGGATCGAGGTCCGTACGGGTGGTGTCTGGCGCACGCTCGGCACCCTGTCCGGTGCGTATACGCGGCTTGCGGCAGGCGGCGGTGCGATCGAGGCCGTACGGCTGGCCTGGCGGGACCCGTCGGCGGTCCCCGAGGTCAATGAGGTGATTCTGCACTGAGCGGCGGGCCGCACGGGACGGCGACGCCCGCGACGACGCGGTATGCCGCGCGGCCTGCCGCGTCGCCCGGCCATGACGGGTCCGCGGGCCGTCCGCTTCCCCCGGACGGCCCGCGTCATCCCACCCGCGGCCGGTCTCCCGCGTCCTAATCTGAGGCGCTGGCCACCGCCCTCGCCCCGGAGGAGACCGACACCATGGCCCGACCCGCCCCCGACGCCCCCCGCCCGACCGCGGCCGCCGTGCTCGACGACGCGGTGCGCGTGCTCGCCCCGGACACCGATGCCAACCGGCTGGTCGCGCGGATCGAGGCGGGGACGGCGCCGCGCTCGGTGTTCGCCACCTTCGCCCTCGAACAGCACCAGGTGATCGCCGCCGACCGGCTCAGCTTCCAGCATCTGGCGCGGCGGGCGGACGGTGATCCGCCGGTGGCCGACTTCTTCGATCTGCTGGTCCAGGGCGAGACCCAGGCCCTGAAACAGCTGGCCGGGCTGGCGGACGCGTGTGAGCTGACCGAGCGGGAGATCGACCGGTACCGGCCGCGCCCCGGCTGTCAGGCGTACCCCTCCTACGCGGCGCGGCTCGCCCTCGGCGGCGAGCCGACCGATGTGGCGATCGCACTCACCGCCAACTTCGCTGCCTGGGGCGGCTGTTGCGCGATCGTCGAGGCCGCGATGCGGGAGCACTACGCGTTCCCGGAGGCAGCCCGGGACTTCTTCGGGTTCTTCGCCGAACCGGCGCCGGCCGTCGAGGAGAAGGCCCGCGAGGCGGTGCAGCACGGCCTCGACACCGGCCAGACGCAGCCGGCCCTGGCGCACCGCTACGGCCGTCTCCTCCAGGCGTACGAGCTCATGTTCTGGAACTCCGTCGCGGACTGACCGGCCCGGCGGCCCCGGCGAAGGGGGCCGACCGGGGCGGCCGCGGGCCGTTCAGCGGCCGCCGCTCATCCGCCGTGCGGCCGCTGCAGCAGCTCACCCGTGGGCTCGGCGAGGGTGGCGCCGTCGTTGATCTGCCGGCCGCGCAGCCAGGTGGACCGCACGACGCCGTACAGGGTCTTCCCGGCGTACGCGGTGATCTTGTTGCGGTGCTGGAGGGCCTGCGGGTCGACGGTGAAGGTCTCCTCGGGGGCGAGGACCGCGAAGTCCGCGTCCCGGCCCGGCTCGATGGCGCCCTTCCGGTCGAGTCCGGCCAGCGCCGCGGGGGCGGTGGCCATCCAGCGCACCACGTCGTCGAGCCGGTGCCCGCGCTCCCGGGCCGCGGTCCAGATGGCGGGCAGGCCCAGCTGGAGGGAGGAGATGCCGCCCCAGGCCGCGCCGAAGTCGGCGGTCTTGAGGTCGGCGGTGGAGGGCGAGTGGTCGGAGACGATGCAGTCGATGGTGCCGTCGGCCAGCCCCGCCCACAGCGCGTCCTGGTTGCCGGCCTCGCGGATCGGCGGGCAGCACTTGAACTCCGTGGCGCCGTCCGGGATGTCCTCGGCGGCCAGGGTCAGGAAGTGCGGGCAGGTCTCGACGGTGAGCCGGACGCCCTCGCGCTTGGCGGCGGCGATCAGCGGCAGCGCGTCGCCGGAGGACAGATGCAGCACATGCACCCGCGCGTCGAGGCGCGCGGCGAGCGCGATCAGCCCGGCGATGGCGTCGTTCTCGGAGACCCGGGGGCGGGAGGCGAGGAAGTCGGCGTACTTCGGGCCATGCGGCACGGGTGCCGCGTCCAGGTGTCCCGGGTCCTCGGCATGCACGATCAGCAGCCCGTCGAAGCCGGCGATCTCGCCCAGCGCGGCGGCCAGTTGCTCCTGGTCGACCGCGGGGAACTCGTCCACCCCGGAGGGCGACAGAAAACACTTGAAGCCGAAGACGCCGGCGTCGTGCAGCGGGCGCAGATCCTTGACGTTGCCGGGGATGGCACCGCCCCAGAAGCCGACGTCGACATGGGCCTTGCCGCGGGCCACCGCGCGCTTGGTGTCGAGGTGCGCCGTGGTGGTCGTGGGCGGCAGGCTGTTGAGCGGCATGTCGACGAGGGTGGTGATCCCGCCGGCCGCGGCCGCGCGGGTGGCGGTCCAGAAGCCCTCCCACTCGGTGCGGCCGGGGTCGTTGACGTGGACGTGGGTGTCGACGAGGCCGGGCAGCAGGGCGTCGTCACCGAAGTCCGCCACCCGCACTCCGGCCGGAGCCGGCGCGTCGTACGGCAGCACCGCGGCGATCGTGCCGTTCCGGACGGCGACGGACGCGGCGCGTGTGCCCTGCGGGGTGACGACGCGTGTGGAGCGCAGCACCAGCTCTCGTTCGGACACCCGGTCCCCTCCTCGTCTCGTGTCTTCCATCGTTGGCCGGCGGCGCGTGCGGCGCACGGCCGGCGGGCGGCCAGACCTCCGGAGCGCGGTATCCGTACCGGCCCGACCGACCCGACCAGCAGAATTCAACAGTCTGTTGAATGAGTCTTCACTCCGGACCCCGCCCCGTCAAGACCCCTCACCCGACACCGCCGCACCAACCCCGAAC
>NZ_SDIF01000209.1 GCF_004122735.1 Streptomyces sioyaensis | reverse complement strand
GATGGGGGCGGGCCGGGGCCGCTTCCCTAGGGGGCCATCGGGTCGAGGTGCAGGGGCTGTACTTTGCCCTCGATCATGGCGCCGAGCCCCATGACGGCGCAGATGTCGGGGCGGTCCGCGGTGTGCACCGGCATGGTCGTGGCCTGATGGATCATCGGCTCCAGGCCGGGGATCAGGGCGCTGCCGCCCGCGAGCACGATGCCGCGCTCCCCGAGGTCGGCCACCAGGTCCGGTGGGCAGCGCCGCAGGACGGCCCCGATGGCGTCGAGGATCGCGGTCAGCGGGGTGGTGATGGCATCCCGTACCCGCTCGGTGTCGACATGGACGGAGCGCGCCATGCCGCTGACCAGGTCCCGGCCGTGCACCTCGGTGGAGCCGGGGGTAAGACCGTCGCCCCCGGAGAGCACCATCTGCAGCGGACGGACGGCCTGACCCGCCAGCATCAGCTCGTGGTGCAGCCGCAGATGCTGGATGACCGCATGGTCGATGGCGTTGCCGCCCACCGGCACGGTCTCCGCCGCCACGATCGAACCGAGGGAGAGCACCGCGACCTGCGTGGTTCCCGCGCCGCACACCATGATCATGGTGGCCTCGGGCTGTTCGACCGGCAGCCCCGTCCCCACCGCGGCGGCGACCAGGGTGTCGACCAGCTCCACCCGCCGCGCCCCCAGCCCGGTCAGCGTCTCCACGGCGGCCCGCTGCGCCAGCGGCTCGCTGCCGTGCGGGAGGCAGACCGCGGCCCGCGTCGAGGGACGCCGCCGCCAGGTCTTGCGCAGCTTGTCGCCGACCAGGGTGCGCAGCAGCCGTTGCGCCATGTCGATGTCGACGATGGTGCCGTTCGAGACCGGGCGCACCACCCGGATGTAGTCCGGGGTGCGGCCGTCCATCACTTCCGCCTGGGCGCCGACCGCCAGCAGCGCCCCGGTACGGGTGTTGATGGCCGCGACGGTCGGTTCATCCACGACCAGCCCCTGGTTCTTCACATACACCCTGGTCCGGGCGGCGCCGACGTCGATGGCGGCCGAGCAGCGGCGCAATTGGGCGAGGCTGATGTTCATGGGTGATTCCTCCCCGACGGGCCGGTGTGGACGGAGCGCTCGGGCGGCCCGTTCGCGAGGAGCCGCTGTGCGTCATCCTCCGGTCGCACGCGGCCGGCCGCCTGTCGGGAGGTCCGCTCGGGGGACGGGTGACGAGGGGTTGCGGCAGCGGAGTGAGGCGGCGCGGCGAACCCCCGCGGCTGGCGCTCAGCCGGTCAGCCGCTGGTACAGACCCCAGGTGAATTCGGGGACAATGTCCTGCGGGGTGCCGTCGGGTCCGGGGGCGGTACAGGCCAGGCGCCAGCGGGTGGGGGCGCTGCCCTCCATCGGGCGGGCCGGGGCGAAGGCGCGGGCGACCTCGTCGACCGTGCAGGACCAGGGCCGTAGATCCGCGGTCGTACGCAGGTCAGGGGCGGTGGCGCCGGGTGCCCGGATCAGCCAGGCGTTCCAGACGGTGCCCCGGCCGGCAGTGAGGACCTCGAACCGGAGGCCGGGCCAGAGCGGGACGGGCCAGGTCACGGCCTCGCAGGTGAGATCGCCGATCCGGCGGGGGGCGACGGTCTCGGGGGTGCCGAGCAGCGCACGATAAGGCTGGATGCCGCCGGGCGCCCGCGGGGCGTGCATCCGTGCCTGCCACCGGCGGTTGGCCTCGCGCAGGTCCGCGCGGGAGACCTCCAGGGTGCGCAGCGCGTCCTCGACCAGGCCCGGGTGGTGGTCGGCCATCCGGCGCAGCAGCACGAGCTGGAAGGCGACCGGGCCCGGCAGCCCGGAGGGGGTCCCGGGGCCGGCGGGCGGGTCGTTGTCAGGGGTACGGTTCATGAGGGACATGGTGGTGGACGGCGGGGCGCGGTGGGACGGGGCCGGCTCGGCGGGCTCGGCGGGCTCGGGGCGGCTGTTGTAGGGGATCGGACGGTGGTGGGGGCAGCGCGGTTTGGAGTTGGCCGGCCCGGCCGGGCTCTCGTCGGGAAGACAGCCGCCGGGCTCTCGCCGGGAGTTCAGCCGGCGCCGTCGGATCCCGCGGCCTGCCGGTCGATCAGTGTCGCCATCCCGTCCAGGAGGCGGGCCAGCCCGAACTCGAAGATCGACTCCAGGTTCACCACGCCGTCGTCGGCCCCCGAGATCCCCGCGTACATGGGGTACGAGCCCGAGGTGAGAATGCCCTCGAACACCGGCTCCATGGCCGCCATCCACTGGTTCTGGTCCAGGCCGGTCTCCTGCTCGGCCTCCAGATCGTCCTCGAAGCCGGCGGCGGTGGCGAGCACGTGGTTCAGCAGCGTGATGGCCATGTGGATCAGCGTCACCGGGTCGATGCCGGTCACCCGCGCCATGGTCCACTCGATCAGTGCCATCGCCCGCGGCATCGGCTGCGGCCGGGTGATCGACAGGTACTGCGCCAGCCAGGGGTGGCGCCGGTAGAGCTCCCATTGCAGCCGTGCCCCCGCCTCCATCCGCGCGCGCCAGCCGTCCGGAGCGGGCTCGGGCAGCTCGATGCCGGCGAACGCGGCCTCCGCCATCAGCAGCACCAGTTCGTCCTTGCCGGCCACATGACGGTAGAGCGCCATCGACGACACCCCGAACTCGGCGGCGACCCGGCGCATCGACAGCGCCCGCAGCCCCTCGGCATCGGCGACCCGGACCCCGGCCCGTACGACGCTCTCGCGGCTCAACCCGCGGTCCGTCTCGCGCGGGCGCCGCTCCCGCGGGGCCGCCGCGCCCGTGGCCCGCGGCGACGGCGGCTCGGCGACCACCGTGCCCACCCCCGGTACGGCCCGGACCAGGCCCTCCTGACGCAGCGTGGTGAGCACCTTGGTGGCGGTCGCCATCGCCACGCCCCACTCCTGGGTGATCCGCCGGGTCGAGGGCACCCGGTCGCCCGGCGCCAGCTCGCCGGTGTCGATACGGCGCCGGATCTCGTCGGTGATCCGGCGGTAGGGCGGCGGAGCGGGCTGTGCCACGGGATGGCCTCCGTACTAGTGCACTAGGGCGGTTTCGCTGCATCGAGGGTAACAGTGGGCGGTCCCGCCAGGGGTCTCCCCGCCCCAGTGCACTAGTGTGACGAACGCCCAATTCCCTTACTGGGCCTGCTGTTTGCGCCGTAAGCACTGCCTGTTTACCGTGTCACCCATGTCGTTTACCTCGTACACATCGCCATCCCCCTCGTCGTCGCCATCGCGGGCCGGCCGCCGGGAGTGGACCGCCCTGGGCGTCCTTCTGCTGCCCTGCCTTCTCGTCTCGATGGACGTCTCGGTGCTCTACTTCGCGGTGCCTTTCCTGACCGCCGAACTGGAGCCCAGCAGCGTCCAGCAACTGTGGATCCTGGACGTCTACGGCTTCGTGCTGGCCGGCCTGCTGATCACCATGGGCGCCCTGGGCGACCGCATCGGCCGCCGCAAGCTGCTGCTGTCCGGCGCCCTCCTCTTCGGCCTCGCCTCCGGGTGCGCTGCCTATGCGCAGAGCGCCGGCATGCTCATCGCCGCACGGGCGTTGCTCGGCGTCGGCGGCGCGACCCTGATGCCGTCCACGCTCGCCCTGATCCGCAACCTCTTCCATGACGCCAAGCAGCGCGGCAAGGCGGTCGCGATCTGGTCGGCCGCGGTGACCGGCGGCATCGCGATCGGTCCGGTGCTCAGCGGCGTACTCCTGGAACACTTCTGGTGGGGTTCGGTGTTCTTGATGAACGCACCGGCGATGGTGCTGCTGCTCGTCTGCGGGCCGCTGCTGCTCCCGGAGTTCAAGAACCCGGCTGCCGGGCGCTTCGATCTGACCGGCTCGCTGCTGTCGCTGCTCGCGATGCTGCCGGCGGTCTACGGCATCAAGGAGATCGCCCGCGACGGCGTGGCGGTGCTGCCCGTCCTCGCCCTGGTCGGCGGCCTGTTGGCCGCCGCGGCCTTCGTCCACCGCCAGCGCACCGCCCGCCATCCGATGCTGGACCTGGCGCTGTTCCGCAACCGCGGGTTCAGCGTCTCGGTGCTGCTGAACCTGCTGGCGATGTTCGCCATCGTCGGCTGCGCGGTGTTCTTCACCCAATACCTGCAGTCCGTACGGGGCATGAGCCCCATGGAAGCGGCACTGTGGAACCTGCTGCCCACCCTTGCGGTGGGCGGGATGGCCCCGGCGGCCACGGCGCTCGCCCAGCGGATCGACCGGGCCTGCATCATCGCCATGGGATTCGCCGTCGCGGCCGGCGGTTTCGTCTGGCTGTCCTGGCTGGAGCCGGGCTCGGCCCTGTGGTTCGTCCTGGTCGGCTCGTCGGTCTACGCCTCGGGCCTGGTGATGGTGATGTCGCTCGGCAACGAAATGGCCATCGGCCTCGCACCGCCCGAGCGGGCCGGTTCCGCCTCGGCCGTACTGGAGTCCGGCACCGAACTGGGCGGCGCGCTGGGCATGGCCCTCCTGGGCAGCATCGGGAGCGCCGTCTACCGGAGCGGCATCGGCGACGCCCTGCCCACCGGCCTTCCCCCGGCGGCGTCCGGCGCGGCACGGGAGACGCTGGCCGGCGCCCTCGCGGTGGCCGCCGAACTCCCGGGCCGGGCCGGCGGATCCCTGCTGACCGCGGCCCGTACGGCGTTCACCGACGGGCTGCAGACGGCGGTGCTGGTCGCCGCGGGCGTGATGGCCTGCGCCGCGGTACTGGCGCTGACCCTGCTGCGGGGGCTCGGTGCGGGGGGAGTTGCGGGGGAGGCGGACCGCGGTGGGGCGGCGGACGAGGCCGGGGAGGTGGACGACGCCTGGGCGGCGGGTGATGCCGGGGCGGGGGACGCTGTAGGAGCCGTCGGTGGTCCGCGGTCCGACGTCGTGACGGGTGGTGCGGAGCCGGTCGGTGGAGCGGGGGCCGGCGCCCGCGGAACGGCCCTTGGGTGACGGCGAATGCGGCGGTGCGGGGCGCCGCTTCAGCCGCTGGTCCGCACGGGGCCCCCGCCGGTCCGCACGGGGCTCCCGGTGGTCCGTACGGGGCCCCCGCCGGGCCTCCGGTTTCACTCCGGTGCGACGCCCAGCATTCGCTGTAGCAGTTCCTTGAGCAGCGTCCGTTCGGTGACCGTCAGCCGGCCGAGGGGTTCGCGCGCGAAGCTGAGTGACGTACGCAGCGCCTCGGCCGTCCGTGCGCCCTCGTCGGTCGGGGCGGCGAGCTTGATGCGGCGGTCGGCCGGATCGGGGCGGCGCTCGACCAGGCCGCGGGACTCCAGGCGGTCCACGATGCCGGTGATATTCGACGGCTCGCACTTCAGGCACTGGGCGATCTTGCGCATCGGCAGCGGTTCGAGGGAGAGCAGCCTGAGCACCCGGGCCTGCGCGCCGGTGAGGGAGTGCTCGGCCGCGGCGTGCTCGTACTCCTCGTAGTAGCGGGCGACGACGGTGCCGATGAGATCGACGACCTCGACGGTCAAGGAGTCTGCGCGCGGTGTCATGCACAGCAGGATACCCAATTGCTTGACAACGTGAAATATCGAGGAGCATCATTGTTTCAGAACCTGAAGCATTAGGAGGATCGCGCTATGTCCGCACTGCCCACGACCGGTCGCGAATGGCACCTCGTCGCCCGCCCCCACGGCTGGCCCACCCCTGAGGACTTCGCGCTGCGCGAGGCCGCGGTGCCCGAGGTCGGCGAGGGCCAGATCCTCGTCCGCACGAAGCACTTCTCCGTCGACCCGTACATGCGCGGCCGGATGAACGATGTGAAGTCCTACGTCCCGCCCTTCCAGCTCGACCAGCCGATGGACGGCGGCGCCGTCGGCGAGGTCATCGCCTCGCGCGATGACTCCGTGGCCGTCGGCGACCATGTGCTGCACGGCTCCGGCTGGCGCGAGTACGCGGTCCTGGACGCCAAGCGCGCCGCCAAGGTGGACCCGTCGCTGGCTCCGCTCACCGCCTACCTCGGCGTACTCGGCATGCCGGGCCTGACGGCATACGCGGGGCTGCTGGAGGTCGCCTCCTTCAAGGAGGGCGACGCCGTCTTCGTGTCCGGTGCGGCCGGTGCCGTGGGCAGCGAGGTCGGCCAGATAGCCAAGCTCAAGGGCGCCTCCCGGGTCATCGGCTCGGCCGGCTCCGACGAGAAGGTCAAGCTGCTGGTCGAGGAGTACGGCTTCGACGCCGCCTTCAACTACAAGAACGGCGATGTCGGTAAGCAGCTCAAGGAGGCCGCGCCGGACGGCATCGACGTCTACTTCGACAATGTCGGCGGTGACCACCTCGAAGCGGCCATCAGCTCCCTCAACGTCCATGGTCGCGCCGCCATCTGCGGCATGATCTCGATGTACAACTCCACCGAGCCGACCCCGGCGCCGCGCAACCTCGCGATGGTGATCGGCAAGCGGCTGCGTCTGCAGGGCCTGCTGGTCAGCGATCACGCCGCGCTGCAGCCGCAGTTCGTCGAGGAGGTCTCCGCCTGGATCCGCTCCGGCGAGCTGAAGTACAGCGAGACCAAGGTGGCCGGTATCGAGAACGGCGTGGAGGCGTTCCTGGGCCTGCTGCGCGGTGAGAACACCGGAAAGATGATCGTGAGCCTCACCGACTGACGGCCAGCGGAGCGGACCGACCGACGGCCGATGGGGGCGGACTGGCCGACCGACGGCCAGTGGGGCCTCGTCGACTGACGGGCGGCGGGGTCGGACCGACTGGCGGCCGGAGCAGCCGGTGGGGCGGGGGAGGCAGCAGCTGAGGTGCTGAGGTGGCTGCCGCCCTGCTCCTTGGGCGGGT
>NZ_SDIF01000208.1 GCF_004122735.1 Streptomyces sioyaensis | reverse complement strand
CTCCCCGCCAGGTCCGACACCCTCCCCCGCCGGCGCCCGGTCACTTCGCGTCCGCATAGCACTCCACCACCGCTGTGGTGAACGGAAAGCGGACGGGGGTGTCGCCGAACGCGATCCGCCCCGCCGTCGCGGCCGCCGCGGTGATCGCCCCGGACACGGTCGCCGCCTCCTCGGCAGGGCAGTGCACGATCACCTCGTCGTGCTGGAAGAAGACCATCTCGGCGCGGAGCCCGCCCTCGGACAGCGCCCGGCGCAGCGCCGCCAGCACCAGCAACGCCCAGTCGGCCGCGCTGCCCTGGACGACGAAATTACGGGTGAACCGGCCGCGGGCGCGGGCGGCGGCCGAGCCGGTGCGGTACTCGGACTCCTGCTCCTCCTCCTGGGGCAGCCCCGCCTCGTCGGGCGGTACCACGGACACCGGCGGGCAGGTGCGCCCCATCCAGGTGCGCACCAGCCGGCCCTCCTCGCCCGCGCGTGCCGCCTCGTCCACATACGCCACCGCGGCCGGATAGCGGCGGCGCAGATCGGCCAGGTGCGTGAGGGCGTCACCGGAGGTCTGGCCGTAAATGGCGCCCAGCAGGGCGAGCTTGGCCCGGTCGCGGTCGCCGCCGAACGCCCGGGCCGCCAGATCCGCGTACAGATCCGCGCCGCTGCCGGCCACCTCCATCAGGCCCCGGTCGCGGGAGACGGCCGCCAGCACCCGCGGCTCCATCTGGTCGGCGTCGGCCACCACCAGGCGCCACCCCGGATCGGCGCGTACGGCCTGCCGGACCACCTTGGGGATCTGGAGTGCGCCGCCGCCGTTGGTGGTCCACCGGCCGGAGACCGTGCCGCCGGGCAGATACTCGGGACGGAAACGGCCGTCGTGCACCCACTGCTGGAGCCACGACCAGCCATGGGCGGTGTGCAGACGGTAGAGCGTCTTGTACGCCAACAGCGGCTCCACCGCCGGATGATCGATCCGCTGGAGCTCCCACTTGCGGGTCGAGGCGAGGGAAATCCCGGCGCGGGCAAAGGCCTTGACGATGTCCTGGGGCAGATCCGGGCGGACCCGCGCGTCCGTACCGAACGCCCGGGACACCTCATCGGCCAGCTCCGCCATCCGCCGCGGCTCCAGCCCGCCCGGATAGCGCGCGCCCAGCAGCCGGTCGAGGAGTTCGCGGTGGACGTCCGCCCGCCAGGGCACCCCGGCCCGCCCCATTTCCGAGGCGACCAGCATGCCCGCGGACTCGGCGGCGAGCAGCAGCCGCATCCGCTCCGGATGTTCCGCCTTCTCCGTACGCGCCACCTGGCCGGCATAGACCTCCAGCAGCGCGGCGAGCTCGTCCGTGCCGGGCGGCAGCGGCACCGGGCCCGGCTCGAACAGGGACGGCTGGGTCTGCGCCGTACGGGCGGGCCCGTCCTGCGGAACGGGCAGGCCGTGCAGCCGCGCCCAGGCAGCGGCCAGCGAACGCGGCTGGCCGTACTGCCCCTCCTCATGGCCGATCAGCAGCGCCTCCGCGGCCTCCACGTCATAGCAGCGCTCGACCCGCACCCCCGCCGCCAGCAGCGGCCGGTAGATCTCCGCCGTGGACCGCCACACCCACCGCTCGACCTCGGGACGGCTGCGCACGGCCGCGGCGAGCGAGGGCTCCCGCAGCACCGGCCCCGCGGCCCGTCCGTCCGGGGCGAGCGGGCAGAGACGAGCACCCCCGTCGCCCGTCTCCGCCACCGCCCATCTCATGACCCCGAGTCTTGCACCAGGGTCTGACAACGGGCCCTGACCAGCACGGACGACACGTGCCGGAGCCCCCGCCGGCGCGGACGCCGGGGACACCCCTCCGCCAGGCGGCGCCTGCTCAGCAGCCACTTCACGACGCCATGGGACACCTCGCCACCGACAACCACCATGTGGCACCGGGAGATTGGTGCGGGATCCGCAAGGATGAGGAATATTGTGGCGCTGAATTTCTTCGGCCATCGCATCACGCATTCACCCGAATGAAGCGCTACTTTCCCCTTGTTGGTGCGTTGAGCAGCTTGTCGCTCAATGCGGCGCATCACAGATATCTGCTTGCTGCTCAGTGAAGAGGTTCACCGTGAAGTTTGTCTCCAAGGCCGCTGTCCTGTCCGCCGCCGCGGGCATTGCCGTCGTGGGCGGGGCCGGTGTGGCCAGCGCCTACGGCGCCGGCGCCGCGGGCGTTGCCCAGAACTCGCCCGGCATTGTCTCCGGCAACCTCATTCAGGTCCCGATCGACCTGCCGATCAACGTCTGCGGCAACACCGTCAACGCCGGCGCGCTGCTGAACCCGGCTTTCGGCAACACCTGCGTCAACCTCTGACCACCGTACGGTGCTTGAGGCCCGGCCTGCGCCCGGGCGGGGCCTCTCGGCGGCAAAGGCCGGTACGCATTCCGTACCGGCCTTTCGTATGCCCAAAAGGCCCCGATCACGCAACGCGGCCCAGCGTCAATGATATGTGTCTATTGGTTTCGTGGCATTCGGGTGAAACGGCGAAACCGCTCCCTCAGAAGCGAGTTGACCAGGGCGCTCCGGATACGGGCACTCCGCTTCGAGAAGGGTAAATCGTGATCAAGAAGGTCCTGGCCACGACGGCTGTAGCCGCGTCCGTCGTCGGAATCTCGGCGACGGCCGCCCCGCAGGCGATGGCGATCGGGAACCAAAACGGCACGTCCACGGTCAACGGGAACGGCGTCAAGAGCGCGTTCGGCAACTCGACCACCGTGGGCCGGATGAGCCCGCAGCTGGAGCTCATCCAGGGCTCGCTGAACAAGCCCTGCCTCGCGCTGGGCAAGGTCGACGCCCAGGTCTTCGCCGGGGCCGTCCCGATCGCGCTGCAGGACATCAACGTGCTGTCCAGCTCGCAGAACCAGCAGTGCACCGAGAACTCGACTCAGGCAAAGGGCGACGACCCGCTGTCGCACATCCTCAGCGACATCCCGATCCTGTCGGGCAACGGCGTCGGCAACCACTGAGCCGGCCATCGGCTGCAGGCCCGGACCGCCGGCTCTCCTCTCCAGAGCGGCCCGGGGCCTGCGGTACCCCGTTACGAACCGTAGGGACGGAATTTCTCGATCCCCCTTTCGGTAGGAATTCGTATTCGGCGGATACCTCGCCTGTTCGAACTCCGGTGTTTTTTCCGCGTCGTATGCGCGGTGGCAATCTCTCGAAACGGTCGTGCACCCTTCGGGCGATTCCTCCGAAAACCTCCGGGCAAGAGTTTCGTCCACGAGGGCAAATCGTTACCAATATCGGCAGCGGCGTTACGGGCACAGCGCCCGAGCGACACGACGGTCGTGTGCGCTACGGACCCGCTGCAAGGAAGGGCAGAAAGTGAAGTACGCAAAGGTCGCAGCAATCACCGCCGGCACGCTCATGGCGGTGGGCTCGGCAGCGCCGGCGTTCGCCGACGCCGGTGCCGCAGGGGGCGCCAAGAACTCCCCCGGAGTCCTCTCCGGCAACGCCATCCAGGTTCCGATCCACGTTCCGATCAACCTGTGCGGCAACACCATCAACATCGTTGCTCTGCTGAACCCGGCGTTCGGCAACACCTGCCTGAACCACTGACTCGAAGAAATTCGAGCCGTGTCGATGTGACCCGGCCCCGGTGCGCGGTCCCCTGTGCACCGGGGCCGGTTGCCCTTCATTTCCAGTGGGCACCCGCATAACCCTCCAATTTTCGGGCGGATGAGCCGAGAAGGGCGGAACTTCAGGGTTTCCCCGGACGAAGGCACTCGTTAATCACGCTGAAAGCGGTGACCCGGGCAGCGAAGTGATTGCTCACCTGGCGCTGATGTCGCGGGACCGCCAAGCACCGCCCGAGAAGGGACAGTTGAAGTGAAGTACGCAAAGTCTGCTGCGGTTGTCGCCGGTTCCGTCATGGCACTGGGGGTCGCCGCGCCCGCTTTCGCCGCCCAGCCCGGCGCTCCGACCATGAGCCTCAATGGCGGGCTGACCGACGCCCTGAGCAACAAGCAGCTGGACGGCCACCAGCTCACTCCGCTGATCAATACGGTCAAGGCTGCGGAGGGCAAGGTCAGGTCGACCAACGCGAAGAAGCTGCTCCGTGGCGTTGCCGGGACGGCCAAGAAGACTCCGCTGCTCGGTGGGCTGCCGCTCAAGTAATCGCTCAAGTGATTCCGGGGCGGGTGGCGTTGACCGCCGGAGGGCGGATTTCGGAGCTGCCCGGCCGTGGAACGGCGACGGGTGTGGACTTCCCAGCCCGTAGCCGCGCCAGGTGAGTTCGATGCGGATATCGAGATTTCGCGGTACGTGGCTGCGGATTCAGGTGCCCGGAGCCGCACCACGCCTCGGCCGTTTCTCCTTCCGAGCGCCGGTGCCCGGTCGTGAAGCCGAGCGGCCGAAACGGCTCAGGGCGCGGCTGTTTGAGTGAATGGCAACAACCAAAAACATCCTTGTGAGTTGGGCAGATTGCCCGGCCCAAGGGCATCCCGAAACACGAAGGACCAAAATGATCAAGAAGGCTCTGGCGACCGCGGCCGCGGCTGCGTCCATTGTCGGCGTGGCCGCCGCTGCCGCCCCCGAGGCGATGGCGATCGGTAACCAGCACGGAACGTCCACCGTCAACGGCAACGGCGCTACGCAGTTCTACGGGAACTCGACCACATACGGTTACATGAGCCCGCAGATCGGCCTGATCCAGGGCTCGCTGAACAAGCCCTGCATCGCTGTGGGCAAGGTGCCGGTCCAGGCTCTCGCCGGGGCGGCCCCGATCGCGCTGCAGGACATCAACGTGCTGTCCAGCGCGCAGAACCAGCAGTGCACCGAGAACTCGACCCAGGCAAAGGGCGACGACCCGCTGTCGCACATTCTGGACAACATCCCGATCCTCTCCGGCAACGGCGCGCACAACCACTGACCGGACGCGTACGACCCGGGCCGCCCGGTCCTCCTTCTTCCGGGCGGCCCGGGTTTCCGCTGTCCGGCTCCGGAGCGGAAGTGTTATTCGCTCGTGACTGAATTCCGGTGAGCCGGATCGTTAGGAATGGCGTGTGGAGGGAAGCTGCCAATGCCCTTGCAGGATTGATGGGGCTGCCGGGGCATTGGCTGCCGTCCGTAACCAAGCAGGGCCTGCGAATCCGTTCATCGGTATCGCAGGCCCTGTGGCATGCAATGCGAATTGACGTTCCGGGCCGACAAGTCGCACTGTCGGTATGCGAATTGGGGCGTTGTCGGCCGCCGCGGCGACGGTGATGTCGCTGCGGGAAGTTCGTGCCAGCTATTCGGGTGATGATGCAGAACTCCAGCCGGTATGGCGGGTTGTTCAAACAGGGCTCCCGTGTCGGGAGTTTCTTCTCCTGAAGGGTTTTCGTGATGAACAAGATGATCGCGGGCGCGGCAGTGGCGGCGTCGTTGGTCGGCACTTCCGCCATGGCCGCTCCGCAGGCCATGGCGATCGGTGACCAACACGGCACCAGGACGGTCAACGGAAACGGGGGGTCGTCGGTCTTCGGCAACTCGACCACGCGCGGCTCCCTGAGCCCGCAGCTCGGGCTCATCCAGGGCTCGCTGAACAAGCCCTGCCTCGGTCTGGGCAAGCTGGATCTCCAAATCCTCGCCGGCGTGGCGCCGATTGCGGCGCAGGACGTCAACGTGCTGTCCAGCTCGCAGAACCAGCAGTGCACCGAGAACTCGTCGCAGGTCAAGGGCGACGACCCGCTGTCGCACATCGCCGACGACATTCCGATCCTCTCCGGGAACGGTGTCGGCAACGGCTGACGGCCAACGGCCCAGCCGCATCACCGCTGGTGTCTCGGGCGGTCGGCGCCGCGCATGCGCTGCCGACCGCCCGGTCGTGTGAGCGGCGGGCGGCGGTCCGTAGGCCATGACTGCGGAGGAAGGACGAGAGATGCGACAGAGCCTGAAGGCGTGCGTGTTCGTGGTGGCGGCGTCGGGTGTGCTCGGTGCGAATTGCGGCGCGGCGTCCGCGGATGCCGGCGCCGGGGGAGGCACGACGAACTCTCCCGGGGTGCTGTCCGGGAACAGCGTCCAGGTGACCGTGGACACGCCGGTCAATGCGTGTGGCAATACGGTGGACGCGGGCGCGGCGCTCAACCCGGCATTCGGCAACGGGTGCGGGAACGGTGCGCCGCCGGCCCTTCAGCAACCGCCTCCGGGGCAGCGGCCTCCGGAGGCGGAGGGCGCCCCGGGGGTGCACTGGAGGACCGCGGGGCCGGCGAAGCACGCCGAGCCGGTGCGGCGCCCGGGTCCGGAACGCGCCGAGCGCCCTGCTCCGGTGCCGGCGCCGGTGGCGCATGCCCCCAGGCCCGCCCCGCGCCCCGCACCGGACGCACGCGTGGATGAGGCGGCGCGGGCCGGGACGTCGGCGGGATCCGCGCTGCTGGCCGCCACCGGGCCCGCTGCGCTGAGTGCGCTGGCAGGTACGGGCGGTGGGCTGCTGCTGGGCGGCGTGCTGCTGCTGCGCAGGGCGCGTCCGCGGCGCAGATGAGGCGGGGACGGCCGCCGGGCGGTGTCCGCGGGCCCGGCGGCCGGGTCCGACGGGCCGCTCGGCCCGCACCGCCCGCTCGGCTCGCACCGCCCGCTCGGCTCGCACCGCCCGGTCGAGCCGGCCGCCGGCCAGGCCGGACGGCTCGACCGCGGGCCGTCGTCGCGCTGTCGGCGGGCGGGGCCGCGGCAGGCGGCCGCCCCGGGGGCGTACGACGGATCGTGCGGATCCACGGGTGAGGACCGGGGGCCGGTGGTAGGGGCAGGGGCGTGGTGTCGCTCAGGGGTGGGGACCCGCGGGG